>DASZVL010000095.1:0-40114 GCA_035547035.1 Mycobacteriales bacterium | reverse complement strand
GGCACCGCGTCTACAAGAACTACGATCCGCGCGCCCGCATCGTCAAGGAGCAGGCCGACAAGATCCTGGGCAAGATCGGCGGCGACGACGAGCTGCTGGACATCGCCAAGTCGCTCGAAGAGATCGCGCTGACCGACGACTTCTTCGTCGAGCGCAAGCTGTACCCGAACGTGGACTACTACACCGGCGTCATCTACCGGGCCATGGGCTTCCCGACCCGGATGTTCACCGTGCTGTTCGCGTTGGGCCGGCTCCCCGGCTGGATCGCGCACTGGCGGGAGATGATCACCGACCCCGACACCCGGATCGGCCGCCCGCGCCAGGTCTACACCGGCGCGACCGAACGTCCCTACGTCCCGATCGGCGACCGCTAGCGCGTCGAGCTGATCGGCGTGAGCGCCGCACGGGACGGCGATCTCGCGATCCCGCACGGCGGCTGCCTGGTCCACATCGGCTTCGACAAGACCGGAACGACGGCCCTGCAGGGCGCGTTCCACCGCGACCGCGACCGGCTCCGCCGCCTCGGGGTCCGCTATCCGGGCACCGAGCCGTACCACAAGAGCGCCGGCATCGCGGTCACGGCGGCGCGGGGCAACACCGGCGACGCCGCCGTGACGATGCGGGACTGGCGGGCGCTGACTGAAGAGGTACGCCGCGCCCGCGACGAGCGGGTGTTCGTCAGCAGTGAGTGGCTGTGCCGGGCGACCGATGCGCAGGCGCGCCGGGTCGTCGACGGGCTCGGGCGCAACCGGGTGCACGTCGCCGCGACGCTGCGGCCGCTGGGGAAGATCCTGCCGTCGGCCTGGCAGCAGTACGTCAAGGACGGCTTCACCGGCGACTACGAGTCCTGGCTGCGCGGGATGCTGCTGGAGCCGCCGTACGTCTGGCCGACGCCGTGGTTCTGGATCCGGCACAGCCATGACGTGGTGCTCGCGCGGTGGGCGAGCATCGTCGGCCCGGAGCGGGTGACCGCGATCGTCGTGGACAGCCGAGACCACGACCTGCTGCTGCGCCAGTTCGAGGCGCTGCTGGAGCTGCCCAACGGGACCCTGGTCGGCGAGCCGGAGGGCAAACGCAATGCGTCGCTGACCTATCCGGAAGCGGAGCTGCTCCGGCGGGTCAACGTTGCGTTCGCGGAGCGCGGGCTCCCGGACGAGCTCTACGCGGCCGCGGTCCGCTCGGGCATGCTGCCGAGGCTGGCGGACGCGCGATCGGACCTGACCGCCCCGCATCCGATCGTGACCCCCGGCTGGGCGCTCGACCGCGCCGCCGAGATCGGCGCGACCGCGGCGGCGGCGATCGCGGCGTCAGGCATCCGGGTGCTGGGCGACCTCGCCAGCCTCGGCGAATCGACGACTAGGCCCGCCGACACCCAGGGCGTCGCGAGCGGGGAGCTGCCGATCGAGGTGGCGACGCTCGCCCAGTCGATCGTGGGTGTCCTTGCCGGCACCCGCGCCGAACGGCCCAGGCCGCCGGCGCCGCGGGTCTGGCGGCGCCGCCGGCCGGTCTCACCGCTGCCTGAGTTCTAGCAGCGCGGGAGCACCGTGCGCCGGCTCAGGACGCCGCCCGCGCCTGGTCCGGCTCCCACGCCGGGCATCCGCAGTCGGGATGCGCGGCGAAGCTGCGCCGCCGTACCGTCAGCTCGGTCAGCGCGATCTCGATCGCGCCGCCGACCAGCGGAGACACGAAGGCCTGGTCGTCGAGCCAGGCGAGGACGTGCATCGCGGTCAGCGATGCCGCGGTACTGGCGAGGGCGACGTCGCATGGCTCCACCGCTCGCGACTCGCCGACCAGCTGAGCGGACAAGACGGGCCACGCGGGGTCGCGGTCGGCGCGGGCGAGCTCCACACAACGAAGGCAGGGTGAGCTGCCCGGCAGGACGAGCGGCCCGATGGAGGCGGTCGTCTCGCGCAGCATCACGAGCAGGTGGGCCCGCCGGCGTACCCGGGCGAGCCACTCCGGCGGCATCGCCGAGCCGGTCGGCGCGAGCACGACCAGCGAGCGGGACGCGGCGTGTGGACCGTTCGCAGGGGCCGCCGTGCGCACCGTCCCGACCACGGCGTTGGCCGCGTCGCCGCGGCGATGGTGCACCCCGATCGCCCTGATGCCTCCGGGCGCGAGGTCGGCCGGGCGCAGCAGCCCCGGGTCGTCGACCACCACTCGCCCGACTCCGGCCGAAGCCAGCAGGGCCGCCAGCGTCGCGCCGGTGCGCCCAGCACCGATGATCTCCACGGTGGCCGCCTGACGGGTCGCCAGCGCCCGCGCGGCACCGCCGGGCCGCGGATGGCACAACGACAGCGAGAGCTGGTCCGGAGTGAGCCGGCCGACGGTGCCATTCGTCGGCGCCCCGAGCTCGGCGTCGTCGAGCACCCCGGCGCTGGAGAGCAGGTTCACCAGGGTGGCGCCGCGCTCGGCGGGCTGGCCGTGGCGGCCCGCCTCCGCGATGACCACTTCGGTCTCCCGGGAGCCGTCGAGCAGGGTCAGCAGCTCGCGATCGGCCGAGCTCATCCCGCTGACGACGACGGCATGGCGGGGATCGACGCCGAGCTGCAGCGTCGACGGGTCACGCCACAGTCGGCGAAGCGCGGGCTTGAGGACAGGACGCATGCGGAAGCTCCCTTCGAAGGGTCGAAGCCGGGCCCGGTCGGACAGGGCGGCGGCAGCGTGCCACCCCGGCGACCGCTCCCGCTGCGCGCCGTCCACAGCGCATGCAAAAGGCGCCCGGCGAGTCTCGCCGGGCGCCTTTTGGAGTGAGGTGGGAGCTAGGCCTTGCCGAGGATCCGGTTCATCTTGGTGCCGCACACCGGGCACAGGCCCTGTGCCATCCGGCGCCCGGACTCGCTGACCTTGACCTCGCCCTCGAACTGGCGCTTCTCCTTGCACTTCACGCAGTAGCCCTCGTAGGTGTCGGCCATCTCGTCCTCCTCGATCGATCGCCGCCGGCCGGGACCGGCCGAACCTGCCTGCAACGCTACCGTCGCCACGCTCGAAACCGCGGCATTTGAGCGTGGCGGGCTAGCCTCCGCGTCGTACCAGGACCATGACACCGAATCCGATTCGGGGCGACTTTTCGGCGGGAGTCAGACATGAGCGCACCACTACGCGTCGAGCGGCGGCCCTCCGGGGTGGCGATCCTGACCCTGGCGCTCCCCGAGCTGCGCAACGCGATGACCAGCGAGCTGACCGCCGCCTGGACCGCCACCATGGCCGAGCTGCGGGCCGATCCGAGCCTTCGGGCAGTCGTCGTGACCGGCGAGGGCACGGCCTTCTGCTCCGGCGGGGACCTGTCCTGGATCGGCGAGTCGCCTGACCTGACCGTGCCGGCGATCCGCGACCGGATGCTGCCGTTCTACCGCGCGTGGCTGGCGATCCGTGATCTCGAGGTGCCGTCGATCGCCGCGGTGAACGGGCACGCGGTCGGTGCGGGCCTCTGCCTGGCGCTGGCGTGCGACCTGCGCTACGCGGCGAGCGAGGCCAAGCTCTCCGCGCCGTTCACCTCGCTCGGAATGCACGCCGGGATGGCCGCGACGTACCTCCTTCCGGCGACCGTCGGGATCTCCGCCGCCCGGGACCTGCTGCTCACCGGGCGCCGCGTGGACGCGGCAGAAGCCCTACGGCTCGGTCTGGTCAACGGCGTGTACGACGGGGTGGAGCTGCTCGACCGGGCCGTGGACGTCGCGGAGCAGATCGCCGGCAACGGCCCGGTCGCGGTCCGCCTCACCGTGGCAGGCCTGCGCAACGGCATCCCGCGCAGCCTCGACGAGGCGCTGCAGTACGAGGCGCTGGCGCAGCCGACGACGTTCGCCAGTGCCGACCTCACCGAGGGGCTCGCCGCGGCCAAGGAGCGCCGCAAGCCCAACTTCACCGGCCGCTAACCCGCGTGATCATGGGGTAGATACCAGACACGCCCGGCGTTTCTGCTTGGTTCCCATGATCACCGGGCTCTGGCGGGGACAACGAAGCCCCCGGGCTTCGCGTAACGGCCGTTCGCCTTCCCCTTGCGAACGTCCGCCCGGTCAACCACGGGGGCTCCGTTGCCATGACCGTACGGAAGCGGCGGGACGCCCGTCAACGGGCGCATGATCCACCTTGTGGACGAAGCTGGGGACGAGGTGGGGACGGGATGGGGTGTCACTGTGGACGGCGCTGTCCACCGCCTGTGAACTCAGCCGGTGAGGGCCGCGGCACGCCGGGATGACCTGCGGCAACGCCGTGCACGGGTTGTGCACAGCAACTAGTGCACGGTCAGCTCGATGGGCCCTCGAGCTCGGAGATGTCCAGGCCGTCGTCCGGCCCGCGGTCGACCCACGCCTGGGGGTCGTCGAGGTCGCTCGCGGTAGGCAGCAGGTCCGGGTGGCCCCAGACAGCGTCGCGGCCCTCGATGCCGCGGCAGGACTCCAGGGCCTGCCACAACGCGGCGGCATCGCGCGCTCGGCGGGGTCGCAGCTCGAGCCCGACCAGGGTGGCGAAGGTGCGCTCTGCCGGCCCACCGGCAGCGCGCCGGCGCCGCATGGTCTCCTGCAACGCCGCGAAGCTCGGCAGCGACGCGCTGGCCGCGGATGCGGTCGTCACGTCGACCCAGCCCTCCACCAGTGCGAGCGCGGTCTCGAGCCGCTCCAGCGCAGCCTGCTGGGCCGGTGAGGTGGTCGGCTCGAACAGCCCTTCGCCCAGTGCCCGTTGCAGCGCCTCGGGATCGGAGGGGTCGACGTTGCCCATCATGTCCTCGAGGCGTGAGGTGTCGATCGAGATGCCTTCGGCGTAGCTGCGGACAGCGCTGAACAGGTGGGCGCGCAGCCAGGGCACATGTCCGAACAGCCGCTGGTGGGCCGCCTCACGAAGCGCGATGTAGAGCCGCACCTGGTCCGCCGGCACCGACAACCCCTCGCCGAAAGCCCGCAGCGACTCGGGCAGCAGCGCGGCGACGCCCGCGGGACCGAGCGGCAGCCCGATGTCGGTGGACGACACGACCTCGGTCGCGAGGGTGCCCAGTGCCTGGCCGACCTGACCGCCGAACACCAGCCCGCCGACCTGGGTCATGACGCCGATCAACGGCGCCGCCATCGCCCGCATCTCCTCGGGGATGGCTTGGCCCATCGCGCCCGAGACCTGCGCGGCAACCGGCTCCACGAGGTCGGACCACGCCGCGCGCGTCGCCTCGAGCCAACGCCGCCGGCTCCATGCCTCGGTACTGGTCACCCCGGACGGCATGGTCGTCACCGGGTCGAGCCACAGGTCCGCGAGCCGGATCGCTTCGCCGACCTCCGCCGCGTCAGCCGCCGTCGTACCGGTGTCCGCGCCGATCACCGCCATCGCCGACTGGCGGGCGACCTGCCAGTTGACCGGTCCGGTCTCGCCGGACATCAGGTCGCCGAGCTGGTGAAGCATCGCTCCGAGATCCGGCGTCGCGTTGAGCGCAGCGAACGGGTCGACCGGTTCGTCGTCCGAGCCGCCGCTCGGGCCGAAGCCCATCGGAGGGCGTGTCATGACCAAACGGTAGTTGCCAAGATGGACCGATGGGCACCGGCGACGGTCGAGTTCGCCCTCGGCGCAGCGCCACTGTGATCGGCGTCACCGGGTCGGCGACACCGCTCGGCGCCGCCTTCGCTGCGGCACTGCGGGCCGATCCCGCGATGCCGACCGTCGTCGATATCGACGGCACGTCACCGGCGCACCTGGCCGGGATCGACGTCGTCGTGCACCTGGCCATCGACCGGTCCGTCGCAACGCCTGCCACCCAGCGCCACGCGCTCAACGTCCACGGCACCGAGCGGCTGCTCGACGCCGTGGTGGCCTCCGGCGTACGCCGCGTCGTTCTGCTGACCAGCGCCATGGTGTACGGCGCGAGCCGGGCCCACCGCGTCCCGCTCGACGAGGACACTGCGATCCTTGCGGGCTCGCCGGCCGGACTGCTCGGCGAGTGGCTCGCCATGGAACGAGCCGCGCTCCGGCACCTCGCCCATGGCGCGGACCTGGAGGTCGTGTCGGTACGACCGGCCTCGCTGGTCGGGCTGCTCGCCGACGCGCCGCTGCCCGGCTTGTTCGAGTCCGCCCGCCTGCTCGCGATCCGCGACGGGCACTGCCACTGGCAGTTCTGCCACACCGACGACCTGCTGTCGGCGTTGCAGCTGGCGGCAGCCGGCGCGGTCAGCGGCGCCGTGACCGTCGGCTGCGAAGGCTGGATGGCGCAACGACAGGTCGAGGCGATCTCGGGAATGCGCTCGGTCGTGCTGCCGGCTGCGCTCGCGTTCGCGACCGCGGATCGACTGCACCGCGTCGGTGCGCTCGGCTCGCCGTCGTCGGACCTGCAGTACCTGATCGACCCGTGGGTCGTCGGCTCGCAGCGACTTCGCGCGACCGGCTGGACCCCGGCGTGGACCAACCAGGCCGCCCTCGCTGCCCATCTCGAGAGCCTCGGCGACCGCGTCGGTCGAAGCCGTGTGGCGGTCGACCGCAGGAACGCCACGCGCGCTGCCGCCGGAGCTGGAGCAACGCTTGCGATCGTCGGATCGCTTGCCCTCGCCCGGGCCCGTTCGCGGCGCCGGTGACGGCGCAGACGGCAGCGGCGCGGGACCGCCGGACCGGCATTGACATGCGCCTACACTGACGCGCATGGGTGTTCTCGCATGGCTCGGTGCGCCTGCGGTCGCCACGGTCGTCGCCATCGTCTGGGTGAACTGGGCCGCGCGGCCACGGGGTCCGGTCGAGGTCGAGCAGTCCCTCGCCGAACGCGAGCGCTTCAAGGCCGCGTTTGCCCGGTCGGACGGCCCGATCGATGTCGAGCGGGTCGCCGACCGCATCTGAGGTCCTTGGTCGCCTGACCTCAATCTGGACCTGACGGCTGCCGAAACGCATAGGGCGGGTGGCGTCAGCAGCAAGCGTCAAGTCATTGAAGCGTCAGCGAGCCGAGGGATCGTCATGGAGCACGTGGTCTTCTATCAGTCCGCGCAGGGCACGCCCGCCTTCCGGCGCATGGCCTCGATCGGCGACGCCGTCGACTTCGCCGAGCATCTGCGCAACGTCGAGGGCGTGACCGACTTCTCGGTGTATGCACTCTCGCCGGTGTCGCTGAAGCTTCGCGCGTACTACCGCGTCGAGGTCTCCGAAGCCGCTAGCGGTGAGGCCGCCGTACCTGCGGGCGTCGGAGGCTCTGGGATCGCGGCGTCTGCGATCGAGGCGGCCGAGCCCGTGATTCCTGCCCAGCCGCTCGGTACGCCGGCGGCGCCGTCGATGCCCGAGGCGCCGTCGATGACCGAGACGCCGTCGATGACCGAGGCACCTGCGGCAACCGCCATCGCAGATGCTCCCTCGACAGCCCAGGAGGCCGAGGCTCCCGAGGAGCCAGAGGAGCCGGCGCCTCTCATCGCCGCGGCAGACCCGTCACCCTTCCCGGAGCCGGCCTCGCCGGACCCCGACCGCTACCTCATTCCCGCCGAGGTCAGCGCGGCCGAGGAGACGCCGAGCCCGCTGCCCGAGCCGACCGAGCTGCCTCGCGCGATGGTTAGCGACGCCCCGCCGGCAGAAGCGATGCCGTTCGTCGCCGGGCCAGCGGCCAGCACGCTCGCTCAGGCGGAAGCCGCCGAGGCAGCCCAAGCAGCAGCCGCCGCAGCTGAGGACGTCCAGCCCACCATTGACGGGCCTGCGGCGGAGGCTTCGCTCGTCGACCCGACCGTGGAGGAGATCGTGCCGGTGCCTGCCGGGCGGCGCAGCATGGGCTTCTTTGCTCGCTCCTGACCCGGGATCACCGCCGGCGCTCGGGTCCCGGTGGTCCGGATAGGCTCAGGCTGGCCATGACCCGCCGCGGACTGACCTTCGGGATCGCGGCGGTCCTCTTCCTCGCGATGCTGGTCATCGCGGCGCGGCTGCCAGTGCCCTACGTCGTACTCGTGCCGGGCCCGGTCACCGACACCCTCGGCCAGACCACGGCGCACGACAGCATCACCGGCAAGCCGGGCGACGTGATCCAGATATCCGGCGCCAAGGTGCAACCCACCGACGGCCACCTCTACATGACCACCGTCGGACTCATCCCCGGCGACTGCAGCGACCACCCGACGCTGTGGGATGCCATCAAGGCGTGGTTCAGCTCGAGTGAGGCCGTCGAGCCGCATCAGGTCCAATGCCCGCCTGGGCAGAGCAGCGCGACGGTGAACCAGCAAGGCGTCGACGAGATGACCGAGGCGCAGGGCAATGCGGTGTACGCCGCCCTGACCGAGCTCGGCTACCACCCCACCGGCAATGCCGTGTTCGTCGGCTCGGTGGTCGCCGGCGGCCCGGCCGCCTCGGTCCTCGAGCCGAACGACGAGATCGTCTCGGTCGACGGAACCGCGATCACCGGCACGCAGCAGCTGGTCTCGCTGGTCCAGCGGGTCGAGCCCGGCCACACCGTCACGCTGGTCGTCAAGCGCGCCGGTGAGGACAAGACGGTGCAGGTGCGCCCGATCCGCGACTCGACCGGCAAGACCCGGATCGGCATCGCCGTCGAGAGCCGGCCCACCTTCAACGGGATCAACGTCTCGATCGGGATCGACCCGGATGTCATCGAAGGTCCGAGCGCGGGTACGGCGCTTGCCCTCGGCATCATCGACAAGCTGACGCCAGGCGGCATCACCGGCGGCCGGACGATCGCCGGAACCGGCACGGTGAGCCGCCTCGGAAAGGTCGGGCCGATTGGCGGCATCCAGCAGAAGATCGCCGCCGCGGTGTCGGCCGGCGCGACCGTCTTCTTCGCGCCGGCAAGTGAGTGCGCCGACGCGAAGGCGGTCGCGCCCGCCTCGCTGAAGCTGGTCGCCATCACCACGCTGCACCAGGCGGTCGCGGCGCTCGAAGCGATCAAGAACGGCAGCGACGACTACCCGCATTGCTGACCGGCCGCGAGCCCCTGAACACCGCATGGGCGCGTAGCCAGGTGATCGACCCCCGCGACCCTTAGCCTGGCTATTCGTGGCGCCCGCCGTACCGTTCGCGCTGCTCGGCGTCGTCCAGCTCGCGGCTGTGGCGGTCTGGCTGGGCTTCGCTGCCGCGTGCTGCTTCCCGGGGCTGATCCGGCGTACCACTCCGCTCGTCGTCGTTGCCTCCATGGCGATGGCGGCCGCGGATGTGCTGACCGCCCTTCACCTCGACGTCGCGTCGTCGGACGGCATCGCGCTCCTTCGAGTCATCGGCCTGCTCCTGCTTCTGATCGGCCTCGCCGACGGCGCACCGCAACGCCCGACGACCGTTCTGCCTGCGATCACCGCGCCGCTGGGGGCGCGACTGTCGCTTGCCATTGCCGGAGGCGCCGTCGGGGCCATCGCTGCTTGCGCTGCCCTGGTGCGCGGCTTGCGACCGGGCGGTGACCGGCGCATCGCCGGCTGGCTGGCCGGCGGCATCGCGCTGACCGCAACGGCCGCCGCACTCGCCGGACCCAGCTCTCACAGCACGAACGCCGCACTCGCACAGCTCTCGGCGCGCGCCGCGGCATGCGTCGCCATGGCGGTGGCGATCGGGCTGGTCGCGCGTGCCAGCCTGCTCGGCAAGATCGTCGGCGCGATTGTGGCGGGCGTCGTAGCCATGGCGATCGGCGCGGTCGCGGTGGTCGGCATCGGCGTCGCCGCGGAGGTCCAGCGCGACCAGTCCTCGCGGCTCTACCAGGTGGCCACGAGCCAGCAGCGAAACCTGCAGTCGCTGGAGACCCAGGCGGGCGAGCAGGCTCAGCTGCTCGCGATCTGCATCGGTACCCAGACGTTCCACCGGTGCGGGCAGGCGCTTCAGGTGTTCTCCGAGAATCCTGGCTACTTCGCCGCCGTCTACCAGCCGGGCAAGGGCGTCAAGCTGGTCGCGCCGAGTCCCACGGCGCTCGAGAACGCCGCACTCGTGCAGCTCGCCGGCAGCAAGGTCGTCCATGACGTGGTCCGGCTGGGATCGACCTACCAGACGGTCGGCTCCGGCGCGATCCTGCTGCCGGGTGCCCCGGCGGAGCTCGCGATCATCTCCGCCGTCGCCAACAGCCCGAGCCCACAGATCAAGCCGACGCTTGCCGCGGTGTACGGCATCGGCATCGTCGACAGTTACCTGTCGAAGCTGGCGAACGAGATCGGCTACGACGTGTCGATCATCGCCGACGGCTACGTCCTGTCCAGCAGCCTGGATACGCCGGAGCGCGCCCAAGTGCTCAGCGAGGACAAGGCGAGCCGGATCGAGAGCCAGGACCCGACAGTGTCGACCGTGGTGCCTGCAGAGGGCACCGCACCGACCGTCGCCTTCGTACCGATCACGGCCCCGGGCAACGACAACGTGCGCATCGCGACCCTCGCGGTCAGCCAGCCGGCCAGCGCTGCTCTCGCCGCGCAGCGCAGCGTGCTGCGACGGCTGGTGCTGACCGCCCTCGCGGTGCTGCTGGCGATCGCGATCTTCGCCTTCCTCATGGCGCAGCGGATCGCCGACCCGGTCCGCCGCCTCACCGCCGCGGCGGGGCGGGTGCGCGGTGGCGACCTCGACACCGCGGTGGCGATCGAGAGCACTGACGAGGTCGGCGAGCTCGCCCGCGCGTTTGACGCGATGACCAGCTCGCTACGCGGGCTTACCGGGGACTTGCGCGAGGCCGCTGAGCTCGAGGCGAGGCTGCGCGCGCGGCTGGAGACGGTGGTCAGCTCGATGACCGACGGGCTGCTGACCACCGACGGCCGAGGCGTCGTGGTGGCCGCGAACCCGATGGCGCTCGAGCTGCTCGCCTGCCGCGAGTCGGACATCATCGGGGGGCAGCTGGCGTCTGTCGTCGACGTACGCGGCAGTGACGGATCGGCTCTGTTGGCACCCGGACGAAGCCAGGCGGTCGCGGACGGGCTGCTTGCCCGTGCCGACGGCGAGCCGATCGCGGTTCGGGTCTCACGCGCCCCGCTGGCCGGCCAGCCGGGCGAGGTCGTCGTCATCTCCGACCGCACGCGGGAGCGTGAGATCGAGCGACTGAAGACGGAGTTCCTGTCGAACGTCAGCCACGAGCTCCGTACGCCGCTGACCCCGATTCGCGGTTACGCCGAGATGCTGTCGAAGCGCCCCGACCTTCCGCCGCAACGGGTCCAGAGCTTCGTCGCGGAGATCCTCGCCGGGACGGTCCGGATGAGCCGTGCCGTCGAGTTGCTGGTCGACGTCGCCGCCCTCGACGCCGGCCGGGTCTCGCCCACCCGTGACCAGGTCGTCGTCGCCGAGCTGGTCGACGATCGCCTTGCCGAGTGGCGGGAGCGCTATCCCGATCGAGCCGCGGACCTGCGGCGCCGCGTCGCCGCCAAGCTGCCGGCCGTCGAGGTCGACCCGAGGTGGCTGGCGAAGGCGCTCGACGAGCTCGCGGACAACGCGGTGAAGTACACCGCGCCCGGCACCCCGATCACCCTCGGCGCCTCCCGTGCCGGTGACGGTGCGGTGAGCATCTCGGTGCGTGACGCGGGCGAGGGCATCGACACCGATCGGCTCGCTGAGCTGCTCGGGGACTTCTCGCAGGCGGACGCCTCGGACACCCGCAAGGTGGGCGGGATGGGTCTCGGGCTCGGCTTCGTCACCCGGGTCGCGGATGCATTGGGTCTGACCCTCGAGGTCAGCTCCGAGCCGGGCAAGGGATCGGAGTTCTCGATCGAGGTTCCCACCGTCAGCAGCGCCTGACGTTCGGCGCGACTCACGCTGTGGGCCGATAGGTTGCCGACGTGACGTTCAACGTGCCCCGCCCGCAGCTTCCGCCGCTGAACCGGCGGGTGCAGATCGCGGTCGCCGTGGTGGCGGCGCTGGTGGTTCTGGTCATCTTGTGGGCGGTCTTTGCCAGCGAGTACACCGACCTGCTGTGGTTTCGCTCCGTCGGGTTCTCTTCGGTCTTCAGCCGCCGGCTGGTGACTGAGATCGTCCTGTTCGTACTGTTCGGCGCGGTGATGGCGCTCGTCGTCGCGGTGAACATCTTCATCGCCTACCGGCTGCGCCCCAAAGAGGCACCGCACTCGGCCGAGCAGCAGCAGCTCGACCGCTACCGCAGGTTGATCCATCCGTTCCGCGGCTGGCTGCTCGCCGGCGTGGCGCTGCTGATCGGCATCATCACGGGCGCGGCCGCGTCGAGTCGTTGGCAGACCTGGTTGCTATGGCGCAACGGCACGCACTTCGGCATGAAGGACCCGCAGTTCCACAAGGACATCTCCTACTTCGCCTTCACCTACCCCATGCAGCGCTTCACCCTCGGCGTGCTGTTCGCGGTCGTGGCGGTCTCGCTCGTCGCGGCGCTCGTCACGGCGTACCTGTACGGCGCGCTGCGGCTGCAGACGCCGGGCCCGAAGTGGACGCCGGCGGGACGGGTGCACATCTCAGTGCTGCTCGGCGTGTTCGTCCTGCTGAAGGCGTTCGCTTACTGGCTCGACCGCTACGGCCTGGCGTTCTCCGATCGCGGCATCGTCACCGGCCCGTCGTACACCGACGTACATGCCGTACTGCCCGCCAAGACGATCCTCGTCTTCGTCGCGATCATCTGCGCCCTGCTGTTCTTCGCCAACGTGTACACCCGCAACTGGCTGCTGCCCGCGGTGGCGTTCGGGCTGATGGTGATCTCGGCGCTGGTCATCGGCGGCGCCTACCCCGCGCTCGTGCAGCAGTTCAAGGTCAAGCCGAGCGCGCAGACCCTCGAGGCGAAGTACATCAGCCGCAACATCGCGGCGACGCAGACCGCCTACGGGATCACGCCCGCCAACCCGACCACAGGCTCGGGGGACGTGACCACCGAGCAGTACGCCGGTGTCTCGACGGAGACGCCGGCGCAGCAACGACAAGCGGTCAACCAAGACACGCAGCTGCGGGTGCTCGACCCGAACGTCGTCTCTCAGACCTTCGAGCAGCTGCAGCAGCAGCGGTCGTTCTACGCGTTCGAGAAGTCGCTGGACGTCGACCGCTACCAGCTGACGAAGACCGGCCCCCCGACCGATGTGGTGATCGGCACGCGCAACATCTCGCTGAGTGGTTTGCCGTCCGGCCAGCGGAACTGGATCAATGACCACCTCGTCTACACGCACGGGTACGGCGTGGTCGCTGCGCAGGCCGACAGCGCACAGCCCGACGGTTCGCCCGACTTCATCGAGAAGAACCTGCCCCCGACGGGCGTGCTCGGCAGCTTCGAGCCGCGCATCTACTTCGGACCGGGCTCGCCGAACTACTCGATCGTCGGGGCACCTGCCGGCAGCAAGCCCCGCGAGCTGGACTACCCGACCGACACGTCAGCCGGCCAGCAGAACTACACCTACGACGGAGGCGGCGGCGTCGGGATCGGCTCGTTCTTCACGAAGCTGCTCTACGCGTGGAAGTTCAAGGACAAGAACATCCTGCTGTCCAGCGGAGTGAACTCGAAGTCACGCATCCTCTACATCCGTGACCCGCGTCAGCGCGTCGCGAAGGTCGCGCCGTGGCTGACCCTGGACGGCGATCCGTATCCGGTGGTCGTCGATGGTCAGATCCTCTGGGTGGTCGACGGCTACACCACCTCAGACGGCTTCCCGTACTCCGAGCAGGAGTCCCTCGGCTCGTCCACGCGTACCTCGCTCAACACCGTCGTCCGCTCGTCCGCGGCGCAGAGCAACTCCCAGATCAACTACATCCGCAACTCGGTGAAGGCAACGGTCAACGCCTTCACCGGTCAGGTGAATCTCTACGCGTGGAACCAGGCCAGCGACCCCGATCCGGTGCTCGAGACCTGGGAGAAGGCCTTCCCCGGGGTCGTGCAGCCTGAGTCGGCGATCCCGGCCGCCCTGGTCCCGCACCTGCGTTACCCGGAGGACCTGTTCAACATCCAGCGGACGCTGATCGCGAAGTACCACGTGACCGACCCGCTCTCGTTCTACAACGGCACCGAGTTCTGGAACGTCGCGTACGACCCGACGATCGACGGGGGCCAGTCGACGGTGCCCCAGCCGTCGTACTACATGACGATGTCGCCCGACGGCGGGACCACGACGCCGGTGTTCTCGCTCACCTCGCCGCTGGTGTCGCTGACGAGACGGAACCTGACGGCGTACCTGTCGGTCGACGCCCAGCCCGGTCCGGACTACGGCAAGTTCACGCTGCTCACCCTGCCGGCCAATGCCGGTCAGCCCGGCCCGGGCCAGGTCCAGAACGAGCTCGACTCCAACGCGACGATCTCGCAGGCGCACAGCCTGCTCGACCAGGGCGGGTCGAATGTCATCAAGGGCAACCTGCTGACCATCCCGATCGCCGGCTCGATGCTCTACGTCGAGCCATGGTACGTGCAGGCCTCCGGCGGCCAGACCTTCCCGGTGCTGCGGAAGTTCCTCGTGTACTCCAACGGCAACGCCGGCTTCCAGCCGACGCTGCAGGCAGCGATCGATGAAGCCTTCGGCGTGAAGAGCGCCTCGCCGCCGGCCTCGCCCGGCACGGGTACGAGCAGCGGCCCAAGCAGCGGCCCGACGTCCCCGCCGAGCACGAGCCACGCGTCTGCCGCACTACGGCAGGCGATCGCCGACGCACAGCGGGACGAGACCGATGCCGAAGAGGCGCTGCGACGTGGTGACTTCGCGGCGTACGGCCGAGATCAGGCAGCGCTCAAGTCCGACCTGGCGCGGATCGCCGCTGCAGCGGGCAGCGGGAAGTCGCCGTAGTTTGCTGCGGTTTCCCGGGTCGGGCTATCGTGGCGGGACCGACGCGGGGTGGAGCAGCTCGGTAGCTCGCTGGGCTCATAACCCAGAGGTCGCAGGTTCAAATCCTGCCCCCGCTACTAGCGAAACCGCAGGTCAAGGGCCTGATCACCGATTCTGGTGGTCAGGCCCCTTGATTGTTCGTCCGTGGCTCGTCCGTGAACTTGAGGGCACGCGATGTGAGCACGCAAGGTTACGGTGCCTCTCTTGAGGGGCGGCCCTTGCTCGGAGCCGCGGGTTGCGTGGACCCCACCTACGGCGACAACCCGGTGGCCAAGACTCGGCGCCGGCACCACCCGCAGACATGCATCCAGGCCGGCATGCGCTTGTGACTGGCGTCCCCAGGCTACCTAGTGAGCGCGTCGTATCGCCGGCGTTCGGGACGCCGGTCGCTATGTCGTGTCTGGCGTTCCCGACGTAGGCGGGAGTCTGTTCGTCCCGAGGCGGGTGGAGGCATCACGCGTTGCCAAGGCGAGTGACCGCGCCAAGGGGTCGCACGGCCAGACGCACCCGATAATCCGATCGTGACGTCTCCGATCCCTGGCTGCTACGCGTTCGCGGCTCCCGGACGTTCGGTCGAGCTGTACAGGGGGGAGCTGGGCGTGGTCGGAGGTCGGGTTGGTCGCGGGCGAATCTGGCTGGCGATGGACGGAGCCCACTCCTTTCAATGGCGTACTGACCAGCGCGTGAGCACAGGACCGTGCAGGATCAGCATTGATCACCCGACGTACGGGCTAACTGAACTGGCCGCCTACGCGACGCGAACGGATGGCCACGGCGTCCTGATGTCTCCAGAACTTGGGACGGGTACCTCGCTGACCAGCGTCATCGCGCATTGGCTCAATCTGCCAGCGGTGTATCCCACGGAAGCACTTTCCACGGGGAGCGCGATATGGGGTGGTCGATGGCGGTGTAGGGCGGCGGGGCTGATCATCACCTTTGACCAACGTCCTGATCTTGCCCAGCGGGAACAAGAGGTTTCCGGTGGACGCGACCTCATGATTACGCACTTCAGTGAGCTGCGGCGGGCAAACGGCGGCCCCTTCCCGGCACGTCGCGCTACGGAAGCCCTCTTCTGCTGTCAGCTGGCCATTTCCTTCGCCTTCGGTCGCTGGATTCCCCCCGCGCTTCCGGTGGGCTTCAACACCACCGGTCAGCGCGTCTGGGAGTCGTGGGCCGATTGGAGATGCGATCCGACCACGGCGCACATCAAGTGGCTGGACACGCACCGTTCAGAGGACCTGCGTGCGGTTGTAACAGCCTTCCTCCGCCACTGGCGACGGCGATCGACCCGTGACGTCGTCTGGCATCTAGCGCACCACTGCATCAGCGCCAACCAACCGGACATGCCTCTCGAAGCCCGAATCATGCTGACCGGCTCCGCCTTCGAATACCTGTCGTGGGTGAACTACGTCCTGACCGGTAAGCGCTCCAGATCGGCCCACAAGAAGCTGCCGGCGGCCGATCTTCTCCGAGAGCTTCTCCGGGATGCGTCTATACCGGAGAGCCTGCCGAGTCAGTTCGCGGCGCTTCGACGAATACAGAAGAACCATTCGACGGACGGACCCGAGTCGCTGTTCTGGATGCGTAACCGGCTCGTTCACCCCAAAGACCGTGGTGAGCCGTACAGAATCAATGAGGCCCTGCTGCAAGCGTGGCAACTATCGATGCACTATCTCGATCTCTTACTACTCCGGCAGATCGGCTACTCCGGCCATTACCTGCCCCGCCTCGTGGTTGGCGGCTGGGCCCACGACAGCACGCCTGTTCCGTGGGCAACACCCTCGACATCGACGTAGCCCTACCAACACTCGGGGGTTGCGCAGGATGACCGGCCAGTGTCCGCAACGCATGAACCAACGCTGCGGGCAGGCAGGGTCCGGACTCTCATCCTCCGAAGCCAGGTTGCCGTGATGACTTTCGGCAGACGTACCGCTCGACGATTGCCCGCAGGCGACAAAGGCGCCGACGAGGGCCGAGACGATCAGAACGACTGTGCCTACAGCTAGCACCACGGTTGCTCGCGCGGTGACGGTCGCAGAGCGAGGCGTTTCGCTGGCCAACACGCCAGTACGGGTGCGACAGCTATTGCAAGTCCGGAGTGTGCTGAACGGAGCGGGCCGCAACGTACGTTGCCCATCGGTACGGCGCGCTCGCTGGCTCGGGCCCAACGCGCGCCTGCCTGTGACATAGCTCTCGTTGCCAGTCGAGTAGGCCTTGTACGGGCCCTTTCGCTTCTACGGATCGTAGAAGCTCTCCTTCGAGTCTCGTTGTTATGTCGTCGTCAATGACGGGAACCGTGCTCGTGGCGACTTCCTTTGCGCCCGCCCACACGAGACCGGTTAGCACGCCCGTCCACTCTGCTCCCGTCGTGGCACCAGATCCGTCGCAGCCGAGGATCAGGCACCATGGTGGGACAACTAGTTCTGCCAGGTCTTCGACCGTTAAGGCATCGGAAGTTCCACTGTCGTCTTCGAGGAGAAGCGCCGCAGCGCTAGGCCTCGCGCTGGTTCCCGGTCGGACGTGTCCAGCAACGGCTAGCAGCCTCGGCTTACGGGCGAGCGCCCGTTTCAGATTGTGTCGCGTCGCCGGCTCGAAGGCGAAGGCGCCGAGCACGCTGGCGGAAGGCGAGGTGAGACGCCGTGCCGACTCGAGGTCACCAAGGGAGTCGGCCAGGATCAGGGTTTCAGTCGATGAGGTCTCGTTTGCGACGTGGCTGGCGGCAAGCGAAGCGGGGAGGCCCACGACCACGTCGGCAGCCTCGACCAGTAACAGGGGCTTCGTCGTCTCGGGATTGGTGAGGGGTAGTGCGGCCCACGGGATCCGGCCGAGCGCAGGCGTTGGCGCGACAACCAGTCTCCCCCGGCCGCCTGCCCTGTGAGCTTCGAGCAAGTGCCTACGAACCTCGGCGCTCAGCAACAACGAGCTGATAGGCCAGAGCAACTCGTCGGCTGTCGACTCGAGGGCCTCCTTCACACGGGAGTCAGCAAGGACGAAGTCGCGCACATGCGCATCGAGTTCGGATGCTGCGCACTGGCTGGCGCCCGGATCTGCCAGCATCGGCCCCGACGCCGCCCGCCAGGTCGCCGCGATCAAAGCGATGTTCGGGTCGTCACCGGCGGCCAGCATGTCCTGATCGGTCAGGATGGGAAGTGAAGCCCAGTACCGGAGCAGGGCCTCTCGGTCGAGAGGGCCTTGGTCGGCGGCGGCGGACGTACTTGTCGACCAGGCTCGGACCAGTCGACGACCGTTGGTCCACCAGCCCAACCAGATTGCTCCGGGACCAAGCATGGATTCCGCGATCTCGCCCAGGACGAGTGGGTCGCCACCGTCACCCACCGGCACTGCTTCACGGTGAGCTGCGATCGGAGCTGGCTCCTCGAAGCCGGTGCCCGTCGCCGCCCTCACCGGCTGGATGCGAGCGCGCTCGACCACCGCCGCTACGTCTGCCAGTCGACCGGCGCCGAGGCAGATCCTTAAGGTTGCTGGAACGGTCGCTCCGTAGACCTCGCGGAAGAGCTGCACCCGGTCGATGGGAGTGGGGAGCGCATGGCGGTGGCGATCAAACTCATTGAGAGCCCAAATGGCGTGGTCGGCCGCCCGGTCCAGTAGTTCTTGTGCCTTCGTCGGATCGCTGGTGATGTCGGCGGCCTCTGCCAGAAGCAACGCGTAGTTGTGTTCGGCATGACTGACACGGTCGGTGAGGTTGAGGTTTTCGAAGCGAAGACGCGCGTCTCGGTTTAGCCGCATGGCCGCGTCCAGGTCGCCGCGATGCCGTTCCACGACGGCCTGGCTGGCCAGGGCCTTGGCGAGAGCCACTGCATCACCAATCTCTGCCGCCCAGCGTTGAAGATCGCCGAATGTTTTCGTCGCGCCGTCGAGGTCCTGCTGATTGGCCTGCAGATTTCCAACGTTGTGAAGTAGTCCGGCTCGGTGCGCCGGAGGCAAGCGTTCAGCGACGGCCAACAGCTCGGCGATCTCCGTGGCGGAGAACTGGTCACCACGGCGCTGGCGCGCCTGGGTGATCCCGACCTGGGTCAGATCGACTTCGAGACTCTCCCCTGCTTGCCGGAACAGGTGCACCGCTTCGTCGAACCTCGCTAGTGCCTCGTCGGACCGCCCAGTCCGAGCAAGACAGGCCGCCAGACCGCGGATCACGTAGCCACGATCGGAGTCGCTGGCACCGATCGCGTCCCAGATGGCGAGAGCCTCCTCGTAGGCATTGCGGGCCTCGTCGACCTGGTTGAGCTCGGCGAACGTCACGGCAACGTTGTAGGCCACATTCGCGGCGCTGGGACTGAGTTCGCCCGCGACCAGATCCCGCGCGCGGGCGAACGTTTCGAGCGCGGCCTCGTAGTGGCCACGGCCGACCTCGGCATTGGCGAGGTTGATCAGGATGCTCGCGACGATGCTCGTGGGTTCGTCACCGTTAGACTCGAGGTGATCCACGAGCTGTCGGTTCAGGTCGTATGCGTCCTCATGCAGCCCCGTGTCGGCGAGGAACACCGAAGCCTCGTGTGCTGCCTGAACCCACTGCGACGGTTCATCGATCGCGCCAAGCGCGGCAAGGAGTGCCTCCCGCGAAGCCCTGGTGAGGGCGGCGTCACGGGCCTGGACGCTCCATCGCAGCTGCCACTGCGTCATCCTCGCTCGGGTGATCGATGACGGCTCAGCCTCGGCTGCACGTTCGGCCAGGCGTGAAGCGAGACCGAAGTCACCACGGTCGGCCGCCTCGTTGGCGTCCTCGATACTCACGCGAGACAGCTTGGCGTTAAGGCAAGCCGCACGCTGTGGCGGCTACAGCAGGCCAAGGTCTGTCGGCGAGGAACGTTGGGCCACCCACGCGACCTCCTCCGTCTCCCGCCTGTCTGCCTCGATCTCGGTGGCGCTGCCAGCACGAGTCAGATACTCGCTGTGATCCGCTGAGACGCGACGCCGCAATCCGCGGCGTCGCATCCCGATCGCCTCGTAGAAGGGCGTGCTGTCGAAGTCCATGACCCAGTGCGAGGCATGATCACTGTTCACACTCACAGTCGCCCCGGCACGAATGCTGTTCGGAGTGAGCGCGCCGCTCACGGCCGACAGATCAACTTCGACGTCCAGCCCTACACCCGCACTCTTTGCGATCAAGATCGTGCACGCCGGGTACGTGCGGACACTGGAGACAAGATGCCAGTCCGATTCCCAAGCTTCGCCCGCATGAAGCTCCTCGACGACCACACGAGCCTCTGCCGAGCTGTCGACTGTATCGAGCCACCCCTGCGCGGTGACGACGAGGAAGCTTGACGCCTTCGAGAACGACGCCCTGACCCTGCCGCCCGCTGCGACAGAGGCTGAACCGGCCGCTGAAAGTGTGACGCCTCTGTGTTCGCGCACAGGACTGGCGTCGTGGCGGGAGTGTGTCAGCCGATCGGTCGCAACCCCGAGCTTGGCCAACGTGGTTTCTCGATGGACGACGCCTCCAGGGCCTGCACGAACGACATCGCCAATGGACAGCGCGACATCCGGATGCCACGTAGCGAGGGAAGACATTGCATCCCACATCGCCTCGGCGTACGCCCGATAGGTCTCCCCAAGCGCCACTGCGCGCCCTTCCCGACTCCGGATTCCAATGCCTCAGCGTACGGCCGTGGGCCCTCCATGGACGGCCAGCCCCCAGCGTGAGATGACCTGTTCAGGCGCCGCCGCTCGCGCCGTTCTCAGCGCATGGCGAAGGCCGGTGCCGCCAGCGACCTCCGTGATCACGTTCGCGACCAGGCGGGCAGTCTCGGCGGCCGGCAGCGGCCAGAGACCGCCGATCACCGTGGTTGCGCCATTAAGCAGAAGCGCCGCCGGCAGATTCACTGGGTACGCGATGGGAGGCGCGCCCGAGGACCAGCAGGCAGCCACAAGCACGTGTCGGAACTGTGTCGTGGCCAGCAGCTGTGCGGTCAGTGGACGCTTGTCTGTCCCGGCAACAAATCCCAGTCCAGTTCCCGCACCGTGCGTGAAGGTGATGAGGAGGTCTCCGCTCGCGGATGGGTCGATCCTGCGCGGGCGACGGATGTCGAAACCGCGAGCGCGTGCGTCGTCGAGCGCATCCTCCACAACGTCGGCGAACGGTGCATGGTCGTCCATAACGGCAGTGACGGATGTGATGGACGTGTCGTCAGAAGGAACGCGGGCGTGGACGCCCAGCGACGGCGCCAAGGTGACGTCAACCCGGGAGAGCGAGCTGCTGGCTTGCCACGGAACACTCCAGGCAGGTCCATCCGGGACGACGACAAGCGACGTGACCTTCCCCGACGCGCTGTCCTCGATGAGGCTGCGAGGCAGGAACTCGGTGGTCAGGTCATCGACCTCCGCGACGCTCACCCTGGACAACGCTTCAGGGGTGGCTCGGTGGAGAGACATCAATGTCGCGGACAGTCGATCCTCAAGGCGAACAGACTTCACCGCCAATCCTTCCGGCGGGGCGACATAGAGCGCGAGGAACGTTGGCACTCCGGTGCTCAGTGACCTCTGCTGTCGGATCAGCAGGGCGGACCGACCGCGAAGCCCGGCCACGCATCCCGCGAGGTCAGGCCAGACCGGTGCCGCGTGGGCCAGTTCGGCCAGGCGAGCCTGTGTGACCGCCGGCAGCCCGTCGGCCGGGATCGCCGTGATCTCCGACATGCCCGCGTCCGCGAGAGCCTCGATGAACTCCGTGAGTACGTTCGCTGCCGCAGGATTCGAGTCCAGAGCGAGCAGATCTGCGACCATGTCGACCCCAGCGCGGGCAACGGAGGGCACCTCACCGAAGCGCTGTCGACCGCGCAGATGGCCCACCACCGCGATAAGACCTCGGCGGGCACGCTCGACGTCTAGGTCGATGTCCGCCATCGCGGCGAATGCTTCAAAGAGCCCGCTCAGCAGCGCGTCGTCGACACCCCGACGAAGATCGTCGAACACCGGAACAAGCGCGGCGGCGGCCGACTGCCGGTCGCGATCTCGGACGGCCGCGCCGACTTGGGTCAGTCCTTCGCCATCGCGCAAGCTGGGAGCAAGCGCGGTTGCTGCGCGTGCTGCCGGATCGTCGGGGTTCAGTCCGCCGACCTCCGCATAGGCTTCCTCGACAACGGCTCGGTCTCGAGTGATGACCGCGACGGTCAGCAGCGCCATCACGCGGTGGGACTGAGACAACTCTTGGCTCCTGGCCAATGCTTGCCGACCGGCCCAAAGGGCGAGCTCGTGTTGTTCGATGCCTCTGGCGGAGACTGCCACGTTGACGAAGTCGACCGGAGCCTGGCTCGTCGCGCCGCGTTCAGCAAGAAGACCCAGAGACGCGCACACGAGGGTCCGCGCATCCACGGTCAGCTCCGCGCGGAGCAATGCACGGCACAGTTCAACTACCTGGACGATAGTCTCCGCGTCGAGCTGATCGTCTGGGCCGAAGCCGGCCCACCCGCCAAGAGAGCCGACCGCGAACAGATCGCGGGCGTCATCAACCTCTCCCAGCGACCTGGCGAGGGAGCGGGCCAGCTCAGCGTCACCCGACATTGACCGCCCTAGGCAGCGTCGCGCGAGCACCTCGGCTAATGCCGTGAAGAGCCCGCCGTCGTCTGCCACGCCATCATCTTCCGACGGCGCCTGCCGCGTCTGCTCGTGCGCACCATCTTTTTGATCGACCGACCTCTTGCGCCATCGGGCGAGGCAGGAAGGGCGCATGGACGCACGGCCGCCGGCTTGCTGTTCGCGGTGGCGATGGTTGCCGCCCTCGTGACGGGGGACACCCTCTACTCCGGCACCACTGGTTGGGCACGGCTCGCGGCGAACGTGGGCACCGTCTTGCTAAGGGTCGCCTTCTACCTTCGATTCGTGCATCGTCAGTAGGTACACGCGGCCCGACGACTGAAATGCAAGGACGGTTCCCATCTGGTCGAACGGGGGAGCCGGGCCAAGTCCTCGGCTGCCTCCCGGGCCTGAGGCCGGGGTTCGAACTGACGTGAGCCAGCCGCGCGAACGCAGCTGGCATTCACTGGCCTCCTCCCCGGGAACACCGCGAGCATCGCGAATCGCGAGGACGCTTCCGTGCGATCCTGGGTCGCCGGCGATGCGGTCCGAGCGACGCCAGGGCCGCACGCCACCGCGTTCCGCTGGAGCCGCGACCGCGTCTCAGAACCCGGCCGCAACTCGGATGAGATCGTCGTCGCAGACTGCGATCATCGACGTGTGCCAATGCCCGTGTCAGACGAGATTGCCGGCGCCTTCGGTGCGTTCTTTCACGGCGGCATCGGGCCGAGCCACAGCAAGATCAGCGGTGTCCTGCTCCGCTCTGGCTACTCCGAGGGTGACCGGTA
Source organism: Mycobacteriales bacterium (assembly GCA_035547035.1). Lineage (GTDB taxonomy): Bacteria > Actinomycetota > Actinomycetes > JAFAQI01 > JAFAQI01 > DASZTV01. The sequence goes on along the minus strand of DASZVL010000095.1, from coordinate 17,151 downwards.
CGTCGATGGACGTATGGACAATCCGAACAAGGAGCAGCGCGTTCAGTCAGCCGTGCGGCGCGCTATGCGGCGTCCGGATCGCGCACGTGACCTTGTGGACGGACTCCTCGCGCTGCTGCGCCTCGATGGTTGCTTTGAGGCTGACGGTTTCGGGTCACAAGTCCGGGCGCTCCGGTCTGCCTTTCGACGTTCGGGATTCTCACTCTCCGACGACGGGACGCTCCTCACCGTCGGCGCAATCGATCTTCAGACGGGCAACCGCTCCGCGCTCGACGAGCAGATCGAAAGACTGCGCAAGGCGACGGACGACCCAGGACAGCTCATCGGTAGCGCGAAGGACCTGCTAGAGGCCGTGGCAAAGTTCGTCCTGGAGGAGGTGGGCTTCTCCGTTGCAAAGAGCGCTGACTTCAACCAGCTCTGGTACCTCGCCCGCGAGCGTCTTGGCATCAGGCCCGAGGATGTCGGAGCGGGCCAGACAGGGGACGAGCAGGTAAGGAAGATCCTTGGTGCGTCGTGGACCATCGCGGAGCAGGTCAACGGCCTCCGAAATCTGCAGGGGACGGGACATGGACGGACGCTCCCCACGGCCCTCTCTGCCGAAGCCGCGCTCCTTGTTGTCCGGGAGGCCTGCTCTCTTGCACAGTTCGTGCTCGACACACTCGACCGACACCTGGGCCGCTGAGCCGCTGGTACCAGTCACTCCTCGGCTCGTCTGGAGCAGAGTCGGTCGCGACGGCACTCGTGTCAGAGTGAAGGATGCGCTGGGACGACCTTCAGATTCTTCGGTGGATCGACGAGATCGAACAATCCGGTCAATGGCTGGGCAACGGCCTGAACCTCCTCGAACAGCTAGCCCAGCGATCCGGCGTTCCGCGGTACGAAGCGATGACCGAATTCGCCATCGAGTTGTCTCTCGCTCACGAACGCGGATACCTCACTTGGACCGACAGAAGCGACCGCTGGGTAAGCCGGTCGAGCCCGGCGACGGACGCCAACATGTGGCTTCAGACCGTCGATGACATCAAGCTCACCCTCGACGGACGCGACCGCGCACGAGGGCGCGTGATTCAGACCGAGCTGCCCGATCCGGATGAGGACGACGGGCGGCTCATCACTGGACTGACGCTCGAAGAGGTCGCCCGATGCATCGGGGACACCTACACCTCCACGCAACTGCCCCGCTACCTACGGGAATCCGGTATCCCCGAAGACGCCGTTCCACCGAGCGTCAGCGGCGACAAGTGGCAGTACGTCTTCGATGTCTTGTCCTCGCTGCATGACGGCGGATCTGCCGCCCGTCGCGCGCTTCGGCAGTTCGTCGGCGGCTGGCTCGACGGTCGCTTCCATGCACCGCCGCCGACGGACGTGCGCAAGCGAGTCGTCGTCTTGCTCGAACAGCAGGGTTGGCACGTGTCGAAGGGGCGCCTGGTGATCGGGGAGCACGTCTACTCCGAGCCTGGCACCGTCACACCCTTAGGACGTGATGCGCGGCTCGCAGCGTTGCACGCGGACATCCGGCAGGTCACCGAACGCTTCGTCGAAGATCACCTCGACGTCGCGATCTTCGAGGCGTTCAAGGCGATCAACAATCGGGTCAAGCAGATGACGGGCCTGGACCTAGACGGAAGCAAACTGATGGACGAGGTCTTCGGTCCGTCAAATCCCCGCATACGGTTCGCGGATCTTGAGACACAAACCGGCCGCGACATCCAGCAAGGCCTCCACTTCCTCTTCAAGGGCGCGGTTCAAGGGATTCGCAATCCGGACGCCCATGAGCAGTTCAAGCCGCTGGATGAGGAGGAGGGCCTTGAGGAGCTGGCCTTCGCGAGCATGTTGATGCGCCGACTTGATGGCGCTGCAGTTGCGACGAACTGATCAACGCTTTGAAGGACCTCGTCCGACAACTGACGACCTAAGCTAGGCGGGCGGGTTGCGGCCGCCTGCAGGTCGCCCAGCCTAGTCGTCGAGGCCGAGAAGGGCGCGAAGTCGGGCGGTGGGAATGACGATGCGTCGTCCGAGTCGAATCGCCGGCAGCTCACCGTTGTGAACCGCGCGGAACGCGGACGCTCGTGAGATCCCTAACAGCTCGGCAGCAATGTCGACCGGGACGGTTGGGCGGCTCAGCAGCGCCTCGGCCCGGCTTCGGAACAGGTCCGGCTGGTTGGGCGAGACGGCGGGCGCGGTCACCGCGAGAGCGCTTGACCTGCTGGAAGTGCGAGCGACATAGTCGCACGTTCCTGCGCGGGTGACGGGAGTGCGCGATCCGTGGGCCATGCCGGGTGATGGAGAAGAACCTGCCGATCGCGGAGAACTTGCTCGGCGGCCGCGATCGGAAACCCGGCGTCGATAAGTGTCTCCATCGCGGCGCGGGGCGCTTCACCGGGATAGCCCGCCGCGAGCCCGGAAAGGAACATCCGGTTGCCCTGGTCGTCGCGCAGTTCGAAGCAGTACGGGTAGTGGTCGGACAAGCCAGGGAAGGTGACCTCCGCAGCAATGATCGTGCCGAGCTCGTGGCGGTGGTCGCGGTAGTACGCGAGGGAGTCGGCGAGATTGCCCTGCGCGTTGTCGAAGTAGTTCATCGGTTCGCCCTTCTGTCGCCGCGGGGTGCAGCAGCCTAAAACCAGATGAACACGCGCGTGTACCCGCGAACGTCCCCCCGCGACGGCCCTCATTGCCGCTTGAACCGCCCCGGCGTGTCCGGAGACTCGGCTTGTTGGATCAGCCGGCCTCGGCGAGGTCGCTGATGTGACGGTAGTAGGCGGCCTCGAGTTCTGCTGGTGTCAGGTCGTTGTTGGACTCGAGGATGCGCCGGTTGTTGAACCAGTCGATATAGTCCAGGGTCGCGAGTTCGACGTGTTCGACGTTGCGCCATGGTCCTTGCCGGCGGATCAGTTCTGTCTTGTAGAGGCCGATCACGGTCTCGGCGAGTGCGTTGTCGTAGGCGTCGCCGACTGACCCGACCGAGGAGTCGACGCCGGCGTCGACGAGCCGTTCGGTGAACGCGATCGAGGTGTACTGACTGCCGCGGTCACTGTGATGGGTCAGGCCGGTGAGGTCCTCGATTCCGTCGCGGCCGCGGGTGAAGATCGCCTGCTCGAGGGCGTCGAGGACGAGGCTGGTCTTCATCGAGTAGCTGGCGCGCCAGCCGATGATCCGTCGGGCGTAGGCGTCGATGACGAACGCGACGTGCGCCATCCCGGCCCAGGTCGCGACGTAGGTGAAGTCCGCGACCCACAGCCGGTTCGGCGCGACCGGCGCGAAGCGACGCTCGACCAGGTCCGCTGGCCGCACTGCCGCCGGGTCAGCGACCGTGGTGACCCAACGCTTCCCGCGTCGCGCGCCCACGAGGTGCAGCTCGTTCATCAACCGTTCCACCGTGCATCGGGCGACCTCGATGCCTTGCCGGTTGAGCGCGAGCCAGACCTTGCGCGCACCGTAGACCCCGTAGTTGTCGGCGTGCACCTGGCTGATCAGCGTCTTGAGTTCCTCGTCGCGCAGCTCGCGCCGTGACGGCTGACGGTGCCGCGCCTCGTAGTAGGTCGATGGGGCGATCTTCGCGCCGTGCTCACACAGCACCGCACAGATCGACTCGACTCCCCACCGCAGTCCGCCCTGGGTGTTGTCCTTGTGCTCCTCGATGAACCTCACGAGGGCTCCTGTGGCCGGTCGAGTTCGGCCGCGAAGAAAACCGACGCCGCTTTCAAGATCTCATTCGCCCGGCGCAGCTCAGCGACCTCACGCTTCAGACGCTTGATCTCCTCATGCTCCGCCGACGTCCGCCCTGGTCGCTGCCCGACATCGATCTCCTCGCGGCGCATCCACTTACGCAGCGTCTCCGGCGACCCGATCCCCAACTTCACGCAGACCGACTCGATCGCCTGCCACTGCGATGGGTAATCGCTTCTCGACTCCACAACCATTCGCACCGCTCGCTCCCGCAACTCCGGCGGGTAATGCGGCTTCGGCTTGCCCATGGCCACGACTCCATCGTCTCCTCACGATCAGGAGTCTCCGGACACGCCGGGGCGGTTCAGCTATCGGTCGACAGACGGTTCAGGTGGGACGGCGTACAGCGGCCGTGGCAGCGCGCGGCCGTCGATGTCGCCGCGCAGATAGCTCTCTCGCTCGCCACCGGTCCGCCCTTCGCACGTGGAGGAATCCTCGTGGTGGGTGCCAGCGGTACAGCCGTATCTGTCCCAAACCCGCAACCGCATCAGTGCCCGGTCGAGAGACTCCAGCCAGTAACTGGCGTCGACTGGGCGGGCGTGCGGGTCCAGGTAGGCGGCGGCCCAGGCAGCGCGTAAGGCGTCCAGCTCGTCGACCATCGCGCCGTGCCGGTACCAGCACATGGGCACGGCGTCGTCGAGGGTGAAGCGTGAAGTGAGCCAGTCGACCCATTCGGTGAGGGCGCTCCAAGCGCGGTCAGCTTCGTGCGCGGTAAGGCTGTGCCAGACATGTGCGATACCTGCTCGGGAGTCGGTCGGCGGGCCTGGAGCGTCCGCCCTTGATGCGACGGATGCATCAGCTCCGCTGCTCGGCGGAAGCGCGGGGCCTGGGTCGACGATCGAGGTGAGGTAGTCCACGTCCTCGCGGAGCTGAGCGAGGTCCTCGAGGAACTGGTCGAGGTCGTTCATGTGGAGCGCACGGTGAGGCCGGCTTGGATGGCCCGCGCATGGGGCCCGTCCCACCACGGCGTGAGGCGGGCGCGTACTGGCGGCGTACGTCGGGCGAGAACGATCGCGGTGCCCTCCGGCAATGTGCGCAGCATCTCGATCGGCAGAGCAGCAAGCCGTCGAGAGGAAACAGAGGTGGAGGCCCCGCCTGCGCCGTGCGTGCGGGTGCTGACCTGGTCGTCGATGTCGCCTGCGAGCTGGCTGATGCGGTGGAGGTCTTCGGCGTGGGCGAGTCCCCCGAGGATGACCTTCGTGGTGGCTGCGTCCCACATGGCGTCGGCGCCGGCTTGTCCCCATCGCGCTCGGGCTTGGGCGAGAGATTGCAGAACGCAGATTGTGGTGATGCCGGATCCGCCGCCGTCGGCGAGCAGGTTCGGTAGCGATGGAATAGGGGCGATGTTCGCTGCCTCGTCGAGCAGCACGGTCAACGGCGGGTCGAGTCGTCTACCGGGCGTGGCGGCAGCCACCGTGCGGGCGGTGTCGACGAGAGCTTCGACCAGGGCAGTGACCAGCGGAGCAACGGTGAGTTGAGCGCCGGTGGTTCCGAGCAGATAGAGGCTTCCGCGGTCGCGAATGAACTCCTTGAGGTCAAGAGCCTCGGCTGCCGCCGGGGAACACGCGTCGAGGACGCGGGGGTCCGCGAGGGAGTCCACGGCTCGGCGGACGCCTGCCCACACTGAGTCGCGTTGGCGCGGGTCAGCAGCGGCTTGTGCAGCGAGTTCTTCGACCCAGCCGGGTGCAGCGTCGGGGTGGCTACGCAGGATGCGCATCGGTGTTGGGTCACTCGGTCGGGTCGTCCAGGTGAGCACGTCGCGCATGCTGCGTTCCTCGAGGGCGGCAGCGTGCAGGTAGCAGCGCAGTACGGCTTCGGTCATGCCCTGCCAGAACGCGGCGTCGGTGACGGTGGCTGGGGAGAGCTGCGCGCCCGCGGCAAGCGCCCGTGCGCGAGCAATCGCTATCAGTGGGTCACTGCAGCCGGCATGCGGCGCCCAGCGCAAGCGAGGTACGCCGTCGCCAGCGAGGTGCTGCGGGTCGAAGGCGGCGACTGGGCCCTGCTTGGCCCGCAGCGGCATGGTGTGGGAGACAACGTCGGGTCGTGTTTCGGTGACGAGTGCTGCGCCACGCGCGTCGAGGGTCTGCGGGATGACGAGGTGGACGCTCTTCCCCGAGCGTGGCGGGCCGAGGTAGAGGTAGGAGTCCTCGGGTGCGCCGTAGAGGCGCCGGCCGGTGCGCTGGTCAATGCCGAGGGCGATCACCGCGCGACCGCGACCGGTGGCTTCGGCCGGGCCGCGGTGCGCAGCGGCGCGACGCGACAACGTCCGACGGACCTCCCGGCCGGTGGCGTAGCCGCGGCGACCGGTCAGCTGCAGTCGCCTCACGAGCCTGAACGCGACTAGCCCGCCGACGACGACTCCCGCAACCACGATCGTGGCGGCCAGGTACATCAGTGCCGGGCCGGGCAGACGGCCGCGAGCATGCGGGGGGAACACCTGACGTGGATCGCCGAGGTGGCGATGCCAGTCGATGAGCGCGCGGATCGAGTCGGTGAGGCTGATGGTGACGTGTTGTCCGCCGAGACCTGCGGCGGTTTTGGCGATGAGCCATCCGATGGTGGCGACCGCGGCGGCGCCGCCAAGAACACATGTAATGAGCAGCTCGACGGGCTGAGAGTCGGCAAGCCCCGTCATGCGCGCTTGACTCATTGTGTAGCGGTCGGCCGGGTAGCGCCGAGGTAGGTGAGCGTTCCGTAGGTCGAGCCGACGGTTGCGGGGATGGTGTCGAAGCGCACTTGGGAGCCGGTGTGGGGCGCGTCGACCATGCGGCCGTCTCCGAGTGCGATGCCGACGTGGTCTATCGCGGTTGTGTCGGCGCCGAAGAACACCAGGTCGCCTGGCTGGAGCTCGCTGTCTGCCGCGAGGTGTGGGGTGGCGTCGTACTGCTGCTGAGCGGTGCGGGGCAGCGCGAGACCGGCTTTGGCGTAGGCGTACTGGACGAGGCCGGAGCAGTCGAACCCGCCGGCGCCTTCACCGCCCCATATATAAGGAGTACCGATCTGGGACAGCGCGACCCGGACCGCTTGCGCGGCCACAGGTGAAGTCGCGGTCGTGGTGGCGTAGCCAGCGGCGATCGCGAGCACGGTCGCGGCGTAGCCGGCGGCGGCGGTCTGGCAGGGTGGGCCGGTGTTACCGCAGTTGTAGGCGACGAGCGCGTCGTGGGGGTTGCGGGCGACTCCGAGCGCGCACAGGTAGTCGGCGGCCGCGGGGATTGCGTCGGCACGGTCGTGCGGGCTCTTGCGTCCGTCACCGTCGCCGTCGACACCCCACCTGGCCCACAGGGCTGGTGCGAGCTGCATCGGTCCTTGCCAGCCACGGTGCTGGGCCGGCGCTACGGAGCCGACGGCGGCGAGGATCGGCCAGGGCATCGGGCAGCGCTGTGCCGCAGCCTCGTACAACGCGAGGTCTGCAGTAGATATCTGGTCTGTAGCGACTGCCGTGGGAACCAGGGTTGGGGCGGCGATTGCCTGTAGGCCGACGGCTGCGATTGCTGCGGTGGCGGTGATGCTCGACGCCATGGCTGCGCCGATCTTTACCGCGAGGGACGTCACGAGGAAATCTCGACGACCCACCAGATCGCGCCGACCCGGATCATCGTCACGGTCAGGGCGATCGGCGCTGTCAGCGACGGAGTGTGCAGTTCGCCGATGAGGTTGGCGACGCAACGGGTGGGGCTCGGGCAGTCGACTTCGCGACGGACGATGCGCAGGTTCCCGCACACGTTCCGTGCCTCGACCTCATGGGTCGTTGTGCTGTCGCAGGCGAGCCGGTCGCGTGCCTGCTCGACGGCGATGTGGGCGACACCTCGCGGCGGGGTTGTCGGCGTAGCTGCGGTCGCCGGCGAGTCATGGCCGGACAGGAGCGGCCGGGCCAACAGCGCACAACCCGCGAAAGCGATGGCGCCGACAGCGAGCCGGGTCGTTGTTCGGGTGGTCATGGCTGCATCCTCAGATCGGTGTTGACCAGCGGGACTTCGCTGCGGGTGAGCAGGTGGTCGACGAGCGCGGTGTGCTGGCCGACTCGCCATAGCGCCCGGTATGGGGCGAGGCGGCATACCTGGTCGGCTTCGGCGTCGGAAAGCCCGAGCAGTCGGGTCGCGAGGTCGCGTTCGCCTGGTGCTTGGCCATAGATGACCCGGGTGTCGGCGTCGGCGAGCAGCCCTTCGGCTTGGGCGCGGGCTGCGGTTCCGGCGTCGGTCTGCGCGGCGAGGTCTGAGAGCCGGTGGATGACGGTGATGAGCTGCACGCCCCGGGCGCGCGCGAGCTTGGAGGTTTGTTGCAGCCAGCGGGTGGTCGCGGCGTTGGCGAGCAGCGCCCACGCCTCGTCGACGAGTAAGAGCCGCCGCGCACTGCTGTCCGTGTCGATCGTTGCGGCAAGCCATGCGCCGGCGCAGACCATGACCGGCGCCTGCGCTGCGGTGTTCGTGACGTGAGAGAGGTCGACGACCGCCCCGGGGTCGTCGGGATTGATGCGTGCGGTGGTCGGGCCATCGATCATTCCGGCGAGATCGCCGGACAGCAGACGACGCAGCTCCAGGGCGACCGGACGGATCGCGGAGGCCAGGACCGCCGCGGTGGTAGCGGCCTCGGCGGCGAGTGCATCAGTGGGGTGCAGCAGAGCGGTGGCGACGTCGCCGAGGGTCGCGAAGCCGGAGTCGAAACCGCGGATCGCGGCGGTGATCGCGACGTACTCCTCCCCCGTGAGGTCGCGGCCGAGACCGGTGCCGGCGAGCGCGGCGACGACGGAGGTTCGTGCGGCGACGAGCTGCTCGCGATTGGTGAGATTGGGGGGCGGGTCGAGCGGGTTGAGCCGTTCGTCTCCGCCGGGACGTAGCGCGATCCGCGCGAGGCGGCAGCCGTCGGCGAGCAGGCCGTACTCGCCTTTCGGGTCGAGCACGAATGCCTGCCGGCCGGCGACCAGTTGGCGATGGAGGTAGGTCTTGACGAGCGCGCTCTTGCCGCGGCCGAGCTGGCCCGCGACGAGCATGTTCGGGCTGGTCACCGCGCCGGTGGCGTAGCAGGCCCAGGGGTCATAGCGGAACAGTTGGTTGCCGGCGAGCGCGTTGAGCCCGATGGCGACGCCGTCGGACGGAACGGTCTGGCTGTGCTGCCACGGGTAGGCGACTGCGGAATGTCGTGTGGTCACGGTGATCGAGGGCAGGCGCAACAGACGGCTCACCGCGTGACCGCGCGATCGAAGAGGCTCATCCGCTTCCCCGGGTCCGCAACCGGCACAGCGGGACGCAAGCCGCGAGCGCGACGTCGTGCTGGCCGTGTAACGGCCGCAGGTCGAGTCGGCAGACCGCCGCTGCCTGACGCAACATCCGTCCCGCGTCGTCAAGAGCGTCAACGCTGTCGGCCGCCAGGCTCACGAGGCCTGCCAAGCGATGGGTGCGGTAGCCGGCGGCAAGCTCGCCGTCCATCGCGACCCCGGCCGCTTCGGCTTGGTGCAGGGCGGCCGAGCTGGTCATCCCGAAACGGGCCCGGTCGGTCTGGTCGAGCGCGGCCTTCGCGCGGCGGCTACGGGCTAGACGCGCCGCCGCCGCCGGCGTCACCCGCTCGAGGTGAAACGAGACCGTGCAGGTCGCCGTCTGCGGAGCGGCGAGCATCAGTGGTGACAACCACGCGGCGGATACCGGGCTGGTCGGCCACCCAGTTACCGCGAACGTCCGGTGCAGGCGGTCATCGACTTGTACGTGGGTCCATTCGATCCGGCGGCTGAGCGGACCGCCGGCGACGTGGAGATCGCTGTCGCGACTGTGGCCGTCCAGCGATGCGGTCAGATCGGTGGCGATCTGCGCAGCGGTCAATGGACGGGCGAGCAAACGTGCCCCGAACAATGTCTGGCACAGCAGACGTACGCGGGCCGAGACTGTCGCGAGCTCGTTGACCCCTAGACGGGGAAAGCTCCATTGCGCCGCAAGCCGACTGGCGCGCCGGGTCGCCAGGGCCGAGATCTCATCACGTGCGCCCAACGCGAGCTCGTTCGTCGGGCAGAAGGCAACGTCTCCCGACCTGGCTTGGGCGCGATCGATCAGCTGTAGGCGGACCAGCGCCTCGTCGGTGTCAGCAAGCACCGCAAGTGACTCGCCCCACCCAGCGAGGAGTGCGTCACGGTCAGTCGCGTCGAGCAAGGGGAACCGGTCGACGCCGCATACATCCAGCACGGCGGTCACGCTGCGGGTTGACCGGTCGATGATCATCCCGATCGCCGGCTCGCCGGGACAGGCCTGGATCACCGGTCGCCCGAACTCGACCGGCAGGTGCAGTCGAGTCGGTTCGGCAACAGCCGAGGGCAGCGTCGGAACCTGCCCGCGCCATCGTGAGGTGGCGGAGGTTCTCGCGGCGAGGTGGGCTCCGATCGGTGCTGCCCAATCCAGCAGCGGGCGACCGGCGGCGCGCGATCCGGCCATCAGCACGGCGGCCAGCAGGCACACCACTGCCAGCGGGAGCGGTGCGCCGACCGACAGGGCGACGATGCTGGCGGTCAGGCCGATGCCCAACACCGCGACGCGGGCAATGCCCATGCCCAGCCACACCCCCGACGATCCTGCGGTGGCGAGGGTGTAGGTCAGCGGGGGCGGCGCACCAGAGGTCGCCGTCTGTGCGGTCATCGAGGTTGCCCGGACGGCATCTCCGCAGGCACGGGAGCGCGCGGTTCACTCCTCGCGACCGGCGGGGGCGATGCCTTGGGTGTCGCCGCGCTCTGGGGTGGCGTGCGGGCGCCGCCGGCGCCGGGGCTAAGGGGGTTTCTGCCGCTGATCGCGGCGCCAGCCGCTTGCGTGGCCGGATGCGGGATCGCAGACAGTGCCTGTCCGCCGGTGTGGCGAACCCGGTTCGCGACGGCCGCGCCGGCACCCGCGGCGACGCTCGCCTCGACGACGTGCGGAACGAGCCGGAACGTCATCGGCAACCCGAGGGTGCCGAGGAACAACAACGCGAGCCCCACGGCGGTGCGATCGATCCCGACCGCTAGCCCGTCGCCGCCGCCCGCCAGGGACGCCGCGGCGAGCACCATAACGACGGTGATCACGAGCTGGGCCAGGATCACGGCCGCAAGGACTTCGATCAGCCGTCGCGTCCAGCGGACCGTGTGCGACCAAAACAAGCCGGCCAGCGCAAGCGGGATGAACGCGGCCAGCAGGTAGATCATCGCCGCGCGCACCGCCAGCTCGACCCAGATCACGAAGCACAGAAACGCGGTCGTTAGCAAGACCAGCACGGTGACGGCGGCGTTGGCTCCTGGCAGCACCGCGTTGGGGACGCCGCTGATTCCCAGCGAGTGGCTCATGTTGGACAGGGCGGTGGCGTAGCCGGACGGTCCGCCGATCCCGACCTGCACCACCAGTGCGCAGCAGCCGTTCACCAACGCCAGTACCAACGCGATAACTGCACGTGATGCGAGAAGAACGGGTCCGATCAACAGCGGGAGCAGCACCCCGCGGCGAACGGCCAGACCGGGCCGACCCGCCAGCGCCTCAGTGACGATGCCGGCCAGCACGATCGGAATCGCAAGGACGCCGGCGACGGTGAGCATCGCTCTCCATGGCGCGACGAACCAGCCGGTGAGATCGACCTGGGTCGTCGCGACCAAGGCTTCGGTCATCTGGGTGAAGGCCCACGCCGCGATCGACTGCGCGCCTGCGGTAAACACGTGCCCGATCGCGGACAGGATTCCCGGGATCGGGTTGAGGTGATGAAGCGGATTCGGGATGTGGATCCTCGGAGCAAGGACCAGCGACGGAGCCGTCACGACACCGTGCCGCCGATGTGGAAGGCGAAGTTCACCAAGGCGTCCGCGGCGCCGGCGACGAGCGCTCCGACCGCGCCGCCGAGGACCATCATTCGCCCGGACTGCTGGGACGAGTAGTGGCCGAAGCGGGCTCCGAAGCCCCAGGCAGCAGCTCCGGTCAGAACCGAGACGACGCACGCCAGCAGCACCCAGGTCATCAGCCCGCCGATCAACTGAGTCAGCTGCGCGGTGCCCGGCAACTTGCTGTTGGGATTGACAGTCACGACAGGAAGGTGCACGGCTGGCTCCTCACATCACGGGGCGGGGACGCACCACCGTGGACAGGGCCGCACCCCAGGAACGTCCCCGCCGAATCCGGTGCCGTGGACGAGCGCGCTGACTAGCCGTAGAGCGAGCCGTGGCCCTCCAGCCAGACCACACCGGCAGGCGCAACAATCGGACCGCCGTCGAGAAGACCGAAGTAATGGTCCGACGGAAACGGGGTGCCGGCCCGCTGTCTGGTCGGCCAGTACCGCGGGTCGCGGCCAAGCTCGACCCTCGGAATGCCCGCGTAACTCATCCCGTCGACCCGCGCTACATGCTCTGCGGCGACCCACCCGGTGCAGAACACGACCGCACGGTGAGACCCGCCGTGCAGGCGGAAGTCATTGCACTGCTGCTGCCAGGCGATTAACGCGAACCAGTCCTTATCGCTACGACCCCATAGCCGCAGTTGCCCCGAACCGGGCGGAACCGCCAACCTGACCTCGGCATCCACACCCAGACTATCGAACACATGTTCGATAGTCTGCAACCGAGGAGGGCGACCCAATGCGGACCCATCGGACGTCCCTAGTCGCGATGGTGGCCGCCCTCGCAGTGGCGGTGACCATCGCGGTTCCGGCGACGGCTCGGCCCAGCGTCCCGAGCCAGACCCGCTCCGCGCGGTGGCTTCTGTCGCACCTCACCGTTGGTCCCACCTCCGCACCCGGATACGTCAGGTCGGCGTTCAAGCTGTGGGACTCGGCAGGCCACGGCTGCGATGTCCGCGACGAGGTCCTGATCCGCGACGCCGTGCAGGTGCACGTCGGCCCAGGCTGCGCGCTGACCGGCAAGTGGCGCTCGCCCTATGACGGCGTCGTGACGACCAACCCCACACAGGAACAGGTCGATCACGTCGTCCCGCTGGCCGACGCCTGGGGTGCTGGCGCGTGGCAATGGACCGCGAAGACCCGTGAGGCCTATGCGAACGACCTCGGCACCAACTTCGACCTACTCGCCGTATCGGCGTACAGCAACGAGTCGAAAAGCGACCGCGATCCCAGCTCCTACCTGCCGCCGCGAACCTCATTCGACTGCCGCTACATGACCTACTACGTCGCCGTGCTGTGGCGGTGGCGGCTGGACATCAGTCAGTCGCTCAAAGAATTCCTCAGCCCGCGCCTAGCGTCCTGTCCGCAGGTCAGCGTGGTCGAGCCGCCGCGCCCACCAATCGCCTACGCGACGTCGCCGGCCCCGAGCCCGACGCCAACCCCCACCGTCTCGACGACGCCGATTGCAAGCCCCACTCCGAGACCCACCCCCGCAACCACGCCATCACCAACGCCCACTCCGACGCCGACATTCGTTGCGCCTTCCCCGACTCCGACAGTCAGTCACGCCTGCACCCAGACTTCAACGGGTTCCTGCATCCGAGCCGGAGAGTTCTGCTCGAACGCGGCCGAGGGCACATACGGCTACGACGCCTCGGGGAACCGGCTCTACTGCAGCGGCGGTCACTGGCACTACGCCTGACGTCGGCCCCGGGCCCGACTAGGCGGACAGCCTGCGACGTTCGCGCTGCATGAATGCATCCGCGTCGTCGTCGGAGTCCAGAGCCGCGTGCATCTCGGTTAAGAGAGTGCGAGCGAGGCCGATGTGACCTGCGGCTTCGGCGGCGCGGATAGCAAGCCCGTGCAGCCGACGGTCGTACCGGCTGGCGGTCAGGCCAGCGCGCGCTGCCAGGTAGGCGGCACGAAAGTCCTCGTTGTCGAGCTCGCGGACCGCGACGGTAAACGCGAGATCAACGACGGCAGCCTCGACATGGCTGCGGACACCCTCGAGATCGAGCCACTCCGCGCAGTCCAGGCCTTCAAACGGACGCCCCCGGATCAGGCGTAGCGCCTCGTGTTGCTCCTCGGCGCTTCCCGCGGCGAGCGCGACGAACCGTTGCCAGTCGGTGGCGACCTCATCGGTGAGGCGCCAGCTCGGGCCATCCGTGATCGCGCCGTCGACAAGGCGCCGCGCTTCGTTCATCCGGTTACGCAGCGTCTTGGCACTGACCGGGGTCTGCCACAAGGCGGTAGCCAGGACGTCGCGGGTAGCACCCCGGCGGTGCAGTGCCAGATAGACAAGGAGATTGAGGATCTGGCTGCGTCGCGGTGCGGGGGCGCCGACCAGCTCGACGGGTCCAAGCACGTTGAGCTGCGCGCTCATCTCGCTCCTTTGCTAAACGGGTGAATGCGTGGAACGCCGATTCAGCAAGCCGGGTGACTCCTTCGACAAGTGGCCGGTCGCGCGCTGTGGACGCAGCCCACCCCGACATTCGGCTGACCCGTTGGGGCTGCCTGCTGCCGGATCGGACGCAACAAGGTGGTCGACGAGCCGTTCGTCCACAACCTCATCGGCACCCTTCGACAGTGCGCGGGACAACTAGTCCACTGACTCCCGACATCAACGAGGAGGCAGGCCGTGCACTACAACCTGTTCCGGGTGCCCACCGCCGAGTCGGCGGTGAGCGACGGTGAATGGCTTGGTCGATACGAGGACCTCGACGCGGCGCTGAAGGCCCGCGACGACGACGCGACGGCGGTTCTCGACCGACCTGGCGCGACGCAGGAAGCGGTGGTGTGTCATCGCATCGTCGGCGGCCAGGATGCGGAGACAACACATGAGGCGCCGACCGTTGTCACCCTCGCGGCCCGCGCGCACACATCCCGCGGGCCCGAAGACGAGGCCTGTGAATGGTTCGTCGAGCTTCATCAGCTCGCCGGCTGACAAAGAACTGCGGGCTCAACCGTGCGCGAACCGAAGGGCTTCAGCGAGACCGGCCGACACTGTGTCGGGCGGCGTGAGCGACATCGCGGCGGCGGTCCGCCAGCCGACCCGGCTCGACAGACGTCGACCGACACGCCGGCTCTGAGCCCTCTTGCCAGCGACGGCGCAGGTCCGCGAGTGACCGCCAGGACTGCGAGAGAGCCTCGAAGGCATCCTCCGGGGTGCCACGCCCGAGCTCGCCGATCTGCGTGAGCCGAACACCGTACTCAGCGACGCGACGAAACACCGCCGCCTCCAGGACTAGCCGGCCGTAGTACGGCGTTGCCTCTGGCACCGGCACTGACTGCACCATGGCGACCAGCTCGGTGGCCGGATAGCCGTCGGGGCGCACCCGGCCCTGCTGTCGCAGCTCGCCGAGAACGGTGACTGGGTCAACCGGCACGCCGCGGCCGCGCATGTCACCGATCAGCTCATAGATCTCGCCAGACAGTGCACCGGCAAAGTCCTCGCGCCGCAGCCATCGGTCGACCGCCGCGTAGAGGCTCGGGGCGAGCAGCAACCCGCCGACGGTCGCGTACTCGGGATCCAACGTGGTCGTCATGGGTGCCACGCTCGCCCCGCCTGGTCCCCCGCGACGTCCCCACAACCGGGCGCGCGTCATGGGGACGGTGGTGGGGGTGGCCCGCGTGCCGGATGGGCGTTGTCCCGCACCAGGTCTTGGACAGGAGCCGCATGAACCTCGCTCAGATCGTGATCGTTGGCAACGTCGTCAGCGACCCGGAATGCCGCACGTTGACCGACGGTCAGTGCCGCACCCGGTTTCGGGTGGCAGCGACCAGCCGAACGCTGGACGCTCGATCCGGCCGCTGGCGCGACGGCGAAACGACGTTCCTCGCGGTGGTCGCATGGCGGGGACTGGCAGCTGCGGCCGCCGCTGGGCTTCGTCGCGGCGCGCGAGTCGTGGTCGTGGGCCACCTGCGGCAATACGACTACGCGCGCGACGGACAGCGCGAGCTGGGATACGAGGTGCAGGCCCAGGAGATCGCCATCGGTCTGACCTCCGGGCGGCCGCACCCTTCGGGCCCCCCGGTAGAGCGAGGCGATGCTCGCAGCTCCCGCCACATCGAGCAATAGCCACGTAGCCGCCTACGTCCCGCACCCAGATTGGCGACTCGGGACCCTTCGCACCTGCTGCTATCGGCTGCGCCCGACCCTGCGCGCGGTGTCGCGACCTGCGGCCATCCAGCGCTCGACTCGTTCGCGCGCAGCCGGGTCAGCGTCGGCCAGTGCCAGGCGCTGACGTCCGCGGACCTCAAGACGGGCGACAAGCGCGGCACGCATCAACTCGGTGCGCTCGCTGGCCGCGACCGAATCGTCCGACGGGTGATCGAGCTCCGCATCGACCTCTGGCAGCAGCGCATCGAGGCTGCCGTACAGGTGGTTGGCGCTGCGACCGCGGCTCATGCCGACGTAGCCCGACTCTCGTGTCAGTGGGCTCGACGCGTAGAGCAACGCGATGTCGACGGTGATGCCCTGTGCCTTGTGGCAGGTCAGCGCGTAGCCGTAGGCAAGGACGCCTGCGTCGAGAACCTGTCGCGGCACTTGCAGCGGACCGGTGTCGGTTGCGACGGTGACGCCGTCCGCCCCGACGTGGGTGACGCGGCCGCGGGTGCCATTGATCAGGCCGTGTCGGTAATCGTTGCGGGTGATCAGGGCTTCGTCGCCGTTGCGCCATTCCACCGGTCGGCCGGACACCGTGACCGTCAAGGACGGGCCGTCGAGACCACCCGCGTCACCGAGAGCCTGACGGGCCATGGTGTTGAGGACCTGAGCGTCGCTGCGGCGGCTGGTCAACATCACTACCTCTCCGCCGTTCTGCCGCGCATTGAGGTAGTCGGTGATGAGCGCGGCCCTGGCCGCCGGGGCGTCATCATGCAGATGCAGACGGCCCGCCCCGTCGTAAGCATTGAGGGCCACCTGCACGTCGCCGTCGCGAAGCACCGCAAGCGCGTCGCGTTCCCAGTCCTCTCGTTGGCGCAGGTTCCCGCTGAGACGCGCGTGCGGTAACGCGCGGGTCCACGCGTCGAACAGGCCGCCGGCGTCGATCTCGGGCAGCTGCGCGGGGTCGCCAATCGCGACCAGCTTGACCCGGGCAACCCGGGTGGCCTCGGTCAGCCAGGCAAGGTCACGGGTTCCCACCATTCCGGCTTCATCGACCACCAGGACACCGCCGGCCGGCGGTAGCCCCTCGCCCGGGCCGTCGCCGCGGATTGCACGAGCCAGCCGCGCCAGCGACTGCGACTGGATGCCAGTGCCGGCCTGCAGAGTCCGCGCGGCGATTGCGGCGACCGCGACCCCACAGACCTCCACGCCAGACGCCTTCCAGGCAGCGTGGGCCGCGCGCAGCGCGGCAGTCTTTCCGGATCCGGCTGGGCCGACCACCACCTCCACCCCGGCGCCGGATGTCAGCAGCCGTCGCACCGCAACGCCCTGGTCGACCGAAAGGGCCCCATCCGCCAGCACTGCCTCGACGGTGTGCGACGGCACGGCGGCTAGTCCCTCGTCCTGTCGGTCGATCGCAGTGTGCAGCGCATGGCTTTCCGTGGCCAGGAGGTCGGCGGTGCTGTAGCGGCGAGACTCCGCTGGAATCTCGCCGA
>DASZVL010000094.1:0-4506 GCA_035547035.1 Mycobacteriales bacterium | reverse complement strand
GGCGCTCGAGGGCGACGCCGAGTGGGGCAACAAGATCCTCGAGCTCATGCAGGCCGTCGACGACGCGATCCCGGAGCCGGTTCGTGAGATCGAGAAGCCGTTCCTCATGCCGATCGAGGACGTGTTCACGATCACCGGTCGCGGCACGGTCGTCACCGGCCGAATCGAGCGCGGCATCGTCAAGGTCAACGAGACCGTCGACATCGTGGGCATCCACGAGGAGAAGCAGACGACCACCGTCACCGGCGTCGAGATGTTCCGCAAGCTGCTCGACGAGGGCCAGGCGGGCGAGAACGTCGGTCTGCTGCTCCGTGGCATCAAGCGCGAGGACGTCGAGCGCGGCCAGGTCGTCATCAAGCCGGGCACGACCACTCCGCACACCGAGTTCGAGGCCCAGGTCTACATCCTGAGCAAGGACGAGGGCGGCCGGCACACGCCGTTCTTCAACAACTACCGCCCGCAGTTCTACTTCCGTACGACGGACGTGACCGGCGTCGTGACCCTCCCCGAGGGCACCGAGATGGTCATGCCTGGCGACAACACCGAGATGAAGGTCGAGCTGATCCAGCCGATCGCCATGGAGGACGGTCTTCGCTTCGCGATCCGCGAGGGCGGCCGGACTGTTGGCGCAGGCCGAGTCACCAAGATCAACAAGTAGTTCGCGTGCGAGCGGCCGGGCCAACCACCCGGCCGCTCGTATGAAGAGCAGCAAACGGCAAGCGGCAACGACCTAAGGATTGTGAAGAGGAAGCCATGGCGGGACAGAAGATCCGCATTCGGCTCAAGGCCTACGACCACGAGATCATCGACTCCTCGGCGCGCAAGATCGTCGAGACGGTGACTCGCACTGGTGCGCAGGTTGCTGGCCCGGTGCCGCTGCCGACCGAGAAGAACGTGTACTGCGTCATTCGCTCGCCGCACAAGTACAAGGACTCGCGCGAGCACTTCGAGATGCGCACGCACAAGCGACTGATCGACATCCTGGACCCGACGCCGAAGACCGTCGACTCGCTGATGCGTCTCGACCTCCCCGCGGGCGTCGACATCGAGATCAAGCTCTAAGGGCAACAAGTCATGGGTGTGAGAGAGCAGAAGGGGATCCTGGGCGAGAAGCTCGGGATGACCCAGGTCTGGGATGCCGCGAATCGGCTGGTCCCGGTCACCGTGGTGAAGGCCGGCCCATGCGTCGTGACGCAGGTCCGTACGCCGGAGCGCGACGGGTACGACGCCGTACAGCTTGGCTTCGGCGCCGTCGACCCGCGCAAGGTGAACAAGCCGGAGACCGGTCACTTCGAGAAGGCCGGCGTTCCGCCGCGCCGTTACCTCATCGAGCTCCGGACGACTGACGCCGCGACCTACGAGGTCGGCCAGGAAGTCACCGCTGAGGTGTTCGAGGCGGGCGCGCTCGTCGACGTCGTGTCGACCAGCAAGGGCAAGGGCTTCTCCGGTGTCATGAAGCGACACGGCTTCGGCGGCCTGGGTGCCGGTCACGGCGTCCAGCGCAAGCACCGCTCGCCGGGCTCGATCGGCGCCTGCGCGACGCCGGCGCGCGTGTTCAAGGGACTGCGCATGGCCGGTCGGCATGGTGGCGTGCGCACCACGACGTTGAACCTGAAGGTGCACTCGGTCGACGCCGAGAAGGGTCTGCTGCTCATCAAGGGCGCGGTCCCGGGCCCGGCAGGCTCACTCGTCCTCGTCCGCACCGCCGCGAAGGCGCCGTTGTCGGCTGGGGGTGCAGCCTGATGGCTTCCGTCGATGTGAAGTCCGCATCGGGTGAGGTCACCGGAACGGTCGACCTTCCCGACGCGATCTTCGACGTGCAGGTGAACATCCCGCTCGTCCACCAGGTCGTCGTCGCCCAGCTCGGCGCCGCGCGCCAGGGCACGCACGACACCAAGACCCGCGGCGAGGTCCGCGGTGGTGGCCGCAAGCCGTACCGCCAGAAGGGCACCGGTCGGGCCCGTCAGGGTTCGACCCGCGCGCCGCAGTTCGCGGGTGGTGGCACGGTCCACGGCCCGACACCGCGGTCGTACTCGCAGCGCACGCCGAAGAAGATGAAGGCGGCCGCTCTGCGCTCTGCGCTGTCCGACCGGGCGCGCAACGGCAAGCTGCACGTCGTCTCGAGCCTGGTCGAGGGGGATACCCCGTCGACGAAGGCGGCGGCGACCGCGCTCGCGACGATCGCGTCGAGTCGCCACGTGCTCGTCGTTCTCGAACGTGAGGACGCGCTGACGTGGAAGAGCCTGCGCAACATCCCGTCGGTGCACCTGCTCGCGCCGGACCAGCTCAACACGTACGACGTGCTGGTCTCGGACGACATGGTGTTCACCCAGGGAGCGCTTCGGGCCTTCCTCGGTGGCGAGGAGCTCGACATCCAGCCTGCGAAGGCGAGCAAGCCGGCGAAGAAGGCCGCTGCCGAGATTCCGGCCGAGGCGCCCGCTGCCGAAGCCGTCGCCGACGAGCCCGTCGCTGACGAACCCGTCGCCGACGAGGCGGCCGCCGAGACGCCGGCCGACGACACGACTACCGAGGAGGCCAGCGAATGAGCCGCATCGCCGACCCCCGTGACATCCTGCTCGGCCCGGTCATCTCCGAGAAGAGCTACGGCCTGATCGACGAGGGCAAGTACACGTTCCTCGTCCGCGAGGACGCGAACAAGACCCAGATCCGCATTGCCGTCGAGCAGGTCTTCAACGTCCGAGTCGCCTCGGTCAACACGTTGAACCGGCCCGGCAAGCGCAAGCGGATCCGCACCGGCTACGCAACTCGCAACTCGAGCAAGCGTGCCGTTGTCGCGCTCAAGCCGGGCGACCGTATCGATCTGTTCGGAGGTTCCATCTAATGGGCGTCCGCAAGTACAAGCCGACGACGCCGGGCCGTCGTGGCGCGAGTGTTGCCGACTTCGTCGAGATCACGCGCACCGAGCCGGAGAAGTCGCTGGTTCGCCCGCTGCACAGCAAGGGTGGCCGCAACGTCCACGGTCGCGTCACCGTCCGTCACCAGGGTGGTGGCCACAAGCGCGCCTACCGCGTCATCGACTTCCGTCGTAACGACAAGGACGGCGTGCCGGCCAAGGTCGCGCACATCGAGTACGACCCGAACCGCACCGCTCGGATCGCGCTGCTGCACTACGCCGACGGTGAGAAGCGCTACATCATCGCGCCGTCGAAGCTGAGCCAAGGCGACCGCGTCGAGTCCGGGCCGTCGGCCGACATCAAGCCCGGCAACAATCTGCCGCTTCGCAACATCCCGGTCGGCACCGTCGTTCACGCGATCGAGCTGCGGCCCGGAGGCGGCGCGAAGATCGCCCGTTCCGCGGGTGCCAGCGTGCAGCTGGTCGCGAAGGACGGCGCCATGGCGCAGCTGCGAATGCCGTCCGGCGAGATCCGCAACGTCGACGCGCGTTGCCGCGCGACCGTCGGCGAGGTCGGCAACGCCGAACAGTCGAACATCAACTGGGGCAAGGCCGGCCGCATGCGCTGGAAGGGCAAGCGCCCGACCGTCCGCGGTGTTGCCATGAACCCGATCGACCACCCGCACGGCGGTGGTGAGGGCAAGACCTCCGGTGGCCGCCACCCGGTCAGCCCGTGGGGCACGCCTGAGGGCCGCACCCGCCGCGCGCACAAGGAGAGCGACCGCTTGATCGTTCGCCGTCGCAACAAGAACAAGCGGCGCTAGGAGCAGCTGAGATGCCACGCAGTTTGAAGAAGGGTCCCTTCGTGGACGACCACCTCGCCAAGAAGGTGGACGCCCAGAACGACAAGGGCACCAAGAACGTGATCAAGACCTGGTCGCGTCGCTCGATGATCGTGCCGTCGATGCTCGGCCACACGATCGCGGTGCACGACGGCCGCAAGCACGTCCCGGTGTTCGTCACCGAGGCGATGGTCGGTCACAAGCTCGGCGAGTTCGCGCCCACTCGCACCTTCCGTGGTCACATCAAGGACGAGCGGAGGGCGCGTCGTGGCTGAGCGGACCCTCGCAACCAACACGCCGATGAACGACGAGGTCATCGGCAAGGCGACCGCCCGCCACGTGCGGATGTCGCCGACGAAGACCCGTCGCGTCGTCGACCTGATTCGCGGGCTGCCGGCCGGCGAGGCGCAGGCCATCGTTCGGTTCGACCCGCACGCCGCCAGCGAGCCGGTCGGCAAGGTGCTCGACTCCGCGATTGCCAACGCCGAGAATCTCGCTCACGTCCGCAGCCTTCGGCTGGACCCGGCCGACCTCGTCGTCGTCGAGGCATTCGTCGACGAGGGCCCGACGATGAAGCGCTTCCGCCCCCGCGCGCAGGGCCGGGCCTACCGGATCCGCAAGCGGTCCTCCCACATAACGATCGTCGTCGCACCATCGGACTCGGCGGCAGCACTTCCGCGCGGTCCCCACAGGAAGGCACGCTGATGGGTCAGAAGGTCAACCCCAACGGGTTCCGGCTGGGCATCACGACCCGGCACAAGAGCCGCTGGTACGCCGACAAGCTCTACCGCGACTACGTCGCGGAGGACG
>DASZVL010000093.1:0-21099 GCA_035547035.1 Mycobacteriales bacterium | reverse complement strand
TCGACGGCATCGAGGTGCAGGTTCCCAAGGGCACCCTGATCATCCGTGCCGCCGAGCTCATCGGGACGCAGATCCCGCGGTTCTGCGATCACCCGCTGCTCGATCCGGTCGGGGCGTGCCGGCAGTGCATCGTCGAGGTCGAGGGCCAGCGCAAGCCGGTGGCGTCGTGCACCATGGCCGTCACCGAGGGCATGGTGGTGCGTACCCAGCTGTCCAGCCCGGTTGCCGAGAAGGCACAGGCCGGGATCATGGAGCTGCTACTGATCAACCATCCGCTGGATTGCCCGATCTGCGACAAGGGTGGCGAGTGCCCGCTGCAGAACCAGGCGATGAGCAGTGGCCGTCCCGACTCGCGCTTTCACGACGTCAAGCGCACCTACCCCAAGCCGATCGCGATCTCCAGTCAGGTGTTGCTCGATCGCGAGCGCTGCGTGCTGTGCGCCCGGTGCACCCGGTTCTCCCAGCAAGTGGCCGGCGACCCGTTCATCGAGCTGTACGAACGATCGGCGCTCGAGCAGGTCGGCATCGATCCTTCCGAACCGTTCGCGAGCTACTTCTCCGGAAACACGGTGCAGATCTGTCCGGTCGGTGCGCTGACCGGCGCCTCGTATCGATTCCGGTCGCGGCCTTTCGACCTGGTGTCGTCTCCCGGCGTGTGCGAGCACTGCGCGAGCGGGTGCGCCCAGCGCACCGACCACCGCCGCGGCAAGGTGCTGCGCCGGCTCGCCGGCGATGACCCCGAGGTCAACGAAGAGTGGAACTGCGACAAGGGGCGCTGGGCATTCCGGTACGCCACCGCGGCAGACCGCCTCACCTCCCCGATGGTCCGCAACGCTGAGACCGGCCAGCTGGAGGCGGCGTCCTGGTCGGAGGCGCTGGCCGCGGCGGCCGACGGCCTGGCTTCGGTACGCGCGGCGGCCGGCGGGGGCGCCGTCCCGGCGGGAACCTTCGCGGTGCACGCGGGTGGCCGGGTTACCGTCGAGGACGCCTACGCCTATGCCAAGTTCGCGCACGTGGTGCTCGGTACCGCCGAGGTCGATTTCCGTGCCCGTCCCGGTTCGGACGAGGAACGCGCCTTCCTCGCGCATGCCGTCGCCGGGACCGGCCTCGGGGTGCGTTACGCCGACCTCGAATCCGCGACCGCGGTCGCGATGGTCGGCTTCGAGCCGGAAGAGGAGTCCCCGATCGTCTTCCTCCGGTTGCGCAAGGCGGTCCGTCGCCGTGGCGTGCAGGTCCGCTCGATCGCGCCGTTCGCGTCCCGCGGGCTGAGCAAGCTCTCGGGGGACCTGATTGCGACGGTGCCGGGGACCGAGCCGGCTGCGCTGGACGCGCTGGAGCTTCCGGCCGACAGCGTGCTGTTGGTCGGCGAGCGACTGGCGACGGTTCCCGGCGGGCTGAGCGCCGCACTGCGCGCCGCGGAACGCACCGGCGCCCGCCTTGCCTGGATCCCGCGCCGCGCCGGGGAGCGCGGTGCGCTGGAGGCCGGGCTGCTGCCGGGGTCGTTGCCTGCCGGACGCCGTCTGGACAGTCCCACCGACCGGGGCGCGGTCCAGCAGGTCTGGGGGTGCGAACCTGCGCCGGCGACCGCCGACCTCGGTGACCTGTTCGCAGTCCCGCGGCGTGGATACGTGCTCGGTGGCGTGGACCTGGACGACCTGGCCGATCCGCAGGCCGCCCGGGCCGCGCTGGAGCAGGCATTCGTGGTGAGTCTGGAGTTGCGGCCCTCGACCGCGACCGACTACGCCGACGTCGTACTCCCAGTGGCGGCCGCGGTGGAGAAGCCCGGTACGTACCTCGACTGGGAAGGACGCCCGCGCCCGTTCGCCGCGGCCCTGCCGCAGACCGGCTGGCTGCCGGATACCCGGGTGCTGCACATCCTCGCCGACGCGCTCGGGACACCGCTCGGACTGCCGGACGCGCCTGCCGCGCAGTCCGAACTGGCCGCGCTCGCCAGCGGTACGCGCGACGACCGGCCGGCGGCTCCCGCGGTCACCGCGGTCGGCGCCCCGCGGCCTGCCGATGGGCAGGCCGTGCTCGCGACCTACCACCATCTGCTGGACGAGGGCAGCCTGTCCGACGGCGAGGAGCATCTCGCCGGCACCCGACCCGCATCACGGGTGCGCCTGTCCGCGGCCACCGCACAGGCGCTCGGCGTGGCGGAGGGAGAACCGGTCAGCGTGAGCAGCGCCCGCGGGACGATCACGTTGCCGCTGGCCGTGACGGTGATGCCGGAGCAGGTCGTCTGGGTCCCGACCGCCAGTGCCGGCAGTCACGTGCGCGCCACCCTCGGGGCGGACGCAGGCAGCCTGGTCTCGATCCGGAAAGGAGAGCTGTGATGCCCACGTCGTTCGGGCACGACAAGTTCTGGATCACGATCCTGAAGGTGGCGTTCATCTTCGTGCTGCTCGTCGTGATGACGCTCGTCACGATCGTCGCCGAGCGCAAGATCCTCGGCCGGATGCAGTCACGGCCGGGCCCCAACCGGGTCGGGAAGTTCGGCTCACTGCAGAGCCTCGCCGACGGCGTGAAGCTGATGCTCAAGGAAGACATCATCCCGGCGTTGGCCGACAAGAAGGTCTACATCCTTGCGCCGATCGTCGCCACGGTACCGGCATTCCTGGCGTTTGCGATCATCCCGTTCGGCCCTACGGTCTCGGTTGCGAGCAATCACACCCCGCTGGTGCTCACCGACCTGCCGGTCGGCGTGCTCTACGCACTCGCCATGTCGTCCCTGGGCGTGTACGGCATCGTGCTCGCCGGCTGGGCGTCGGGGTCCACGTACCCCCTGCTCGGCGGGTTGCGGTCCGCGGCTCAGATGATCAGCTACGAGGTCTCGCTCGGGCTGGCGCTGGTGCCGGTGTTCATCTACTCGGGTTCGCTCTCGACGGTGAGCATCGTCAACGCGCAGCATGACCGCTGGTTCGTCTGGACCCTGCTCCCGAGCTTCCTGATCTACTTCATCTCGATCGTGGGGGAGACGAACCGGGCACCGTTCGACCTGCCGGAGGCGGAAGGCGAGTTGGTCGGTGGCTTCCACACCGAGTACAGCTCCATCAAGTTCGCCCTGTTCTTCCTGGCCGAGTACATCAACGTGGTGACGGTCTCCGCGCTGGCGACCACGCTGTTCCTGGGCGGCTGGCGACCGCCCCCGATCCCCTATTTCAGCCACTACACCGAGGGCTTCTTCCCGATCATCTGGTTCATGATCAAGACGGTGATCCTGATCTTCGGCTTCATGTGGCTGCGGGCGACGCTGCCCCGGATGCGCTACGACAAGTTCATGAAGCTGGGCTGGAAGGTGCTGGTGCCCTTCAGCCTGGTCTGGATTCTGGTGGTTGCCGCGATCCGCACCATCCAGCTGCACAGCGGGGACAACGACACCCGCGACTACGTGATTCTGGTGGCGGTGGTGCTCGCGGTGCTGTTGCTCGCGTCGATCTTCGTACCGCCGCGCAAGGACCCGGCGGACGTGGACATCCCCGCCGAGCACGATCCGGCGCGCTCGCCGTTCCTTCCGTCCCTCGACGGCCCACCGCCGGGCGCCCGTGCCGTCTTGACGGCCAGTACACCCGGCTCGACGGCAGGGGAGGGTTCCGGTGGCTGACGCCAGGGCGGACCAGCCCAACCTGATCGACACGATTCTCAACCCGGTCAAGGGCTTCGGTCTCACCTTCTCGACGATGTTCCGCAAGGTCGTCACCGAGGAGTACCCGGAATACAAGAAGCCGACTGCCCCCAGGTTCCACGGGCGGCACGTGCTCAACCGACACCCGGACGGGCTGGAGAAGTGTGTCGGGTGCGAGCTGTGCGCGTGGGCGTGTCCGGCGGACGCGATCTACGTCGAGGGCGGCGACAACACCGAGGAAGCGCGGTATTCCCCCGGTGAGCGCTACGGCGCGGTGTACCAGATCAACTATGCCCGCTGCATCTTCTGCGGGCTGTGCATCGAGGCCTGCCCGACCCGGTCGCTGACCATGTCGAACGCGTACGAACTGGCCAGCGACAGCCGTCAGACGCTCATCTACACCAAGGAAGACCTGATGGCGCCGCTGCTGCCCGGGATGGAGGCGCCGCCCCACCCCATGCGGCTCGGCAGCACCGACGACTACTACACCGGGGCACGCTCCGGTCCCGATCCGGCGACCGCTCCGGCCGAGGGAGGTAGCGCATGAGTGCCGGTTTGCACGCCGTCGCGCTGCAGGCTGCCGATGCCGCGGTGACGCACACCCGCACGGGTGAAGCGGTGACCTTCTACATCCTGGCGCCGATTGCAGTGGGTGCCGCCCTCGGCATGATCTTCGCGAAGAACGCGGTCCACGCCGCGCTGTTGCTGGTGGTGGACTTCTTCTGCCTGGCTGCCTTCTACGCGGTTCAGGACGCCCCGTTCCTGGCTGCCGTGCAGGTGATCGTCTACGCCGGCGCGATCATGATCCTGTTCCTGTTCGTGCTGATGCTGGTGGGCGTCGACTCCTCGGATTCGCTGCTCGAGACGATCCGAGGTCAACGGCTGGCCAGTGGCGTGCTGGGCCTCGGCTTCCTCGGGCTGCTGATCGGTGTCCTGCTGGACGCGATCGACAAGACACGAGCCGTCGGTCTCACCCAGGCGAACAGCGGGGGGAACGTGCAGGGCATCGCCAAGACCCTGTTCACCTCGTACGTCTTCCCGTTCGAGATCACCTCCGCGCTGCTGATCGTCGCGGCGGTCGGCGCGATGGTGCTCGGCCACCGAGAGCTGCGCGAGCCACGACCGACCCAGGCCGAACTGATGCGCGCCCGCCTGCATGGACCGCACCCGGAGGCGTTCACCGGTCCCGGCGTCTACGCCAGCGACGACGCGGTGGACCGGCCGGCGCTGCTGCCCAGCGGGATGCCGGCGGCGGGGTCGGTCTACGAGGAGTACGGCGGTGGCTCGCTGCCACCCGGTGCCGTGCCGCCGGAAGGGGATGGCCGATGAACCCGGCGAACTACCTGGTCCTTGCCGCGATCCTGTTCAGTATCGGCGCTTTCGGGGTGCTGATCCGGCGGAACGCCATCGTGATCTTCATGTGCATCGAGCTGATGCTCAACGCCGCGAACCTCACCCTGGTGACCTTCAGCCGGATGAACGGGAGTCTCGAGGGGCAGGTGATCGCGTTCTTCGTCATGGTCGTGGCCGCCGCTGAGGTGGTGGTCGGGCTCGCGATCATCGTCGCGATCTTCCGGACCCGTAAGTCGGCCTCGGTCGACGACGCCAACCTGCTCAAGTACTGACGAGAAGAGACCGGATCCCATGACGACGGTGCACGCGCTGGCCTACACCCCGGCCAGCGGGGTGTTCAACGCCCTGTGGCTGCTGCTGGTGTTGCCTGCCGCCGGTGCAGTGATCCTGCTGCTCGGCGGACGCCGGACCGACCGGTGGGGTCACCTGTTCGCCACCCTGATGTGCGGCGCGTCCTTCGTCGTCGGCCTGGTGATGTTCATCGCTCTACAGGGCAAGCACGGCGCGGGCCGGCAG
The DNA here is from genome assembly GCA_035547035.1 of Mycobacteriales bacterium. Taxonomy (GTDB): domain Bacteria; phylum Actinomycetota; class Actinomycetes; order JAFAQI01; family JAFAQI01; genus DASZTV01. The sequence goes on along the minus strand of DASZVL010000093.1, from coordinate 15,605 downwards.
GTGCATGACCACCTCTACTCCTGGGTCCCGGTGGCCGGGTTCCACATCGAGGCGGGTCTGCTACTCGACCCGCTCTCCGGAGTCTTCGTGCTGCTGATCACCGGGGTGGGGTTCCTCATTCACGTCTACTCCATCGGGTACATGGAGCACGATCCGGACCGACGCAAGTTCTTCGCGTACCTGAACCTGTTCATCGCGGCGATGCTGCTGCTGGTGCTGGCCAACACCTACCTCGGCCTGTACGTCGGCTGGGAGGGCGTGGGCCTGGCCTCGTACCTGCTGATCGGGTTCTGGCAGTACAAGCCGGCCGCCGCGACCGCGGCGAAGAAGGCGTTCATCGCCAACCGGGTGGGTGACGTCGGACTCAGCATTGCGATCATGGTGATGTTCGCGCAGTTCGGCCGGGTGGACTTCCAGAGCGTGTTCAACTCCGCCGACGGTGCCAGCAAGGGCGCGATGGCCGCGATCTGCCTGATGCTGTTGCTCGGCGCCTGCGGCAAGTCCGGGCAGTTCCCGCTACAGACCTGGCTGCCCGATGCGATGGAGGGCCCCACCCCGGTCTCCGCACTCATCCACGCGGCCACCATGGTCACCGCCGGCGTCTACCTGATCGCCCGGTCCGCGCCGCTGTTCGACCTGTCCAGCGCGGCGCGCACCGTGGTGACCATCGTCGGTGCGGTGACGCTGTCGTACGGCGCGATCGTCGGCTGTGCGTACGACGACATCAAGAAGGTGCTCGCCTACTCCACGGTGAGCCAGATCGGGTACATGTTCCTGGCCGTCGGCCTCGGACCGCCCGGGTACGCCATCGCGATCTTGCACCTGCTGGCACACGGCTTCTTCAAGGCGACGATGTTCCTCGGTGCCGGCTCGGTGATGCACGCCATGGACGACGAGGTCGACATGCGCCGCTACGGCGGCCTGTGGAGGGTCATGCCGATCACGTTCTGGACGTTCGCGTCCGGCTACCTGGCGATCATCGGGTTCCCGCTGTGGTCCGGCTTCTGGACCAAGGACAAGATCATCGAAGTGGCATTCGACAAGGGCGGCACCTCGGGTTACATCCTGGGCATCACCGCGCTGGTCGGCGCGGGGGTCACCGCGTTCTACATGACCCGGCTGATGGCGATGACGTTCTTCGGCGACCGTCGCTGGGCCGAAGGCGTCCACCCGCACGAGGCTCCCTCGGTGATGACGATCCCGATGATCCTGCTGGGAATCGGCAGCGCGATCGGTGGGTACCTGCTCATCTTCGGTGGTGGCGTCCAGCACTGGCTGCGGCTGTCGGTGGGACAGTCGGCCGAGGAGGGCGTGCACACCGTGTCACCGGTCGTGCTCACGATCCTGTCTTTGCTCGTGGTGGCCGGCGGGGTGCTCGGGGCTTACCTCCGCTTCATCCGGATCCCGGTGCCGTCGGCTCGGCCGCGCGCCGGTGCGCTGGTTCGCGCGGCACGGGAGAACCTGTACGCAGACGCCTTCAACGAGGCCGTGCTGATGCGCCCCGGCCAGTACCTTGCCCGGTTGCTGGTGTTCTTCGACAATCGCGGCGTCGACGGGGCGGTGAACGGCCTGGCCGCCGCCATCGGTGGGACCAGCGGCCGGCTCCGGCGGATCCAGACCGGCTTCGTCCGGTCGTACGCCCTGACCATGCTCGGTGGTGGCGTCCTGCTCGTCGGCGCCCTGATGCTCGTAAGGGCGGGTTGACCGGTGACTCAAGGATTCCCGTGGATCGACGTGCTCGGCGGCATTCCGCTGCTCGGCGCCGTCGTCGTCGCGTTGGCACCACCCGCGCGTGATCTGCTGGTCAAGCGGGTCGCGCTGCTGTTCTCGCTGGCGACGCTGGTCGTCGCGATCGCCATGTCGGCCAACTACGACACCGACAAGGCCGGCTACCAGTTCGTGCAGGACTACAGCTGGATCAAGCAATTCGGGGCCCACTGGGCGGTGGGCGTGGACGGCATCGCCCTGGTCCTGATCGACCTGGTAGCGATCCTCGTCCCGGTCGTGATCCTCGCCTCCTGGCATGACGCGACGCCGACGGACGACGGTGACGGCCCCACCCGGCACGGCGGGCTGCGGTTGGGCCCGCGCTCGGTGCGCGGCTTCTTCGCGCTGATGCTGGCGATGGAGACACTGCTGATCGGCGTCTTCGGCGCCACCGACGTGCTCCTGTTCTACGTGTTCTTCGAGGCGATGCTCGTCCCGATGTTCTTCCTGATCGGGTCCTACGGCGGTCCCGGCCGGTCGTACGCATCGATCAAGTTCCTGCTCTACAGTCTCTTCGGCGGGCTGGCGATGCTGGCCTCGGTCATCGGGCTGTACGTCGAGAGCGTCCAGCAGTTCGGACACGGCACCTTCCAGCTGCAGGCGCTGCAGCAGCTGGAGCTGAGCCACACGCTGCAGAACTGGCTGTTCCTCGGTTTCTTCCTCGCCTTCGCCATCAAGGCGCCGATGTGGCCGTTCCACACCTGGCTGCCGGACGCCGGTGCCGAGGGGCCGATAGGCGGCTCGGTGATGCTGGTCGGCGTGCTCGACAAGGTCGGCACCTTCGGCTTCATCCGGTACTGCATCCCGCTCTTCCCGGACGCGTCGAAGACCTTCGCGCCGTACATCATCGCGTTCGCGATCGTCGGGATCCTCTATGGTGGCCTGGTCGCGATCGTGCAGAAGGACCTCAAGCGGCTGGTGTCCTACACCTCCATCGCGCACTTCGGATTCATCGTGATGGGCGTTTTCGCGTTCACCAGCCAGGGCGGCAGCGGCGCCGTGCTGTACATGGTCAACCACGGCCTGTCCACCGGCGCGCTGTTTTTGGTCGTGGGGTTCCTGATCGCCCGCAGGGGCAGCCGGAACATCCCTGACTACGGCGGCATGGCCAAACCGGCCCCGCTGCTTGCCGGGGTCTTCCTGTTCGCCGGTCTGTCCTCGCTCGCGCTGCCCGGCATGTCGACCTTCGTGTCGGAGTTCCTGGTGCTGGTCGGGACCTTTACCCGCTACCCGGCCGCTGCCGTGGTGGCGGTCACCGGCATCGTGCTCGCCGCGCTGTACATCCTGGTGATGTTCCAGCGCACCATGCACGGCCCGGTCTCCGCGGGACTGGAAGCGGTGAAGGACCTGTCGGTCCGCGAGGTGTTCGTCATCGCGCCGCTGATGGCTCTCATCCTGTTCCTGGGCTTCTATCCGAAGCCGGTCACCGACGTGATCACCCCGTCAGTGCAGGCCACCTATGACCACGCAGGTCGTCACGACCCGCCGCCGGTCGTGCACACCGCAGGGAACCGGGACGGGGCTGCGGCGCAGACCGATGCCGCGGCGAGTTCGTCAGGAGACGCGAAGTGAATGCGCTAGTGCACGTCGCGGCGGCCCTGCCGGCGCGCGAGGGCGACATCAAGGCGCCGTCCATCGAGTACTCCTCGCTGTCCCCATTCTTGATCATCTTCGGGGTGGCGCTCGCCGGCGTGCTGGTCGAGGCCTTCGTCCCGCGCCGGGTACGGCGCGGGGTGCAGATCGGGCTCGCGGCTGCCGGTCTGATCGCCGCGTTGGTCGCGGTGATCGTGCTGCACAACCACCGCGAGATCGTCGCGGTCGGCGCGGTGGCGGTGGACGGCCCGGCGCTGTTCCTCGAAGGCAGCATCTTGCTGCTGGCACTGGGCGCGGTGTTGCTGCTGGCCGAACGGTCCGGCGACGCGACCGGTGGCGCGCTGGTGGCCGAGCCGGCCGCGTTACCGGGGACGCCGCAGGCCGGTGAGCTGCTGCTGTCCCGGGAGACGGTCACCGCGGTGTACCCGCTGCTCGTCTTCGCGGTGGGCGGCATGATGCTGTTCGCGGCCTCGAACACCCTGCTGGTGATGTTCGTCGCGCTGGAGATTCTCTCGCTGCCGCTGTACCTGATGGCCGGGATGGCGCGGCGTAAGCGACTGTTGTCGCAGGAAGCGGCGATGAAGTACTTCCTGCTCGGCGCGTTCGCGTCCGCTTTCTTCATCTACGGCGTCGCGATGATCTACGGCTACGCCGGCTCGGTCGACCTCGGCAAGATCCACGACGCGGTCGGGTCGAGTACCCACAACGACACGTACCTGTACCTCGGCATGGCGATGCTGGCGATCGGCTTGCTGTTCAAGGTCGGTGCGGTGCCGTTCCACTCCTGGCAGCCGGACGTGTACGAGGGCGCGCCCACCCCGGTCACCGCGTTCATGATGACCTGCACCAAGGTGGCGTCGTTCGGCGCGCTGCTGCGGGTGTTGTATGTCGCCTTCGGCGATACCCGTTGGGACTGGCGACCGTTCATGTGGGCGATCGCCATCCTGACCATGGTCGTCGGCGGTGTTCTGGCGATCACCCAGTCGGACGTGAAGCGGATGCTCGCCTACTCCACCATCGCGCACGCGGGGTTCATCCTGGTCGGCGTCACCGCGAGCAACCGGGACGGTCTCGCCGGAGCGATGTTCTACGTGCTGACCTACGGGTTCGCCACCATCGGCGCGTTCGCGATCGTCGGGCTGGTGCGTAGCGGTGGCAGCGAGGCGACACATCTGTCGCAGTGGGCCGGGCTGGGCAAGCGGGCGCCGTTCCTGGCCGGTTGCTTCGCGTTCTTCCTGCTGGCCTTCACCGGCATCCCGCTCACCAGCGGGTTCATCGCGAAGTTCGCAGTCTTCTCCGCCGCCATCTCCGGGCACGCGGTGGGCCTCGTCGTGATCGGTGTGATCGTTTCTGCGGTCACCGGGTTCTTCTACGCCCGCGTGGTAGTCCTGATGTTCTTCACCGAGCCGGCCCCGGACGGGCCGACCGTCGCGCTCCCCTCGTTCTTCGCCGCGGCTGCCCTCGGGCTGGGAATTGCGGTCACGCTGGTGCTGGGCGTCATCCCGTCCTCGGTGCTCGACCTCGCGCACGACGCTGCCCAGTTCGTCCGCTGACCCGTAGGCTCCTGCCATGGTTCCCGCGGTGCTGACCGGGCTCGCGTTCGACGACCCGGCCCTGGAGGCATCGGTGCGTGCCGACCTGCAGCGCGTCGAGGCGCGGCTGCGGGACGCGAGTGTCAGCAATTACGGGTTCCTGGACGAGACGGCCCACCACCTCAGCGAGGCGGGCGGCAAGCGCTTCCGGTCCTTGGTTACCCTGCTCGCCGCGCACGCCGCTGTCGATCTCCAGGCCGGCGCCGCGCCTGAACCGGTGCTCGGTGCTGCCGTCGCGATCGAGCTCACCCACTTGTCCACGCTGTACCACGACGACGTGATGGACGAGGCGACCATGCGGCGCGGCGCGCAGAGCGTGAACGCCCGCTGGGACAACACCATCGCCATCCTCACCGGCGACTTCCTCTTCGCGCACGCCTCCCGGCTCGTCTCGGAGCTGGGCACGGACGCGGCGCGGATCATCGCGGAGACGTTCGGCGAGCTGGTCACCGGGCAGATGCGGGAGACCGTGGGCCCGGACGACGGCGAGGACCCGGTGGACCACTACCTGAGCGTCATCGCGCAGAAGACCGGTTCGCTGATCGCGACCTGCGGCCGCTTCGGCGGGATGGTTTCCGAAGCCGAGCCCGAGCACGTGGCAGCGCTGTGCCGGTTCGGCGACATCATCGGCACCGCGTTCCAGATCTCCGACGACATCATCGACATCGCCTCGCCGTCCGACGAGTCCGGCAAGACCCCCGGCACTGACCTGCGAGAAGGCGTGCGCACCCTGCCGATGCTGTATGCGCTGGCCGATCCGGGCACGGACCCTCGCCTGACCGAGCTGCTCGCCGGGCCGATCGCCGAGGACAAGCTGGTGGACGAGGCGCTCGAACTGCTGCGTGCCTCCAGCGGGCTCGACCGGGCCATGGCCACCCTGTCCGACTACGCTCTTCGGGCAAGGGCAGAGCTGTCGGCGCTGCCTGCTTCGTCGGCGAGGGACGCCTGCGAGTCGGTCGCCGACTACCTCGTTGCGCGGACGCGCTGATTCTCCACGCGCCGCGTCATGGGCGAGCCGTTGTGGCGTCACTGTAGGTGAGACCGCAGCGGTAGGAAAGGAAGGGCACCACGGATGTCCATCTTCGGGCAGGTGTGGCTGTGGAGTGTCGCGGCGTTCGTGATCGGGGTGCTGCTGACCTGGCTGTTGCTGGTCCGGCCGGCACAGGCGAGAAACCGGGTGCTGGAGCGGAGATTGCTCGCCGCGCAGTCACCCGCGACACCGGAGCGGGCGCCCGCCCGACCGACGGGCACGTTGGACCCGGGGCCCGCCCAACCGACGCGCACGTTGGACCGGGAGCCCGAGGCCCCGCCGACGCCGCGTTTCCAGTCCGAACCGGACAACACGCCGTTCGCGGCGGTCGCACCGGAACCGGCCGCGCCCGAACCGGACTGGTACGAGCGCGACAGTTTCGGTGACCGCACGGAACGCGCCGAGACCTCGCTGTTCGCGTCGTCCGGCGGGCTGGACTACCGACCGTCCACCCCGGACAGCTACGAACCCTCCACCGAGAACAGCTACGCACCCTCCGTTGAGAACAGTTACGAACCCTCCACCGAGGACAGTTACGAACAGCCCGCCGCGGACGAATACGAGCAACCGTCCGTCCGGAATACGCTGGAGCCGGAGGACGCCGCCGAGCGCACCTCGATCTTCGCCGCGTACGACAGGCCGGAACCGGAGCGTGGTTCGCTGTTCGATCCCGCCAGTCCGGCCGAGCCGACGAGCTACGAGTCCTTTTCGGACGAGTCGGCCGCGCACGGTTCGCTGACCGGTGCGGATCTGTCCACTGAGGACGAAGAGCCCTCGCCGGTCGAGCCGGAGACCGCTATCGAGGCGACACAGATCCTGCCGAAGCGGCAGCCGCGGTCCACTCCGCGAGGTGGGTTCGAGCCGCCGCAACCGATCCAGCCGTCGATGCGGTCCATCGAACGCCGGGAGCCGGTGGCCGACGAAGGTGGTCGCAGCGGCTCGCTGTTCGAGCCGGTCGTGCGGCCCAACTCCGCCGCGCACGCGGCGCCCGAACCCGCACCGACGCCTCCGCCGGCCCGGAAGACCGGCTCGGAAAGCGCTGTCCCGTCCGGGCCGTTCGGGCCCGGCTCGGCCATGCCGCGGCCCGGCGGCGGACGCCCGGCGGACGATTTCGCGGTCAAGGCGAGCGTGACGGCTTTGCGTTACTGCACCGAGGATTCCCCGCAGTTCTCGCAGATGGTCGCCGAGGTCTGGTTCCGCACCGCCGCCGACGCGGAGCGCGTCGGGTTCCGGCCGCTGGACTGAATTGCCACAAGCGAAAAGGTCCGCTGCTCACGACGAGCAGCGGACCTTTTCGCGTTGCCGAGTCAGGCGATGACCGTCCAGGTGTCCTTGCCGGTGAGCAGCGACTGCAGGTCGGCCTTGCGCTGGACGCGGGCGTCCTCGACCTGGGCGCGGGCCTGGTCGTCGTAGGTGGGCCGCTGGACCTGGCGGAAGATGCCGGTCGGGGTGTGGTTGAGGCTCTGGTCGCCGATACGGGACAACGCGAACGCGTAAGCGGTGTCGGCGATCGTCGGGTCGTGCACGACGAGGTTCTCCTCGCCGATCTCGGCCACCTTGCCGACCTCGAACCCGCCCCAGCCGGTGCTGGTGACGCCGAACTCCCGCTCGGGGCCGAAGCGGATCGGCTCGCCTGCCTTGAGCGGGATCAGCCGGGTGGCGGCTTCGTCCTTGTCCTTGAGCACGTCGAACGCGCCGTCGTTGAAGATCGGGCAGTTCTGGTAGATCTCCACGACCGCCGAACCGCGGTGCTGGGCCGCGGCGGTGAGCACCTCGGTGAGCCCGGCTTTGTCGGAGTCGAGCGCGCGGCCGACGAAGCTGGCTTCGGCGCCCAGGGCGAGCGAGATCGGGTTGAACGGGGTGTCCACCGAGCCCATCGGGGTGGACTTGGTGACCATGCCCTGCCCGGAGGTCGGCGAGTACTGGCCCTTGGTCAGCCCGTAGATCCGGTTGTTGAACAGCAGGATGTTCAGGTTCACGTTGCGGCGCAGCGTGTGCAGCAGGTGGTTCCCGCCGATCGAGAGCGCGTCACCGTCGCCGGTGACCACGAAGACGGTCAGGTCCGGCCGGGTCAGTGCCAGGCCGGACGCGATCGTCGGCGCTCGGCCGTGGATCGAATGCATGCCGTAGGTATCGACGTAGTACGGGAACCGGGAGGAGCACCCGATGCCGGAGATGAACACCACGTTCTCGCGGGCGACACCCATCTCGGGCAGGAAGCCCTGGACGGTGGAGAGGATGGCGTAGTCGCCACAACCCGGGCACCAGCGCACCTCCTGGTCGGAGGTGAAGTCCTTCTTGGTGAGCGTCAGCTCGACACTTTCGGTCGTCATGCCAGCAGTCCTTCGATCGCGTCGGCGAGTTCGGCAGCGGTGAACGGCAGTCCCCGGACGTGGTTGTAGCCGATGGCGTCCACCAGGTACTTGGCGCGGATCATCATGGCCAGCTGCCCGAGGTTCATCTCCGGGATGAGGACCTTGTCGTATCCCGCGAGGATGTCACCGGTGTTGCTCGGCAGCGGCACGATGTGGCGCAAGTGCGCCTGCGCCACATCGTGGCCCTTCTCGCGTACCAGTCCGCACGCGGCCGCGATCGGTCCGTAGGTCGAACCCCAGCCCAGGACGAGCACCTTGGCGGCGCCGGTGGGGTCGTCGACCTCCAGCGGAGCGATGCTGTTCGCGATTCCCTGCACCTTGCCGTCGCGCAACCGCGTCATCAGGTCGTGATTGGCCGGGTCGTAGGAGATGTTGCCGGTGACGTCGGCCTTCTCGATGCCACCGATGCGGTGCTCGAGTCCCGGTGTTCCCGGGCGTGCCCACGGCCGCGCGAGCGTCTGCGGATCGCGCTTGTACGGCAGGAACTGGCCGTCTTCGCCGTTGGGGCCCGTCGCGAAGTCCGGGTCTATGGCCGGCAGTGCGGTCACGTCCGGCACCAGCCACGGCTCCTGGCCGTTAGCCAGGTAGCCATCCGACAGCAGCATCACCGGGGTGCGGTAGGTGATGGCAATCCGCGCCGCCTCCAGGGCAGCGTCGAAGCAGTCCGACGGGGAGCACGGCGCGATCACCGGCACCGGTGACTCGCCGTTGCGTCCGTACGCCGCCTGCAGCAGGTCCGCCTGCTCGGTCTTGGTGGGCAGGCCGGTCGACGGACCACCGCGCTGGACGTCCACCACGATCAAGGGCAGTTCTAGCGAGACGGCCAGCCCGATCGCCTCGCTCTTGAGCGCGACGCCGGGGCCGGACGTGGTGGTCACGCCGAGCGAGCCGCCGAAGGCGGCGCCGAGTGCGGAACCGACCCCCGCGATCTCGTCCTCCGCCTGATAGGTCCGCACCCCGAACTGCTTCAAGCTGGACAGCGTATGCAGGATGTCCGACGCCGGGGTGATCGGGTACGAACCCAGGAACAGCGGCAGCCCGCTGAGTTGGGATGCGGCCACCAGCCCGTAGGCGAGGGCGAGGTTGCCCGTGATGTTGCGGTAGAGACCAGGCGGCATCGCGGCCGGCGCGATCTCGTACGACACCGCGAACGCCTCGGTGGTCTCGCCGTACGACCAGCCGGCCTCGAACGCGGCCCGGTTCGCGGCCACCACGTCCGGACGCTTGGCGAACTTGGTCTCGATGTAGGCGAGGGTTCCCTCGCTCGGCCGGTTGTAGAGCCAGGACATCAGGCCGAGGGAGAAGAAGTTCTTGCTCCGCTCGGCCTCCTTCTTGTTCAGCCCGAGGCCCTCGACGGCGCCGATCGTCAGCGTCGTGATCGGCACCTCGTGCACGACGTAGCCGTCCAGGGTGCCGTCTTCGCGGGGATCGGCGTCGAAGCCGGCCTTGGTCAGGTTCCGCTTGGTGAGCTCGTCGATGTTGAGCACGATGGTGCCGCCGCGTGGAAGCAGGTGCAGCTGCGACTTGAGTGCGGCTGGGTTCATCAGCACCAGCACGTCGGGGCGGTCTCCAGGCGTCATCACCGCGCTGTCGGCGAACTGCACCTGGAATGCACTCACGCCGGGGATGGTGCCGGCTGGCGCGCGGATCTCCGCCGGGAAGTCCGGAAGGGTGGATAGGTCGTTGCCCAGTGCCGCGGTCTCGGCGACGAAGCGGTCCCCGGTGACCTGCATCCCGTCACCGCTGTCCCCGGCGAAACGAATGACTACTCGGCTGAGCTGCTGGACCGGCTTCTCGCTGGTGGTCACCTGATGTCTGCTCTCACCTAGGCGGGCGGCGGCACGCGCCGACTCTTTCTCTTCGATTCTACGGACGGCATAGCACGTTCCGTATCCGGGGGATACCGCACCCGCCCGCGGAAGCGTCCGCACCGACACGACGGCGATCTCAGCGGGCTTTCATGCGGTACTCAGGGACACCGGTCATCATGATGCTGCGCCGCGCATCGTCTCCCCCTGCGGCGCGAAAGGACGGACTCCGGTGCCCGGCACCTCACACAACGGCATACGAACCGCGCTGCTCCTCGGTCTGCTGTCTGCGCTGATCCTGGGCGTGGGCGCGATCTTCGGCAGCAGCGGTCTGCTCATCGCGCTGGTGATCGCCGTTGCGATGAACGGCTTCGCCTATTTCCAGTCCGACAAGCTTGCGCTGCGCAGCATGAAGGCCTACCCGGTGACCGAGGCCCAGCAGCCTCGCCTGTACGCGATCGTGCAGGAACTCTCGGCCGCCAACAAGATGCCGATGCCGCGGCTGTACATGTCTCCGACGGACCAGCCGAACGCGTTCGCGACCGGGCGGAACCCACAACACGCGGCGGTCTGCTGCACCGAGGGCATCATGGCGATGATGGACGACCGCGAACTGCGCGGCGTCCTCGGTCACGAGATCAGCCACGTCGCGAACCGCGACATCCTGATCTCCTCCGTTGCCGGCACGCTGGCCGCCGTGATCGTCTACCTCGCGCACTTCGCGCAGTTCTCGATGCTGTTCGGTGGCGGCCGCGGCAACGACCGCGAGGGCGGCATCCTCGGCGAACTCGCGTTGATCATCCTGGGGCCGATGGCGGCCGGCATGATCCAGATGGCGGTCAGTCGCAGCCGCGAATACCAGGCAGACGCGTCCGGCGCCAAGGTGACCGGGGACCCGCTCGCCCTCGCCAGTGCGCTGCGCAAGCTGGAACGCGGCACCCAGCAACGGCCGTTGCCGCAGACCGCTCAGCTGGCGCCCACCGCGTCGCTGATGATTGCCAACCCGTTCCGCGGGGCCGGCATCGGCAAGCTGTTCTCGACCCACCCGCCGATGGACGAGCGCATCCGCCGCCTCGAGGAGATGGCCGGTCAGCGCCTCGTCTGACCCGGTGTCCGGGCCGGCTTCCGATCCGGCGGCCGGCCCGAGCAGCGCTCTGGAGGGCGTGGTGATGGGTACGGTCTGTTGGTGAGCAGTTCCCATCGGACGCGGGCGTACTGCGGCGGTGAACTTCTCGCCGAGAACTTTCCCCTCGCCGAGATCAGCGACCGCCTCGGTCAGCCGGACGCCGTGATCTGGCTCGACTTGTGTGAGCCCGACGCGCGGGACTTCGCGGTCGTGGCGAAGGAGTTCGGGCTCGCCCCGCTGGCGGTAGAAGACGCGATGACAGAACGGCAGCGGCCGAAGGTCGACCATTACAGCGACCACCTGTTCCTGTCGCTCTATGCAGTCCGCCTTCCCGACGACGGTGCGCTGCTCTCGTCCGAGCTCGCCGTATTCGTCTCCCCGCATTTCCTGATCACCGTCCGCAAGGACGGGCACTTCGACATGGAACCGGTGGTACGGGCCTGGGACGACGCCATCGACCTGGCGTCGTCCGGCACCGCCTTCTTGCTGTGGGGGCTGCTCGACGTCCTGGTGGACGGACACTTCACCACCGTCGAGACGCTCGACGAGCGACTCGACGACCTCGAGGACCAACTCTTCGGCGAGCACTCGGGGGCGGCCCGCCGCGCGATCCAGCGCCGGTCGTTCGTGTTGCGCAAGTCGGTCGTATTGCTGCGCCGTCTGGTGACACCGATGCGGGAGGTGGTCAACACGTTGCTGCGTCGCGAGCAAGGCATCGTCGATGACCGTCTCGCGCCCTACTACCAGGACGTCTACGACCATGTCCTGCGCGTGACCGAATGGACCGATGGCCTGCGGGACCTGGTGGGCAACATCGTGGAGACGAACCTGACCATTCAGGGCAACCAGCTCAACGAGATCATGAAGAAGCTGACGTCCTATGCGGCGATCGTGGCCGTTCCGACCGCGATCACCGGCTACTTCGGGCAGAACGTGCACTTTCCAGGTATCGGCGGTTACGGCGCCTTCGCCGTTTCGCTGGTGCTCATCTTCGTCCTGGCCGGTGGACTCTGGTGGTTCCTGCGCCGCCGTGGCTGGTTGTGACCGGCGGGATGGGTAGATGCTGAACTCGATCACCGACGCGATCTCCGGGTCGTGGTGGACGTACCCGCTGATCCTGGTGATCTGCGCTGGTGACGCGGTCTTGCCGATCTTGCCGAGCGAGACCGCCGTCGTGACCGGAGGCGTGCTCAGTGCCGGTCGTGGGCTGTCGCTGCCGATGGTGATGCTGATGGGTGCGCTGGGGGCGTTCATCGGCGACAGCATCAGCTATGCGGTGGGACGCTGGGCCGGTCCGTGGGCCCGCCGGCGGTTGTTCCACGGCCCCCGCGGCCGCAAGACGCTGGAGTGGGCCGAGCGCCAGCTCGCCGAGCGGGGTGGCGAGATCATCGTGGTGGCCCGGTTCGTGCCCGGTGGCCGGACAGCCACCACCTTCATCTCCGGCGCGACATCGTTCCCGTACCGGCGCTTCGCCGGCGCCACCGCGATCGGCGCGGTTATCTGGTCGGTCTACAACGCGATGATCGGGCGGATCGGCGGTGCCGCCTTCGAGGACAACACGACGCTGGCGCTGCTGGTCGCGTTCGGCGTCGCGGTATGCGGGATGGGCATCATCGAGTTCACTCGATACCGGCTGCGCGTACGGGCGCGGGCGCGAAAGGCAACAGCCAGCGAGCGCGCGGCGGGTGAAGCACCCGAGAGCGCACCCGGGGACGGCGAGGTAGCCGAGCGGCCTCCGCTCGAACCACGCCCGGGGGGCCAGCGGTAACGCGTGTCGACCGGCCGCGGCAGTCAGGACAGCGCGAGCGTGGTGAGGATGTCCGGGGAGAACGCGCTGGACGGCAGCCGCCAGGGTCCGGTGTGGACGGCGGCGATCGCAGCGCCGAGTTCCGGCTGCGCCCGCAATCGCGCGAACATCCTGGCCCGCAGTTCGCCGCGGTTGGGCGCGCCGAACGCGGCGAGCAGGTCGGTGAGTGCGCTGGCGAACCGCAACCGCCGCATGCGCTCGGCGCGCTCGGTGACGTAGCCGGCCAGCGTCTCCGGGCTCCAACGGGGCTGCGCCAGCATCGCGTCGGTCAGGATCCGCGCGTCCCGCAGCGCTACGGCCAGGCCCTGGCCGGTGACCGGATTGCTCCATCCTGCCGCGTCTCCGATCAGCGCGACGCCCGCCTTCAGTGGCGCGGAGGTCCAACTGTCCGTCATCGGGAACGATGCGCACGGCCCTACCGGGGTGGCATCGACGATGCATTCGTGTGCCGGCAGGCTGCCCAGCGCGAAGGCGTCGAGGAAGCGGCGCTCGCGCCCCGGGCCGGAGAACCGCTCCGGGTCCGAGGCGAGCCGGCCGAGATAGAGCCGAACCCGGTCACCGCCCCGCGGGATGACGTAGAACAGGTTGCGACCCTCGACCCCGATCACTGTCTCCGCGCGATCCCAAGCCCCACCGTCATCGACTGCGAGGCCGGTCAGGATCACCCGGGCGAAGGTGACGTGCAACGGGATGTCTAGCGCCCGGCGGGTGGCGGAGTTCTTTCCGTCCGCCACTACGACCAGCCGGGCGGAGGCCTCGTGCCGCCGACCGCCCAGACGATAGTGCACCGATGGCCGTTCCCCGGCGATCACCCTGGCGCCGGTGGCGGCGAAGCGGACCGAGGCCCCAGCCGCCGACGCGGCGCCGGCCAGGGCAGTGCGCAACTCCGGGTGGCCCACGCCGATGATCCCTGGCGTGCCCGGGAGGACGTCGCTCAGGTCTCTGGCGAGCCGCCGTGCGACCTCGACCGGCAGCGTCTCGTCGTAGTTCACCAGTCGGGAGATCGGCGAGGCGCCGGGTGTTGTGGTGACGACGTCGCCCAAGCCCATCGCGGCGGCCTGCTCGAGTCCCCAGGCGACCAACCCCTCACCGCGTACCTGATCGCGGTAGTCGTGCTCGCGCTCGAGTACCAGGACGTCGTGGCCGGCTCGCGCCATCCGTGCGGCGAGAGCGCAGCCAGCCACTCCGCCGCCGACGACGATCACGTCGTGGTTCACGACATTCCCACTCATTCGTTTCGACAGTGCCGGCAAGACCGGCGCCGGGCGGCATGACTTCGACATCGGTGAGATGGCCGCCGAGGTGGCGGGGTGATGCTCAGCGGTAGTTGGTGAACTGCAAGGCGACGTCCAGGTCCTTTCCCTTGAGCAGTGCGATGACCGCCTGCAGGTCGTCCCGCTTCTTGCCCGAGACGCGGAGCTGGTCGCCCTGGATCTGCGCCTGCACGCCCTTGGGCCCCTCAGCCCGGATGATCTTGGCGATTTCTTTCGCCTTCGCGTCCGCGATCCCATTGCGGATTCCGACCTCGAGGCGGAATTCCTTGCCGCTGGCGTGAGGCTCGCCGGCGTCGATCGACTTCAGCGAGACCTGTCGCTTCACCAGCTTCTCCTGCAGTACGTCCAGCGCGGCTCGGGCGCGCTCGGCCGAGTTGGCGCGGATCAGGATCGCCTCTTCGCCGCTCCAGGTGAGTGAGGTGTCGGTAGCGCGAAAGTCGTAACGCTGCCCGACTTCTTTCGCGGCTTGGTTGAGGGCGTTGTCGACCTCCTGCCGCTCGACGCGGCTGACGATGTCGAAGGACGGATCGGCCATCGGTGTTGGTCTCCTCGGCGCGGCGGGGGTCGGTCGGAATGCGGCCCGGCAATTGGGTATTGTCGGACGCCGCACCACCCTTGGCGGGTTGCCCGAGTGGTCAAAGGGAGCGGTCTGTAAAACCGTCGGCTCAGCCTACGTTGGTTCGAACCCAACACCTGCCACCCACACCTCCAGGTTGATCACGTTCAGGACGTGTACCGGCCCCAGGACACCTCCACAGGCCTGTCCTCGGGCCAGTTCGCGTCAGGAGGGCCCGGCTCAGGAGGTCCCGGCCGCGCCGTCCGGCTCGTTGGTCTCGATATAGCTCTTCGGGTCGAGGTCGCGCTTGAGCCCCGCCGCGGTCGGGTGGTCGCGCTTGTACTCAAGCCACCGGCGTCCGATCTCCTCGCGATCCGCGACTGGAACGTGCAGGCGTAGGTCGGGCAACGGCTCTCGCTCCTCCTCGGCCATGTGGTCGCTGTTGGCTTCGCGCGCTTCGAGCACCGCCGCCCACCAGTCTTGCGTCCCCACCGACTCACCACGCGCCTTCGCGACCGCGTCGCGGATGTCGTTGTGATCGCGGATCGCGTCGTCCGTCTCCTCCTCCGCGTTCTCCCCGCGACGCAGCAGCTTCGGGTAGACCAGCTCCTCCTCAGCGGCGGCGTGGACGTCGAGCAAGGTCGCGAGGTCGCCCCAGCATCTGCCGAGTTCTTCGG
>DASZVL010000092.1:0-151054 GCA_035547035.1 Mycobacteriales bacterium | reverse complement strand
CCGTCATGGCTAGAGCGGGATGTTCCCGTGCTTCTTGGGCGGCAGCGACTCGCGCTTGGTGCGCAGCAGCCGCAGTGCCTTGATCAGCTCGGCCCGGGTCGCCGACGGTTTGATGACTGCGTCGACGTAGCCGCGCTCCGCGGCGATGTAGGGGTTGGCGAAGTGGTCCTCGTAGTCGGTGACGAGCTCCTTGCGCGCCGCCTCCGGATCCGCGGCGTCGGCGAGGGTCCGCCGGTGCAGGATGTTGACCGCGCCGTTCGCTCCCATGACCGCGATCTCCGCCGTCGGCCAGGCGAGGTTGACGTCGGCGCGCAGGTGCTTCGACCCCATGACGTCGTACGCGCCGCCGTACGCCTTGCGCGTGATGACCGTGACCTTCGGCACCGTCGCCTCCGCGTAGGCGAACAGCAGCTTCGCGCCGCGGCGGATGATCCCGTTCCACTCCTGAGCCGTTCCCGGCAGAAAGCCAGGTACGTCGACGAACGTCAGCACCGGGATGTTGAACGCGTCGCACGTCCTGACGAAGCGCGCCGCCTTCTCCGAGGCGTCGATGTCCAGCGTGCCCGCGAACTGCATCGGCTGGTTGGCCACGACGCCCACCGAGTGGCCGTCGATGCGGGCGAACCCGCACACGATGTTCGGCGCGAACAATGCGTGGACTTGCAGGAAGTCGCCGTCGTCCACGACGTGCTCGATGACCGTGACGATGTCGTAGGGCTGGTTCGGCGAGTCCGGCACGAACGTGTCGAGGAATGCGTCGGGCTCGGTCGCCGCGAGGTCCACCTCGTCGAACGACGGCGGCTGCTCCATGTTGTTGCTCGGAAGAAAGGACAGCAGTGCCCGAGTCAGCTCGAGGGCGTCGTTCTCGCCCGCGGACATGAAGTGCGCCACGCCGGACTTGGTGTTGTGCGTGTGCGCACCGCCGAGGTCCTCCATCGTCACGTCCTCACCGGTGACCGTCTTGATGACGTCCGGTCCGGTGATGAACATGTGCGAGGTCTGGTCCACCATCACGGTGAAGTCAGTGATGGCGGGGGAGTAGACGGCGCCGCCGGCACACGGGCCGCAGATCACCGAGATCTGCGGGACGACGCCGGAGGCCATGACGTTGCGGTAGAAGATCTCGGCGTACAGACCGAGCGCGACGACGCCTTCCTGGATCCGCGCGCCGCCGGAGTCGTTGATGCCGACCACCGGGCAGCCGGTCTTCATGGCGAGGTCCATGACCTTGCAGATCTTCTCGCCGAAGACCTCGCCAAGGGACCCGCCGAAGACTGTGAAGTCCTGGCTGAAGACGCACACCTGGCGGCCGTGGATCGTCCCGTAGCCGGTGACCACACCGTCGCCGTACGGCCGCTCGGCCTGCATGTCGAAGTCGTGAGCGCGGTGGCGGGCCAGCGCGTCGAGCTCGACGAATGACCCCTCGTCGAGCAGCAGGGCGATCCGCTCGCGCGCGGTCATCTTGCCCTTGGCGTGCTGCTTGTCGACGGCGCGCTGCGAACCTGCGTGCACCGCCTCGTCGACGTGACGCTCGAACTCGGCGATCCGGCCGGCCGTGGTCCGCGGTGCGGGCCCGTCGTGCGTGCTGTCAGCCGGGGTCGCGGGTTGTGCGCTCATGGGCCGTTAGCGTAACGAGCGGTGCCAGCGTCGCTGGCTCAGCTCCTGGGCGGCGGGAGGGGTGGAGACGTGTGATCTCCGCGTTCAGCGACCTGTCTCGGCCTCCGCTGTCCGCAGCAAGGCTGCAGCGGGCGCTCGTGGGGGATCTCTGGCGGCAGGTCGAGGTCGTCGAGCGGGCAGACTCCACCAACGCGGACCTTGCGGCCAAGGCTCGCGCAGGTGCGGCGGAGGGACTCGTCCTCGTCGCCGAGCAGCAGACGGCGGGACGCGGCCGCCTCGACCGGCGGTGGGAGTCACCACCCCGAGCGGGGCTGACCTTCTCGGTTCTGTTGCGGCCATCTCTCGATGCCGCACAGCTGAGCCTGCTCCCGCTGATCGCCGGGCTGGCGACGGTCGAGGCGGTGTCGACCGTCGGCCGAGTGGAGGCGACCTTGAAGTGGCCGAACGATGTGCTGGTCGAGGGCCGGAAGCTGGGCGGCCTGCTGGTGGAGCTCGCGGGCGGGGCTGCGGTCGTCGGGATCGGCCTCAACGTCTCTACCCGAGACGACGAGCTTCCGGTCGAGACGGCGACCAGCCTGCTCCTCGCCGGCGGCGTGACGGATCGGGAACCGCTGCTCAAAGAGGTGTTGCGGGCACTCGCCCGCCGGTACGCCGAATGGCGCTGGTCCGGGGACCCCGCCTCGGTGCTCCCCGCGTACCGGGAGCGATGCGAGACGATTGGCGCCGACGTCGAGCTCGAGCTGCCAGGGGGAGAAGTGGTGCGAGGGATCGCGATGGATGTCGACGACACGGGCCGGCTGCTCGTCCGCGACGAGAAGACTGGTGAATCGCAGGCCTGGCTGGTCGGTGACGTGACGCACGCCCGGAAGAGGGGGTAAGCGGTGGGCTTCCCGGAGAACATCCTTGACGCGGACGAGCATGTGGTTCGCAACCTGCGCCCGCACTGGCGGCGCGTCGCGGGGCCGGTGCTCCTCTTGCCGGTCGTGGTCGGGCTCGCGTCGTACGTCTACTTCTCGCTGCCCGACGACAGCGCCCGCAAGTACGTGCGATGGCTGATCCTTGCGATTGCCGTCGTGATCCTGGTCTGGTGGTCGCTTCGGCCGTTCCTGTTCTGGCTGACCACGCGATACGTCGTGACGGATCGCCGCGTGCTCATGCGAAACGGCGTGCTGTCGCGCAAGGGCCGTGACATCCCGTTGACCCGGGTCAACGATGTTTCCTTCTCGCGAAGCATCGTCGAGCGGCTGTTCGGATCGGGCACCCTCGTCATCGAGTCGGCCGGCGAACGTGGCCAGGTCTCCTTGAACGACGTGCCGCACGTCGAGGAGGTGCAGCGCGAGATCTACCGCCTGGTCGAGGACGAGGCGCAGCGGCTGAAGTGATCGCCAAAGCACGAGCAGCCGGCATGGGTACGCCGATCTGGGTCGGCCTCGCCGGCGTCGTAGTGACGCTGGTCGTCGCGAGGAACCTTTCGCTTCCGGCCGCGATCGCGGTCGCTGTCGCGATGGGCCTCCTCCTTGCCGCCACTGCCGTCGCGGAGGCGTTGCGCGGCCTCGTCGCCCGGATGCGCCGTACGCCCCTGAGAAGCCATGGTCTTGACCTCGGTGAGTTCCGGATGCCTCGCCCTGCGCCGCGTCTGCTCGTGCGTCCGCGCGGTGGGCCGTTGATCGCGGCAGTGCTCTCCCTGCCGTCCGTCGCCGTGCTCGGGCGACTGCTCTGGCGCGATCATCGCTCCGGGCTTCGGCAACGGGCGAGCGACGCGATCTCCGCCGCCGTCGGGCGATTCGATCCGGAGCTGGTCATCTACTTCGCGGGTAACGCCGAGGAGCTCTACCAGCTGCGGATGTGGTTCGCGCCGATCGAGCGGATCGGCCTGCGCACGCTGGTGCTGCTCCGCAGCGACATCGTGATGGACCAGCTGACGGACTCCCCGTTCCCCGTCGTCTCCACGCCGTACAACGGGCTCGTCGCCGCACTCCCACTGCCGCGTCGGGTCATCACCTTCTTCGTGACGCACAGCGGCAACAACCTGTCGATGATCCGCCGACCCGAGACGGTCTGCGTGTTCGTCGGGCACGGCGAGAGCGACAAGCCGGACAGCACGAATCCCTATGCGCGGGTGTACGACGAGGTATGGGTCGCGGGCCCGCTCGGGCGGCAGCGTTACGCGGACGCTGCCGTCGGGGTGCGCGACGACGCGATTCGCGAGATCGGCCGACCGCAGTTCGTACCGCCGGTGGAGCCGCCGCCTGAGCCGCCGGTGATCGTCTATGCCCCGACCTGGGAAGGCTGGGGCGACGACGAACACCACAGCTCGCTTCCCCACGTCGGCGTCGCGCTCGTAGACGCGTTGCTTGCCCGTCCCGATGTGCAGGTCCGCTACCGGCCCCATCCGCTCACTGGGCGGCGCAATGCGGCCGTGCGGCAGGCCCACCAGGCCATCGTCCGGCGGGTGGGCCAGATCCCGCATGCCGAGCCGATCAGCCGGACCATGGCCGACGCCGCGGGTCTCGTCGCTGATGTGTCCAGCGTGATCGCCGAGTTCCTTGCCTACGACCGGCCGTACGCGGTTGCCGACACCCGTGACCTCGGCCGGCGGGAGTTCACGAAGCAGTTCCCGTCGACCGCCGGAGGATTCCAGCTCGGTCCCGACCTCTCCGGACTCGACGCGTTCGTCGCAGCAGCCACCGGCGGGCGGGATGCGACCGCGAAGCGACGCCGCGAGCTGATCAGGTCCGCGCTGGGCGATCCGATGGCGGCACAAGAACGGTTCGCTGCCGAAGTTGCCCGGCTGCGCCGGGGTAACAGGTGACGCGATGACTGATCCCCAGCATCTTGATCCGGCCGCGCTCGAACGCGAGCTGCTCGGCGGCGAGCGCCGCTACACGCGACTTCAGGTGTCCGAGCTGTCCGGCGTCTCGATCGACCGCTGCACCGAGCTGTGGAACGCACTCGGCTTCGCCGACGTCGAGGACGGTGTCGAGGCGTTCACGGACCGCGACGTGTGGGCGCTTCGCACGGTTGATTCGCTCGGCGTCGCCGGCTGGCTGCCACCCGACATGCAGGTGTCGATGGCGCGCGCACTCGGCCAATCGCTGTCACGCCTCGCCGACTGGCAGCTCGCGGCGATCGGCTCGGTTCTCGACCCGTCGCTCGCGCCGGACCAGGCGATGCGTCGGGCCGAGGAGCTCGTCCCGGTCGTCGAGGAGCTGATCGGCTACGTCTGGCGACGTCATCTTGCGGCCGTCGCGGGCCGCGTCCTGGCCGGAAGCGGCGACGAGTTCGCGGCGGGGACGATCGCGGTCGGCTTCGCCGACCTGGTGGGGTTCACCAGCCTCACCCGCGAGATCGGCGACGCGCAGCTCGGTGCGCTGGTCGAGCGGTTCGAAGCGCACGCCTCAGACGTCGTGGCGACCGGTGGCGGTCGAGTCATCAAGACCATCGGCGACGAGGTGCTGTTCGTGGCGGATGACGCACGGACCGCCGCAGAGATCGGAATGCGGCTGTCCGAAGAGGTTCCGGCCGACGAGTCCATTCCGGACCTGCGGGTCGGGCTCGCCTTCGGCACCGTGTTGTCGCGGCTCGGTGATGTGTACGGCGAACCGGTGAATCTCGCCAGCCGGCTCACGTCTATCGCGCGACCCGGGTCTGTCCTCGTCGACCGTGAGTTCGCCGCCGCGCTCGACGGGGACTCGGACTGGCAGCTTCGACGAGTGCCGCCGCGGCCGGTGCGCGGCTACGCGATGCTGCAACCGATGCGGCTTCGCCGGGCCTCGTCGTCTTAGAGTCGCGTTGTGAGCGACCTTCCTTCCGCTATCAGTCTCCGCGAGGTCGGGCCGCGCGACGGCCTGCAGAACGAAGCGCCGGTCTCCACGGAAGCGAAGGTCGAGCTGCTCGACGCGCTGTCGGCGACCGGCGTACGCCGTATCGAAGCCGTGAGCTTCGTGTCACCGAAGGCGATCCCGCAGATGGCGGACGCTGACGAGGTGTGGGCCGGAATCGCCCGCAACGATGACGTCCGTTACTCGGCGCTCGTGCCGAACCTGCGAGGCGCGCAACGCGCGCTGGGTGCCGGCTTCCGGGACATCGAGGTTGTGGTGTCGGCGTCAGACACCCACAACCGCAAGAACATCAACCGCAGCACCGACGAGTCGCTGGATGAGATCGCGGAGCTGATCAACCTCGCGCACGGGATGGAGGCCCGAGTCCAGGTCATCGTCGCCACCGCATGGGGTTGCCCGTACGAGGGCGATGTTGCGGTCGAGCGTGTCGTGTCCGTCGCCGGCCGCGCGGTGCGAGACGGCGCCGACGGGATCGCGTTCGGCGACACGACCGGGATGGCGACACCGGGTCGGGTCACGCGGCTCGTGGGCGAGCTGCGGATGGCGACCCCGGACGTCGGTGTCAACCTGCACTTTCACAACACCCGCGGCACCGGACTAGCCAACGTGCTCGCGGCGATGCAGCTCGGCGTCAACGACTTCGACGCGAGCGTCGGCGGCCTCGGGGGGTGTCCATACGCCCCTGGCGCAAGCGGCAACGTCGCGACCGAGGAGCTGATCCACATGGTCGAGGACATGGGCGTGGACACCGGCATCAACCTTGACGCGATGATCGACGCGGCCGCGACAGCCGAGCGGATTGTCGGCCGCACCTTGCCGAGCCAGGTGCTGCGCGCCGGGCCGCGCAGCCGCACGACGCCCGCGTGACGGATTCCGGGGCCGGCACCGACATCGAGGTCCGGTACGCCGCCGAGGGCGACCTCCCGGCGCTGACCGACATCTACAACCACTACGTCCTGAACACCGCGGCCACGTTCGACCTCCAGCCGCACACGGTCGAGGACCGGCGGGAATGGTTCGACCACTACCGGTCGTTAGGTCCGTATCGCCTGCTCGTCGCGGTCCGCAACGGTGACGTTGTCGGTTACGCCAGCAGCAGCCGGTTCCGGCCGCGCCGCGCTTATGACACCTCGATCGAGGTGACCGTCTACCTGCGCCCCGACGCGACGTCAGGCGGGCTCGGGACGGCGCTCTACGAACGGCTGTTCGCCGAGCTGCGCGGCGAGCCGCTGCATCGGGCGTACGCCGTGATCGCCCTGCCCAATCCCGGCTCGGTGGCGCTGCACGCCAAGTTCGGTTTCGCGCCGATCGGGACCATGAGCGAGGTCGGGCGCAAGTTCGAGCAGTGGTGGGACGTGCTCTGGATGGAGTGTGCGATCGCATGACTGCGAGGCCCGATCTCTGTTGAGTTCGCCCACGGTCGCGCTGTGCTGGTTCCTCTAGTCTCGCCATTTGAAGCGCTGGCGAAGCCGGCTCCATCAGTGGCGGCGGGCGGGGAGGTGGACGTGACCGACATCAAGAAGCTCCGCGAAGACATCGCGCGTGGCGGCCCCGACAAGTACCACGCCGCGAACGCGGAGAAGGGCAAGCTCTTCGCCCGCGAGCGGATCCGGCTCCTCGTCGACGAAGACTCGTTCATCGAGGATGGCGAGTTCGCCAACGCGCTGGCCGGCGACCTTCCTGCCGACGGCGTTGTGACCGGCACGGCGCGCATCGACGGCCGACAGGTGTGCCTGATGGCCAACGACTCCACGGTCAAGGCCGGCTCGTGGGGCGCGCGCACGGTCGAGAAGATCGTGCGGACCATCGAACAGGCCTACTCGCTGCGCGTGCCGATGGTCTGGCTGGTCGACTCGGCCGGCGCTCGGATCACCGATCAGGTGCAGATGTTCCCGGGCCGTCGTCACGCCGGCCGGATCTTCTACAACCAGGTCAAGGCCAGCGGCGCCATCCCACAGGTGTGCGCGCTGTTCGGTCCGAGTGCGGCCGGTGGGGCGTACATCCCCGCCTTCTGTGACGTCGTTGTGATGGTCGAGGGCAACGCGTCGATGTATCTCGGCTCACCTCGCATGGTCGAGATGGTCGTCGGCGAGCAGACCACCCTCGAGGAGATGGGTGGCGCCCGGATGCACTGCAGCGTCTCGGGGGTCGGGCACTTCCTAGCTCCCGACGAGCCGAGCGCGATCGGCACCGTGCGCCGCTACCTCTCGTACCTGCCGTCGAACTGGCAGGGTCAGCCTCCGTCGGCCGAGGCGCGTCCGGCTGGCTCCGGCGACTTGCGCGCGATGGTGCCTGACAACGACCGGCAGGCCTACGACATGCGCCGCTACATCGCGGCGGTCCTCGACGAGGGTTCCTTCTTCCAGGTCCACGAGCTGTGGGCGAAGGAGATCATCGTCGGCTTCGGCCGGCTCGACGGTGAGGTCGTCGGCGTTGTCGCCAACAATCCGATGATCAAGGGCGGGGTCCTGTTCGTCGACTCCGCCGACAAGGCAGCGCGGTTCATCCAGCTGTGCGACGCGTTCAACGTGCCGTTGCTCTTCCTTGCCGACGTGCCCGGCTACATGGTCGGTACGGCGGTAGAGCGCGAGGGCATCATCCGGCACGGCGCGAAGCTCATCACCGCGGTCTGCGAGGCGACCGTGCCGAAGATCTCGGTGATCGTGCGCAAGGCCTACGGCGCGGGTCTGTATGCGATGTCTGGACCGGCCTTCGGCACTGACGCGACGATCGCGCTGCCGACGGCCAAGATCGCCGTGATGGGCGCGGAGGCCGCGATCAACGCGGTCCACTACAACCGGATCCAGAAGATCGAGGACGAGGCCGAGCGCGAGGCCTACGTCATGAAGCTGCGCGAGGAGTACGAGGAGGACATCGACGTCGTCCACCTTGCCGGCGAGCTCGTGATCGACGCAATCGTCGAGCCGGAGCAGCTGCGCCACGACCTGATCCGGCGGTTCGCGGCGTACCGCAACAAGGACCGGGCGTTCTCGACAAGACGTCACGGAGTGACACCGGTGTAGCTCGTTCCGGGTGACGCCGGTCTAGACCAACGCGTTGTGCTCGGCGTCCTCGGTGCGCTCCGGCTCGGGCTCCAGGAAGACCCACTTGCGGAACGACCAGAACCGCCAGACCGTTCCGAGAGCGGTGCCGACCAACGTCGAGGAGACGTTGTAGGCGAGCGTCGAATGCAGGCCGAGGACGTACTCGCTGAAGCCGACCGGGATCTCCGAGACCACGAGCCCGATCGCGGACAGGCCCAGGAACAACGACAGCCCGCGCCCGAGTCCGCTGTCGTCCTTGTGCCGCCAGGTCCAGTGGCGGTTCGCGAAGTACGAGCAGACGGCGGCGATCACCGTCGCCAAACCGAAGCTGGTGAGCGGACCGAGCCCGACCCCGAAGTGGAAGAGGTTGTTCAGAACTGTCGTGAGGACGAAGGCGACCGCGCCGACCACCCCGAACTTCGCGATCTCGTGGATCAGGTGTTCGAAGGTCGTGTAGAGGTGCTTCACCCTCGCTCGGACCACCTACCCGAGGGTACGGGTCAACCCTGAAGACCAACTTTGGTGCCATCCGACCTTCGGCATCATGCGAAAATCGTCAGGTGGACCACCGGTTGAGTGATGAGCACGAAGCACTGCGCAAGAGCGTTGAGACCTACGCCCGCGAGGTGGTTGCGCCACAGGCTGAAGAGGCCGACCGGACCGGCGAGTTCCCGTACCCGGTGATCGCTCAGATGGGCGAGATGGGCCTGTTCGGGCTGCCGTTCCCCGAGGAGTACGGCGGCATGGGCGGCGACTTCCTCGCGCTGTGCCTGGCGATCGAGGAGCTCGCGCGCGCCGAC
Source organism: Mycobacteriales bacterium (assembly GCA_035547035.1). Classification (GTDB taxonomy): domain Bacteria; phylum Actinomycetota; class Actinomycetes; order JAFAQI01; family JAFAQI01; genus DASZTV01. The sequence goes on along the minus strand of DASZVL010000092.1, from coordinate 141,751 downwards.
TCGAGCGTGGCAATCACCCTCGAGGCCGCGGTGGGTCTCGGCTCGATGCCGGTGTACCGGTTCGGCACCGAGGAACAACGCAAGGAGTGGCTGCCGTCCTTGTGCAGCGGCGAGGCGCTCGCCGCGTTCGGCTTGACCGAGCCGGGCGGTGGCTCGGATGCCGGCAACCCGCGCACCCGCGCCGTCCTTGACGGCGACGAGTGGGTGGTCAACGGCACCAAGGCGTTCATCACGAACTCCGGCACGAAGATCACGACCCTCGTGACGGCGCTCTGCCGCACCGGAGACCGCGCCGACGGCAGGCCCGAGCTGACCTCGATCATGGTCCCGGTGCCGCGCGAGGGGTTCACGCCGTCGAAGAAGTACGACAAGGTCGGGTGGCACGCGAGCGACACCCGCGAGCTGTCGTTCAAGGACTGCCGGGTGCCGGCGGAGAACGTCTTGGGTGAGCGCGGTCGCGGCTACGCCCAGTTCCTCTCGACCCTCGACGAGGGCAGGATCGCGATCTCGGCTCTCGGTGTCGGCCTCGCGCAGGCTTGCGTCGACGAGTCGGTGCGCTACGCCAAGGAGCGCGAGGCGTTCGGCGCGCCGATCGGGTCGAACCAGGCGGTCGCGTTCCGGATCGCAGACATGGAGGTCCGCACCCATGTCGCGCGCGTCGCGTACCTCGACGCGGCCTCGCGGATGCTCGCGGGCGAGAAGTTCAAGCGCGAGGCAGCGATCGCGAAGCTGTACTCATCGACCATCGCGGTCGACAACGCGCGCGACGCGACCCAGGTGTTCGGCGGGTACGGGTTCATGAACGAGTTCCCGGTGGCGCGGCACTGGCGCGACGCCAAGATCCTTGAGATCGGCGAGGGCACGTCCGAGATCCAGCGGATGCTCATCGCCCGAGACCTGGGCTTGTAAGTGTCCCGAGTCAGAGGATGACCGCCAAGGCGACCGGACTGCCGGTCGTGGGCATGGTCGGGGCTGGTCAGCTCGCTCGAATGACCCATCAGGCTGCGATCTCTCTCGGCCTGACCTTGCGGGTCCTCGCCGACAATGCGGACGACGGCGCCGCGCTCGTCACACCCGAGGTGGAGCTCGGCGCCGCGGCGGACGCCGAAGCGGTCGAGCGCTTCGCGAAGAGCTGCGACGTCGTCACCTTCGACCACGAGCACGTGCCGAACGAGCTGATCGCCGCACTCGCGACCTCCGGCGTCGCCACGCGTCCGGGTGCCGGCGCGCTGCGGTACGCGCAGGACAAGCGCGCGATGCGGCAGCGGCTGGGCGAGCTCGGCATCCCGATCCCGAAGTGGTCCGACGATCCGAGCGCATTGCCGCGGCCGTACATCGCAAAGGCGGTGCGAGGCGGGTACGACGGCCGCGGCGTCTGGGTCGTCGGCGAGAGCGACCCATTGCCGACCGGCGACGTGATCGTCGAGGAGAAGGTCACCATCGTCCACGAGCTCGCCGTGCAGGTGGCGCGGACACCGTCCGGACACACCAAGTGCTGGCCCGTGGTCGAGACCGTGCAGGACGGTGGCATCTGCGTCGAGGTCATCGCTCCCGCGCCGCGGCTCAGCCATGCGCTGACTGCAGAGGCTCAGGCGCTCGCCGTGCGAATCGCCGAAGAGCTCGATGTCGTCGGCGTGCTCGCGGTGGAGCTCTTCGAAGCACCGAACGGGCTGTTGGTCAACGAGCTCGCGATGCGCCCACACAACTCCGGCCACTGGTCGATCGAAGGTTCGACGACGAGCCAGTTCGAGCAGCACCTTCGCGCGATTCTCGACTGGCCGCTCGGCGACACCCGCACCCGAGCCCCGTTCACCGTGATGGTCAACCTGCTGGGTGGTCCGACGACCGATCTGGCCAAGACGCTGCCAGCCGCGCTCGAGGCAGTGCCCAGCTGCTCGGTGCATCTCTACGGCAAGGCGGCGCGGCCCGGGCGCAAGCTGGGACACGTGACAGCGCTCGGCGATGATCTCGAGCAGACTCGCGAGCGAGCGCGCCGGGCAGTCGCAGTGCTGAGGGGGGACTCGTCATGAGCGCCATGGTCGGGATTGTGATGGGCAGCGACTCGGACTGGCCGACGATGCGGCCGGCTGCAGATGCGCTCGCCGAGTTCGGGGTCGAGACCGAAGTGCGGGTCGTCTCCGCCCATCGCACGCCGAAGGACATGTTGGAGTACGGCGCGAGCGCCGCCGATCGCGGTCTGAAGCTGATCATCGCCGGCGCCGGGGGAGCGGCCCACCTGCCGGGCATGCTGGCGTCCGTCACGCCGCTGCCGGTGATCGGCGTACCGGTTCCGCTGTCACATCTCGATGGCGTCGACTCGCTGCTGTCGATCGTGCAGATGCCGGCGGGGGTGCCGGTCGCGACCGTGTCGGTCGCCGGCGCGCGCAATGCGGGTCTGCTCGCCGTCCGCATCCTGGGGGTCAGTGACGACGCGCTGCGGGCTGCGATGGTGAAGTTCCAGGAAGGGCTGGCCGACACCGCGCGGTCGAAGAACGACGCCTTGCAGTCCGAGCTCGGAAGGCCGGCCGGGTCCTGAGCCCCATGAACACGAAAGCCGTTGCGTCGGTCGACGCCGCAGAGCTGATCGCGTGGAGTGTCGAGGTCGACGATCCCGGCGAGCTGCTGACATGGCTGCCGGCCGGCAAGGCCTACGGCTTCCTGCGTGGCGGCGACGGCATCGTCGGTTGGGGTGAGGCCGCGCGGCTCGCGACCCGTGACCCTGCGGAGGTCAGCGCGGCGCTCGCTGCGATCACCGCACGTGACGACGTGGGACTCCCGGGCTGCGGGCCGGTGGCAATCGTCTCGCTCGGTTTCGATCCGGCGGTCGACGCCTCCGTCGTCGTCGTGCCGCAGGTCGTGCTCGGGCGTCGCGAGGGCCGGTCGTGGGTCACCCTCGTCAACCCGCCCGGCGCCGTCGCGGTGCCCGCCTTACGCCGGCGCCCGGTCGCCGCGGCGACGGCGCCGGCGGCCAAGCTTGCCGCGGCCGTGCCGTCGGAGGACGAGTGGGCGCACCTGGTGAAGCAGGCTGTCACGGCGATCGGCAACGGCTCGCTCCAGAAGGTCGTCCTCGCTCGTGCGCTCGACGTGACGGCGCCGTCGGTCCTCGATCCGCGCGCCGTCGCGGCTCGGCTCGCGGCTCGCTTCCCGTCCTGCTTCACCTTCGTCTGTGACGGGCTCGTCGGGGCGTCGCCGGAGCTGCTGGTGCGACGGCTCGGTCGCCATGCCGAGTCCGTCGTACTCGCGGGGACGGTGCGCCGTGGTGGCGATGCCGAGGAGGATGCGGCGCTCGAGCGCGAGCTGCTCGGATCGACCAAGGATGCTCGTGAGCACCAGCTCGCCGCGGACTCGGTCCGCGACGTGTTCGCAGCCGTCGCGGCGGACATGGTCAGTGACGGCGCGCCGCAGTTGCTGCGGCTGGCGAACGTCACGCACCTCGCAACTCATTTCGAGGCGTGGCTCGGCACCGAACCGCCTTCGGCGCTCGAGCTCGCCGCAAGGTTGCACCCGACTGCTGCCGTGGGCGGTACGCCGCGTGAGGCCGCACTCGCGATGATCACGGAGCTGGAGGCTGCCCCCCGTGGCCGGTACGCCGGCCCGGTCGGCTGGGTGGACGCGCGCGGCGACGGCGAGTTCGCCATCGCGCTGCGTTGTGCGCAGCTTTCGGGTGACACGGCCCGGCTGTGGGCCGGTGCCGGCATCGTCGCCGAGTCCGATCCCGGCGCCGAGGTCGCCGAGACGACCGCCAAGTTCGACGCCGTGCTGTCGGCGCTTCTGTAGGACGAGTCGTGGCAAACCTTCGAGACCGCCGATCCGTCGTTGGCGCATTGCGGCAGGCGTCCCGCTATCCGCAGCGGGCGAAGTGGTACCTCCACCGGCTTCGCCGCGACGCGAGGCTGCGGCTGAGTCACCGGGACCATCTCGCGTACTACGGCGCTGTCGTCGACGACCTGGTCGTCACGGGCAAGGCGACGGCCGTCGGCGACGACCTGACCGCGCGTTCGCGTCGAGTTGGCAAGCTGCAGTTCGACTACCTGCGCCAGCATGGCCTCGAGCCCCACCACCGGCTGCTCGAGATCGGCTGCGGCAACCTTCGCGCCGGCTGGCGGCTCATCCGCTATCTGGAGCCGGGCCACTACTACGGCGTCGACATCTCACAGCAGGTGCTGTTCGCGGCGCAGCAGACAGTCGCCCGCCGTGGCTTGACCGACAAGCTGCCTTATCTCTTGCTCGTGCGCGACCAGACCTTCACCGTGCTGCCCGATGCGTCGTTCGATGTCATCCACGCGCACAGCGTGTTCTCGCATGCGCCACTCGATGTCATCGAGGACTGCTTCGCCCACGTCGGCCGCTTGATGAAACCCGACGGCTTCTTCGACTTCACGTTCAAGCGCACCGAGGGCAAGGAGTACGGCAAGCTTCGCGAGGACTTCTACTTTCGCAAGGAGACCCTCATCGACGCGGCGGACCGTCACGGTCTGTCGGCGCAGTTCATGGACGACTGGGAGGCGCTCGGCCATTCTCAGTCCAAGATCAGGATCACGCTGCCCCAAGAGAAGAGCAAGACATGACCGACCGACTCGAGATCTCCCGCGACATCGCTGCCTCACCCGAGGCGGTATATGCCGCGATCTCCGACGTGACGCGAATGGGTGAGTGGTCGCAGGAGTGTCACACCTGCGATTGGCACGACGGCTTTGACGCTGCCGCCGTCGGCGCGAGCTTCGACGGGCACAACCGCGCCGGGGACAACGAGTGGACGACCCAGGCGACGATCATCGAAGCCGATCCGGGCCGCGCCTTCGCCTTCGAGTGCCGGATGTACGACTTCCACTACTCCACCTGGGGTTATCGCATCGAGCCGACGGACTCGGGCTGCCGGGTCACCGAGTGGAGCGAGGACCTGCGGCCGGAATCCGCGCTGGAGATGAGCAAGCAGATCTCCGGAATCGATGACCGTGCAGCGCGCAACAGGCAGACCATGAGCACCACGCTCGACCGGCTTGCTGCTGCGCTCGAGTGATCAGCCTGCGGCGGTGACGGTTCGGGCGAGATGCCCGTACGCCGCCTGCCTGGCACGCTCGGCGTCGCGGGCGCCGATCGCCTTCGCGACCTCGCGCAGCTCGTCGATCTGCAGGTACTCCTCGCGTGCGAGCTGATAGACGCTGTCCTCGCCGAGTGAGTCGGCAAGGATCCTCAGGCCGTCGAGCAGCGTGTTGAGTGACAGCCGGTAGAGCAGGTTGCCCGAGCCTTCGACGATCGCGGTCCAGAACACGACGTTGTCGGCGTCGAGCGCCGACAGGTCCTCGGGGTGGGCTGCCATCTCGTCGAGCACCTTGCGAAGCGACCGGAGTGTCTTCGGTGCGCGTCTTGCGCACAGGGCCGCGGCGTCGGCCCCGATCGACGCGCGCATCTCCAGTGCGGAACGGGCGACCTTCCAGTCGACGTGCCCGGCACGGACCAGAAGGTCGGCCAGCAGATCGAGCCGGCCCTCGGTGCGGTAGTCGAGGACCCGGGTCGAACCGCCTTGGCTGACCTCGACGAGGCGCGCCTGCTGGAGCCGCTTCAAGGCCTCCCGGACGGCATGGCGGTTGACCTCGAAGGTCGCGGCGAGATCCCGTTCCGACGGCAGGATGCCTTCGACGAACTCGTCGGCGAGGATGGCGTCGAGCAGACGCCGGTACACCTGCTCCGAGAGCGGAGCCGCAGCGACCGGAGCGAGCGCCATGGCGTCACGGTAGCAGCGAAATCACGACTGGTTGACTGGTTGTACCAGTCGTGTCAGACTACCGACATGACCACGGCTCAGCTCGTCCTGTTGGCCGCCGCCCCCATGTTCCTGCTCAGCATCGTCGTCGAGCGATACCTCATCCGCGGAGCTCGACGAGCGACCTATGAGGTACGCGACACGTGGGCGAACATCGCGGCCGGCGCCGGCAGCCAGATGCTCGGCGCACCCTGGGCACTGGTCGAGGTGGCTGTCCTCGTAGCGCTCCATCGTCTGGCGCCGGTGCACCTCGACCGCGGTTGGGTTGCCTGGGCCGTGGCGATGGTGGGCGTCGACATCGCCTACTACGCCTACCACCGGCTCCACCACGAGTCGCGGTTCCTCTGGGCGATCCACGTCGCGCATCACTCGAGCCGCCGCTACAACCTCTCGGTGGCCCTGCGGCAGCCCTGGGTCGTCGTGTCGACGCTGCCGTTCCTCGCGCCGCTCGCCCTGCTCGGCATCGCCCCGGAGCTGATCCTGACGAGCTTCGCGATCAACCTGCTGTACCAGTTCCTGATCCACACCGAGCTGATCCGGCGGATGTGGTCTCCGATCGAGTTCGTCTTCAACACTCCGAGCCACCACCGCGTGCATCACGGCTCTAACCAGGAGTACCTCGACAAGAACTACGGCGGCATCCTGATCATCTGGGACCGGATGTTCGGCTCGTTCGAGCCCGAGGTCGCGCCGGTGACCTACGGCTTGACGAAGAACATCGAGACCCACAACCCGTTTCGCATCGAGACCCACGAGTGGGTCGCGATCTACCGCGACGTACGACGCGCGGGGTCGGTTCGTGACGCGCTGGGATACGTGTTGCGCCACCCTGGCTGGACACCCGCCGCGGTGGTTAGCAGCGCGCCGGTCGCGGTCGCGGCGTAGCGGCTAGGTCAGTCTCGCCTTCAGGAAGTCGACGGCGCGGCCCCAGGCGAGATCCGCCTGCTCCTTGTCGTAGGTGCCGAGCAGGTTCTCGTCGTTGTTGAACGCATGACCGGCCGGATAGAAGAAGTACTCGACGTCCGCACCTGACTCGGTGCGGATCTGCTGCTCCTGCGCCCTCGCCTGGTCGGCGGGGAAGAAGTCGTCGTTCTCGGCGTAGTGACCCTGAACCGCAGCCCTGATGCCGGCGTAGGCGTCCGGGACGGCCGGACCGACGCCGTAGAACGGCACGGCTGCGGCGACCCGGTCGCCCTGCTGCGCTGCGAGCATCAGCACGAAGCCGCCGCCCATGCAGAAGCCGATCGCGCCGATCCGGGACGACGTGACCGCCTCGTGGCCCAGCAGGAAGTCGACGGCGCCCGCGAGGTCGAGTGCTGCCTGCTCGACCGGAAGGCTCATCATCAGCGAGCCGGCCGTGTCTGCGTCGTGCGCGGTCTTCCCGCCGTACAGGTCTGGTGCGAGAGCGACGAAGCCCTCGGCAGCGAGCCGGTCGGAGATGCTCGCGATGTGGTCGGTCAGACCCCACCACTCCTGGATCACGATCACACCAGGACCGCTTCCCGAGGCCGGCACGGCGAGGTAGCCGTGCGCCTCGCTGCCGTTGCTCGGGAAGGTGACGTTCTGCCGCGGGTTCTCATCAGCCATGGGGCGACCTTACCCAGGACTGATCTCACGCATCCTGGCGTGCAGCTCCGCGTTCTCCGCCCGGTCCGTGCGTACCTCGAGGATGCGGATGCCGTGCGACGGCGCCAGCAATGCGGCGAGCTCGCCGTGGCTCGAGATCAGCCGGTGCTCGACGCCGTAGGCCGACGCCAGCTGTTCGATCCCCACGCCGTGCGGCGTCCCGAAGAGCCGCTCGAAAGCACCAGGCGCGACGGCGGACCCCTGCGGCAGCATCGAGAAGATCCCGCCGCCGTCGTTGTTGATCACGATGAACGTGATGTTCCGCATCGGCTCCGCACCCGTCGCGAGCCCGTTGATGTCGTGCAGCAACGACAGGTCGCCGCACAGCGCGACGGTCGGCGACTCGGGATGGGCGAGCGAGATCCCGATGGCTGACGACACGAAGCCGTCGATGCCGCTCACGCCACGGTTCGCATAGACCGTGACGTCGCCGCGTGGCTCCATCACCACGTCGAGGTCGCGGATCGGCATCGACGACGCCACGACCAGGCTTCCCCCGGCAGGGAGGAGACGGGCGACGTCACGAGCAACCCGTGGCTCGTTCAGGAGGCCCGCTGAGTCGAGCACGGCGTCGACCGCCGTTCCCGCGCGGTTGGCGGCGGCGAGCCAGCCGTCGAGCCAACCGGGTTCGGCTCGGTGCGTGTCGGCCATGACCTGGTCGAGCACATCGGTCGATGCGGTGAGCACGGCGGTGGCTGACCGCGTGGTGTCCCAGTTTCCGCCGTCGGGGGAGAGCACGATGTGGGGAACGGTGCGCAGCCAGTCCTGGAGAGCGCGAGACAGCCCCACCCGGCCGACGACAACGACGAGATCGGGTTGGTGGCCGGCGACGAAGTCCTCGTCGCGCAACAGGATGTCCGTCGCACGAAGCGCGTTGATCCCCTGCCGCGCGTTGCTGTGAGGCTCCGCGATGAGCGGCCAACCCGCGTCCTCACACCAGCGAATGATCGGCTCGGGATCGCCGGCCGCGTCGCCGACGACCACGACGCCGGCCTTCTTCCCGGCGAGCTGCGCAGCGAGCGAGGTGACCGCGCCGCCGGCACCGCGAGTGCGTCTGACGCTGATCCGAGGCGCGTTCATCTCGAGGTCGAAGGGGAACCCGATCCCGTCGTCGATCGGCACGAGCGGCTCGCGGAGCGCGAGGTTGAGGTGAACCGGCCCCGCCGGAATGCCGTCGCCACCGGTGCAGGCGACGACGGCCTTGAACGCGAGCTCGCGCCACTGCTTGACCGAGGAGGCGGATGACTCCGGCACCGGGACGTCGACACTCAGCCGCACCGCACCGCCGTACAAGCCCGACTGCCCGACGGTCTGGTTCGCCCCGATGCCGTGCAGCTCCGGCGGCCGGTCCGCGGTGAGCACGAGCAGCGGGACGCGCGCAAGGTCGGCCTCCATCACCGCGCCGTGGAAGTACGTCGTCGCGGTGCCCGAGGTGCACAGCACCGGGACGACCCTCCCACTCGCCTTCGCGATGCCCAGGGCGAGGTACGCCGCGCTCCGCTCGTCGATCCGGACGTGGACGTCGATGTCGGGATGGTCGAGCAGTGCGAGCGCGATCGGGGTCGACCGTGAGCCGGGTGCGACGACCGCATGCCGCACGCCGAGCCGGGCGAGCTGGTCGACCAGCACGAGAGCGAAGGCGCGGCCGGCGTTCTCAGCGGGCATCCAGCACCTCCTGCGCCGCGGCCAGCCGCTCCAGCCACCTGTTGCGAGTCGCATCGTCGGCGGCATGCGTCGCGAGCAAGCCCGGATCCGGGCGCGCCGGCCGCACCGGCAGCTCGCCGTCGACCGGCAACAGCGGGTCGGCGCAGACGTCGCCGTCGATCAGCGGCACCGTCCCGAGCCCGCACGCGAACGGCAGGTCGGGAAGCGCGGCGGCGAGCGCGACGCCCGCCGCAATGCCCACCGAGGTCTCGATGGCGCTCGACACGACGACCGGCAGGCCACACGCCTCCGCGACATCCAGGCAGCGACGTACCCCGCCGAGCGGCTGCACCTTCAGGACGACGACGTCGGCCGCCTCGAGGCCCGCGACCCGCAGCGGATCCGCCGCGGTCCGCACCGACTCGTCGGCAGCGAGCCGTACGTCGACCCGCCGGCGCAGCAGGGCCATCTCTTCGAGGCTGCGGACCGGCTGCTCGGCGTACTCGAGATCGAAGCGCGTGAGCGCACGCAGTGCATCGGCCGCCGAGTCGAGGTCCCACGCCGCGTTTGCGTCGACTCGTAGCGCGCCGTCGGGACCCAGCGCGTCTCGCACCGCCTCGACGCGTGCGATGTCGTCGGCGAGCGTCTGCCCGGTCTCCGCGACCTTGACCTTCGCGGTGCGGCAGCCGGAAGACGCGACCAGCGCGTGCGCTCGCTCGGGACCGACCGCGGGGACCGTCGTGTTCACCGGTACCGACGATCGCACCGGGTCGGGCCAGCCTTCCGTCGCCGCCTCCTGAGCCGCGGCCAGCCACCGCGCCGACACGGCTGCGTCGTACTCGGGAAAGGGCGAGAACTCGCCCCACCCTGCTGGGCCGCGCAGGAGCAGGCCGGTGCGGCGGTCCTGGCCGCGGAATCGCACCCGCATCGGGATGTCGTAGACGGCCGTCACCGGGTCGGCGGTACTCACCCCAGGAGCAGACCGGCAGCCAGGAGCACGGCGACGGCGAGCTCGAGCTTCCCGGTGCCACCGAGGGCTGGGATGAGTGCTCGGCCGACGCCGCCGCCACGAACCGCCGCGACGGGCTCGCGTGCCAGCGGCAGCGCCAGCAACGCCAGCAGCGGCCACGCGGACCGGGCGGCCACCGGCTCGCCGATGACCGCCAGGCCGAGACCCAGCGCGATCGCGCCGACGAAGAGCTGCCGGGTTCGGGCCTCGCCGATGCGGACGGCGAGGGTTCGCTTGCCCGCGATCGCGTCGGTGGGCACGTCGCGCAGGTTGTTCACGACGAGGATTGCGACGGCGAGGACGCCGGTGGCGACAGCCGCGATCCACGCCGTCGCGGGAAGCCGCGAATGCTGGACGTACGACGAGCCGAGGGTCGCGACGAGGCCGAAGAAGAGGAACACGAAGAGCTCTCCTAGGCCCGCGGACGCGTAAGGCCGCGGTCCGCCGCTGTAGCCGAGCAACGCAACGAACGCGGCGGCTCCGACGAGCAGCAACCACCACGAGACGATCGCGGCCAGGGCCAGCCCGGCGCCCGCAGCGACCGCCATCGCGATCGCGATCGCGATTCGCATCGCGCGCGGCGACACGAGGCCACTCGCCACCGCGCGGCGCGGCCCGGCGCGTTGCACGGTGTCGACGCCGCGCACCCCGTCGAAGTAGTCGTTGGCGTAGTTGACCGCGATCTGAACGGCCAGCGCGACGAGGACGACGAGTCCGAAGCGACCTCCCGACAAATGTGAGAAGCCCTTGGTGCCGGCACCGGCTGCGGTGCCCACGAGGACGGGTGCCAGCGACGCAGGCAGGGTGCGCGGGCGCGCGGCTTCGACCCACACCATCGTTCGCGATGGTTGCTCGTCGCCCACGTGTCTCGCGCTCCTCGTCTGCTGCCGTCTACCGTCGTACAACGATGCCAGCCACCGCTTCGCGATCCCTCATCAGCCTGGCGATGCCGCCAGGCGAGGAGTTCGTCGCTGCGCTCGACTCGGCGTGGGCGGCCGGCCATGCCGTGCTCCCGCTGGATCCCACGGCGCCCCCGCCGGCTCGCGATGCGTTGCGAGCGGCGATGTCGCCCGACCAGCCGGCCGCCGACGACGTCGCCCTCGTCATCGCGACCTCCGGGTCGACCGGAGAGCCGAAGGGCGTAGAGCTGACCCACGCTGCGCTCGAGGCGGCGAATCTCGCGGTGCATAACCGGATCGGGCACCAACCCGACGACGTGTGGCTGTCGTGCCTGCCGTGGCATCACGTCGGCGGGCTGCAGGTGATGCTGCGAGCACGCCGGCTCGGCATTCCGCTCGTGGTGCACGAGCGGTTCGAGGTGTCGCGCTTCGCCGCCGCGGAGGCGACGCTGACCTCGCTCGTGCCGGCCCAGCTGGTCACGCTGCTGGACGAGGGCGTCGATCTCACCCGGTTCCGGGTGGTGCTGCTCGGTGGCGGCGCGGCGAGCGAGGACCTCCTCGAGCGCGCTCGTGACGCGCGGGTTCCCTTCGTCACGACGTACGGCATGAGCGAGACCGCGGGCGGCTGCGTGTACGACGGCATCCCGCTCGACGGCGTCGAGGTCGCGATCCGTCCGGACGGCCGGATCGCGCTTCGCGGCCCGATGCTCATGAGTGGCTATCGGCTGCGACCAGACCTCACCCAGGCGGCGTTCGAAGACGGTTGGCTCGTGACCAACGATCTCGGCCGGCTCGACGAGGATGGCCGGTTGCGGGTGCTCAGCCGGGTCGACGACGTGATCGTCAGCGGGGGCGAGAACGTCGTCGCCGGCGAGGTCGCCCGCGAGCTGCGCCGTCACGCCGCGATCGCCGACGCGGAGGTCGTCGGCGTCCCGGACCGCCGGTGGGGCGATCGGGTGGTCGCCGTCGTGGTGTCGCGAGTAGAGCCGGCGCCTTCACTCGCCGAGCTCCGCGAGTGGTGCCGGGCAGCGCTGCCGGCAGCTGCGCTGCCTCGAGGCGTGGTGGTCGTGGCCGCGATGCCACGGCTGTCGTCCGGGAAGCCCGACCGGCTCGCGTTGCGCCGGCTTGCAGCCGCTGCCGCCGCCGATCAGGAAGAGGCGCCGACCAGCCAGGCCGCGTCGCCCGCCTCGTCGCGATAGATCTCGTCGGAGTGCGGCGGAGTCGCGAGATCGAGCAGCAACGAGAGCGGCACGCCCTCGGACAGCAGCCGAAGCGCCACATCGAGCTCGCGCTGGCCGCTGTCGGTCATGCGGTCGTCGTCACCCATCACGGTCCGGTACTACCCCACGTGTTCGGTTTCAGTCTCGTCGGTGGGCAGCTTCAGTCTTCTGGGCCAATCCGTCCTGGCGCAAGCCGCCGATCGGGCGACGGCCGGCGGCGGCCCAGGTCATGGGCGACCGAGTGCTCGGTACGTCCAACCGGCGCTTCGCCAGCGTTCCGGGTCGAGCGCGTTGCGGCCGTCCACGATGTTGCGCGCGGCGACCACCTCGCCGAGAACCATCGGATCTGCTTCGCGGAACTCCAGCCACTCGGTGAGCAGCAGCACGAGATGCGCGCCCTGCGCCGCCTCGGTCGTCGAGTCGACGTACCTGAGGTCCGGGTAGCGAACGCGGGCGTTGTCCATGGCCGCCGGGTCGTAGACGGCGACGTCGGCGCCCGCCTGGTGCAGTCGAGTCGCGACGTCGAGGGCCGGGGAGTCGCGGATGTCGTCGCTGTTGGGCTTGAAGGCCGCGCCCAGCACCGCGATCCGCTGGTTCGCGACCGACTCGTCGAGCAGCTCGCGCGCGAGGTCGACCATCCGCGCCCGCCGGCGCAGGTTGATCGCGTCGACGTGGGTGAGGAAGGTGAGCGCCTGGTCGACGCCGAGCTCGCCTGCGCGCGCCATGAAAGCCCGGATGTCCTTGGGAAGGCACCCGCCACCGAACCCGAGACCTGCGTGCAGGAAGCGCCCGCCGATCCGCGAGTCGTGGGAGAGCGCTTCCGAGAGCTTCGTGACGTCGGCGCGAGTGGCCTCGCACACCTCCGCCATCGCGTTGATGAACGAGATCTTCGTCGCGAGGAACGCGTTGGCGGCAACCTTCACCAGCTGGGCAGTGGCGAGGTCGGTAACCACGACCGGCGTGCCACCGGCAATGACCGGTTCGTAAGCCTCACGCATCGCCTGTTCGCCGCGCTCCGACATCACGCCGAACACGAGTCGGTCGGGATGAAGCGTGTCCTCGACGGCGAACCCTTCGCGCAGGAACTCTGGGTTCCAGACGGTCTCGACGGCTTCGCCTGCCGGCGCGGTCGAGTGGATCTGGGTCGCGATCTGCTCGGCGCTGCCGACCGGCACGGTGGACTTGCCGGCGAACACGCACGGCCGCTCGAGCAGCGGGGCGAGGCTGGCTACCGACGCGTTGACGTAGGAGAGGTCGGCGGCGTACTCGTTCTCCTTCTGCGGCGTCCCGACGCACAGGAAGTGGACGTCACCGAACTCGGCCACCTCTTCGTACGACGTGGTGAAGCGCAGCCGACCGGACGCGAGCGTCTTGCGGAGCAGCGGCTCGAGGCCCGGCTCGTAGAACGGGACTTCGCCTCTCGCCAGTCGTTCGACCTTCGACGCGTCGACGTCCAGGCCGAGCACCTCGAAGCCGAGCGACGCCATGCACACTGCGTGGGTGGCCCCGAGGTAGCCGGTGCCGAGCACCGTCATGCGGGGGGCGGTCATCCGGCCAGGGTACGAGGTAGGACGTCCTACTAACGGCCCCTACCATGTTCGGGTGAATCCCGGCTTCGACCTGTACACCCTCCCCGAAGAGCACGAGCTGCTGCGCAAGACCGTGCGCGAGCTCGCCGACGACAAGATCGCGCCCCGCGCGGCTGAGATCGACGAGAAGGCCGAGTTCCCGCAAGACGTCCACGACGCCCTTGTCGCCGCCGATCTGCACGCGGTGCATGTGCCGGAGGAGTACGACGGCGTGGGAGCCGACGCGATCGCCTCAGCGATCGTCATCGAAGAGGTCGCCCGCGCATGCGCGGCCTCGTCGTTGATCCCCGCGGTCAACAAGCTGGGCACGATGGGACTGCTGCTGTCCGGCGGCGAGGACCTCAAGAAGGCCTATCTGCCTCGGCTTGCGAGCGGCGAGGGCATGTTCAGCTACTGCCTGTCCGAGCCGGAAGCCGGGAGCGATGCGGGCGGCATGAAGACTCGCGCGGAGCGCGACGGCGACAGCTGGGTCCTCAACGGCACGAAGCGGTGGATCACCAATGCCGGCGTGTCGAAGTTCTACACGGTCATGGCAGTGACTGATCCCGATCGTGGCGCGAACGGGATCTCGGCGTTCGTCGTCGAGAAGGACGACGGCGGCGTCAGCTTCGGTGCCCCCGAGAAGAAGCTCGGCATCAAGGGCTCGCCGACCGCGGAGGTCTACTTCGACAACGTCCGGATACCCGCCGAGCGCATGATCGGCGACGAGGGGACGGGCTTCAAGACGGCCCTCAGGACGCTCGACCACACGCGACTCACGATCGGTGCGCAGGCTCTCGGCATCGCGCAGGGCGCTGTCGACTACTGCACCCGCTACGTCCAGGAGCGCAAGCAGTTCGGGAAGGCGATCGCCGAGTTCCAAGGCGTCGCGTTCATCCTCGCGGACATGGCGATGAAGACCGAAGCGGCGCGTGCCCTGATCTACCAGGCGGCCGCGATGTCGGAGCGGCTCGAGCCGAACCTCACCTTCATGTCGGCCGCTGCGAAGTGCTTCGCATCCGACGCCGCGATGGAAGTCACGACAGATGGCGTGCAGCTGCTTGGTGGGTACGGCTACACGCGTGACTTCCCGCTCGAGCGGATGATGCGCGACGCCAAGATCACCCAGATCTACGAAGGCACCAATCAGATCCTTCGCGTGGTCATGTCACGCAACCTCTTGAAGGCGAATCCACTTCGTTGAGTCGCGTCGTCGTGTCAGATGCGCGAAGGACACAGCGCTGACGTACGACGCGCTGCTCGTCCTGTCCTTCGGCGGTCCGGAGGGCCCCGACGAGGTGATGCCGTTTCTCGAGAACGTCACGCGCGGGCGCGACGTGCCGGTGGCGAGGTTGCAGGAGGTCGCCGACCACTACCTGCACTTCGGTGGCGTCTCGCCGATCAACGCCCAGAACCGCGCCCTCGTCGCGTCGATCGTCGAGGAGCTCGCCGCGCACGGCCTGGAGCTGCCGGTCTTCTGGGGCAACCGCAACTGGTCGCCTTACGTCGCGGACGCCGTCAAGGACATGGCTGCGGCAGGGGTCCGCAGCGCGTTGGTGTTCGTCACTTCGGCGTATGCGTCGTACTCCGCGTGCCGGCAGTACCAGGATGACCTTGCCGGGGCTGCGGCGCCGTTGGGGACGACGGCGCCGCAGCTGCACAAGCTGCGTCACTACTTCGACCACCCGGGATTCATCACCCCGCAGATGGATGCTGTCGCCGATGTGCTCGACCGCATCGACCCGGACCGGACGCGACCACGGCTGTTGTTCGTCGCACACGCCATCCCCGAGGCGATGGCGGCAGCCGCCGGACCCTCCGGCGGGCTGTACGTCAAGCAGCTAGAGGCTGCGGCAGCACTTGTCGCGGCTGCGGCGCCGCGCGTCGAGTGGGACCTGGCGTTCTCGAGTCGAAGCGGGCCACCGACCGTGCCATGGCTCGGGCCGGACGTCGACGAGGCCTTGCGCGGGATCGCGGCCGATGGCGCCACTGACGTCGTCGTCGTCCCGATCGGTTTCGTCAGCGACCACATCGAGGTCCGATGGGATCTGGACGTCGCCGCTGCAGACACGGCGAAGAAGCTCGGCCTCGGGTTTCACCGCACCGACCCGCCGGCGGCGGACGCGCGCTTCGTCGCGATGGTGCGGGAGCTGGTTCAGGAACGCCTCGACCGCGGCGCGCCGCGGCGCGCGCTTTCTGAGCTGGGTCCGTCGCATGACGTCTGCCCGGCTGGTTGCTGCCGCGTCCCCGGTCGCTAACCTGCCGCTCGTGGTGGACGAGGGCGACCTGTTGTGGACGCCGAGCGCGGAGCGCGTCGCGGGGTCGCGGCTCGCTGACTTTCAACGCTGGCTCGGGGCCGAGCGAGGCCTGACCTTCGACTCCTACGACGAGCTGCACCACTGGTCGGTCGAGCACCTCGAGGACTTCTGGGGCGGGTTCGATGCCTGGATCGGGATCCGTTGGTCGGCGCCGTACGAAGCGGTGATCACCAGTCGCGAGATGCCGGGCGCGAGGTGGTTCCCCGGCGGCCGTACCAACTACGCGGAGCACCTGCTCTATCCCGTGCAACGCGCCGAGCTGGACGACGTTGCCGTGATCGCAGCGCGTGAAGACGGTCGCGACGTGAGCCTGACCTGGCGTGAGCTGCGCACCCAGGTAGCGAGTGTCCGGAGCTGGATGGTGCAGCAGGGCGTCGGGCGCGGCGACCGGGTGGTTGCGCTGCTCCCGAACGGCGCCGAGGCGCTCGTCGCGATGCTCGCCACCGCGTCGCTCGGAGCGATCTGGGCGAGCTGCTCACCAGACTTCGGTCCCACGGCGATCGCGGACCGGTTCACCCAGATCGAGCCGGTGTTGCTGGTCGCTGTCGACGGCTACCGCTACGGCGGCAAGAAGTTCGACATCACGGCGACGGTCGAAGATCTTCGCGGCAAGCTGCCGATGCTGCGCGACACCGTTCTGGTTCCTTACCTCGACGAGGCGGCCTCGCTGTCGTGGGCCACGCCGTGGTCGGACCTTCTCGCTGTCGGCGGCTCGATCGCGTTCGAGCCCATGGCCTTCGACGACCCGCTGTGGGTGCTGTACTCATCCGGCACCACCGGTCTGCCGAAGCCGATCATGCACGGCCACGGCGGCATGCTGCTCGAGCACACCAAGCAGCTCGCGCTGCATCTCGACCTCGGACCGGGTGACCGCTTCTTCTGGTTCTCGACCACCGGCTGGATGATGTGGAACCTGCTCGTCTCCGGGCTTGCCGTCGGGTCGGCGATCGTGCTGTACGACGGCAATCCCGCGTTCCCTGACCAGATGACGTTGTGGCGATTGGCCGAGCGGACCGGCATCACCTGCATGGGGCTCGGCGCACCGTTCATCCAGGCCTGCGAGAAGGCCGGCCTGCGGCCCTCCGGCGAGGCCGACCTCTCAGCGATCCGGACCGTCGGGTCGACGGGCGCACCGCTCGCCCCCGAAGGCTTCGCGTGGGTGTACGACGCGGTCGGCGCAGACATCATGCTGTCGTCGCTGTCGGGTGGCACCGACGTGTGCACGGCCTTCGTCGGCGGCGCACCGAATCTTCCGGTCCGCGCGGGCGTCATCCCGGCCAGCTTGCTCGGCTGTGCCGTGGTTGCCTACGACGAGGACGGACACGAGGTCCTCGACGAGGTAGGCGAGCTCGTCATCACGGCGCCCATGCCGTCGATGCCGGTCGGGTTCTGGAATGACCCCGACGGCGATCGGCTCCGCGCGTCGTACTACGAGACCTACCCCGGCGTCTGGCGGCACGGCGACTGGGTGAAGTTCGCGGCCGACGGCTCGTGTGTGATCTACGGCCGCAGCGACTCCACCCTCAACCGCGGCGGCGTGCGCATGGGCACCTCGGAGTTCTACCGGGTTGTCGAGTCGCTGCCCGACGTCGCCGATTCCCTCGTGATCGACACCTCAGCCGCGGGCACGGAGGGCAAGCTGCTGCTCTTCGTCGTGCTGGCGGCGGGGGCTTCGCTGGAAGACGTGACGGCCGAAGTCCGCCGGCTGACCCGCTCGCAGCTGTCGCCCCGCCATGTCCCTGACGAGGTGATTGCGGTGCCCGCGGTGCCGCGCACGATCAACGGCAAGAAGTGCGAGGTCCCGGTGAAGCGAGTGCTCGCGGGGGTACCGCTCGACAAGGCGGTCTCTCGCGGCGCGCTTGCCGATCCGGCGTCGATGACACCCTTCCTCGACCTAGCCCAACCTCGGTAGCCCGCCGATGTCGGCGCCGGCGGTGTGGGTGACTCGCTCCGCAGCCGCGATCCGGGCCAGATCAGCCGTCGGCGGCGCGTAGACGACGGATCCGCCGGCGGCCAGCGGCCCGAGCAGCCCCAGGGTGATGCCGGACTCGTCGAGCGGAAGCGTCGTCAGCAGCCGCGCGCCGATCGGGACCTCGCCCGGCGCGGCCTCGCCGGAGGGTGCGCTCGGCACGTACCGGTCGGGATAGGCCGCGACCATCCGGCTGAAACCGGCGCCCATCGGGTCCAGCGGCACGTCGACCGCTACCGGGTCGCGGCTCGACTCGAAGACGACGTCGGCGCCCACGGCCCAGCCGGCGAGCAGGACCACGGCGGTCAGCCAGTGCAGCGCGGGCTCGACCGTCACCGGTTCGCCCGGCTCGATGCCGAGCTCGTCCTCGAGGTAGCCGGCGGCTTTGGCCACCCAGTTGGCGGTCGTAGCCACCGACAGCTCGACCCGGTTGCCGTCACCGTCGTACGACGTGATGAACGGTCGCGCCCCGTCGCGACGTAGTTCGTTGTCGAGCAGAGCTGAGGTGGTGGCCATCCCAAGAGGATTGCTGCTTCGTGTCGTGATCACACCTCGGGTCAGGAGGGATACAGCGGGGCTACGCTGAAATACGCAAGGAACCGACTACGAGATCAGACGGGGAGGGAGCCGCTCGTGGCCCCCCGAGTGCTGGTCGACGCGACCGCTGTGCCCGCCGACCGCGGTGGGGTAGGGCGCTACGTCGACGGCCTGCTGGGCGCTCTTGGCGCCGCTGGTACCGACTTTGCGATCGTGTGCCAGCGAGCCGACGCGGAGCGCTACTCGCAGGTCGCGCCGCAAGCGACGATGGTGCCCGGCCCGCCCGCGATCGCGCATCGTCCGGCCCGTCTTGCATGGGAGCAGACGGGGCTGCCGCTGGTCGCCCAACAGCTCGCGGTCGACGTCATCCACTCGCCGCACTACACGATGCCGCTGCGCGCGGGTCGTCCGGTGGTCGTCACCATCCACGACGCGACCTTCTTCACCGCGCCCGAAGACATCGCGGCGGTGAAGGGGACGTTCTTCCGCTCCGCGATCCGCACCGCGCTGCGTCGCGCGACCCGGGTGATCGTGCCGAGCAAGGCCACCCGCGACGAGCTCGTCCGGGTCCTCGACGCCGACCCGACGATGCTTGACGTCGCCTACCACGGTGTCGACCCGCAGCTGTTCCACCCACCGACCGATGCCGAGAAGGCGCGGGTCGCGGCTCGTCTCGGCATCAGGGGCGAGTACGTCGCGTTCCTCGGGGTGCTCGAGCCGCGCAAGAACGTCCCGGCACTGATCCGCGGCTGGGTCGAGGCCGTCAGCTGGCGCGACGACCCGCCGGCGCTCGTGCTTGCGGGCGGACGTGGCTGGGACGAGGACGTCGACGCGGCCGTCGCGGAGGTGCCGAGCCACCTGCGGGTCGTCCGGCCCGGCTACCTGCGTTTCGCCGATCTGCCCGGCTACCTGGGTGGCGCGATCGCTGTGGCCTTCCCGAGCCACGGTGAAGGCTTCGGCCTTCCGGTCCTCGAGGCGATGGCCTGCGGCACTCCGGTTCTCACGACGCAACGGCTGTCGCTGCCCGAGGTCGGCGGGGATGCCGTCGCCTACACCGAGCCGGACGCCGCGTCGATCGGCGCTGCCCTCTCGGCGCTCCTCGACGACGCTGCGAGACGCCGGACGCTTGCCGATGCGGCGCTCGCCCGCGCCCAGGAGTTCACCTGGGCGGCGAGCGCCGAGGCCCACCTTGCCGCCTACGCCCGAGCCGTCTCCCAGGCCTAGGCCCGCAGACCGCATGGAAGCCGTCGTCCTCGTCGGAGGACAGGGGACCCGCCTGCAGCCGCTGACGCTGCGGACCCCGAAGCCGATGCTGCCGTTCGCCGGCGCACCCTTTCTCTCTCATCTCGTGCAGCGGCTGCGCGTTGCCGGCGTGGAGCACCTGGTGCTGGCGACGTCGTACCGGCCCGAGGTGTTCCACGAGTTCTTCGGCACCGGTCGCGACTTCGGGATGCGCATCGACTTCGTCACCGAGACCGAGCCACTCGGCACCGGTGGCGGCATTCGCAACGTCGTGCGCCGGCTGGACTCCGGACCCGACGACCCGGTCCTCGTGCTGAACGGTGACGTCCTGTCCGGACACGACATTCGGGCGCAGCTCGAGATGCACCGGCGTCGTGAGGCGGCGGTCACGCTGCACCTCGTCGAGGTCGAGGACGCCCGTGCCTTCGGCTGCGTGCCGACCGACTCGCATGCCCGCGTCACCGGCTTCATCGAGAAGTCGGAATCGCCGGTGACGAACCGCATCAATGCGGGCTGCTACGTCTTCACCCGGAAGGTGATCGAGACGATCCCGGACGGCCGGGTCGTGTCGGTTGAGCGGGAGACATTCCCCGAGCTGCTGGAGGCGGGCGAGATGCTGCTCGGCTACATCGACACGTCGTACTGGCTCGATGTCGGCACACCCGCAGCGTTCGCGAAGGGCAGTGCCGACATCGTGACCGGGGTCCTGGACTCGCCAGCCCTGATCGCCCCGCCGGGCGAGGCGCTGCTCGAAGAGGATGCCGTCGTGCACGCCGGCGCCGTCGTGAACGGCGGCTCGGTGGTCGGCCCGCGGACCACGGTCGACGCCGGTGCGCAGGTGACCCGTAGCGTGATCGCGGACGGCGTGCACATCGCAGCGGGTGCGACCGTGTTCAACTCCCTTGTCGGTCGTCGGGCGAAGATCGGTCAGCGGACGGTGGTTGCCAACGCGGTGATCGGCGAAGGTGCGTCGATCGGCGCGGACAACGAGCTGACCAGCGGGATCCGGGTGTGGAACGACGCGGTCATCGCGGACGGCGCGATGCGGTTCAGCCCGCTCCCGTGACGTCCAGTCGCGCGCCGTCGCTCGTGGGCTCCGGCGCAGCAGCGCGCAGGCCTTCCGCGGCCAGCGCACCCATCAGCCGGCCGAGCGCGTAGCCGACATCGAGCGGCTCGCCGATCGCGATGATCGCTCGCCCGTCCTCCGCGATGGCGAGCTTCACCGCCGGCGCCCAGATCGCGTCGATCGCGCGTTGCAGCGCCGCCGGGTCGGCGCTGGTGTCCGACGTCGCGGTGACCGGCGCGCTGTCCCGGACCAGCTGTGCTCTGGCGTCGCGCGTGCCGGCGGAGAACATGTCGTCCGCGGCCGGGCGCACCAGCGGCCTCGCGCCGAGATCGGTACCGGGCCGGCGCACGTCGAACCCCCGGACCACAGCGACTGGGCGGTTGGACAGCTTGCCCTTCACGAGATCGGCAGCCGCCGCCAGCTCGTCGGCATGGGCGGTGACGGTGACTTCGAGGACGTGGCCGAAGCTGTCGCTGCTTCCGCGCAGGTCCTCGAGGACCTCGATGCCGGCCGCGCCGATCGCTGTGTCGACGACACCGTCTCGCCATGGACGTCCCATCGTGTCGGTGACGAGGACTGCGACATCGACGCCGACTCGCTGTCGCAGACCCGACCTGATGCGCGCCGCCGAGGCATCGGGGTCGAGCGGCAGCAGCGCGACGGTGCCGTCCGGCACGTTGCTCTCGTCGATCCCGGCGGCGGCGAGAACGAGGCCGTGTCGGGTCTGCACGATCTGGGTGCGGCCGCGTTGCGCCACGACCCGAACCGTCTCGGCGGCAAGGTGGTCGTCGCGGTTGCCGGGAACGAGTCGACCCTCGGCTTTCGACACGATCTTGCTGGTGACGACGACGACGTCACCGTCGCTCAGCTCGACGCCGGTCGCGACGATCAACGCAGCGATGTCGTCGCCGTCCGTCACCTCCGGGATCCCGTCGAGCGCCCACACCTCGATCGATGCCGTCATCTGCCAAGCCCGGTCGCGAGATCGATGGCGGCAGCCGCCATGGCGGTCGTCGTCGGTACGTCGTGCATCAGCAGCGGCACGTCGCGGCAGGCGAAGCCGGCGCGGGTGAGCGAGTCGACAAGGCTCCCGTCGGCCTCGTCGACCAGCCAGCCGTCGATGAGGCCGCCTGACCGACGCGTGCCGTAGTGATGCGCCACGGCATCAGCGGCTGTCTCGACACCGATCGCCGCCAGACACGCATCGGCCATTCCTCTCACCGCGGCTCCCCCGATGATGGGGGACAGCCCGACCACTGCGGCGTCGGTTGCGCGCAATGCCGCTGCGATGCCGGGGACGGCGAGGATGACCCCGATCGACACGACCGGGTTGCTGGGAGCGAGCAGCACGACCTCGGCGTCGCGAATCGCGTCGATGACGCCGGGAGCCGGCTTGGCCGCCTCGACGCCCCGGACTTCGAACCCGGTCGCCGGGACTTGTGCGCGAAGGCGCACCCACCACTCCTGGAAGTGCACAACGGCGCCGTCCGTCAGCCGGACGTGCGTCTCGATCCAGTCGTCGCTCGCCGGGATGACGGTGAGCCCCGTCTGCCACCGCTCGCACAGCCACCGGGTGACCGTGGACAGCGAGACGCCGTCGGCCAGCCAGCGGCTGCGCAGCAGGTGCGTCGCCAGGTCGAGGTCACCCAGCCCGAACCAGGTCGGCACCACCGCGTCTGCTGCGGACACGGCGTCGGCGTACGCAGCCAGCTCGTCGCGGACCCGGAACGACTCTCCCTCGCGGCCCCATCCGCGTTCCGCGGACACGCCCCCGCCCAGCGTGTAGACGATGCTGTCCAGGTCGGGACAGACCCGCAGGCCCAACACCGACATGTCGTCGCCCGTGTTGGCGATCGCCGTGACGTCGTGGCCCAGCGCGCGGAGTCCCAGCAGGAAGCGCGCGCCGCCGATCCCGCCGCACAGCACTGTCACCCGCATGCTCAGCAGTCTTTCGTACCTGCACGCGAGTGCCGCGAGCGCCCGCAGGCAATCCCGCGTAGGGTTCCGAAAGCCACAACGATCGCCAAAACGGGAGTCAGCGTGTCAGAGACGCAGCTGGGCGAGGCCGGTGATCGGCCAGACCTGATCCACCGGCTCGAGACGCTGGTCGCGCGACCGGTTACGACCAACGGTGAGTCCGGATTGCCGGTCGGCCCGGTTGTTGCCGCGTCTCTCACCGGCCTGCGCGCCGAGATGACCGAGCTCGAGGAACGCCTGGCGACGATCGAGGACACCGTCGACGCGCTGTCAGACCGGCTCGAGTCGCGGATCGCCTCGCTCGACGACCGGCTTGCGGCGTTGCTGCAGTCGATGAACTCCGAGCGCGCCGCGGCTGCCCAGCACCGGGAGAGGACCTCGGAGGCGCTCCAGGAGCAGGCAGGTGCTCTCGACGAGTGGGCGGAGGCGGTTCGCGCCGGCCTGGAAGACCTGGGAGAGGCGGTCGCGAGCAGCCTCGGCACCCTCGGCGAGACGCTGCAGGACCCGGCATCTCGTGACGCCGACCGCCGGCACATCGAGGCGCTCGTCACCGAGGTCTTGACGGCGATCGACGAGTCCACCCGGCCGATCGACGCGCAGCTTTCGTCGCTGCAGGGCGGCATCCTCGACGGCTTCGCGGAGTCGCGCGACCGTCTGCTGGAGGACCTCAGCGGCGTTCTCGCCTCGATGGAGCGGGCCAGCGTCGAGACCCGTGACAACGTCGAGCTCCAGCTCACCGAGCTGCGCAACGACTTCGCCGATGCCCTCGACGAGGTTCGGGAGCACGTCGACGACACCGTCGGCAGCTCGAGCAGGGACGTCGCCACGGCACTCGGCGAGCTGCGCAGCGACTGGTCGACCCGAGCCGACATCGTCGTGTCCGAAGGGCGGGCAGCAGCTGCGGGCGTGCTGGACGACGTCCAGGCGACCCTTGCCGAGCAGGCTTCCGCCATCGGCAGCGTGTCCGGCACGATCGGCAGCGGCACTGAGCGGCTCATCGCCGCGGGTCAGGCCCTGCTGGCCTACCTGGCAGATCGGGACCGGACGCTGGAGCGGGAGCGCGACCGCGTGCTGCACGACGTACTCGAGGAGTTCGCGGCCGGACTGGCCCCGCGCGAGCGTCGCGCCGTCGCAAGCCGCGTCGGCGAGGCCGTCGACCGGCGCCGCGACAGCCGCGACGCGGCGCGCTACCGCCGCGACCAGGTGGACCGGCCGGAGCCCGATGTCCCCTCCCTGCCCGGGGTTCTCGCCCGCCTGTCCGAGCCGGTGCCTGCCCCGGCCCCGTCGCGTGCGCCTGCGCGACGTGCCGGGCTTCGGCCGATCCCCAAGACGGCGCCCGCCCGCAAGGCTTCGCCGAAGTCGGCGGAGACTCCGGCGAAGGCCGCGAGCAAGGCACCCGCCAAGCCCGCGACCAAGGCCGCCAAGACGCCCGCAAAAGCTCCTGCGAAGGCGGCTGCGAAGAATGCGTCGCCGACCAAGAAGTCAGCCCCTGCCCGCAAGCGGGCCGGGGGCTCGCCGTCGTCACCGAGCGCCACACGGGCGGGCGAGCCGACCCGGTTCGAAGCCGGCTCGGCGGTCCCCGACCTGCCCGTCGACGAGTCCTGAGCGCCACATAGCACGCTCGGGGAGTGGAGCAATTACCACCGCCCCCCTTGACTTTTGGGTTACGACTCGCGTGTAATTCCACGCGTGTCATTCCCCACCGGCCAGGACCCGGTCCGTCCTGACCAGGACACGCCGGGCCTCGCGGACGTACGTCGGCCGCGGGCAGCTGACGTGGAGGTGCCATGACCGAGCAGTTCGTAGTGCTGGGCCCAGAGGACGAGACGTTGCCCCTGCCTTGGCAGGTCGAGGCGCTGTGCGCTCAGACCGACCCCGAGGCGTTCTTCCCGGAGAAGGGCGGGTCGACCCGGGAGGCCAAGCGGGTCTGCGGTCGCTGCGACGTCCGGGGCGAGTGCCTGTCGTATGCGCTCGCACACGACGAGCGCTTCGGGATCTGGGGTGGCCTGTCGGAACGCGAGCGCCGGCGACTGAAGCGTCGCGTCGTCTGACGCGAGGCTGACGACGCCGCCAGCGGCGTACGCCTGCCCTTCCACGCGGTACACCCCACGAGATCGGTGCGCGATTCCGGGGGCCCCGAGGATGCGGTGCGGCCTGGCCGCTGACGCCGTCAGCGCCCGCGTACGCTGCTAAGGCCGGCTAGCCCCGGAACTCGCTATGTCTCCGACCTCCTCGCGCACCCGGCACCCCGGGCACCTCGTCACGGCGATCATCATGTGCCGCGACGGCGCGGCGCGGCTACCGAAGACCCTCGACGCGCTCGCCCACCAGGTCCGCCGTGCGGACCGTGTCGTGGTGGTCGACTTCGCAAGCACCGACCGGACAGTGGCGATCGCGACCGACCGAGTCGGCAAATCGCACATCGTCGAGCTCGACGCCTTCGCGGGCGTGGGCGCTGCCGTCAGCGCCGGTCTCGAGCTGCTTGCCGGCCGGCCCGATCGTCGAAGTCGCGACGACGCCCCTGTGGAATGGCTGTGGCTGCTGCACGACGACAGTGAGCCCGAGCCCGAGGCGCTCGACGAGCTGCTGCTGCGCGTCGTCCACTCGCCCTCGGTCTGGCTGGCCGGCCCCAAGGTTCTGGACGGGAACGGCTCGCTGCTGGTTCAGGCCGGCCTGTCGATCGACGCGGCGGGCCACGTGGAGACCGGCCTCGACCGTCGCGAGCCCGACCAGGGACAGCGTGACGACACCGACGAGGTGCTCGCGGTGGGTGTCGCGGGGTCGCTGGTTCGCCGCGACATCTGGGACTCACTCGGCGGGATGGATCCGCAGTTCGCCGAGTTCGGCGCCGAGATCGACCTCGGCTGGCGCGTCAACGCCGCGGGCGGACGAGTCGTCGTCGTCCCGCGGGCTGTGGTCCGTCACGTCGGCGAGTCGTGTGCCGGCGACCGGCCGGCGGGCTCGCCGGTTCGCAGCTTGGTGGTGCGCCGACGCAACGGAATGCGGATCGTGCTGGCCAACACGGCGGACTTCCTCGTCCCGCTGCTCCTGCTCCGGTACGTCGTCGTGGGCGTGCTCCACTCGATCGCGCTCGTCGTTCTGTCGCGCCGGCCGCGCGAGGCAGCCGCCGAGCTGAGCGCGCTCGGACAGGTCGTCGCAGCACCTGGCGCCTTGATCGCCAGCCGCCGGTCCCGCAAAGCGTCGCGCGATGTGAGCTATGGCGATCTGCGCCGGTTGTTCCCCCCATCGGGTCGGTGGGTGTCGAGCCTCGTCACGATGCGTCCGCAGTCGGGCGCCGCACCTGACGCTCCGGTCTCGCGTCGACGCGTCGCCGTCGAGTCCGGCCCGGTGTCCGAAGAGGCCGAGTCGCTCGCCGACGAGATCAGTGCGGTCGGCGAGTTCCTGCGCCGCCCGGGGTCGCTGCTGTTCATCCTCTTGAGCCTGCTCGCGGTCATCGCCGACCGGCACGTGTTGTCCGGCACGATTCACGGCGGCCGGTTGCTTCCGATGCCATCCGGCGCCAGCGACCTGTGGTCGTCGTACGTCAGTGCGTGGCACCCATCCAACATCGGGTCGACCGCGCCGTCGCCGCCGTCGGTCGCGTTGCTCGCGCTGTTCTCGACGGTGCTGCTCGGCAAGACCTGGCTGGCGATCGACATCCTCGTCCTCGGCGCGGTACCGCTCGCTGCACTCAGTGCCTTCACGTCCTTGCGCATCCTCACAACGGCGGTGCGGATCCGGGTCTGGGTCTGTGTCGTCTACGCGCTGCTGCCCGCGGTCACCGGAGCGATTGCGACCGGACGGCTGGACGTGATCGTCACGGCGATCGTCCTGCCGCGAGTCGTGCGGAGCATCACCCTCGCCCTGCAGCACGACGCGTTTGGGACGGTGCGCGGGCGGGCGGTGAGAGCCGGCCTGTGGCTGGCGGTCGCCGCGGCGTTTGCGCCGCTGTTGTGGGTGTTCGCCGCGGCCGCGTGCGTCGGCTTCCTTGCGATCGGCTATCTGAGGTCGGCCGACCCGGCTGCCGACGCCGGCGGAGGCGGCCACCTCGGCGGCGCCCTCAGGGAACGGCTGTCGGTGACTGCGGGTGTCCTCGGTATCCCGCTGGTGGTGTTGCTGCCATGGACCTGGCACGTCATCGCACACCCGAGCGTGTTGTTCGCAGGCAGCGGCCTTCCTGAGTTCTACGCGTCCCACTCGGCTCCGTCGGGGGTGCTGATCGCGCTCCTGCGTGCCGGGGGGCCGGCGCAGCCGCCGTTCTGGGTCGGCATCCCGATCGTCGGCGCGATCGTGCTCGGACTGCAACGAGACAGCCGCATCGCGGCCGCCCGCTTGGGCGCCATTGCCTTCGTGGTCGGTGTGGTGGTGGCGATCGTGATGACCCGCGGAGCCAATGTGACGAGCGGGTTCGCGAGCACGCGGCACTGGCCGGGTCTAGTCTTGCTGGTCGCGGGCGCGGGTGCGTTGCTCACCGCGGTCGTCGCCGCAGTTGGCGCCAGGCCGGCACTGCGCGACCAGAGCTTCGGCTGGCGACAGCCCACCGCGGTGGTGATCGTCGGTCTCGCTCTCGTTGCAACCGCGACGCTCGTCGGTGGGTGGCTGATCAGAGGCGTCGCCAAGCCGTTGCGCGGCAACGAGCCGGCGATCCTGCCGCTCTACGTCCAGGCCGAGCTCAAGGTGCCGACGGCCGGACGGGCATTGATCCTCGGCGGCGATGCCCACAACGTCCACTACGCGCTCGTACGCATGCCCGGCGGACCGGTGCTCGGGTCGGGTGACCAAGCGGTCTCCGGACACTCGGCGGATCGCGCGTCCGCACATCTCGCCGCAGCGGTTCAGGATCTGGTGGCAGGCAAGCCCGGTGCGGGGCCGGAGCTCGTGCCGTTCGGGGTCAACTACGTCGTAGCTGCGAACCGTACGGCGCGCCACGTCGCGTCGCAGCTGGGCCGGGCGAGCACGCTCACCGTCATCCCGGTGCCGAGCGCCACCGTGTGGCACTCGTCGCTCAACACCGGCGAGATCACGGTCCTCACCGGGTCGGCGGCAGCCACAGCGAGTCGTGGCGATCTCCCGTCCGCCGCGCCGGCTGAGGTGCTGCCGGGCAACGGATCTGTCGTCGCGGCCGGGTCCGGGTCGCGGCTGCTGGTCCTCGCCGAGCCCGCCGAGTCACGGTGGCACGCGACGCTGGGTGGCCAGCAGCTGCGGCCGACGACTGCCTACGGCTGGGCGCAGGCGTTCGAGCTTCCGGCGCGCGCCGGCAAGATCCGGGTCAGCTTCGACAGCGGCAGCCGGCACTGGTGGCTGGTCGTCCAGCTTGCGGCACTGGTCGCAGTGATCCTCTTCGGCGCCGGGGCAGGTCCGCACACGCACCGGAAGACCACGCTGTGAGGCGCGACGTACCGGTCCTGGGCGGCGTCGTCGTCGTCGCCGTGATCCTTGCGTTCGTGACCGGCACGACGGCGGCCCACCGCAGCGCGAAGTCCGCGGGGACGGCGCCGGTCGTCGGGAGCACCCTGATCTGCCCGGTCGTGAACGGCTCTCCTGCCCACACCTCCTCGGTGGCCACCGTCTCCGACGTCGGCGGCGCGCTGCACGGGTCGGCGCATGGCTCCGGCACCGTGACTGCGACCGTTCTCGAGGGCAGCAAGTCGACGACGTCGACGTTGAAGGTCCTGCCTTGGGCTGCGGTCCACAGTCGCAGCCAGGTGCCCGAGTCCGTGGCGATCAGCAGTCAGGGCACGATTGCCGCCAGCCTGACCGCAGACGAGATCGTCGAGACGACGCAGGGTCGCTACCGCGCGCTCGCCGGCAGCGCGTGCCTGGCGCCCGCGACCGATTGGTGGTTCGCCGGTGGCAACGGCAAGCTCGGGTTCACCGACCGGTTGATCCTCGCCAACGCCGCCTCGACCGACGCCAACGTCGCGGTCACGCTTTGGACAGCCAAGGGCGTGGTCGACACGCCTCGGCTCGCCTCGATCCGGGTGCCCGCCCGTTCCCGGGTTCCCGTCGGCATCTTCACCGTTGCGCCCGACATCCCGACAGTCGCGATGCACGTTCACGCCGACAGCGGTGCGGTCACCGCGTCGGTGATCGACCGCAGGAGCCAGGGAATCGAGTCGAACGGCGGCGACCTGGTGCCGCCGACGGTGCCCCCGTCTCGACATCTCGTCATCCCGGGCTTCCCCGCCACCGCGGGTCCGCGCAGCCTCGTCGTCGTGAACCCCGGCACGTCGGACGCCAGCGTGTCCGTGAAGGTTGCGACCCCGGATGGTGAGTTCACACCCTCGAGTGCGAAGGACTTCGTGGTGGGTCCGGGCCGGACCGCCACCGTGGATGTGACCAAGGCCTTGAACGGGCTGTCTGGTGCCGTCTTGTTGACCAGTGACATTCCGGTGTTCGCCTCGGGGGAAGCCAGCCTGGTCCCGGGACGAAGCAAGCTGCGACCCGACTTCATCTGGCTGGCCGCGACGAAGCCGCTGAGCTTACCGGCCGCAGTTGCCACGGGGCGGGAGCCTGACGGCGGCGACTGCGTATTGATCCTGAGCGCTCCCGCTGGCGCCGGCTCGGTCCGCGTCACCACCCCGTCGGGCGGCAGCCGGACGATCAACGTCGCAGCCGGGCACACCGTGCAGACCTACCTCACCGATCTCGTGAAGTCGCGGACCGGCCCATGGTCATTCGTCGTCACCTCGACGGGGTCGGGCCCGATCTACGCCGTGCGGCTGCTGCTGTTGCACGGCGCGCATGGCGCGCTGATGACGAGCGAGCCGCTCACGCCGCTCCCGCAGCCGCTGCCGCTGCCGGCGGTGCGCCAGGAGCCGAGGCTCGGGGTCGACTGACCAGGTTGTCAGACAGGACCTACTCGTCGAAACCCGGATCTACGACGCCGGGTTCCAGCCCGAGGTAGTTGGCGATCACGTGGACGACGATGTCGTGGACCAGGTCCTCGAGGTCCTCGCTGTCTCTGGCTCGCAGCTCGATGGGCTTGCGATACAGGATGATGTGGGCCTGCTGCCGCGCAACCGCGGGGAGAATCTGCGCCAGCAGCACGCCGCCCGACTCGATCGACCCCTCGGCCGGGCCTCCGGTCTCCTCGACATCCACTGGCGGGACCAGGTCGACGGCGAACTCGACGTCGGCGAGCTGATCGCGCCAGCGGCGCTCGACGTGCTCGATGGCCGCGCTGGCCAGCCGGTCGAAGCGGTCGGCAGCTGTCGCGGCGACCGGAACGGTCGATGGCGCGAGCGCTCCCCGCGCCCCTCTGCCGTGGCGGTCACGCCTCATCGGCTGCGCCGGTCCTGCATCCCGGCAGGGTACGGGTGGGCAGGATTCACCCGCGCGACACGTGCGTCGGTGATGGCTTGCGGACCTTGTCGGCGAGTACCGTCGCGACGTGAGCCCTCTGCGCCGCTGCTCGCGGACCGCATGTGGCCGCCCCGCGGTCGCGACGCTCACCTATGCCTACTCGGACTCCACAGCGGTGGTGGGCCCGCTCGCGACGTACGCCGAGCCGCACTCCTACGACCTGTGTGATGCCCACGCCGACCGGCTCACTGCGCCCAGGGGCTGGGAAGTGGTCAGGCTCGACGTCGATGCCGACGCGGCGTTGCCCGGTGAGGACGACCTCGCTGCGCTCGCCGAGGCGGTTCGTGAGGCCGCGCGCCCGCTGCCGCCCGTGCCGGTGGTGGCGGAGCCGGAGCCTGCCGAGTTCGGGCGCCGGGGCCACCTGCGCGTGATCCCGCCGACCGCCTAGCGGCGGCTCATGTCCGATTTGTCCTAGAACCGCCGCATTCTCAAGCCATTCGGCCGCGGCGCCGAAGACCTTGCTTGTTCGTCTTCCCCATCCCAGCCAACTCCGGTGCCCACCGGGAGGTTCCCCCCCATGAAGTCGATTGACGCCTGCAAGCCTGTCGGCCTTTCGATCCCCGACCAGCGCGACGCCACGCCCTCTTCACTGACCCGCCCCGGCGCCCGCGCCGGTCAATGCTGCCCGTCGTGCGGCAGCGAGCGCGTGACCGCCCTCGCGATGACCCTCACGGACGGAACGCCTGTCACGTTCTGCTCCTGCCACGCCTGCGAGCACAAGGTCTGGGCCGACGCGAAGGGTGCGCTCGACTTCGCCGACGTCCTCAGCCGCACTGCCAAGCCGAAGAAGTAGGTGCCGCCTCCCGGGCGTTCGCTCGGCCCGGATCGCATGTCACATGGGTGTTGTGATCTGCGACGCCCATGTGACATACGGGCAGCGATCTACGACACCTGTGTGACATACGAGCGAGGGGTCGCGACGCGTCGGGCGCGGCCCGAGGCGGGCTCGAGTCATGGGAGCGATCTGCGCGGGTAGCGTCGCTGGGTGAGTCGGCTCAGCGCGATCGTCAAGGCGTACGACATCCGGGGCGTCGTCCCCGATCAGCTCGACACCGCGCTCGCGCGGTCACTCGGCGCCGCGTTCGTCCGCTTCCTCGACGCCGACCGGATCGTGACCGCGCACGACATGCGCGAGTCCTCGCCCAGCCTCGCCGCCGCTTTCGCTGACGGTGCGACGGCGCAGGGCGCTGACGTCGTCGAGGCCGGGCTGGGGTCGACGGACCTCCTCTACTACGCCGCCGGCACGCTCGGTGTGCCGGGTGCGATGTTCACCGCGAGCCACAATCCGGCGCGCTACAACGGCATCAAGATGTGCCGCGCCGGCGCAGCGCCGATCGGCTTGGAGACCGGGCTCGCCGACATCCGTGACCTCGCCGAGAGGGGCGTGCCGGACACCGACGGCCCGCGAGGCAGCGTGACGCAGCGCGATCTGCTCGGCGACTACGCGGCGTACCTGATCAAGCTCGTGCCCGGCATCAGCGACCTCCGCCGGCTGCGGGTCGTCGTCGATGCCGGCAACGGCATGGGCGGCCTTACCGTGCCCAAGGTCTTCGAGTCGCTGCCCGTCGACCTGACGCCGATGTACTTCGAGCTCGATGGCAGCTTCCCGAACCACGAGGCGAACCCCATCGAGCCTGAGAACCTCCGCGACCTCCAGGCGGAGGTGCTGAAGCGAGGTGCGGACGTCGGGCTTGCCTTCGACGGGGATGCGGATCGCTGCTTCGTGGTCGACGAGCGCGGGGAGATCGTGTCGCCGTCTGTCCTCACGGCGCTGATCGCCGAGCGTGAGCTCGAGCGCGAGCCGGGTGCGACGATCATCCACAATCTCATCACCTCGCACGCGGTGCCCGAGATCGTGCGTCAACGCGGCGGTACCCCGGTGCGGACCCGGGTCGGACACTCCTTCATCAAGGCGACGATGGCCGACACCGGCGCGGTGTTCGGGGGCGAGCACTCAGGTCACTTCTACTTCCGAGACTTCTGGCGTGCCGACTCGGGCATGCTCGCCGCACTCCATGTGCTCGCAGCTCTCGGCGGCTACGACGGTCCGCTGTCGGCCCTGCTCGCTTCCTACGACCGGTACGTCGGCTCAGGCGAGGTGAACAGCGAAGTCGCCGACACGAGGGCATCGCTCGACGCAGTCAGGGAGGCATTCGCCTCGCGGGCCGCCCGTACCGACGAGCTCGATGGCCTCACCGTGGAGCTGGATGACCATGCGTGGTTCAACGTGCGCGCGTCCAACACCGAGCCGTTGCTGCGGCTCAACGTCGAGGCCGCCGACCGCGCCACGATGGAGAAGCTGCGCGACGAGGTTCTCGACGTGATCCGCCGCCCGTAGACTCAGCGACTGTGAACCTCGACCCGTCGTTGCTCGAGATCCTGGCTTGTCCGAACTGCCGAGCCGACCTGCGCGTCGACGACGCGGCGAGCGAGCTCGTGTGCACCGGCTGCGGCTACGCCTACCCGGTGCGCGACGACATCCCGGTGCTGCTGATCGACGAGGCACGCAAGCCGGACGCATAGGCGTTCGTCGCGTTTTGATCCGCTGATGCCAGCCGTCGCCGTCGATCGTCTCGACGACCCAGCCGCGATCGCAGAGCTCGACGCGTCGGGCATGCTGCGGGCGGTCGCAGGCTCCGCCGCTCAGATTCGTTCATCGCTGACGGCCGTCCAGGACGCCTCCCTCGCGCCACTCGCGCTGGACACTCGCCCGCGCGCGATCGTGGTTGCCGGCATGGGGGGCTCCGGGGTCTCCGGCGACGTCCTCGCCGCTCTGGCGGTCGCGAGATGCCCGGTGCCGGTGGTCGTTCACCGGGGATACAGCCTGCCCGGCTGGGTCGGCGCCGCGGACCTCGTCATGGCGGTGTCCTGCTCCGGTACGACGGCCGAGACGCTGAGCAGCGCCGTCGAGGCGGCCCGGCGGGGTGCTCGACTGCTCGGCGTCGGCGCGGCTGACTCGCCTCTGGACCTGCACTGCCGATCCGAGCACGGCGCCTTCGTCCCGGTGGTCGGGCAGGTCGCTCCCCGGGCGTCGCTCTGGGCCCTTGTCGTTCCGCTGCTCGTGGTGGCGGAGCGCGCGGGACTGCTCGATCTCGGTGACGACCTCGCCGACTTGGAGGCGGCGGCAATCCGGCTCGAGTCGATCGCGTCCTCGTGCCGCCCCGATCTCGAGTCGTTCGTGAACCCGGCGAAGTCGCTCGCGGCCGAGCTGCTCGACGTGCTGCCGATGTTCTGGGGGAGTGGCGAGATCGGCCCGATCTCGGCGCTGCGCGCCGCCTGCCAGCTTGCCGAGAACGCGAAGGCTCCCGCCATCGCGGGCGCGCTTCCGGAGGCGCACCACAACCAGTCGGTGGTCCTCGACGGCAACCTCGCAGGCGCTTCGGCCGACGACGACATCTTCCGGGACCGCGTCGAGGATCCGGATCCGTTCCGGTTGCGCCTGGTCATGCTCCGCGACGACGATGGTGGCCACGCCACGCTGCGCGCCGATGCCTCCATCGAGGTAGCCCGGTCTCGCGGCGTCGGCGTCTCCGTCCTGTCGGCAGAGGGTGATTCCGCTTTCGAGCGCCTCGCCTCGATCGTCGGCCTCGTCGACTTCGCATCGGTCTACGTCGCGCTCGCCACCGGATTCGACCCGACGCCGATCGGGCCGATCAACGACCTCAAGGCCAGGCTCGTCGCGCGCGACTGACCCGTAGTCTGGCTCCGACACCGTTATCGTCCCGTCCGCTCTGGAGCTTCCGATGGATTACCGAGTCGCCGACCTTTCGCTCGCCGCGTTCGGGCGCAAGGAGATCGTCCTTGCCGAGCACGAGATGCCTGGCTTGATGGCGATGCGGGCGGAGTACGGCGCTGCGCAGCCGCTCGCAGGCGCGCGCATCACGGGCTCGCTGCACATGACGATCCAGACCGCTGTGCTGATCGAGACACTCGTTGCGCTCGGCGCGGAGGTCCGCTGGGCCTCGTGCAACATCTTCTCGACCCAGGACCATGCGGCGGCAGCCGTCGTCGTCGGCCCCGAGGGCACCGTTGACGCTCCCGCCGGCGTCCCGGTCTTCGCGTGGAAGGGCGAGACGCTCGAGGAGTACTGGGACTGCACCGAGAAGGCATTGCTGTGGCCTGCCTCGGTTGATGGAAAGAGTGCGGGCCCGAACATGCTGCTTGACGACGGCGGTGACGCGACCCTGCTCGTGCACAAGGGCGTCGAGTTCGAGAAGGCCGGCAGCGTTCCTGACCCGTCGACGGCCGACTCCGAGGAGTACGGCGTGATCCTTCGCCTGCTCACCAAGTCGCTGTCCGAGGACGCGACCCGCTGGACCAACATCTCCGGCGCGATCAAGGGCGTCACCGAGGAGACCACGACCGGCGTGCACCGGCTCTACCAGATGCACGAGCGCGGCGAGCTGCTGTTCCCCGCCATCAACGTCAACGACTCGGTGACCAAGTCGAAGTTCGACAACAAGTACGGCTGCCGCCACTCGCTTGTCGACGGCATCAACCGCGGCACGGACGTTCTGATCGGCGGCAAGGTCGCCGTGGTCTTCGGCTACGGCGACGTCGGCAAGGGTTGCGCCGAGTCACTTCGTGGCCAGGGCGCTCGGGTCATCGTCACCGAGATCGACCCGATCTGCGCGCTGCAGGCTGCGATGGACGGCTACCAGGTCCTCACGTTGGACGACGTCGTCGAGACCGCCGACATCTTCGTGACGGCGACCGGCAACTTCAACATCATCAAGGCCACCGACATGGCGCGAATGAAGCAGGGCGCGATTGTCGGCACCATCGGGCACTTCGACAACGAGATCGACATGGCGGGGCTCGCAGCACTCCCGGGCGTCCGATGCGAGAACGTGAAGCCGCAGGTCGACGAGTGGGTGTTTGCCGACGGTCATTCGATCATCGTGTTGAGCGAGGGCCGGCTGCTGAACCTCGGCAACGCGACAGGCCACCCGTCGTTCGTGATGAGCAACTCCTTCACGAACCAGACCATCGCGCAGGTCGAGCTGTTCACGAAGCTCGATGACTACCCCGTCGGCGTCCACGTCCTTCCGAAGCACCTCGACGAGAAGGTCGCTCGGCTGCATCTCGACGCGCTCGGCGTGAAGCTCACGACGTTGACCAACGAGCAGGCCGACTACATCGGCGTACCGGTCGAAGGCCCGTTCAAGACCGACGCCTACCGCTACTAAGACCGCTGCCCGTCACTGCTCGACTCGCACCAGGACATGCGGGTCGAGCGTGGCGGTCATCCACGTTGCCGCCGCAACCAGCTCGCGCTCGACGCGGTGACGTAGCTCGTCAGTCTCCGCCGCCGTCAACGGCATCTCGGTGTAGACGACCACCGACCACGCATCAATCAGGGTTCCGGCCATGCCGCGAGACTGCGTGGCGCTCCTGACAGCTCTGCCGGCATTGCGGCCTGCAGCGGCCGCATTGGGGATCGTTCCGCCGTCGTACCGAGCTGGGGATCCGGCCGCGGCCACCATGCGGTGCCACGATGGTGGGGTGAAGGCCCGAGTGCTGGTGGTCGATGACGATCCTGCGCTGTCGGAGATGCTAGGCATCGTCCTTCGCAACGAGGGCTTCGAACCGTCGTTTGTCGGCGACGGCGACAGTGCACTCGCCGCGTTCCGCAGCACGAAGCCGGATCTCGTGCTGCTCGACTTGATGCTGCCGGGAACCGACGGGGTCGACGTGTGCCGTGCGATCCGGGCCGAGAGCGGGACGCCGATCGTGATGCTGACGGCACGCGCCGACACGGGTGATGTCGTGATCGGCCTGGAGTCGGGTGCTGACGACTACATCGTCAAGCCGTTCAAGCCGAAGGAGCTCGTCGCGCGGATCCGCGCCCGGCTGCGCCGCAACGACGACGTCGTCGGTGAGACGTTGCAGATCGGTGATGTCGTGATCGACGTCGCGGGGCATGTGGTCAGCCGTGACGGCCAGCCGATCGCACTGACACCGCTCGAGTTCGACCTCCTCGTCGCGCTTGCTCGCAAGCCGCGGCAGGTGTTCACCCGTGACCACCTGCTCGAGCAGGTGTGGGGCTACCGCCACGTCGCCGACACCCGTCTCGTCAACGTCCACGTGCAGCGTCTACGGGCGAAGGTCGAGCGCGACCCTGAGCATCCGGACGTCGTCGTGACGGTGCGGGGGGTGGGCTACAAGGCCGGCCCACCGTGAGGCGGTGGCTGACCGGTCCCGGCCGCGCGATCCGTCACCAGTGGCGCTCCTCACTGCAGACCCGAGTGGTCGCGACCACGCTGCTGCTGTCGGCGACCGTCAGTGTGCTGATCGGCGTCACGATCCTGCACCAGGTGCGCAGTGGCTTGCTGAGCTCGGCAGTCCGCTCGGCACAGAGCCAGCTCGGCAGTGGCGTTCAGCACGCCCAGGACCAGTTCCTCGCCCTGCCCGGTTCCGACCCGAACGCCGTCGAGCGCACCGCCTACGGCATCGTCACCGAGCTGTCGAGCGACCAGGGTGACAACGATGTTGTGATGCTGCCCGCCGGGCCCGGGCTGGCGTCGTACGGTCCGGCGTCCGCGGTTGCGAGCATCCCGCTCGAGCTGCAGTCCACGGTGTCACGCCTCGGTAGTGAGGCATGGACGTACACGCGGTTGCGCAACGGGCGGCAGCCGACGGCGGCCCTGGTGATCGGTGCGCCCGTGCAGGCCGGCGCCGTGCGCTACCAGCTCTACTACGTCTTTCCGCTGACTCGTGAAGCGGCGACCATCCGCTTGGTCGAGCGCACGATGCTGTTCGCAGGCGCTGCGCTGGTACTGCTGCTGGTCGGCATCGCGGCAGTGGTGACGAGGGAGGTGGTCCGGCCGGTACGGCAGGCTGCCGCGACGGCCGAGCGGCTCGCGGCCGGTCGACTGAAGGAGCGGATGCGGGTTCGTGGTGAGGACGACCTCGCGACGCTCGCGGCCTCGTTCAACCGCATGGCGGACACCGTGCAGCAGCAGATCTCCCAGCTGCGTGAGCTCAGCCGGCTGCAACGCCGCTTCGTCGCGGACGTGTCGCATGAGCTGCGTACGCCGATCACCACGATCCGCATGGCCGCCGACATCCTGCACGACTCGAGCGCCGACCTGCCACCTGAGCTGACCCGATCCTCCGAGCTGCTGCAGGCGCAGCTCGACCGGTTCGAGTCGCTACTGTCCGATCTGCTGGAGATCAGCCGGCACGACGCGGGTGCGGCCGTTCTCGACGCCGAGCCGATCGACGTCGTACATCTGGTCAAGCAGGTGATCGACCTCGCAGCGCCCCTGTCCGAGCGTCGCGGCTCGTCGATCGTTGCCGACCTGCCGGACGAGCCCGTCGTCGTTGACGTCGACGCACGGCGCATCGAGCGGGTCCTGCGCAACCTCGTGGACAACGCTCTCGAGCACGGGGAAGGGGAGCCCGTCTCGGTTCGGTTGCGCGGATCGGGCGATGCGGTCGCGATCACCGTCCGAGACCATGGCGTCGGGCTGCGCCCGGGCGAGGCTTCGCTGGTGTTCGGCCGGTTCTGGCGCGCCGATCCGGCGCGCGCCCGCACCCGCGGGGGCACCGGGCTAGGTCTGTCCATCGCGCTGGAGGACGTGCGCTTGCACGGCGGTTGGCTGCAGGCGTGGGGAGAGCCGGGCCGCGGCTCGGTGTTCCGCGTCACGTTGCCGTCACATGCCGGTAGTGCGCTCACCGCCTCCCCGCTGCCCCTGGAGCCCGACGAGGTCCAGCCCTCGGACGGCCCGCCCGCGCAGGCGGCCCGCGCATGATCGCCCGGGCACGTCGTCACGGGCTTGCGGTCGCTGTGGCGCTCGTCGCGGTCGGCGGTTGCGCGGGCGTCCCCGATTCGGGGCCGGTTCGGGTCGGCCGCCCAGTCGCTGCCGCAGGCGGTGGGCTCGCCGACGTGACCGTGCGCGAGGTGCCGGCCGGTCCTCAGCCCGGTGCCAGCCCGGTGCAGCTGGTCGGCGGCTTCCTGCGCGCGATGGTCGACAGCGACGGCGGATACGGCGTCGCCCGGTCCTACCTGGCTCCGGGTACGACGTGGAGCACCGCCAGTGGCATGACGATCTATGCCGAGCCGAGCCGACTCGTGCCCAGCGGGCGCGACACCGTCGTGGTACGCGCGCAGCGGGTCGGTGTGGTCGGCCCGCACGGCGTGTATCGCGTGGGCGGCGGCTCGATCAGGCGGACGTATCACCTCACCCGCCATGCCGGTCAGTGGCGCATCAGCCACCTCGACGCGGGCGTTCTGCTGTCCTCGGACGATGCAGGGCGATTGCTCCAGCCTGCGGCGTTGTACTTCCTGACGCCCGCCGGTACTCGACTCGTCCCGCAGCCGGTGCTCGTGCCACCCCAGGAGCCAGGCATCGCGACCACGTTGATTCGTGGATTGCTCGCTGGTCCGAGCCCGTTGCTCGCACCAGGCGTCCGCACGGCAGTTCCGCGCGGGACCACTCTCGTCGGAAACGTCCCGATCAGCGCCGACGGGGTGGCGGAGGTCGACCTCTCGTCCGGCGCGAGCCAGATCAGCGCTGCGCAGGGGGCGCGCCTCTCGGCACAGATCGTGTGGACGCTGAGCCAGCTCTCCTCGGTCACCGCGGTCCATCTACTCGCCAACGGCTCGCCGCTGGAAGCCCCAGGCGTACCGAGCCTTCAGCCGGCGAGCTCCTGGCGGCAGTTCGATCCGGCGCCTGTTGCGGCCCTGCGGGGTGCGCTGGTCGTGCACGACGGCAATGTCCTCGGCATTGACGCCGCAGTCCCGCCGGCGCTGAACCACGTCGCGCTCATCGCCGCCGCCCGTAGCGCCGACGGCCAAGTCCTCGCCGGCATCCGTGACACCGGAGCGAGTGAGGAGCTGCTCGTCGGCGACATCGCCGGCCCGCTGCATCAGCGGCTGCGCGCGACGCAGATCACGTCGCCGACCTTTGGGCCGGGAAACGCGGTGTTCGTCGCGACCTCCTCCGGTCACGTGTACGCCGCCGCACCCGACAGCCGGCCGCAGCGGGTGACGCTGACCGGCCGGCTGAAGGGCGCGTCGGTACGCGACCTCGCCATGTCGCGCGACGGCGCCCGGGTCGCCGCCGTGGTGGCCACCGCCGGCGGTGCGGAGCTCGACCTTGCCACCGTGGTGCAGTCCGGGAGTCGCTTCGAGTTTCGCGAGCCGCGGGTGCTGGTGCGGGCGAGATCCGACGTGGCCGGTGTCGCGTGGGCGGCCGCCGACGAGCTCGTCACCACCGTTTTGCGGGCGGGGGGACGACGCGGCGTCGTCCGAGTCACCTCGGACGGCTATCAGATCGCGGACCTGAGTGGCCCGGGGCTGCCGGCAGCGGTCGACACCGTCGCGGCGGCGCCGGGCGAGCGCGTGCTGGCGGCGAGCCCTGCCGGGACCTGGCAGCTCGCCGGCCGGCGCTGGCGCAGGGTGTCAGAAGCCGCAAGCCCCGAGTACGCCGGGGGATAGCGGGATTCGCCCACATCTCGCTTGCATGGCGTGCCGTGAGCGCATCCGCGACTCCGACGCTCGGTCGCATGTCGTTGCTCGACCTGATCTGCCCGACGCAATGCGCGGGCTGCGGAACGCCGGGCCGCATGCTCTGCCATCGGTGCGCCCTGCCGCTTGCCGCGCCTGCGGTTCGTCACTATCCGACGCCGTGTCCCGCCGGCATGCCGGCGACGTATGTGGTCGCGACGTACGACGGCCCGACCCGCGCGCTGCTGCTCGCATTCAAGGAGCGCGGTGCCGTCGGGCTGGCGAAGCCCCTGGGTGACGTGCTCGCGCGCGCAGTCGGCGCTGCGCTGCACCGTGACCAGTCAGTGCTCCTGGTGCCTGCGCCATCCGCCGGTGCCGCGGTCCGGCGCCGGGGCGATGACACGGTGCGACTGCTGGCCGGTCGAGCGGCGAGGCAGCTGCGCCTTGCCGGCCATCGTGCCGTAGTTGTTCCCGGCCTCGTGCAGGCGCGACCTGTCGCGGACTCTGCCGGACTGTCCGCGCCGGCGCGAGCTGCGAACCTCGCCGGCGCGCTCGCGGTTCGACCGGCTGTCGTGCGAAGACTCGAGTGCCGCGCAGTCGTGGTCGTCGACGATCTGGTGACGACCGGCGCCACGATGTCCGAAGCGGCAGCCGCCTTGACCCGCGTCGGCGCGAAAGTTGTCGGATCGGCTGCAATTGCCGCCACCGCGCGCCGAAGAAACTGGTAGTTGGGGGTGCGGGGGGAATGGCACTACCGTCAGCCACAAGTCACCCGCACCCAGGCTGGGAGACAGGAGGTCTGCTCGGTGGACGTCGTCGTGAGGTCGCGCAACACCACGGTGGGAGAGCGGTTCCGCACGAATGTGCAGGACAAGCTCGATCGGCTAGCGAGACTCGACCGCAAGGCTGAGCGGGTCGATGTCGAGGTCAGTGAGGAGCGCAACCCGCGACAGTCAGCGGGAAGGATCCACGTCGAGCTGACGTATCACGCGCGCGGCCCGGCCCTGCGGGCGGTGGGCGCAGCGGCAGATGCCTTTGCAGCCTTCGACGCAGCTGTCGAGAAGCTCGGAAACCAGCTTCGGCGGGCTGCCGACCGCCGTCGCGTCCATCACGGTGCCCGGACGCCGGAATCGGTCGCGACCGCGACCGGAGGGGGCTTGAGCCCCGCTCTTCAGCCCAGTCTGAACGGGGACCGTGCCATCATTGGCCCCGGCGACGAGTAGACGTCCGCGCTGCTCGGCTGCCCGCGCAATGTGGAGGACACGGTGACGGACATGACCGACAGCAGTGTTAGCGAGCCACTGCCGCCGGGCGACGGGGAACCAATCAGAGTCCTGGTCGTCGACGACCACGCGCTGTTCCGGCGCGGCCTGGAGATGGTGCTCGGTTCGGAGCCCGACATCGAGGTCGTCGGCGAGGCCGAGGACGGTGCGGAGGCAGTCGAGAAGTCGATCGAGGCGCTGCCCGACGTCGTGCTGATGGATGTGCGGATGCCCAAGCGCGGGGGCATCGACGCCTGCGTCGCGATCAAGGACGCCGTCCCGAGCGCAAAGATCATCATGCTGACGATCAGCGACGAGGAAGCCGACCTGTACGACGCGATCAAGGCAGGGGCGATGGGCTACCTGCTCAAGGAGATCCCGATCGACGAGGTGGCATCCGCAGTGCGCGCCGTACACGGCGGGCAGTCCCTCATCTCTCCGTCGATGGCGTCGAAGCTCCTCAACGAGTTCGCCTCGATGGTCAAGCGCGGCGAGGAGCGCCAGCAGGTACCGGTTCCGCGGCTGACCGACCGCGAGATGGAGGTGCTCCGACTCGTCGCCAAGGGCATGAACAACCGCGACATCGCCAAGCAGCTGTTCATCAGCGAGAACACCGTGAAGAACCACATCCGCAACATCCTCGAGAAGCTCCAGCTGCACTCGAGGATGGAGGCGGTCGTCTACGCCGTCCGCGAAAAGCTGCTCGAGATCACCTGATCCTTCGTGTCGCTCGCGCGATCAGACCGCCTGATCATCGGGTCGGCGACGGTCCTGACAATCGTCGCCGGCGTGCTCAACTTCGCGGGCGCCGCCCACGTTGCGACGTTTGTCGTCGCCGGGCTTGCGCTGGCGGCGCTCGCGGCTCTGGTGGGCCGCAGCGTCGAGCAGGTCGCGGACCGGCTGGGATCCGGTGCGACCGGCGTCGTCCAGAGCGCGCTCGGCAATCTGCCTGAGCTGTTCGTGTGCATCTTCGCCTTGCGCGAGGGCCTCGTGAAGGTCGTCGAGGCCGCGATCATCGGATCGATCCTTTCCAACGTCCTGCTCGTTCTCGGTCTCGCGTTCGTGGTCGGCGGGTTGAAGAACGGCCGACAGGCTTTCGATGCCAACCGCGCGCGAACGCTGATCGCGCTGATGATCCTCGCGGTCGCGGCGATGCTGGTGCCGAGCCTCGCCCACTACGTCAACAGTCCGGCGTCCGATCATGAACGCGCACTGTCCGTCATCGCATCGATCGTGCTGCTGGCGGTGTTCGCTCTCTCGGTGCCGTCGTCGCTGCGTCGAAGCGAAGGCGAGGCGGAGCACGAACCTGACGCCGCGCTGTGGCCGGCGCCGGTCGCAATCGCTGCGCTCGCCGTCACCGGCGTACTGGCCGCATTCGTCTCTGACTGGTTCGTTGCCGCCCTGCAGCCTGCGCTCGGCGCGCTGCACATCTCGCAGGCGTTCGCGGGTCTGGTGATCGTCGCCATCGCCGGCAACGCGGTCGAGAACGTGGTTGGAATCCAGTTGGCGGCGCGCGGTCGGGCCGACCACGCGCTCTCGGTGATCCTCAACTCGCCGCTGCAGATCGCACTCGTGCTTGCGCCGGTGCTCGTCCTGATCTCTCCGGCGATCGGCGGCGCGACGTTCACCCTTGCGTTTCCGCCGCTGTTGGTCTCGACTGTGGTTGCCTCGGTGCTGGCAGTCAGCTTCGTGATCATCGATGGCGAGTACGAATGGCTCGAGGGGTCAGCGCTCGTCGGGCTGTACGCAGTTGTCGCCGCCTCGTTCTGGTGGGGGTGAGCCACTCGGTGAAAGTTGCGGTCGTGGGTGGAACGGGCGTCGTCGGACGCCACGTCGTCGACGGCTTGCGCGCGGCAGGACACGAGCCCGTCGTGGTCGCGCGCTCGACCGGTGTCGATGTGGCAGCCGGCAGCGGCCTGGACGAGGCCATCGCGGGCTCGCAGGTCGTCATCGACGTCAGCAATGTCGCCGCGCTCGGCCGTGCCGCCTCCGAGCGGTTCTTCCGTGCTGCGACCACCAACCTGATCGAGGCCGGCTCACGGGCCGGCGTAGAGCACTTCGTGGTGCTGTCGATCGTCGGTTGTGACCGGGTCGACATGGGCTACTACATGGGCAAGCGCCTGCAAGAGGCGATCGCGCTGGAGGGCAAGCTCCCGGTGAGCGTCGTGCGCGCCACCCAGTTCCACGAGTTCCCGACACAGCTGCTGGAGCGGGCGCCCCGCGGACCGGTCGTGCCGATTCCTCGGATGCGCAGCCAGACGGTCGCAGCCCAGGAGGCGGCCCAAGCGCTGGTGGATGTCGCGCTGGGCACGCCCGTCGGGCGGGCCGGTGACGTGGCAGGACCCGAGGTGCACGAGATGGCCGATTTGGTGCGACTTGTGCTCCGGGCGAGAAGCAGCCGCCGGATTGTCGCGCGGATGCGGATGCCGGGCGCGGTGGGCAAGGGTCTGGCCACCGATGGCCTGCTGCCGATGGGGGACTATCGCCGCGGGAAGCAGACCTTCGCTGAGTGGCTTGCGGCTTCGTCCCACTAGGGCCGGCGTCAGCACGGAGCCGTAGGCCCGGAGATCGCCGCCATAGACTGGCCGCGTGGCCGTATTCGACCGGATTATGCGTGCCGGCGAGACCCGGATCCTGCGCCGGCTCGAGGCGACCGCGGATCAGGTCGAGCTGCTCGCCGATGACTACAAGGCGATGTCCGACGACGAGCTCCGAGGCCAGACCGAGGAGTTCAAGAAGCGGTACACCGAAGGCGAGTCGCTCGACGACCTGATGACTGAGGCGTTCGCGGTGGTCCGCGAGGCGGCGACGCGCACGCTCGAGCAGCGACCGTTCAAGGTCCAGATCATGGGCGCGGCCGCGCTGCATCTCGGCAACATCGCCGAGATGCGCACCGGCGAGGGCAAGACCCTTACCGGCGTGATGCCGGCCTACCTCAACGCGTTGTCAGGCGACGGCGTCCATGTCGTCACGACGAACGACTACCTGGCCAAGCGAGACGCGGAGTGGATGGGCCGGATCCACCGGTTCCTGGGCCTGACGGTCGGCGTGATCATGAGCCAGCAGTCTGCCGACATCCGGCGCGGCCAGTACGCGTGCGACATCACGTACGGGACCAACAACGAGTTCGGCTTCGACTACCTGCGCGACAACATGGCCTGGTCGGACGCCAACCTTGTGCAGCGCGGCCACAACTACGCGATCGTCGACGAGGTCGACTCGATCCTCATCGACGAGGCGCGGACGCCGCTGATCATCAGCGGTCCAGCCGAGCACAACGCGAAGTGGTACATCGAGTTCGCGCGCATCGCGAGCAAGCTGACGCGTGACGTCGACTACGAGTGCGACGAGGGCAAGCGCACCCTCAGCGTGCTCGAGTCCGCCGTGGAGCGGGTCGAGGACGAGCTCGGGATCGACAACCTCTACGAGGCTGTCAACACGCCACTCGTCGGCTATCTCAACAACGCGCTCAAGGTGAAGGAGCTGTTCAAGCGCGACAAGGACTACGTCGTCATGAACGGCGAGGTCCTCATCGTCGACGAGTTCACCGGCCGCATCCTTCCGGGCCGTCGCTTCAACGAGGGCATGCACCAGGCGATCGAGGCCAAAGAGGGCGTCGAGATCATGAACGAGAACCAGACTCTCGCGACGATCACGCTGCAGAACTACTT
Source organism: Mycobacteriales bacterium (assembly GCA_035547035.1). Taxonomy (GTDB): domain Bacteria; phylum Actinomycetota; class Actinomycetes; order JAFAQI01; family JAFAQI01; genus DASZTV01. The sequence continues at coordinate 97,160 of DASZVL010000092.1, read as the reverse complement.
CCGGCTCTACGACAAGCTCGGCGGCATGACCGGCACGGCGGCTACCGAGGCGGCGGAGTTCGACCAGGTCTACAAGCTCGGCGTCGTACCGATTCCGACCAACCGCGAGATGGTCCGGATCGACGCTGCGGACATCGTCTACAAGACCGAAGAAGCCAAGTGGGTAGCCGTCGTCGAGGACATCTCCGAGCGGCACGAGAAGGGCCAGCCGATCCTGGTCGGCACGACAAGTGTCGAGAAGAGCGAGCTCCTGTCCGGAATGCTGCTGCGGCGCGGCGTTCCCCACGAGGTGCTCAACGCCAAGTTCCACGAGAAGGAAGCCGCGATCATCGCGCAGGCGGGGCGAAAGGGCGCCGTCACGGTCGCGACGAACATGGCAGGTCGAGGCACCGACATCATGCTTGGCGGCAACCCCGAGGTGCTGGCGGCAGCCGAGCTGACAAGGCGGGGTCTGTCACCCGTCGAAGACCCGGAGGAGTACGAGGCGGCGTGGCCGGCGGCGTTGCACTCGTCGCAGCAGGCGGTGGCCGCTGAGCACGAAGAGGTCGTCGGCCTCGGCGGGCTCTACGTTCTCGGCACCGAGCGTCACGACGCGCGTCGGATCGACAACCAGCTGCGCGGTCGTTCCGGTCGGCAAGGCGACCCGGGCGAGTCGCGGTTCTACCTCTCGCTCGGCGACGACCTGATGCGGCTGTTCAACGCGCACATGGTCGAGTCGATCATGGACCGCCTCAACCTGCCTGAGGACATCCCGATCGAGTCGAAGATGGTCTCCCGATCGATCCGCTCGGCGCAGACGCAGATCGAGCAGCAGAACTTCGAGATCCGCAAGAACGTCTTGAAGTACGACGAGGTGCTCAACAAGCAGCGCACGGTCATTTATGACGAGCGTCGCCGGGTGCTCTCGGGTGAAGACCTGCATGAGCAGGTCCGGCACATGATCGACGACGTCATCACGGCGTATGTCGACGGGGCAACGGGCGACGGGTACGCCGAGGACTGGGACCTGGACACGTTGTGGTCGAGCCTGAAGCAGCTCTACCCGGTGGGCGTCACGGTCGACGAGCTCGACGAGCGATCGGGCGGCGGGCTTTCAGCAGAGTTCCTGATCGAGGAGCTGTGCGCGGACGCCCACGCTGCGTACGACCGCCGGGAAGCGTCGCTGGGCACCGCGCCGGACGGCGACGAGCCACTGTTGCGCGAGCTCGAGCGACGGATCTTGCTCGAGGTGCTCGACCGCAAGTGGCGAGAGCACCTCTACGAGATGGACTACCTCCGCGAGGGCATCGACCTCCGCAGCTACGGCCAGCGTGATCCGCTGATCGAGTATCAGCGCGAGGCGTTCGAGATGTTCACCGCGATGATGGACGGCATCAAGGAAGAGGCGGTGCAGTTCCTCTTCTTCGTGCAGGTCGACATCGAAGCGCTCACCGGCCAAGAAGAGCCGGAGCAGCAGGTAGTGCTCGATGCCACCGATGGTGGCGAGGACGGTCTCGAGGCCCCGCCAGTAGTCATCGAGGCGCCGGCCTCGCAGACCGACCACGACAAGGTGCAGGACGTGATCGGCCGCGCGCTGGGTGTGCCGAGTCATCAGCCGGCGGCCAACCTGCAGTACTCGGCACCAACGGTCGACGGTGAGGCCGGCGTCCAGCGCAGCAGCTCTCCAGCCGGCTCCAGCAACGGTGGGAGCTTCGCAAACGCATCGCGGAACGCGCCATGTCCGTGTGGCTCCGGGCGCAAGTACAAGCGCTGCCACGGCGCGCCTGGCGGGCCCGGCGGGTCACCGGGCTAGGTGTCGCGACCCGCATGGTTGCCAACCGTGCCGGTCTCGGTGCTCGCATGTCACATGGGTGTCGCGATTTGCGACCCGCATGTCACACAGCGGTTGCATTTCACGACATCTATGTGACATGCGGATGCGTCACCAACGTGTCTGGTCGGTCAGTGCACCTGACTAGCCGAGCTGCAGCACCGTGCAGCGCCAGCGGTCGCGGATGCACTCGAGCCGAAACGCGAATGCTCGCGCGCGTACCCCGCCATCGACGACTGCGCATGCCTCGATCACGCCGGGGGCCGGCGTACCGAGGTGCACGGACAACAGTCGCGGCTGCACCGGCCGGCGACCAGCGGCCGGCTGCTGGCGGCCGGCGGCGCGTTCGATGACGCGAATCACCTCGAACGTCGCGAGGTCCCGAAGCTGATCGACGGTGCGCGCACGCACCAGGACCTCGGCAACTCCGCGGGCAAAGTTCTCAGCAACCGGTCGCGGGTCGCGCCGCGGCGGTCGAACGGGCGGCAGCGGTCGTTGCCGAGGCAGCTCGGTGACGAGCCGCAACCCGCGTGCGGCAGCCGGTTCGGCCGCCGTCTCCGGTGCTTCCAACAACATGAGCTTCATGTGGTTCCCCCAGTCGATTGGGGGCGGAAGATAGGAACGGCCGTTGGTCCGGAACCAGAGCAGATCAACGTTTTTTCGCGGCCGCGAGCGGCATTGGCAGCGAGCGGACAGGGTTCGTTGCTGCGATCAGCCCACTCGCAGGACGGTGCACTGCCAGCGGCCGGCGATGAGCTCGAGTCGTAGGGCGAGAGCCCGACGACGGGCACCGGTGTCGACGACCGCACAGACCTCGGCGACTCCCTCCGCCGGCTCGCACAGGCGCACGGACGACACTCTTGGCCGCGGTCGGGTTGCGGTGCGGGCCGCCAATCGTGGGGCGAGCCGGCCTGCGTTGCGTTCGAGCTGCCCGAGTACGTCGAGGGTGGCGGCCTGCGCGAGCTGCTGCGGTGGGCGTACGCCCATCAGCACCTCAGCGACGCCCTGCGCGAACGGCGCGACGAACCGGCGCGGGCTCGGGACCTGCGATGGCGGGCAGGGTTCTGGTGCAAGATCCTCAGCCCGCGCCGGCGGCACGAGGCGCAACGGCAGCGCGTTGCTCACCGAAGGCGGAAAGGCCAGGGCGAGGCTGCCGTCGACCATCTGCGCCGGCGGGTCAGGGCGCTCGTCGTCGTACGGGCCCTCGAATCGCGGCGCCCGTCGCAAGCCGAACACCTGTGCCAGCTGTTCCGCTGCCTGCCTGCTGTCGGTCACCGCTGCCTCCCCATCGTGCGGACGGTGGCGGAGAGTGCGCGAGGCAACGCGTCTCGGTCAAGACGGATTGTCGGCCTGTGGGCGGCCGATCCGGTGCCACACTCTCGAACCGTCGAAAGGGGGACACCTGGTGACGGGAAACGCGATGAGGTGGGACCTGCTGTTCGCCGATCTCGAAGGTCAGCTCGAAGCGGCCGCCGGTGATGCGCTCGACGCCGACATTGCCGACCGCACCCGCCGCGAGGTCGCGCAGACGACGCTCGAGGGGCGACTGCGTGGCGTCAGTGGCCTGGTTGTCGAGCTCTCGGTTGCAGGCATCGGCCCGATCGTCGGCGAGGCTCGCAGCGTCGGTCCAGGTTGGGTGATGCTTCAGGTCGCCGGTGCGATGCCGGCCGTGGTCGCGACTCGACACGTCTACGGTGCTCGCGATCTTCCGGTCATGGCTCGCGAGCTCGCAGGTGCTGACGAGTCGTCGCAAGCCGGGCTGGCCCAGGTGCTGCGCGTGCTCGCCAGAGATCGCACGGTGATGGTGATCGTCCTGGCCGACGGTGCAACGGTGACCGGAACGGTCGACCGTGTCGGGACCGACTACCTGGACCTCGCCGAGCACTCTCTCGACGAGCCGCGACGGGCCACGTTGATTCGTGGCATCCGCACGATCGCGCTGTCTGCGGTCGCTGTGGTCCGGCCGCGGCTCGAGTAGCTGTGGACGAGTCGCGGCAAGCGGCACGCGAGCTGCGGCAGGATCGCGCGCCGTACGCCTGGAGACTTGGAGATTGTTCGTGTCGAGCGAGAGCCCGCCGCAGGCCCGCCGCCTGCCGAGACCGCGATGGTTCGACGTCCGGTTTCTCATCGGAGTTGCGGTCGTTGTCATCCCGATCGTCATCGGCGCACACATCCTTGCTGCCGCTGACCGGTACGCGTCGGTGTATGTCGCGCGACGAGCGCTCGTCCCGGGACAGCACCTAGTCGCCGACGATCTCGTCGTCGGACGCGTGCGGTTCGAGGGGCAAGGCGATCGGTACGTCGCCGCCGGCCGACCACCCGTGGGTTACGTCGTCACGCGCTACGTCGCGGAAGGCGAGCTGCTGCCTATCGCGGCACTTACCGGGAGTCCGAGCGCGCTGGTCGCTGAGCGGCTCGTGACCGTCCCGGTCGGTGCCGGACATGCGCCCCTGGACTTGCTGCGCGGCGATGTCGTCGACCTCTACGCCACGAAGAAGGATCCTGGCGGCAACAAAGCTGCGCAGCCACGACTCGTCATAGGTGCGGCGCCGGTTGACTCGGTCAGCACCTCCGGTGCGCTGTCGACGAGCGGCAGCATCTCAGTCGTCATCGAGGTGCCGGCAGTCAGCGTCGGCTCCGTCGTTCGCGCGATCGAAGGCGGCACGCTCGACCTCGTCCGCGTTCCAGGTGCAGCCGAGCGCGCGGTCGACACGCCGTCGCCGACCTCTGTGCCGACCGCGCCCGCGACGCCGTGAACGTCACTGTGCTGACCGCGATCGGGAATCCGCGTCGCGAGGCCGAGCTAGCGGCGGGCCTGCATGACGACGATCTCGGCGTCACCGTCGTCCGCCGCTGTGTGGACGTGGCCGATCTGCTCGCGGCGGCTGCGGCCGGGATCGGGCAGGCGGTCCTGCTGTCAGCCGACCTCCGCCGGCTCGATCGCGTTGCGGTTCACCGGCTCCGCACGGCCGGTCTTGCGGTTGTCGCGCTCGCGTCCGAGGACGCCGCAACCCGCGACCGGCTGCGAGGTCTGGGCATCGACGCAGTCGTTGCCGAGGCAGCTCCTGCGAGCGGAGTCGCCGCCGCCGTCGTGGCGGCCGTGCGAGGGGCCGGTACGGAAGTGCGAGACAGCGCGTCGCTCTATCCGGCTGGCCCGGCGCCGGACGACGCCAGCTCGCTCGACGTGGGGGCTGTCGTCGCGGTGTGGGGACCGGTGGGTGCGCCGGGCCGAAGCGTCGTCGCGGCGAACCTCGCCGCGGAGCTCGCCGGCCTCGGGCACCCGACTCTCTGTGTCGACCTCGACACCTACGGCTCGGCGCTCGCTCAGCTCGTCGGTCTGCTCGAGGACGGTTCAGGCGTCGCCGCCGCATGTCGTGCGGCGAACGCCGGGGCGCTGGACGGCGCCACCTTGCGGCGCATGGCGGTCGAGGTCCGGCCGCAGCTGCGCATCCTGAGCGGCATCACCGGTCCGCACCGCTGGCACGAGCTTCGTTCGGCCTCGCTCGAGGTGCTGCTCGACCGCGCTCGACGTTCGTTTCGGTATGTCGTCGTGGACGTCGGCTTCTGCGTGGAGCAGGACGAAGAGCTGTCATACGACACCGTCGCTCCACGTCGCAACGGCGCCGCGGTCGACGTGCTCGGCGCGTGCGATGTCGTCGTCGCGGTCGCGGCTGCCGATCCGATCGGCATCGCTCGCTTTGTGCGGGCGGTCGTCGACCTGCCGCGGCCGCGAAACGGTCAGCGCCCGATCACCGTCATCAACCGGGTCCGCCGCGCTGCGGTCGGTCGCGGTGACGCGGCGCAGCAGATTGCGATTGCGCTGGGCCGTTACGCGGCGATCGATGACGCGGTCCTCGTCCCGGACGATCCCGCGATGGCCGACACCGCAGTCGCATCCGGCCGGATCTGGTCGGAGGTCGCGCCGAGCTCGCCGGCAAGGGTCGCCGTCCGTGACCTCGCCCGCCGGATCGCCGGCGAGGCACCGGCTGTGCGACGCCGGCGTCGCCGACTAATGCATGTAACGCCCTAGCTCCCCGCGAGCGACCGAGCGGACGTGAACCTCGTCCGGGCCGTCCGCGAGCCGAAGGGTGCGGGCGTGCGCGTACATCTGCGCCAGTGGGAAGTCGTCGCTGACGCCACCTGCGCCGTGGACCTGGATCGCGCGGTCGACGACCTCGCACGCGACGCGCGGCGCGATCACCTTGATCGCCGCGATCTCGGTTCGCGCACCCTTCGCTCCGACGGTGTCGATCAGCCACGCGGTCTTCAGCGTCAACAGCCGCGCCTGCTCGATCGCCATCCGCGACTCGGCGATGTTGGCCTGCACCGTGGCCTGCTGTGCGATGGGCTTGCCGAACGCCACCCGCGAGACGGCGCGGCGGCACATCAGCTCGAGTGCCCGCTCGGACATTCCGATGGCGCGCATGCAGTGATGGATACGCCCTGGGCCGAGTCGGGCCTGCGAGATCGCAAAGCCGGCGCCCTCCTCTGAGATCAGGTTCGACGCCGGCACCCGCACGTTGTCGAACGTGATCTCGCAGTGGCCGTGCTGGTCCCAGTAGCCGAACACCGGAAGCGGGCGTACGACGGTGACGCCGGGGGTGTCCATCGGGACCAGGACCATGGACTGCTGGGCGTGGGCCTGCGCGTCCGGGTTCGTCTTGCCCATCACGATCATGACGGCGCATCGCGGGTCGGCCGTGCCGGTGATCCACCACTTGCGGCCGTTGATGACGTACTCGTCGCCCTCGCGACGGATCTCGGTGGAGATGTTCGTTGCATCCGACGACGCAACCGCGGGCTCCGTCATCGCGAACGCAGAGCGGATCTCACCGTCGAGCAATGGACGCAGCCAGCGCTCCTTCTGCTCCGCGGTGCCGAACATGTGCAGGACTTCCATGTTGCCGGTGTCAGGTGCGGCGCAGTTGATCGCTTCCGGCGCGATCACGGGAGAACGGCCGGTGATCTCGGCGAGGTGTGCGTAGTCGACGTTCGTCAGACCTGACTCGGCGGGCAGGAAGAGGTTCCACAGTCCGCGGCCGCGCGCCTCCACCTTGAGGTCCTCGACGACCTGCGGGACGGTGCCAGGTGTGCCGGCCGCGACAAGTGTCGCGCGCTGCTCGTCGTACACCTTCTCCGACGGATAGACGTGCGAGTCCATGAACTCTTCGAGGCGTTTGGCGTAGTCCTCGGCCGTGGCCGACAGGGCGAAGTCCATGTACTGCTCCAGCGTGAGAGGGAGTAGCGGCTGGGCCATTCTCTAGCATCGGGTTCCGTGACCATTCCGGGGCGTGGCGATCTGTCGCCGCGGCGAAAGCACCGCAACTGGCGCCGCCGCCTCACGATTGCCGTCGTGCTGCTCGTGGTCGCGGGTGGCGGGTACGCCGGCTACCGGGGCATGTCGGGCGGATCGTCCGCGCCTCCCAAGGCGCTGCCGCCGTGTCCCGCGGCCGTGGCGACCCCCACCTCTGCGCAAGCGGATCGGGTGGTCGTCCGCAACGCGACCTTGAAGACGGGCTTGGCCAAGGAGGTCACCCGCGAGCTCCGGCAGCGCAGCTTCCGGGTCGGCAAGCCCGGCAACACGTTGTTCCGCGGGAAGGGCGTGGCGACCGTGCAGTACAGCGCTGACCGGCTGCAGTCCGCCCGTCTGCTGTCGGCTCAGTTCGCCGGCGCGTCGATGACCGAGGTGACCGGCAGCCGGGTCCTCGAGGTCGACATCGGTCCGAAGTTCCGCGCCCTCGTGCCGGTGGCGCAAGCCCAGGCGGCGGAGCGCGGGATCCTTGCGTCGTCGAGTCCGAGCCCGACGGCCACGCCGAGCCCGACCTGCGGCCCGAGGTCTGTGAGCCCGACCCGTAGGGTCACTCCGTGACCGCAGAGCTCAAGGCGTTGATCGTCGACTACGGCGGCGTCCTCACCTCTCCGCTGCTGGACACGACGGACACCTGGCTCGACAGCGATGGCATCGATCCGGAGAGCTTCAAGGACGCGATGCGCGACTGGCTGGGTCTGTCCTACGGCACGGATGCCGCTGACAGTCCGGTCCACGCACTCGAGCGCGGTGAGGTCGAGGTCCCCGACTTCGAGCGCCAGCTCGCATCGCAGCTGAAGACGCTGGACGGCCGCCCGGTCGAGGCCAAGGGGCTGCTGACCCGGATGTTCGCGGGCTTCGGTCGCGAGCCGGCGATGACCGAGGCGCTTCGCCACGCGAAGGCGGCCGGCCTGTCGACGGCGCTCCTGTCGAACTCCTGGGGACTGGACTATCCGCGGGAGCACTGGGACGAGCTGTTCGACGCCGTCGTCATCTCCGGCGAGGTCGGGATGCGCAAGCCCGAACCCCGGATCTACCGCCTCGTTGCCGAGCGGCTCGGGCTCGCGCCCGAAGCCTGCGTGTTCGTCGACGACCTCGCTCCGAACATTCGCGGCGCCGCTGAAGTGGGCATGGTCGGGGTGCACCACGTCACGCCGCAGCAGACGATCGAGGAGCTCGAGACGCTCTTCGGGATCGACCTTCGGGCGAACGCCCGCTAGCGACGCAGTGGTTGAGAAGCGCTGAGCCTGGAAGACTCTTTACGTGACCGAACGGCTTTCTGCGCTCGACGCCTCCTTTCTCTATATGGAGTCGCCGACCACGGCGATGCACGTCGGCAGTGTCGCGCGCTTCACTCCGCACGGGGATGACGGGCACCGGGGTGAGCCGTTCGACTTCGACGGCTTCTGCGCCCTCGTCGCCCGCCGCATCTCACTCGTTCCCAGGTATCGCCAGAAGCTGAAGTTCGTGCCCGCGCATCTCGCCAACCCGGTCTGGGTCGATGACGAGGACTTCGACATCACCTACCACGTACGACGCAGCGCGCTGCCCAAGCCCGGCGACGACGATCAGCTCCGCGCACTCGTCGGACGGTTGCAGGCGAGGCCGCTGGATCGAGCGCGCCCGCTGTGGGAGATCTATCTCGTCGAGGGACTGGCCGACGGCCGGTTCGCGATCATCACCAAGACTCACCACGCGATGGTCGACGGGATCAGCGCCGTGGACATCGGCACCGTGCTGCTCGACGCCTCCCCGACCCCGCAGGACGCGCCGGACGACACCTGGGTGCCTCGGCCGGAGCCAAGCCGCGCCGGGCTCGTGCTCGGTGCCGTCGCCGACACACTCCGTCGGCCGACCGTCGCGATCGAGACAGTGCGCTCCGGGGTCGGTGACGCGCGAGCGGTCGCCGGTCGCGCGCTCGGGGCACTGGGCGGCATCGCGTCCGTCGCGCGTACGTCGCTGCGCTCGGCGCCGGACAGTCCGCTCAACGCGACGATCGGCGAGCAGCGACGGTTCGGCATGGCGTCGACGTCGCTCGACGACTACAAGCGGATTCGCAAGACCCACGGCGGCACCGTCAACGACGTCGTGCTCGCCACAGTCGCCGGCGCGCTCCGCGCCTGGCTGCTCACTCGCGGTGAGTCCGTCGTACCGAGCACGACGATTCGGGCGATGGTCCCGGTCAGCGTGCGTAACGAGGGCGAGGCGGGTGCCCTTGGCAACCGGGTCTCGTCGTACTTCGTTGACCTTCCGGTCGGCGAGCCCAGTCCGGTCGTCCGGCTTCACCAGATCAGCTATGCGATGAAGGGACACAAGGAGTCAGGTCAGTCGGTCGGCGCGGACGCACTCGTCCGGCTCACCGGCTTCGCACCTCCGACGATTCACTCGGCGGCGGCGCGCCTCGGCGCCGGTCTGTCCCGGCGACTGTTCAATGTGATCGTGACCAACGTGCCCGGACCGCAGTTCCCGCTGTATGCGGCCGGCGCGCAGATGGACGACTGCTTCCCGGTCGTGCCACTCGCGAAGGGGCAGGCGGTCACGATCGGCCTGATGTCCTACAACGGCGGCGTCTACTACGGCATGAACTGCGACCGCGATGCCATGCCCGACATCGATGTGCTGGCGACCTGTATCGAGGACTCGCTGGCTGAGCTCTTGGAGACTGCGAAATGAGCAAGGCCGGATCGCCCAGACGAGGTCTGGTTCTTGGTGGCGGGGGAGTGCTCGGCGCGGCCTGGATGATCGGCGCGCTGTCGGCACTCGCCGACGCCTATGACTGGGACCCGCGAGACGCGGACTTCGTCGTCGGCACGTCGGCGGGATCCGTCGTCGGAGCGATGCTTGCCTGCGGGCTCGGCGTCGACACCCTCGTGAACCATCAGCGCGGCATCGTCGCGCCGGGTGATCCCGAGATCGGCTTCGATCCGGACTCCGCTGCAGGCGGCACGCTTCCACCGCGACCGCAGCTTCGGATCGGGTCGGCGTCGCTGCTGGCGAAGACCGTCCTGCATCCCCGCAAGGTGCCGGTGCTCGCGGCGCTGTCCGGTCTCGCGCCGCGCGGCCGCGGGACCCTCGCTGCGGTCGGCGAGCTCGTCGAGCAGGTCAACCCTGACGGCACTTGGCCAGAGCGCCCGCGCGCGTGGTTCATCGCGATGGACTACGACACCGGCAAGCGCGTCGCGTTCGGTTCGCCGGGCGCGCCCGAGGCGAGCATTGCGGACGCGGTGATGGCCTCCTGCTCGATCCCCGGCTGGTTCGCGCCGCTGGAGATCAGCGGGCGCTGCTACGTCGACGGTGGCGCCCTGTCGCCGACCTCGCTCGACCTGCTGGCGGGCCAGGGCCTGGACGAGGTCATCGTCCTCGCGCCGATGATCTCCTTCGACTACGACGAGCCGACGACCGTCGTGGCGCGAATGGAGCGGCGATTCCGTCGCGCGATGACGAAGCGCGCTCTGCACGAAGCCGGCAAGGTGCGTCGATCGGGGGCCGCTGTCACGCTTCTCGGTCCCGGACGGGAGGACCTCGAGGCGATCGGCGTCAACCTGATGGACCACCGCCGCCGCGGGTCGGTGCTCGACACCGCGCTTCGGACCATGGCAGCCGCCCTGGCCGACACGACGCCGCCGCTCTCGCAAGCCGGATAGCGGCGTTCCGTGCGGGTCTACCTGCCCGCGACCGTCCTGATGTTGCGGGACTGGTCGGCCGCGGGTGTCGCCACCCCGGCCGGACCGGTGTATGCCGTGACGCCTTCGCTGCGTGAGTGGTACCGCGAAGGCGACGCGGAGGAGCTGGAGCACGCGGCGTCCTTGCTCGCGGCTGTCGCGTCGCTCGACTTGCTGGCGACCGACGCGGGTGCCCCGCCCCGGCGTGTCGTGCTCGCCGCGGATGTCGATGACGGCGACGGTGCCCCCGACCAGGAACAGCGCGGTGCGTTATGGCTGCGTCGGCCGGTCCCGAGCGCGCAGTGGGCGAGTGCCCTCGTCGACGACGCGGCGGCCGAGCCGACCGTCGTCGCAGCGGTCGGCTTGCTGCGCGACTCGGCGGCGAACGCCGATGACGTCGACTTCGCCCTTGGTGAGGCCGAGGCGGCGGAGCTCGGTTGGTACGCCGTCCAGGAGCTGCAGTTCCTGTGACGGTCGAGCTTCCGGCGAATGAGGCGGTACGCGAGTACGCACCGGGCTCTCCGGAGCGTGCCGCCCTCGAGGCAGCGCTCGCGAGGCTTGCCGACGATGGCCCGGTCGACCTGAGCCTCACCATCGCGGGGAAGCAACGCCGGGGCGCTGGCGAGACCATCGACGTGGTACAGCCGCACCGGCACGCGGCGCCGCTGGGGCGCACCTGGCAAGCAACGCCTGGCGAGGTCGCCGAAGCCGTCGACGCTGCGCTCACCGCTGGTGAGGAGTGGCGGCGGCGCAGTCTCGACGAGCGCGCGACGGTGTTCCTCAAGGCCGCAGACCTGCTGGCCGGCTCGTGGCGTGACGTGCTGAACGCCGCGACGATGCTGGGCCAGTCGAAGACGTGCTATCAGGCCGAGATCGACTCGGCGTGCGAGCTGATCGACTTCTGGAGGTTCAACGTCGCCTTCGCCCGGCAGATCGACGCGGAGCAGCCGCTCTCGACGCCGGTCGCCGCCAACCGGTTCGACCACCGGCCGCTGGAGGGCTTCGTTCTTGCCATCACGCCGTTCAACTTCAGCGCGATCGCCGGCAACCTCCCGACGGCTCCGGCGTTGATGGGCGTACCGGTCGTTTGGAAGCCCTCGCCCACCCAGGCGCTTGCCGCCCATCACACGATGCGGTTGCTCGAAGCTGCGGGTCTTCCGCCGGGCGTCATCAATCTCGTGACGGGTGACGGCGCCGCGGTCAGTGAGGTTGCCGTCGTCGACCCGCGGCTGTCCGGCATCCACTTCACCGGATCGACGCCGACGTTTCGACATCTGTGGCGAACCGTCGCGGACAACCTCGACCGCTACCGCGACTTCCCGCGGCTCGTCGGCGAGACCGGCGGCAAGGACTTCGTCGTCGCGCATCCTTCGGCTGACGTCGATGCGCTTCGCGTCGGGCTGGTGCGCGGGGCGTTCGAGTACCAGGGGCAGAAATGCTCGGCGGCCTCGCGGGCCTTCATCGCCCGATCTGTCTGGGAGCGGTTGCGCGACGACCTGGCCGACACGGTTCGTGACATTCCGATGGGTGACCCGACGGACTTCTCCATGTTCATGGGCGCCGTGATCGACCGGCGGGCGTACGAACGGATCACGGCGGCCATCGGCAGGGCTCGCGCTGACGCCTCGATCTCCGTACTCGCCGGCGGTGCTGCCGACGACAGCGTCGGCTACTTCGTCAAGCCAACCGTGCTGGTCGGTGCCGACCCGACCCATGAGGTCTTCACCACCGAGCTGTTCGGGCCGGTGCTGGCCGTGCACGTGTACGACGATGGCGACTACGAGGCGACGCTGCGCCACATCGACCGTGCGACCCCCTTCGGGCTGACCGGCGCGGTGTTCGCAACCGATGCGGCTGCCATCGAGGTCGCACACGACCTGCTTCGCTACGCGGCCGGCAACTTCTACGTGAACGACAAGCCCACCGGCGCTGTCGTCGGGCAGCAGCCGTTCGGCGGCGCCCGGGGAAGCGGGACGAACGACAAGGCCGGCTCGGCGTACAACCTGTTGCGCTGGACCTCGCCCCGGGTCGTCAAGGAGACTCATAACCCGACGGCCGAGTGGCGATATCCCCATATGGGGTGATCGGCACCCGAACGGGTCTACAGACGGCCGGAACGGGGGTCCGAACAAGACAGCGATGCGGATTGCGCGTGCCGCTGAGACGGTGTCCCTCAGCAGCAGGGAGCTGGATCCTCTTCGGGAGCGACCGCTCTACCTGCGGTCCTTGCGCGCCGTCCTCGCGATCACCACCGTCATCTACGCGGCCTTTCTGCCGGACGATCTGCGCCGCTCGCTGCTGTTCCTGACCGTGGTGTCGGCGAGCTTCCTCGTCGCCACCTTCGGACTCGAGGCGCTCTCGCGGTGGCTCACCGGAGGCTTCTACCGCTGGATGTTCCGGCTCGCGCTTGGTGTCGATGGTGCGTTCCTCGCGGGCGCCACCTATCTGTCCGGGGGCTCGACCGGACCGGTTCGCTACCTCGTGCTGGTCTACCTCGCCGTCGTCACGTTGCTCGGTTCGGCGCGAATCGGCTTGGCGGCCGCCGTCTGGCAGTCGATCGCGCAGGTGGGGTTCTTCGTCGCACAGTGGCAGGGGCAGCTGCAGAGCTTCGGCGGATCAGCGGCCACACATCGCGAATGGGAGCGGCTCGCCGCGTATCTCGCCGCGCTGTGGGTGCTGGCGGTTGCTACAGCCGTGCTCGCCTCCGTCAACCAGAGAGAGCTGCGACGACGTCGCGACGAGCTGGACCGGCTCGTAGACCTCGGCCGCGACATGGAGAACGCCGAGGACGCGCAGACGGTCGGAAGCTTGCTGCTTGCCGCTCTCGGTGACGCGTTCGGGTTCGACCGCATGGTGTTGCTCGAGGTCGATCAGGAGCTCCCGCGTCCGCTCACGTCGGCTGGCGTCTCGCTGCCCGACTCGGAGATCGCGGAGTTCGACGATGAGTCCGTGGTTCGCCGGGTCGCCGTTCATGGCGAACCGGCACGGCTCGCCTACATCGACGACCACCGGGACCCCTGGCTCGCAACCGTCATGCCCGGCGTTCGCGACCTGCTGGTCGTCCCGCTCGTCGCTGAGGGCGTCGTCGGCGTGCTGGTCACGGCGCTCGGACCGTGGGCCGGCGGCCGTTCAGAGCAACGCGTCATCACGGTGACGGAGCGCTTCGCCGGCCACGCCGCGGTCGCCCTGCGCAGCGCTGAGCTGTTGCGCCGGGTCCGCCAGCAGGCGATCACCGACGGGTTGACGCAGCTGTCCAACCGGCGCGCGTTCGATCGGTCGCTCGATCGTGAGATCGGACGAGCCGCTCGCGCCGACGGCCGGCTGTCGGTGCTGCTCATCGACGTCGACAACTTCAAGGCGCTCAACGACGCGCACGGCCACATCGCCGGCGACACGGTGCTCCGCCAGATCAGCCGGGCACTGCAGCGGTCAGTCCGCTCCTACGACACGATCGCTCGCTACGGCGGCGAGGAGTTCGCGGCGGTGCTGCCGGGATGCTCGGCAGGCCTTGCCTTCAAGCTGGCGGACCGGATGCGAGTTGCCATCCAGGACGCGGCGACCGAGGTGAAGGTCACCGCAAGCGTCGGCGTCGCGACCTTCCCGTACGACGGGGCCGACGCGGCAACCCTGCTGCGGTCTGCCGACCGGGCGCTCTACGCGTCGAAGCGAGCCGGACGCAACCGGGTGCGCTCCGCCGAGCAGGCCCGGGTTGAGCTGAGCGAGCCGGAGACTCCGCTCTAGGACATATTTGACTGCGTGACCGGTCCGCTGAGCACGCCGCTCGACGTCGGTGGCATGACCGTGCGCAACCGCCTCTACCGCGCTCCCGTCCTCGAAGGCGCGGGTGACGGCGACGACGCCGTCGTGACCTACCAGCGGCACTTCGTCGCCAACGCCGAGCACGGGGTCGGCCTGATCATCCAGGGCTCGTCGTGCATCTGGCCCGAGGGTCGGTCGTCGCCAGGCATGAGCTGTGTCGACACCCGCGAGAAGGTGCTGCGGCTCGCCCCGATGGTCGCGGCGGTGCGTGCGGCGGGCGCGAGCATCATGCTCCAGGTCGGTCACGCCGGGATCTATGCGATGGAGGCGTGGCACGAGCCGTACGCGTCACAGCGGCGCGGACCGGTGCTGGCGGCCTCGCCACTCCCGTGGTTGCTGCGTCCGTCGTTCCGCGGCGTCCCCGTCCACGTCATGACCACGGACGAGGTCCACGCGATGGCGGTCCGCTACGGCGACGTCGCGGCATGGGCGCGGGAAGCCGGATACGACGGCGTACAGCTCGGCTCGGCGAACGCGAAGCTGCTGGACCAGTTCCTGTCGCCGTTCTACAACCGCCGCACCGACGAGTTCGGCGGCTCGCTGGAGAACCGGGCGCGGGTCTTGCAGCTGATCCGCGCGGCAGTCGGCGAGCGGGCAGGGGCAGACTTCGCATGCACGGTGAAGGTGCCGGCCGAGATCGCACCCGTCGGCCTGCCGCACTCCACCAAGGCCGAGGCGATCGAGCTGGCGCGCCTGGTGCAGGAGTGGGGGTACGACGCAGTCACGCCGGTCACGGTGTCCGTGCTGCCGGACACCACCCTCGCACGTGGTGACGCGCCGACCAACCTGCGAACCAACAAGGCGATGGTCGATCGGTTGCGGCGCGCGGCGCCGCGCCGCTCGAGGCGGGCATCGCTGCGGTTCGGATACTGGTGGGCCGGCAGGCGGGCGCCGTTCGAGCCGGTGTGGAACCGCGAGCTGTTCGCCGCGGTGAAGGCCCAGGTGACGATCCCGGTGTTCGCCGTTGGCGGCATCCGCACGACTGCGGACGTCAACGGGATCCTCGACGCGGGTGAGGCCGACATGGTGGGGATCGGCCGGCCGTTCTACGCCGAGCCGGACCTGGCCGCCCGAATTCTCGCGGGCGATGCGGCTGCACGCGCTTGCGTGAACTCCAACCGCTGCGTCCCGGCACAGATGCTCGGAATGCCGGGCGCCTGCTACAACCCGAAGACGAATCGCGCGGCGAAGGCCGGCCGGTAGGTCCGCTACGCGAGCTGCGCGAGGGCTTCCAGCTGCTCGATGCAGTGCTCGAGCGAGTGGTGCACGAGACTCGCCTTGACGATCGTCGCGCCGGCCTCGCCGAGCGCCCCCAGCTCGTCGCTCGCCTCCTGCGGGCGATCGATCGGGTCGAGCGGTCGGCTCGGTGCAAGCACGACCTCGAAGCCGGCCCCGCACTCGACCTGGCCGAGCCACTCTCGCACCTGCGTCGTGGTGACGGCGAACGGGGTCCAGCCGTCGCCCAGCGTCGCGGCGCGGCGAAGCGATCGCAGCGTGCGGCCGCCCACCCAGAGCGGCACTCGCTGCTGGACCGCGCACGGATCGATGACGAGGCCGTTGAAGGAGTAGTGCGTCCCGTCGTACGACGGCTCCCGCTGTGACAACGATGCGCGTAGCGCCCGCATCGCGTCATCGCCACGCGCGCCGCGGTCGTCGAACGATGCGCCGAGCAGGTCGAACTCTTCCTTCAGCGTGCCGACGCCGACGCCGAGGATCAGCCGGCCGCCACTGACGGCGTCGAGCGTGCCGTAGCGCTTCGCGATCTCCAGGGGATGGTGGTAGGCGAGGACCAGCACGTTGGTCGCGAGCCGGATCCGCTCGGTGCGCGCCGCGAGGTAGCCGAGAGTCGCGAGCGGGTCCCAGTACGTCGAGCCGCGGCGCGGTGCCTCGGCGGCGGGGACGCCGATGTGCTCGCTGCAGGTGATGTGGTCGTAGCCGAGCCGGTCGCATGTCTCCGCGATGCGCGCGACGTCCTCGATGGTGCCGGTCTCCTCCCAGCGCGCGTGTGCGCCAGGAACCATCGTGAGGACAGGTGGCACGAGCGAGAGCCGCACTATTGTCTCCAGACTTCCCAGTCGATCATCGTGCGGAGCGGTCCGGCGAACATCGGTCGCACCGCGTGCGACGACCATCGTCGCTCGATCATCGGGGCCAGCGCTTCGGTCGTGGCGATCGGGTCCGCTTCGAGGAAGATCACGGTGTTGCGTTGCGGTGGTCCTTCGCAGTGCCGACGCAGCTTCCAGGTCTCGTTGGACTGGAACGACCAGATGCCGGCAACCCCGGGAACCTCGAGCAGGGCGGACTCGTGTTCCATGGCGAGCCAGTCGTGCCACGCGGTTGCGTCGTCGTTGGGCCCTTCGACGATCAGAACCACGCCGCGGTGCGGCCGGAACGGCACGACCTCCGCTGAGACGGCGGCTGCCGGTGCGGCGTGGCAGGACGCGATCGCCAGCAGGCGGGTCTGCAGCGAGGGCCGGGTCTCCGGAAACCGGCCGGCATCGCGCAGCCGGCCGCCCAGGTCCATGAAGGCGTCGTACGTCGGCTGCACCGGGTCCGACATCAGGTAGAGCACGGCGTTGCCGACCTCGGCGAGCTCGGCTTCGGCGAGCTCGGCTTCGGCGACGATCCGGTGGTTCGGGTAGTCGCCGTCGGCGATCCAGCGCAGGCCCAGCACGATCCCCGGGATCGAGTACTGCTCGGGCATGTGGTCGAGCAGGTGCCAGCGCAGGTAGCGTCCGTCGTCGTCCGGCGGCGCTGTTGGCGTGAGGCTGAAGAAGCCCGCCTTGACCCGGTTCATCGGACGATCATCGAGCATCCGATGCGGCTTCGCTGCTCGCGAGTGGAGCACCGCCGTTAGATCAGCTGCTCCATCAGCCAGTCGCGCCTGGCGCGGAGCACTTCTTCCGTCGGTGACTTCGAGGGTCCGGGCACGGACTTGCGAACCAGCGTGTGGACCGCGGCGTGCGTGATGTTCTTCCTGGCTGCGAGCCGGCCCACCATCTCGTGGATCTCCTTCTTGAGGCCCGCCGCCGACTGCCAGGCGGTGTCCGTACGTTGCCCGAGCAGGTCGTCGCCGGTCGCCCGCCGGCGGTGGGCGGCGTCGCGTCGCGCCAGCAGCGACGCTGTCTGCTCGGCGGTGAGCAACCCCGGCAGCCCGAGAAAGTCCTGGTCCTCCTCGCTGTGCACGACGTCTGCGGCCACGACCGCGCGACCGCCCTCGAGCACGTGCGCGAACTCCGCGTCCGAGTCGAGCGCCTCCCAGCTGTCGACGCCGGTCAGCCGGTCCTCGTCCGCGACGAGCGGGTCAAGGTCGTGGGCGTCCCCGTCGTCGGCTCTCGGTGGCATGACGTGGTTGCGTGCCTGCTCGATCTCCGCGGCAAGTGCCAGCAGCGGGCGGACCGCCGGAAGGAAGACGGTCGCCGACTCGCCGGGCCGACGCGACCGTACGACGCGGCCCACGGCCTGCGCGAAGAACAACGGGGTCCGATAGCTCGTCATCCACGCCAGGCACGCGGCGCGGGGGATGTCGACACCTTCGCTGATCATCCGGACGCAGACCGCGAACCGTTCGTCGGAGTGCGTGAACCGCTCGAGTCGCTTGCTGGCCTTCGGGTCGTCGGACAGGATCAGGGCCGGCTTGTGCCCGGTGATCCGCTTGACGATGTCGGCGTACTCCCGCGCGTCGTTCTGGTCGCTCGCGAGCACCAGCCCCGCGGCGTCGGGCATCGTCGTCGCGCGCAGGTGGGTGATTCGCTCGTCCATCGCCGCGATCACGTGCGGGATCCACTTGCCGGCCGGGTTCAGCGCGGTGCGCCAGGCACGTGCCTCAGTGCTCTTCGTCGAGCTGTCCGACAGCGATGCCGCGATCACCTCACCTGCTGAGTTCTTCCACCGCGAGACGCCGGTGTAGGCAGCGAAGACGACGGGACGTACGACGCCCTCCGCGAGAGCCTCGCCGTACCCGTAGGTGTAGTCGGCAAGGCTCACCAGCGCGCCGTCGGAGTCGGTGTCGTAGCGGACGAACGGGATCCGCTCGTCCGCCCGGGTGCGGAACGGCGTCCCGGTGAGCGACAGGCGCCGGCTCGCGTTGTCGAACGCGTCCCGGGTCGCCTCGCCCCACGACAGGCCGTCGCCGGCATGGTGGATCTCGTCGAGGACCACAAGACTGCGCTTCGCTCGAGTGCGGGCTTCGTGGATCGCCGGCTTGGTCGCGACCTGCGCGTAGGTCGTGACATAGCCGTGCAGGTCGGCGCGGACCGGGCCGACATCATTGCCGAGGGTCGGGTCGAGCCGAAGGCCGAGCCGGTCGGCGGCGTGGGCCCACTGGGTGCGCAGGTGGTCGGTGGGCGCGACGACGATCACGCGGTCGATCACCCGCTTGCTCAGCAGCTCGCTCGCCAGCGCGATCGCGAACGACGTCTTGCCGGCGCCGGGCGTGGCCGTCACCAGGAAGTCGGCGGGTGAGCTCTCCCGGTACCGGGAGAGGGCCTCTGCCTGCCACGCCCTGAGCCTCAGCCCCGGCTTTTCTGTCTCGAGGGGCAGAGCAGTCACACGACCTCCTCTCCGCCCACCACCCAAGACCGGAGTCGGCTTCGCCGACACAGAACCACGACCATAGGACGGCCAGGCGACGTCAGGCGAGGTACGACACGAGCCAGTTGCCCAGCTCTCGGGCGCTGGCGTCGACGAGCTCGGGCCAGGACAGCGCGGTCGAGTCGGCGTTGTCGCTGACGTGCTTCACGACCCGGACCCGGACGGCGGCCTTCCGGCACGCCCAGACCACCGCAAACGCCTCCATGTCGACCAGCGACGCGCGTTGGGCGAGGGCATCGCGGGTTACCGGATCGGCGATGAAGCTGTCGCCGGTCGCGAGCACGATGTCGCTGCCGCCCTCGATCGCAAGGGAGTCCTCGACCTTGACGCCCATCCCGGCCAGCAGGTCGGCCGAGATGTCGTGGTTGAGCACCTGGCCCGGTAGGTGCAGGCCGCTCACGCCGTCGCGCAGAGCACCCGCCGTACCGATGTTGATCACCTCGAAGCCGGGCGCGAGCGGCGTGGCCGCGCCGAGCCAGCCGGCGACCGACGTAGCAGCGGCGACCTTGCCGAGGCCGGTGACGAGCAGCGGCAAACCCTCGGGGACGTAGCGGGCCTCCTCCCGCGTTGCGGCGACGACCAGCACGTCGGACCGCGTCATCGGACGTGGCTCGCAGCGGTAGCACGCGGGCGCTCGTCTACTACCGGACGCCGACCTTCCGGTCGATCGTTTCCACGGCCGCGCGGATCAGCTCCGCATACGTCGTTGCGGACGTTGAAGACGTCATCCATGGCTGGCCCCTCCGAGTCGATGCTGGCGATCCTCCAGGCTCGGTGATCGCATGTCACACAGATGTCGTGATTCGCGACCCGCATGTCACACGGAGGTTGCATTTCACGACACGCATGTGACATGCGATCACCGGACCTCGCGGGCAAGTAGCGAGTCTCCCGCGACGGGTCGTCCACAGCGGGCGGATTGGCGGTTGTTAGCCACGTAACGCCCTCCTAGCGTTCCGCGCCGTGGATGCGCGGGCGATGGTGGAGGACGAGGTCCGTGAGCTGGTCCGTCGTCGCGGTCTGGATCCGGTTGCCGCTCCCGGTGAGATGCAGCGGCTCGTCGATGAGGTCGTTGCCGACTACGACGAGCGCGCTGCGACGAGCACGCTGCCGCCGCTCGCCGATCCCGATGGGATCGCGCGCGTGGTGTACGACGCGGTGGCGGGCTTCGGTCCGTTGCAGCGCTATCTCGACGATCCCGAGGTCGAGGAGCTGTGGATCAATGACCCTGGTCGTGTCTTCGTGGCGCGGCGCGGGCGCAGCGAGCTGACGACGACGATTCTCGACGCTGCGCAGGTCAGAGACCTCGTCGAGCGGATGCTGAAGACCTCTGGCCGCAGGGTCGACCTCAGCACACCGTTCGTCGACGCGATGCTGCCCGGTGGCGAGCGCCTGCACGTCGTGATCCCCGACGTGACCCGCGCGGACTGGGCAGTGAACATTCGCAAGTTCATCCTCAGCGCGCACTCTTTCGACGAGCTCATCTCGCTCGGGACGATCACCCGGCCGGCAGCCCGGTTCCTCGAGGCAGCCGTCGCGGCCGGACTGAACCTCATCGTCGCGGGCGGCACGCAGGCCGGGAAGACGACGATGCTCAACTGCCTCGTCTCCGCGGTACCGGCGGCTGAACGCGTCATCACCTGCGAGGAGGTGTTCGAGCTTCGCGTCCCGCTCGCTGACGTCGTCGCGATGCAGACCCGGCAACCGAGCCTCGAGGGCACCGGGGAGGTCAGGCTCCGCCGCCTCGTCAAGGAAGCGCTGCGGATGCGCCCCGACCGGATCATCGTCGGCGAAGTCCGGCAGGAAGAAGCACTCGACCTGCTGATCGCTTTGAACTCCGGCCTTCCGGGGATGTGCACGTTGCACGCCAACTCAGCTCGCGAAGCCGTCACCAAGCTGTGCACGCTGCCGTTGCTCGCAGGCGAGAACGTCTCGCATGCGTTCGTCGTACCGACCGTAGCGGCGAGCGTTGACGTGGTCGTTCATCTCGCTCGCGACGGACGCGGCCGCCGGCGAGTGCGCGAGATCGTCGCGGTGCCGGGACGCGTCGAAGGTGACGTCGTCGAGACCGCCGACCTCTTCACGACGCGCAACGGCCGGTTGCATCGCGCCGACGGCTGGCCACCGCATCAGGAGCGGTTCGCCTCGGTCAACGCCGATCTGGGCGAGCTGCTCGCGCAGGAGCAGGCCTCATGACGGGCGCCGTGCTGGGCTTGCTGGTCGGAGTCGGAGTGCTCCTCATCTGGACGTCGGCGGACAAGGCCGCGACGCGAAGCGCCTCAGACGAGCCCGCTGATCGCGTGGCGGATCTTCTCGCACAAGCCGGGTTGCCAGGCGTGCGGCCGCAGCAGCTGTATGCGATGTGCGGTGGCGCGGCGTTCATCGCGTTTGTCGTCGTCGCCGGCGTGAGCCACGCGGCCTCGATTGCGGCAGCCTTCGCCGGCTTCGCGGCCTACGCACCGCTGGCACTCGTGAAGCGCCGACGAGCGCAGCGCGCGGCCGAGCTCCGCGCGCTCTGGCCCGACGTCGTCGACAACCTCGGCTCGGCGGTGCGCGCCGGGTTGTCACTTCCGGAGGCCGTCGCACAGCTCGCCGTACGTGGCCCGGAGCCGTTGCGCGCCGACTTCGAGCGGTTCGCGGTCGACCATCGCGCGACCGGACGGTTCGGTGACTGTCTCGATCGCTTGAAGGCGTCACTCGCGGACCCGGTCGCCGATCGGATCATCGAGTCGCTGCGGATCGCGCGCGACGTCGGCGGCAGCGACCTGGGACGCCTGCTCCGGACCCTCTCGCAGTTCTTGCGCGACGACGCGCGCACCCGGTCCGAGCTCGAGACCCGGCAAGGCTGGACCGTTGCGGCGGCGCGGCTCGCGCTCGCGGCACCGTGGTTCGTCCTCGGCACCTTGTCGCTGCGACCGCAGACGGTCGCGGCCTACGACAGCGCGGCGGGCGTCGCCATCTTGTGCTGCGGCGCGGTCGTGTCCTTCATCGCCTATCGCGTGATGCTGCTCGTCGCCCGGCTGCCGGACGACCTGCGGGTGCTCCGGTGATCTGGTCGCCGACCGGTGCCGGCCTCGGCGCGGTCTGTGGCAGCGGCCTGTGGCTTGCGCTGCGATCGAGCCCGCCGATGCGGCGCGCGCGACTCGACGACCGGCTCGCGCCGTACCTCACCGACGCGCCGCGTCAGTCGCGACTGCTGGCGAGCACCGCGCCGACGACCTCCTTCGGGGCGGTCGAACGGCTTGTCGGCCCCACGATCAAGGGGCTGGCACGACGCGTCGACGGCTGGGTCGGCGGCGCGGCGTCGGTGCGCAGGCGCCTGGCGCGGGCAGCTGGCCGGATGTCTCTCGAGGCCTTCCGCGTCGAGCAGGTTCTCTACGGCGCCGTCGGGCTCGGGATCGGGCTTGTGCTCGCGATCCTCGCCGTGTTGCGAGGAGCGCACCGGTCACCTCTCGCGTTCCTCGTCCTCGCGGCGGTCTTCGCGGTCTTCGGCATGATGCTGCGCGACCATCTGTTGACCCGCCAGGTGCGCCGCCGCGAGGCGCGGATGGTCGCCGAGTTCCCAACGATCGCCGAGATGCTCGCACTCGCGGTCGGCGCCGGCGAAAGTCCGGTGAGCGCGCTCGAGCGAGTCTCGCGACTTGCCAGCGGCGAGCTGTCGCTGGAGCTGCAGCAGGTGCTCGCGGACAGCCGCGCCGGCGCGACCCTCGTCTCTGCGTTGGAGGCGCTCGCGACGCGAACCGCGCTGCCGGCGGTCATCCGGTTCGTCGACGGGATGGCGATCGCGGTCGAACGCGGTACGCCGATGGCCGACGTGTTGCGCGCTCAGGCGGCCGATGCGCGCGAAGCGGGCCGCCGCGCGTTGCTCGAGGCAGGCGGGCGCAAGGAGATAGCGATGCTCATCCCGGTCGTCTTCTTCGTGCTCCCGGTGACCGTCGTCTTCGCTCTCTTCCCCGGCTTCTACGGGCTTCATCTGGCCGTGGCGTGATTCACCCAACCGAGAGGAAAACTGATGAGAGTTGCACTGATGACGTACGCCGCCGCGTTGCGGAACCGAATCATCGGTCAGTCCGATCGTGGTGACGTTCCCGGCTGGGTGCTGATCACGATGATGACGGCAGGAATCGTCGTCGCGTTGTGGATCGTCGCTGAGCCGACGCTGCGCAACCTGCTGACCAACGCACTGAACATTGCGGGCGATCCGAACAAGTGAGGACTGATCGTGGGGCGGATCCGATCGAGGTCGGATCCGCCCCGGTCGACTTCGTGCTCGTCGGGTCGTTGGTGACCTTGCTCTTCCTCGCGGTGCTGCAGCTCGGTCTCGACTACCACGTGCGCAACGTGCTCGCCGCATGCGCAGCGGACGGCGCGCGGTACGGCGCGAACCGTGACGTCGCCAGCGCGGCGGCGGGTGCCGAGGCCGCTAACCGCGAGATCACCGAAGCCCTGGGCGCGTCGTACGCCCATGCCGTTGCGGCAGCTTCGCAGGACGAGGTCGAGGGCGCGCCGGTCGTGACCGTCGAGGTGACGACGCGGTTGCCCTTGCTGGCCTGGTTCCTGCCGGTCGGGCCGACTGTGCACGCAACCGGCCACGCGCTGCTCGAGCCGCCGCCGTGAGATCGCGGCGGCCCGGAGCCCGCAGCGACGATGACGGGAGCGCGCTCGTCGAGTTCGTGTTTCTCTCGGTGCTTTTGCTGGTGCCGCTGATCTACGTCGTGCTGACGGCGGTGTCCGTGCAACGGGCCGCGTTCGGGATAACGGCCGCCGCGCGCGATGCCGCGCGTGCCTATGCCACCGCGGGCGGCGACGACCTCGGCGAGCGGCGGGCCGAGGAAGCGGTGACCCTCGCGCTGCACGACCAGGGTGTGGACTGGGCCCCGCATGGCCGGGTTGTCGACTGCGGGCCATGTGACTACGCGCCGGGCTCTCGATTCACCGTGTCGCTCGATGCGCAGGTCCCGATCCCGCTCGTCCCGTCGTGGATGTGCCGCGGTCGGTGTGTCGCCGCGATCGGCGTCAGCGCACATCATTCGGAGCGGATCAGCTGCTTCTCCGGCACCGGCGTCCCGGACACGTCGTGCGAATGAGCACGACCAAGGAGGCCCGTGAGCGAGGGTCGATCACGGTGCTGATCATCGGCTTCACCGCGATCGCGATGGCGCTGATCATGGCGGGCATCGACCTGTCGAAGGTCTTCCTGGCCGAGCGGACGCTGTCCTCGGCCGCCGATGCGGCCGCGGTCGCGGCGGCACAGGGCGTCGACACGGACCGGATCTACGACGGCCCCGACCTCCGCTGCGGCGAGTCGCTGCCCCTCGACCCGGCGCGCGCGGCCGCGATGGCCGAGGAGTCGATCGAGGAGCGCAGCCCCGACCTCGCCCGCTCCTTCAAGCACCTCGACCCGCCCGACACGACGGTCGGCACCTCGACGGCCTCCGTGGCCCTGCAAGCCGAGGTGCGGGTGCCGTTCGGCAGGCTGCTCGACTGGCTCGGGATCGCGAACGACGGGGGAGCCGTTCGGGTGCGCGAGACCGCCCACGCCACCTCGCCGATCGCAGGCAGCGAAGCTGCCTGCGCCGGGCCCTGACGATGCGGCTTCGGTAGCCTCGCTGAGCGTGTCCGGGACTGATCCTGCCGACGAGCTGAAAGAGCTCTCGGCGACCTTCGCCTCCATCGAGGCGGTGCTCAAGCCCGACGACATGCGCGCCGAGCTCGGGACGCTCGAGACCGAGGCTGCCGACCCGGATCTCTGGGGTGACCAGGAGCGGGCGCAACGGGTCACTCGGCGACTGTCGGCGCTCAAGGCCGATCTGGCCCGCCTCGACGGTCTGCGGGGCCGCCTGGACGACCTGTCCGCGGCGCTCGAGCTCGGTGACGACGACCTGCTCGCCGAGGTGGCGCAGGACCTGCCCGCCCTTCGCGGCGACATCGAGGGCCTGGAGATCCGGACCCTGCTGTCCGGGGAGTACGACGAGCGGGACGCGGTCGTCACGATCAACTCCGGCACCGGTGGCACGGATGCCGCGGACTGGGCCGAGATGCTGATGCGGATGTACCTGCGCTGGGCCGAGCGCCACGACTACGCGACCGAGGTCTTCGACACCTCCTACGCGGAGGAGGCCGGGATCAAGTCCGCGACCTTCGTCGTACGGACGCCCTTCGCCTACGGCACGCTGGCCGGTGAGCACGGTGTGCACCGGTTGGTGCGGATCTCGCCGTTCGACAACCAGGCGCGGCGTCAGACGTCGTTCGCCGGGGTGGATGTGACTCCTGTGGTCGAGGAGGCGGACCACGTCGACATTCCCGAGGACGAGATCCGGGTCGACGTGTACCGCTCGTCGGGCCCGGGCGGGCAGGGCGTCAACACCACCGACTCCGCGGTGCGGCTCACCCACCTGCCGACCGGGATCGTCGTCACCTGCCAGAACGAGCGCAGCCAGATCCAGAACCGGGCCCGGGCGATGGAGGTTCTCGCCGCGAAGCTGCTCGAGGAGCGGCGCAAGGCGGAGGCGGCCGAGATGGACCGGCTCAAAGGCTCCCGCAACACGGTCGGGTTCGGCAGCGACGACAAGGTCCGCGACTACGTGCTGCATCCCTACCAGCTGGTCAAGGACGCTCGGACCGCATTGGAAGTCGGCAACACCGGCGCCGTCCTGGACGGCGACATCGACGCGTTCATCGAGGCCGAGGTCCGCTGGCGTCGCAGCCAGGCAGAGGGCTAAACCCCATCTAGACTCGATTCAAATGATTCGCTTCGAGTCGGTGACCAAGGTCTACCCGACGAGCACCCGGCCTGCTCTCGACAACGTCTCCGTCGACGTCGACAAGGGCGAGTTCGTGTTCCTCGTCGGCCAGTCCGGATCGGGCAAGTCGACCTTCCTGCGTCTGGCGCTGAAGGCGGAGCAGCCGACGAAGGGCGAGATCTGGATCGCCGGCAAGCAGCTGTCCCGGCTCTCGCACTGGCGGGTCCCGGCGCTGCGGCGCCAGATCGGGACGGTCTTCCAGGACTTCCGGCTGCTGCCGAACAAGACCGTCGCCGAGAACGTCGCCTTCGCGCTCGACGTCATCGGCAAGCCGCGCTCCGTCGTCGCGAAGGTCGTGCCCGAGGTGCTCAGCCTGGTCGGCCTCGACGGGAAGGAGAACCGCAAGCCCGACGAGCTCTCCGGCGGTGAGCAGCAGCGGGTCGCGATCGCCCGCGCCTTCGTCAACCGCCCGCGCGTACTGCTCGCCGACGAGCCGACCGGAAACCTCGACCCGGCGACCAGCATCGGCATCATGAAGCTGCTCGACCGGATCAACCGCACCGGTACGACGGTCGTCATGGCGACGCACGACTCCAACATCGTCGACTCGATGCGCCGCCGCGTCGTGGAGCTGGAGGGCGGGCACGTGACCCGCGACCAGAGCCGCGGTGTCTACGGCTACGCGCAGTAGGGGATCGGGGCATGCGTACTGAGTTCGTGCTGCAAGAGGTCGGGATCGGCCTCAAGCGCAACGTGACCATGACGATCGCCGCGATCATGACCGTTGCGATCTCGCTGACGCTTCTGGGCATCGCGCTGATCATCCGGATCGGCGCGGACCAGCTCGAGCACGACCTGCTCAACCAGATCGAGGTCTCCGTCTACCTGCAGCCGGTCTGCGGGACTCCGCAGGCCGATCCGTCCAACTGCCTGACCGACGCCGACCGCACGAGCATCCAGACCACGCTCAAGCAGCTGCCGCAGGTCGAGAACGTCAGCTACATCTCGCAGGCCGAGGGCTACAAGCGCTTCAAGGACGAGTTCCGCGACAGCCCGGATCTCGTCAAGCACACACCGGAAAGCGCGATCCCCGAGTCCTTCGCGGTGAAGCTCAAGGATCCGCACCAGTTCGCGGTCGTGAACAGCGCCGTCGGGGAGGCCCCGGGCGTGCAGCAGGTCACCAACGCGTCAGCGAGCCTGAAGCGGCTGTTCTCGTTCTTCCACCACGTGACGCTCGGCGCTCTGCTCCTGACCGTCCTGCTGCTGATCTCGACCTGCCTGCTGATCTACAACTCGATGCGCGTCGCGGCGTTCAGCCGTCGCCGCGAGACCGGCATCATGCGGCTGGTCGGAGCCTCCGACTTCTACATCCAGGCGCCGTTCATCCTGGAAGGCACCGCGGCAGGCGTCGCCGGGTCCGGCCTCGCCGTCCTGCTTCTCGTTGCGGTGAAGGAGTACATCTCCAGCACACTCGCCACGCGCGTGCTCACGCCGTTCGGGGAGTGGTCGACGCTCGGCAAGGCGCTGCCGCTCGTCATCGTCATCGGAATCCTGCTGCCGGCGATCGCGTCCTTCCTCACGCTGCAGCGCCACCTCCGGGTGTAGCGCCATGAGGCGCCAGATCGAGCGCATCCGGCCGCTGGTCGCCGCGGCGGTGGTGGCGGCGTTCGGTGCCGGCGTCGTCACCGGTGCCGTCGCCCACCACGTCACGCGCGTCGCGCATCGCGACACGGTGATCGACCAGGCAGTGCAGGCGATCGAGTCCCGCGCCGCCAAGCCGGTACCGGCCTCCGTCCTGCAGCAGGCCGCGGTTGACGGCATGCTGCGGGCGCTGGGTGACCCGTGGTCGGCGTACTACGAGCCCACGGAGTTCGCTCGTTACGAGCAGACACTGTCGGGCTCGTACAGCGGCGTCGGGATCTGGGTTCGCCGTACGTCGTCCGGGGTGCTGCGGATCGAGAGCGTGCAGGAAGGCTCTCCGGCAGCGGCCGCCGGGTTGAAGGAGGGCGACATCCTCTCCGCGGTCGCGGGGCTGCCGGTCGAGGGTCGCACCGTCGCCGACGTCGCCGATGCGCTGTGGGGACGGCCGGGGACGAGTGTGACGGTCCGGGTGCTGCGTGACGGTCACGCGGTGACCGAGGTCCTCGCGCGCGCGAAGATCCGCAACGGAGATGTCAGCGCGGAGCCCATCGAGCCGGGCATCGAGCGGCTGCGGATCGCGATGTTCACGCGCGGGGTGGGCAACTGGGTGCGCGCCCGGGTCCGCGACGCGGCACGGCAGCACCTGCACGGCATCGTGCTGGATCTCCGCGACGACCCCGGCGGGCTGCTCGACGAGGCGGTGCGCACCGCATCGGCGTTCCTCGACCGGGGCACCGTGGTCAGCTACGTGCAGCGGGGGAGCCCGCCGGTGCCGCTGGCCGCTCGTGGCGGCCCCGGCAACACGAGCATCCCCCTGGTGGTGCTGGTCAACGGCGGTACGGCGAGCGCGGCCGAGATCGTGGCGGGCGCGCTGCAGGACCGCGGGCGCGCGGTGATCGTCGGCTCGCAGACCTTCGGGAAGGGCAGCGTCCAGGCACCGGACCGGCTCTCCGACGGCTCTGACATCGAGCTCACGGTTGGCAACTACCTCACCCCGGCGGGCCGCTCGCTCGACGGCGTCGGCATCACGCCCGACGTGCTGCTTGGACCTGACGTCCCGCAGTCGGTGTTGTTCGAGCACGCCGTCGAGGTGCTGTCAGGTCTTACCGCCGACGCCGGCAGCGCCGGCTGATGGGGCCTGTCCGTCTGTGGTGAAGGAGTCGGGCCGCAAGCTGATCGCGCAGAACCGCAAGGCCCGCCACGACTACGCGATCGAGGACGTCTACGAGGCCGGCCTCGTCCTGATGGGCACCGAGGTCAAGTCGCTCCGTGAGGGGCGCGCATCGCTTGTCGACTCCTACGCCACGGTTCGCGACGGCGAGGTGTGGCTGGAGAACCTCCACATCCCGGAGTACACGCAGGGCACCTGGACCAACCACGAGCCGCGGCGGCGCCGCAAGCTGCTGCTGCACCGCGAGGAGATCGCGAAGCTGGTCGGCAAGACCAAGGAGTCGGGGCTGACCCTCGTCCCGCTGCAGCTGTACTTCAAGGACGGCAAGGTCAAGGTCGAGATCGCGCTGGCGCGAGGCAAGCGGGCCTACGACAAGCGGCAGACCCTCGCCGCCCGCGACGCCGCACGGGAGATCGAGCGGGCGAGCGGCCGGCGCGCCAAAGGCCGGGCTTGACCTCGCGTTCCCAGGTCGCAGCGCCGCTCGGTGACGAGGAGGTCGCCGGGTACTGGAAGGCGCTGGGGCTGCCCGGCCTGATCGACGCCCATGTCCACTTCATGCCGGACTCGGTGCTGCGCAAGGTGTGGGCGTACTTCGCCTCGAAGGGTCCGCTCACCGGTCGCGACTGGCCGATCGCCTACAAATGGGACGAGCAGCAGCGCCTCGACCATCTCCGCGCGATGGGGGTGCGCGCCTTCCCGTCACTGGTCTACGCGCACAAGCCCGACATGGCGAAGTGGCTCAACGACTGGGCTGTCGGGTTCGCCGTTGATCACGGCGACGTGATCCAAACCGCGACGATGTTTCCTGAACCGGGGGTTGCGTCGTACGTCGACGAGGCGTTGCGCGCGGGCGCGCGGATCGTCAAGGTGCACGTGCAGGTCGGCGGGTTCGATCCGCGCGATCCCTTGCTGGACCCGGCGTGGGGCCTGCTCGCGGATGCTGGTACGCCGGTGGTGGTGCACGCCGGAAGCGGACCGACGCCGGGCAGCTTCACCGGTCCCGGTCCGATCGGCGAGGTCCTGCAGCGTCATCCGCGCCTGGCCATGATCGCCGCGCACATGGGCAAGCCGGAGTACGACGAGTTCCTCGATTTCGCCGAGGCCTACGAGAACGTCCGGGTCGACACGACGATGTGCTTCACGGATTTCGGTGACGACCGGTTCGACGGTCATCCGCTCGCGCCGCGCTTACGGGCGCTGCAGGACAAGGTCCTGTTCGGAGCAGACTTCCCGAACATCCCGTATGCCTACGCGCACCAGATCGAGGCGCTCACCAGGCTGGAGCTCGGCGACGCGTGGATGCGCGCCGTCCTTTGGGACAACGCGTCCGAGCTCTTCGGCATCGCCGCTTAGGACGCTCGGCATTGTTCAGCAGACTTCTAGGAGCGCACGAGTCGTGCGATGGCGTCTGCCGCCTCGCGCAGCTTCACGTCCGCTTCCGTGCCGCCTTCGGAGACGGCTTCGCGCACGCAGTGGCCGAGGTGGTCCTCGAGCAGCCCGAGTGCGACGGCCTGCAACGCCTTCGTCGCGGCTGACACCTGGGTGAGGACATCGATGCAGTAGGCGTCGTCGTTGACCATTCGCGCGATGCCCCGGATCTGTCCTTCGACGCGCTGCAGTCGGCGTACATACGCGCTCTTGTCGTTGGTGTAGCCGCGGGCGGTCGTCATGACGCTGTCTCCATCTGGTTGTGGTGTGCGCAGTGCTCCATCGGTACGTCGTCTCCACCCGTGTCGCGATGTGCCAGTCGCCAGACTGCGGCGAAACCGAGGATCGCGATGATGTTGAGCACCGTCGTGTGGTCCCACGAGAAGTGCTCGGGGGCGACGAGCTTCGGGCGGTGACCGGGTACCCCGCCGGCGGCTCGCATGATCAGCTCCGTGAGCAGGCCGGCCGCGCTCATCGCAGCCCAGAGCGCGCCGACCAGTCGCCACGTCAGCCGCGCGCCGTACAGCTTCCGGTAGATGAGGATGAGCGGGAGTGAGAGCAGGTCTGCGAAGACGAACGCGATCACGCCGCCGAAGCTGACGCCGCGTTGCCAGAGTGCGGCCGCGAGTGGGACGTTGCCGATCGAGCAGACAAAGCTGACCATCGCGACGATCGGCCCGACGACGGCGTTTTCGATCGTGGTGAGCGCGCCGTGGCCGTGGATGAAGACTGCGGTCCAGACCCGAGGCGGTACGGCGACGGCGAGGAAGCCGGCAACGACGAATCCGATGACGATCTCGCGGCGCAGCATGGAGAGGTCCGCGAGCGTGTATCGCGCAGCGGCACGACGGCGAGCCGGGTCGCGGAGCCGAGCACGAAGCGCATCCTCGGCTTCGGTCCGCGCGTCCGCGGCTTCTGCTGGTCGTTGCGCTCTTGTCGATTCGATGAGCTGCTGCCGCGCTACGCGCGGCAGGATCACGGTGAGCAGGGCGATCATGATCGCGCCGCCGACGAACTCGGCAACGGCGAACTGCCAGCCGAGCAGGAGCCACATCACGAGGCCGAGCTCGATGACGAGGTTGGTCGAGGCGATCATGAAGACGATGGCGGCGGTGAGGTCGGCGCCGCGGTCGACCAATGATCGGCCGAGTGCGCTCGCGGCGTAGGAGCAGGACGAGCTCGCCATGCCGAACAGCGAAGCGCGGGCGATCGACACCGGCCGGTGGTCGCCCATCGTGCGGACCATCGCCCGCCGGGAGACGAGAGCCTGCACGGCGCCGGAGAGCACGAAACCGAGGACGAGCGCCCACAGCGTCTGCCAGAACATGAAGAAGGCCTCGTCGAGGCTGTTCCAGATGGTACCCACGCCGTAACGATACCCCCTAGGGGTATCTCTATTCGTGGAAAGTCGGGTTCCTTCGCGTGGGCGGAGGGGTAGCCTGGACGATGTCAGATGCACGTACCACTACGAGGGGACGAACGGTTTCGACTTCGGACGTCGATTCAAGGGAAGCGGGCCGAGGATGTCGCGTGATCTCGCAAACCACTCGCGGCAACTTCAATAAATGCCGATAACAACCGGCTCGCTCTCGCTGCCTAACTAGGTAGCAGAGCTGTCAGCCTAGGGGCGCCTCCGCTCTAGGACCTGGCATCGATAGGAGGCTCTACCGCGAGGCCCGGTCACGGGGTCTGGCAGGGAAATCAAACAGTGACTGAGCTTGCAGCGGGGCGCCTGTGCCGCCGCTGGAGCTGAGAAAACCGCAGCAGGCTGCGCCCGGAGAAGCCTTGATGAGCCGCCGAAGGACGCGGGTTCGATTCCCGCCGTCTCCACAAGCGACGTGAGGCGAGTGGAGAGCGCTGGTGCGCTCTCCCGAGGCGATCTAGCTTGTTGACGAGCGGAGGCTCTGCCTCCGCGAGGAACATGAGCGCTCACGATGTGAGCGTTGTTGGAGACGACCTGGTGACTTCGTAGCGGGCGATGATCTCTTGCCCCGGACGACCGTTTGGCGGGACGCGGGCGCGAGAATGGTCGGCGTGAGCAGTCAAACGGCGGCCTTCCATTGGAGCGGCGGCAAGGATTCGGCGCTTGCGCTGAGCACGTTGCTCGCGCAGGGCGACGTGGTCGTCGACAGGCTCGTCACGACGATCCATCCGGGTCGGGGTGAGTCGACAGTCCACGGGCTCCCGGTGGAGCTTCTCGAAGCACAGGCTCGCAGCATCGGGATTCCGTTGCAGACGATCGACATGCCCGGCGCTGGGCTCGACGGCTATGTCGAGCTCATGGCCGAGGTTGCGGTGCAGATGCGCCGCGACGGCATCGACTCCTACGCCTTCGGTGACCTCACCTGCTCCGATGCGCTGCAGCTCAAGCAGGAGCAGTTCGGCCCCCTGGGCATCGAGGTTCTCGAGCCGTTGTGGGGGATGACGTCGCACGAGTGCATCGAGAAGTTCCTGCAATCGGGCATCCAGGCAGTCACTGTCGTCGTCGATGCCGCTGTTCTGGGACCAGAAAGCGTCGGTGTGCCACTGGACCGAGACTTCGTCGAAGGTCTGCCCGACGGCGTCGACCCGTGCGGCGAGTTCGGCGAGTACCACTCCTTCGCGTAC
Source organism: Mycobacteriales bacterium (assembly GCA_035547035.1). Lineage (GTDB taxonomy): Bacteria > Actinomycetota > Actinomycetes > JAFAQI01 > JAFAQI01 > DASZTV01. The sequence continues at coordinate 64,378 of DASZVL010000092.1, read as the reverse complement.
GACGGACCGCTCTTCCGGCATCCGGTCGAGTTCTCGCTTGCCGCGCCGTACTTTCTCGAGCGTGAGATCGGGACCACAGAGGGCGTTCGTCGCTACTCGTACTGGCTGACCCAGCCGCAGGTTGTGAAGACCGCCGCGCCGGTCTGATCCGACGTCACTCGTACTGCAGCGACTCCAACACCGGCACGCGCGCGTTTCGCCATGCCGGCAGCACCGACGCCGCAGCCACGAGGGCGAGCGACACGGCGCTCCAGACGAAGAAGCTGACGAAGTCGAAGCGCAGCGGGTCCTTGAAGCCGATGATGATCGGCAGCACCAGGTAGAAGCCGAACTCGATGATCAGCGAGCCGACGAACGCCAAGGCAAGGCCGATCACGCCTGCGCTGATGCCCTCTGCGAGCGTCATGCGCGCAAGCTGTGCCGGCTCCATGCCGACCGCCGCGAGCAGTCCGAGCTCGCGACGGCGTTGGACGCCGACCAGCAACAGGGTCGACAGCACCGCGACGAAGGCGACGAACAGCAATCCGCGCTGCATCGCGGTGAACGGCGCGAGCTGGTCGTTGACGGAGCTGGCGACGTCTGTGGAGAACTGGCTCGGGTCCTCCACGATCAGGCCGGGCAGCAGGTGAGCGCTTCGGATCCGGTCGGCGAGCTCAACCAGGCTGACGCCCTGCTGCGCGACGACGCCGAAGCTTTGCGCAGGCTGGTTGCCGAACAGGTGGCGATACAGCGTCATCGACATCGTGATGTCACGCCCGCCGAGGTTGCCGTCCTCCCAGATGCCGCCGACCGTGACCGAGGCGCGCCCGCTAGGAGTGTCGATCGGCAAGGTCGATCCCGGCCGCGCGCCGGTGTCGCGAGCAAGCGCCGCACCGATCAGGACCTTGCCTGCGGCAAACGACGCTGGACTCTTCGTCCCCTCGATCAGCGGCGCGTTGAGCCAGGGAAGGGTGCCCGCGTTGACGCCCACCAAGTGCTTCGTCTCGTGGCCGCTGAGCTCGAACACGGAGCGGTCGATCCGCGCGACTCCTGGGATCCGGGCGAGCTGCCGAGCCAGTGCCTCGGTGGGCTTCGCCTCGACGTTGACGGTGTTGTTCGGCTCGAGCGTCGACACGTACAGCTCTTGGATGTGGCCGGTCTCGACGCTTTGCGCGATATCGGCCTTCGCTGCGGACTGGGTGCTTCCGATGACGAACGCGGTCGTCACGGCGGCACCGATCGAGATGGCCATCACTCCGGCACGCCGGCCTTGCCGGGCGAGGTTCGCGACCCCGAGGCGGACCGGCCCATCCAGGCGGCGGGTGAGGCGTGACAACGCGGCCGCGATGACGGAGGCGAGCGCGGCTGATGCGAGCAACGATGCGACTGTCGCGATCAGGACGCCGAGCGGTGCGACCTTTGCCTGCCACGGCTCGATCGACCCGTGCCGTTGTGCGAGCCAGCAGACTGCAATCCCCGCGCCGCAGAACGCGAGGTACGCCGTCGCGCGCCACAGGTCGCGACGGTGCTGCGCTTCGAAGGTCTCTTCCCGCATGGACAGCTCGGCAACGACATCGATCCGGCCGACCCGCCGCGTTGACGCCAGTGCTGCGGCCGCTCCGACGATCGCGCCGAGCATGATGCCGGCGACCACAGAGCCCGCCGTGAGCTTCACCGGGATTCCGACGCCGACTACGACGGTCGTGAACTTCGACAGGCTCGCCGTCAGCGGATGGGCGAGCAGCGTGCCGCCGCCGACTCCGATCAGGCCGCCGACCAGGCCAAGCGCTCCGCCTTCAAGGGCGGCGCCGGTGCGGACAACGCGGGCGGTGCCGCCGAGCGCGGCGACCAGAGCGAGCTCGCGTCGGCGCTCTTCCATCGCGAGCGAGGAGATGTTGAAGATCAGCATTCCACCGACGGCGAGAGCGAACAGGCTGAGCAGCGCGAACAGCGGGATGATCGTGTCCGTGTAGACCCCGACCGCGGGTGGTGGGTCGGTTGCGGTCAGCACGCCGTTCCAGTCGCCGACGGCAGCCTGCAGGCGGGTGCGCAGATCGTGGACGTCGATGCCGTTCGACGGGATCACGTAGATGACGTCGAGGCGGTGTGCGCGCGCGAACAGCCGCTGCGCGTCCTGGAGCGCGAAGATCGCCATGTATCCGTGGTTCATCGCGTTGAGCGCGGGCAGCTGGACGGCCGACCGAAGCGGCACCGGAGCGGCGTCGGTCTGAATGCTCGCGCCCGGGCCCAGCTTGCTCGCGAGACGGGGGCTGACGACTACGCCGCCGGCATTGCTCAGCGCGGAGAGCTCGTCCGATGTGCAGCCGAAGCGGCCGAACAACGCCTGGACGCGGCAGTCGACGCCGAGCGCGACGATCGTCTCGGCGTGCGGGTCCGAGGCGGTGCCCGCGTAAGTCACGACCTGCACCAGCGGGATCGCCGTCTTCACGCCCAGGGTGTGCGCGACTGCGGGGAGCACGGAGTCGGCGAGCCCGCCACTCGACGTCGCGCCGACGACGCGCAGGGGCGCCGGACCGGCGAGCTGGCGGCCGAACGAGTGGAAGCCCGCCGACACGCTGACGGTCATGACGAGCACCGACACGCCGAGGGAGGCGCCGGCGGCGATGGAGATCACCGCCAGAACGGCGCGTAGCGGGCGCCGTCGTACCTGTCGCAGATTCAGCCAGTAGGCAACGCGCAGCATGTCACCCTCGCCGGCCGGCCGGCCGCGGCTTCGCCGCCAGCCGTCCGTCGACGACGTGAAGCGTCCGGTCAGCACGTCCCGCTGCGGCCTCGTCGTGCGTCACCATCAGCAACGCCGCGCCGGCTTGCGCGACCTGCTCCTCCAACACCGCGAGGATCTCGGCGCCGGTCGTCTGGTCGAGGTTGCCCGTCGGCTCGTCGGCGAGGATCAGGCGCGGCTCGTTGACGAGCGCACGGGCGATCGCGACGCGTTGCATCTCGCCGCCTGAGAGCTCGCCGGGCAGGTGCTGAGCCCGGTGCGTGAGACCAACCCGCTCGATAAGCTCGTCCACCCGAGAGTCGGAGTGCTTCCCACCGTCGAGGACGACGGGAAGCGTCACGTTCTCGCGAACCGTGAGGTTCGGGATCAGGTGGAAGAACTGGAAGACGAAGCCGACCCGGCGGCGCCGCAACCGCGCGAGCGCTGCTGCCGACAGCGTCGCGATGTCCTCACCGTCGACCCACACCTGCCCGGAGTCCGGGCGGTCCAGCCCGCCGGCGAGATGCAACAGCGTCGACTTGCCGGAACCACTCGGGCCGACAACGCTGACGAACTCGCCCGCCGGAATCTCCAGCGATACGTCGTTGACCGCAGCAACGACTTCCCGGCCACGGCGGAAGTGCTTGGACACGCCGGACATGCGCAGCAGCGCAGTGCCGTCGGTTGCCGCCACGAGCGGGAGGCTATCGGGCCTCCCGCTCGTCGCTACAGCGAGTTAGGCAAGCATCAAGACGGTTGGGTCAGAGGGGTCGACGAGTACGGCGACGGTGGCGCCGGGCTGGATCTGCGGGATCTGGATCATCGGCACGAGCGCGTCGGTCTCGGCGGGGTAGGTGTTGGCGCCCACCGTGACCTGAAGGCTCAGGTGTACTTGCGGGCTGTCATTGACGTACGCGCCGGTTTGCGTGGCGCTTGTGATCACGGCAGTCCCGGGTTTGCCGGTCGAGCGGAGCCGCACGGCCGTCTCGTTCGCGGACTGAAGGTTGTTCATCATCTGTGCACCCATGGCCGCGGTGTCCTTCAGAGCCCGGAAACCGCCGGCGATGCCGCGATGCTCCGGCGGAACCATGTCCTTCGCCGTCTTCTGCATGCTGCGGATGTCTTTGAACATGCCCATTGCGAGACCCTCCCTTGGGCGGGGCCGAAGCGGCCCTGACAACCCTGAACCAAGCACTCAGCGGTCCTACTGGCAATGAGTTGCCAGAAAATCGATCCGCCGGGCGGCGGAGCCCTTGCTAGGCCGTTCGGCCGCGAGCCAGCGTCGACAACCGGACGTGCCTCGATGCTGGAGACGGCCGGCTCCGCGGGATTCCACGTCGTTGACAACGCGGGAAAGTACTGTCAATTTAAGGCCAACACGGGGTCCCCACACTGCCAGCTCCTCCTCCGCCCAGATGGGAGCACGACCTGTTGAACGCGGATCTGGCGGGCCGTCTTCGCGATGCCGATCCGGTCGTGCTGGGCGAGCGCATCCGCAACCAGCGGTTGGCATGCGGGCTGACCCAGGCGGGCCTCGCCGATGGTGTCGTGACGGTTGGCTACGTGTCGCGGATCGAGGCGGGCCAGCGTCGACCCGACGCAGCTCTGCTCGACCGATTTGCGCAGGTTCTCGGTACGACGGCCGAACATCTCGTCACAGGCGTGGCTCCTGTGCGCGCCGACGAGATCGCGCTGACGCTGTTGAACGCGGAGCTCGCCCTGGAAACCGGTTGCGCGGAGGAGGCGCTGGCCGCCCTTGATCCCGTGACCGGCAAGCGAGGGATCGACCTGCCTGACGACGTCCGGCAGCGTGCAGACTTCCTAGCTGCTCGAGCACTCGAGGCACTCGGTCGGTACGACGACGCGATCCTGGCGCTTGAGCAGCTCGTTGAGCGGCACTCGTCGAGCGGACCATTCCTTCCGGCGTTGCTGGCATTGAGCCGCTGCTATCGGGAGTCGGGTGACCTCAATCGAGCGGTAGACGTCGGCGAACTGGGCTTGACTGCGCTCAAGGAGGCAGGCGTCGATGGCGGAGATGAGGCAATCCGTCTCGCGGTGACGGTGGCCGCAGCGCACTTCGAGCGGGGCGACACCGGCCACGCCGTGCGGATCGCCCTGAACGCGATCCGTCGTGCCGAGGAGATCGGGTCCGCGAAAGCGCAAGCTGCGGCGTACTGGAACGCAAGCGCATTCCAGTCGCAGCGCGGCCATGCGCCGGCGGCGATTCTGCTCGCCGAGCGGGCGCTGCAGCTGCTCAACGGCGGCGAGGACCGCCGCAACCTTGCACGACTTCGCAACCAGCTCGGCATCATGCTGCTTCGGCAGGATCCGCCGGACGTCAACGCGGCCGTCGACAACCTTGTGACGGCGCTCGCAGAGCTCGTCGCGACCAGTGCTAGTGTCGTAGACATCGCGCATTGTGAGGTTGCGCTGGCGCGTGCCCGGCTCCTGGGCAACGACGACGGTGAGGCGATCGCTCTCGCAACCCGCGCGTTGAGTGCGACCGAATCCATCGCACCCGCCGTGGCAGCGGAAGCCGCAGCGGTTCTTGGCTTGGTTGCCTCCGGTGATGGCGACATCGCGCGCGCCGCCGGGCACTACCGCCATGCCGTCGCGCTGCTGACCGCGGTCGGGCACGACCGGCAGGCCGCTCAGCTCTGGTTGGAGCTCGGGGCCGAGCTCGATGTGCTCGGCGATTCGGACGCCGCGCGCGACGCGTACCGGCGGGCCGCGGTGGCTAGCGGCCTTCGGATGCCATCCGCATTGCGTGTCAGTCGCTAGCCACCGCCGACTAGCTCTCCCCCCAGCCCCCTGGGGTCAGCAGCAGTAGACGTCACCGTCGATGTGGACGGTGGCGCCGCCGCTGTTTCCGCTGCCGGCAAATGCGGGTGCGGCAGTCGTCAGCGCGGCCATCAGTACGGCGATCACCAGGGTTGTGACGCGGCGAATCATGGCGAGGCTCCTCTCATCACGCCGGGTTTGGCGTGGCGTGAGTAAAGATTTGACAAATCACGAAGTCAAGAGACGTTCGGCCTAATTGGCCTGGAAAGCCAGCGAATTCTGGTTGAACTCGCCTTGTAGGTTCGCGCCAGCCACGGGACGCCAACTACCCACGAAGCGTGATCTTTGTTGTCTAAAGTTGACAAAACCGGCTCGGTGTTCTTGAATCCGTCTGCCGTCGAGGGGACATCGGGAGATGCTTCGAACAACCTGGCGGGGGGTAGCGCGGTCGCTGGGCATTGCGCTGCTCGCCGTCGCGGTGTTCGTGCCATCCGCACCGGCGGCCGCGGCGCGTCGAGCCTCGGTCCGACCCCCGGAGCTCGGCGCGCCGCTGCACTTCGGCGCGGTCTACTCGGCATCGGCGAATCCGCCGCGAAACGTCGCGCCGCACCCGAACTATCTGCCGGACTGCGTCACCCGCGGCTGGCGCAGTGCCATCTGCACCCGCGAGGCCCTCGCTGCGATCGCCCACGCACGTGCACACGAGGGCGTGGCGAAGTCGACGATGGTGCTGCCACGTAACTACAAGTCGCTGAGCGTCGCTGAGCAGACTTTCGTCGTCACCGACCTCGAGCGCGTCGCGCGCGGACTCAAGCCGTTCGCCGGCCTCACGCCTACGCTCAACACGGCGTCGCATTCCGCGGCCCTGCTGCGGGTCGATCCGACTCCCGTGATCTCGTTGTTGCGACTCCTAGGTGTCTCCGAGTACGGCTCGATATGGGCTGGCGACTTCGGCCCGCTCGCGTCGGACTTCGACTGGATGTACAACGACGGCTATGCACCCGGGGGAAGCATCAACATTGCCTGCCCCAACCGTCACGCGCCGGGATGCTGGGGCCACCGCGACAACATCCTCGGCGCGTACCAGCACTTGCCGACACTGCTCGCGGGTGCCGGCACCGGACAGCCGAAGGGGCAGTCCATCGCCGAGGTGATGACTGGCGGACGAGGCGCTCGACCCGCCTTCACCTACACGTGGCGCCAAGCCAGGCGCGCAGGCGCGCACAACAAGTAGCGCCACCGGGTCGCCGCGCCTGGTCCGAGCACGTCGCCGTCGAGTGCGGTGCCGACTTCGCTCGTCTCGCTCTCGGGCTGCTGCTCAGCGAACCTGAGCAGCGAGGAAGACCACGATCGGCCGATATGGCTGCATGATCGGCCGGATCGACTCCACGAGGCGATCCCTCATCTCGAGAGCAGCTCGAGGATCGAAGGTCGCGAGCCACGCTGCGAACTGTGCCTGTCCGAGCCGGTAGTCGACGAGCTGGTCGGCCTTGGTGACGCCTACCTCTACCGCGCATTCATCGACCGTCACCTCGGCGAGCCCGGCCGCTGATGCCGTCGCTGCCATGTTCTCGGCGCTGCCGAGCAGCCGCGCCGCTGACTGCTTCAGCTGCACGTACCACTTGGGGGCTCGCCACCCTTCCGACTGTTGGGCCAGGTCGAGAGCGTCGCGGACCTCGCTGCGACTTGAGTTCGAGTAGACGCGCGCCAGCAGAGCACCTCCGGGACGGATGACACGGGCCGCTTCGGCGATCGCCGCTTCCGGCTGGGTGACGTGGTTGAACACGAAGGCGGCCACCATGTCATCGACCGCACCGTCGTGAAGTGGAAGGCGATTGACGTCCGCAACTGCCGCTGGTGGGCGTCGGACGGCGTTCCACGCCATCATGTCGTGCGACATGTCGATCGCGACGGGCCGTGCACCCAGCTCGCTGAGCCGGTCGCTCACGACTCCGGTTCCCGCGCCCGCGTCAACGACGGTCCGGCCGGTGAGTCGATGAGGGCTGGCTGCCAGGAGGTCGTGCGCGATCGGCCGGTAGACGATCGTCGCGCCTTCCGCCCAGCGTTTGGCGGCCCCGGCGTAATGGTCGACCGTCAACTGCCGGCTCGCCGGGGGATGGCGATGCCTTGCCGCGAGAGCGCGACGCTCGCCCGCTCCTCCCACCAAAGCAGCTCCGCGCCGTCACCGAGGGCCTTCTCCCAGCCGAAGGTGACCATGATCGCGAGCAGGCACAGATCCAACTGGCGGTCGAACCAGTCAGCCGTCGTGACTCCGTGATGTTCCAGCGCGTCGCGGAAGCGCGCGATGGACGCCTCCGTCGACTCGGGAAGCCGAGCCCGGTTGAGGGCCAGGTACCAGCACAGGTCCCAGCACGCGGGGCCCGACCCCGGGTACGCCCAGTCGAGCAGGATCGTCCGACCGTCGGGATGGGAACCGAGGTTGCCCATCTTCCAGTCGCCGTGCAGGAACGTGACGGGTGTGCGGGTCAACGGCTCCGTGAGCAGCGCGGGCTCAGCCTGGACCGCGGCGGCAAGGTCGGCCAGAATCGGTGACAGGTCCGAAAGCGCCCGCCATCCGACATCGGCGGCGACGATCGGGCCCGGCGGATCGGGTGCAGCCAGCTCTCGGCCGACGTTGTCGCCGTCGAAGAAGCGCAGCCGGTTCGTCATCGTGGCCAGGCGGTCGATCGGGTCGGTGAAGCCCCAGAACGACGCAGAGAGCGCGGCCATGTGATCGATGAAGCTGTCGTGCTGTGAGCTCGAAACGACCGCGTCGCCTTCGGGGACCAGGTGATCGGCGACGTCACGCATGAGGGTCGAGCACACTGCGTCGTGGCCGGTCCCGGCGACCTCCATGGCGACGACCGTGTGATCGATGCATTCCGGAGCCTCGTGCATCAGTCCGGTCTGCCAGATCACGTACGGCCGATGGACCTTGTCACCGGTCACCCGCATCACCCAGTCGGTTGCGGGACTGAGCCGCTTCAAGAAGTAGCGATCGCCGTCGATCGTCACCCGCTCGAAGGTCGAGAAGCTCTTCCCATCGGGTGGGTTGACTGCGTGCCGCTCAGTGGCACGTGACAACAGCGCTGCGACAGGCCCCCCCCGGTCATGGCCCAATCATGATCGCGGCGGGAGCGGAAGGAAACCCGACGTCCTCGCCATGTAGTCGGCGTAGGCCGGCTTGCGTTCGGCCATGCCCTTCTCGAGCATCGGCTTGCCGGTAGCGAAGCCCACCAGGTACGTCACGACGATGGGCGACATCACCGTAATCGCGCCTCGCCAGTCGCCGGCGGCGGGCAGCCAAAGGCCGAACCACAGCACGGACTCACCGAAGTAGTTCGGGTGGCGGCTGTAGCGCCACAGGCCACGGTCCATCACCTCGTGGCTGCCGCTGCGGCTGCGGACGAACTGCGCCAGCTGCGCGTCTGCGACTGCCTCGAAGCCGAGTCCGGTGAGGAAGACGATCACAGCGACGGTGTCGAGAGCCGGACGGGTGCCGCGCTGATACATCGCGACCTGCAGCGGCATGGAGATGGCAAACGCGAACCCCGCCTGAGGGATGAACACTCGCCGCACCGCGTACATCGGGACGGAGCCACGCGCCTTGCGGAGGATCGCGGCATAGCGCGGATCCTCCCCCTGGCCGCGGTTGCGACTGCTGATGTGCCACGCAAGTCGAACTGCCCATGCCGCCGTCATCGCGAGTACAAGGGCCCGCCTCGCGGTGTTGGCGTGCGCGGCCGCGGACCAGCCGAACGCCGTCGCCGTGATCGCCAGCACCGCCAGTCCCCAGGTGACGTCGACGATGCTGTAACGATTGATCCGGCGCGCGATCAGCCAAGTCGCAGTGAACACGACGACGTCGACGACCGCCGTCACCGCCAGTCCGGTAGCGAACCGGTCCCCCCCGAAGCTGCTCATGTCGTGATGGCGGGCCGTTTCAAGGTGAGTTGTACGACGTCGAGGTAGCCGGCGCGAAAACCCGCTTCGCAGTAGGCGAGATAGAAGGTCCACATGCGGCGAAACGTCTCGTCGAAGCCGAGTGCGCCCAGCGCGTCGGTCGCCGCGACGAACCGGTCCTGCCAACGTCGAAGCGTCTCGGCGTAGGACCGTCCGAACTGCTTCGCTTCGACGATCTGCAACGAGGTTCGCTTCGCAACGGTGTCCTTGATCGCATCGATCGAAGGGATGATCCCGCCCGGGAAGATGTACTTGTGGATCCAGCTGTATGAGCGTCGCGCTGCCATCATCCGACGATGCGGCATCACGATCGCCTGCAGCCCGATAGTCCCGTCGGGTGCGAGCCGGCGATCGAGCACCTGGAAGTACGTGGGCCACCAGCGCTCGCCGACCGCCTCGATCATCTCGACGCTGACCACCGCGTCGTACGTCCCGTCGACGTCGCGGTAGTCACACAGGCGTACGTCGACGAGTCCGGCGACGCCTGCGGCCTTGGCGCGTTCGACCGCTAGAGCGGCTTGCTCGTCTGACAGCGTGATCGTCGTGACCGACGCGCCTCGTCGGGCGGCACGGATGGCCAGCTCGCCCCAGCCGGTGCCGATCTCGAGCACGCGGCTGCCCTCTGTCACGCGGGCCTGGTCGAGGAGCCGATCGATCTTGCGGTGCTGGGCGGTGGTCAGCGACTCAGTAGCCGGATCATCGAAGAGCGCGGACGAGTAGGTCATGGTCTCGTCGAGGAACAGCCCGAACAGGTCGTTGGACAGGTCGTAGTGCCGGTGGATGTTGCGCCGCGCGCCGGCCCGGTCGTTGTCCTCGGCTGCGGGCTGGCGCGCCTCGTAGACGGCGCGTATCCGCTGCATCCATCGCGGGATCAGTGAGTCGACGTTGCGGGCGAGCGGCTCGATCGCCGCGGCGAGGTTCGGTGCGTCCCAGTCTCCGGCCATGAACGACTCACCGAAGCCGACCTTCCCGTCGCGTCCGAGCCGGGTGAAGAAGAACTCCGGTGAGCGGATCTGCATCAAGGGCGCATCGTCGGGGCCGAAGTGCGAGCCGTCGGGAAGCTCGACGCGGAGCCCGGCGCGGCGACCGACGCGGCGCATCACGGCGCGCGCAATCGCCGCGCGCAGCCTCGCCGGCGGGGGAGGTGCCATGTCGGGCCATCGATCAAGACTGATCGCGGTCGATGCGGGCGACTTCGGCGGCACGTCGGTGATCATCACCCGGCTCCCGTCGTCACCGCCAGCGTTACTGCTCACACGTGCGATGTAGCCGAGGCAGACCAGCCCAAAACGCGTCGAGGTGAGGAAGGTGGCCTCGGTAACGTCGACAATGTGGGCCGGCGCAGCCGGCGCGGTTATCGGGCGGCGGCTGAGGTGGACGACGTGGACGAGGAGCGCCGCGGCACCGCGATGGGACTCGCGGCGTACCTGATCTGGGGTGCGTTTCCTCTCTACTGGCCGCTGCTGGAGCCGGCGGGCGCGGTCGAGATCCTGGCGCACCGGGTGATCTGGTCGCTCGTGACCGTCGCAATCCTCCTGCTCCTTCGCTCCGGCTGGTCGGCGTGGCGCGCACTGCCGCGCGATCGCCGGTCGCTCGGACTGCTCTCGGTTGCGGGAGTGCTCATCGGCATCAACTGGGGCGTCTACATCTGGGGGGTCAACCACGGCCACGTCGTCGAGACCTCTCTCGGGTATTTCGTCAACCCGCTCGTGACGGTGGCGCTGAGCGTGGTGGTCCTGCGCGAGCGACTGCGCGCGGCGCAGTGGGCGGCGGTCGGAGTCGCCGCGATCGGCGTCATCGTGCTGACCGTGCAGGCCGGCCGCCCGCCCTGGATCGCGCTCGTGCTGGCCTTCAGCTTTGGCGCCTACGGGCTGGTCAAGAAGGTGGTTGGGGTATCGCCGATGAGTGGCCTGCTCGTGGAAGCCGCGGTACTCGCCCCGGTCGCGGCGGCTTACCTGATCGTCGCCGCGGCGCGAGGCAACGGCACGTTCACCACCCACGGTGCCAACCACGCGCTGCTGCTTGGCAGCGCGGGCATCGTCACGGTCATTCCGTTGCTGCTGTTCGCCGGCGCGGCGCCACGCATCGCACTGTCACGGCTGGGCCTGATGCAGTACCTGACCCCGACGATCCAGTTCATCATCGGCGTGACGGTGCGACACGAGCCGTTGCCCGCCGTGCGCCTCGTCGGGTTCTGCCTGGTCTGGCTCGCGCTCGGCGTCTTCACCGCAGACCTCGTGTCCCTGCCGGTGCGCGACCGTCAGGTCTTGGGCGAGAGGCTGGTCAGCGCGAGCGAGTAGGTCGACGTATACGTCACGTTTTGCTGGTGCGCCTCGACCTTGCCTGTCTCCTTGACCATGACGGGCTTCTGGGTGTCGATCCAGTAGTCCTGTGTCGACGTGCCGCTGTCGCTGCCGGTCAGCGAGCTGACGATGTGGAGATGCAGCGTTCGCACCGACTCCGATCCGACATCGATCTTCTCGAAGCCGATCACTCGTGCCTTCTGAACTGCCGTCGCGTCCGCCGACTTGCACGTGAACTTCCAGGTGTCGCCGGGCGCGAGGCTCCGCCGGTCGATGTAGGACGGTCCGGAGCACTTGAAGTCTTCGCCGCTGCTCACGCCGTAGAAGGTGATCGTCGTCTCGTAGGACTTGATCTTGATGCCGTCGCTCACCGGGCAGAGCAGCTGCTTCTGCACGTGTTCCGGGATGGGCTTCCAGGTGCTCGCCACGCCGCATCCCTGAAGCTTGTTCGTGATCGTGGTGGTCTTCGGGAAGCTCCGCGACGTGCCGGGGATGCTGGTCTGCTCCCCGCCGGTCGTCGCATAGGTGAAGGTGCCCAGCACCCCTGGTGGCGTCGACGGCGACGACGTCGGGGCAGCTGAGTGGTTGCCGCCCGTCTTGCCGGTTCCGTTGCCGGACGTCGAAGTGACGGTCGGTGCCGGCGCCGTTGTCGGGATGCTGCTCGTCGGCGTGCCGCCCTGACGATGCCTGTGGTTATGCGTTGCGGGCCGGGTGGGTGTGGGTGTGGGCGTGGGGGCCACCGGCGAAGTGGGTGCGCTCGTCGCCGTCGGGGCGATGCTGGACGACGACTTGGAGCTGCCCTTGTGGCCGGCCGCTGCGTCGACAATGCCCACGACAAGCACCACCGCGAGGGCCGCGCCGATCACCGAGTCCCGTCCGCTCATGACGAAAAGTCAACCAAACCAAGATCACCGCTGCGCGATCGGTGCAGTTATCAGCTCGTCGGGGATACCGAAGGCGTCGACGAGCAGTCCGGCGCAAGGGCGGAGCTGGCGGCACAGGTCGTTCACGGTCGCCGTCACCGCCTTGCTGCGGCTGGCCGTGAGCCGGTTGTGCTCGAGGAACCACGCGCGCTCCCGCTCGATCACCGTGAGCGCGTGCAGGTCGCAGACCCGGTTCAGCAGCTCTGCGACGGCAGGGTCCGTGACGGCGAGGATCGCTGAGTCGAACGCCTCGACAACGCGCGCATCGATGTGGGCGCGCGCCGCGAGCAGCAGGTGGTCCTGCGCCGAGTTGAACACCTCGAACAGGTCTGCGTCGGCTTCGACCCCTTTGCGGAGCCGTCGCGCGACACCTTCCAGCACGTGCTTCTCGCGCCAGGCGAGCAGCGAGATCTGGTGGGAGCGGTCGAGCAAGCTGGTCTCGTCATCCGAGGTGCCGGGGAGCGCGTCGATGAGGCGCTGCACGATCCCACGCGCGCCGCTGCGTTCGATGACGATGTCCGCGACCTGCTCGGCGACGAATCGCGCGGTCCCGATCGTGTCGAGCTCGCCGAACTCCGCCTGGAAGTTGGTGAGCAGCGTCTTGGCGACGAGCTGCAACAGAACCGTGTTGTCGCCTTCGAAGGTCGTGAAGACGTCGGTGTCCGCCTTGAGGCCGACGAGCTGGTTCTCCGAGAGGTAACCGGCACCACCGCAGGCTTCGCGGCAGGCCTGGATGGTCGCAGTTGCGTGCCACGTCGACGTGGCCTTCAGCCCGGCAGCAAACGTCTCCAGCCGCCGTCGGGCCTGGTCGTCGGTCGCTTCCGACTGCACCTCGTGCAGCTCGCTGACCAGCTCGGCCTGCGCGAAGCTCAACGCGTACGTCGTTGCCAACGCCGGCAACAGCGCTCGCTGGTGGGCGAGGTAGTCGAGGACGACGATCTCCTCGGCGGCGTCCGGCGCCTTGAACTGGCGTCGCGTGTCGCCGTAACGGACTGCGATAGTCAGGGCGTTCTTGGTCGCCGACAGCGCTGATCCCGAGATGCTGATCCGGCCCTGGACGAGGGTGCCGAGCATGGTGAAGAACCGGCGGTTCACGTTGTCGATCGGGCTGGAGTAGGTGCCGTCAGCGTCGACCGCGCCGAACCGGTCGAGCAGTGCCCCGCGAGGGACTCGCACGTTGTCGAACCAGATCTTGCCGTTGTCCACGCCGTTCAGACCGGCTTTCGGCCCGTCGTCCGCGATCCGGATGCCGGCGAGCGGTTCGCCGGCCGCATCGCGGATCGGCACCAGAAGAGCGTGAACCCCGTGGCTCTCGCCGTGGGTCTGCAGCTGGGCGAAGACCACCGCCATGCGGCCGTCCCGCGCTGCGTTGCCGATGTAGTTCTTGGCCGCGTGGTCATCGGGAGTGCAGATGACGAACTCTTCCGTGGCCACGTCGTACGTCGCGGTCGTACCGAGCGACTGGACGTCCGAGCCGTGGCCGGTCTCGGTCATCGCAAAGCAGCCGAGCAGGTCGGCGTTGATCACGTCGCGCAGGTAGCGCTCGTGGTGCGCGGCCGTGCCCAGGTGCCTGATCGCGCCGCCGAACAGGCCGAACTGGACCCCGCACTTCACGAGCAACGAGAGGTCGGCGTGCGCCTGGGTCTCGAAGCTCGTCACGCCTGCGCCGATCTCGTCGAGGCCGCCGTACTCCTTGGGAAACATCAGCTTCGGGCCGTCCGTGGCGGCCACCGCGAGAACGCCTTCGAGCGCGCGTTCGCGCTGCTCGTCCAGCGTGAGGCTGGGCCGCGGGGCGAGCCGCGGATCGCGCAGCAACTCCCGCACTTGTTCGCGGGCGTCGGCCCAACGGCCGTCGAGAGCCCGTCGGAGCTCGCGAGCGTCCACGTCCCCAGGGAGCGAAGTCTCTGCACTCATGTCGCCGAGGTCCTTACCCGCCTGAACTCGGTCGCACCCGTGTTCTTCGTCACGATCCTGGGCAGAGCAGTGTGGTGCGACCAATCGGCAAGGCCAAGCGGGACCAGCGACGTCCCCGGACTGTGGCGGCCCGGGCCGTCGAGGTGATGGAGAGCCGGCTTCATCCTGACTTCCGTCAAGCGATGTGGACGGCCGCCGTCGCGCTCGTCGCGGTCATCGTGAGCGGCAAGCTCGGGCCGCTGCGGGGCCACTCGACGCGGCACTATGTCGCGATCGCGCTGGCCGTCGCGTTTGCGGTGTTCGGCATCATCGCCGTGCGGTCGGCGGCCGGCGAAGCGTCCCGGGTGGCCGGCTTGCGCGGTGGCGCCGGCACAGCGGCGACGGTTCGCCTCGGAGTGTTGCTCGTCGGCTACCTGCTGATCCTGGTAGTCACGCTCGGCCTGCTGAACATCTCTCTCAACCGGTTGCTGCTCGGTGGAGCGATCACCGGTGTGGTCGTCGGAATCGCGGCACAGCAACCGCTCAGCAACGTGGCCGCCGGCATCGTCATGCTCGTGTCGCGACCATTCGCGGTCGGTGACTTCGTCCGGATCAGATCAGGGGCGCTGAACGGACCCTTCGACGGCACGATCACAGCGATCGGTCTCGTCTACTCCTCTCTGGAGACCGAAGAAGGACCCCTCGCGATTCCCAACGCGGCGCTGCTGGGCGCGGGGGTGGGGCGGTTGCGTGATCCGACTGTCGCTGGAATCGTCTATCCAGGCGCATCGACGCACTCAAACCCGGGGGGTGCAGCGCCGAACGGCAGAGGGCGTCACACTCTTATCGGGTGATCATTCGGCGTCAAGCAGGCGGCGCGAGCAGAGGGTCACTCATGGGGAGGGAACGTGGCTACGCGAGATGCAGTCGCGGAGGGGGCGGGACCATCCGGGCAGGGTGACCTGGATGACTTCGTCACCGCGGTGCTTGGGGCGTCTTGGCTCCTGGTCGGGATCTCCACGCGTTCGGTCGAAAGCGTCGACGCGCGGATAACGCTGACCCAGTTCCGCACATTGGCCGTGCTGGCGGACCGCGGCCAGACCAACCTGTCGCGGCTCGCCGCTGAGCTCGACGTCAATGCGTCGACGGCGATGCGGGTCATCGATCGGCTTGTAGCCGCCGGCCTCGTCAGCCGGCGGGAGAATCCGGCAAGCCGCCGCGAGGTGGTCCTGTCCCTGACTCCGGTCGGCGAGCAGCTCGTCGCGGACGTCGTGGCGAAGCGACGGGGCGAGATGGCGGTGCTTCTCGGCTCGATCTCGGTCACTGACCAGGCGGCGATGGTGGCCGCACTGCGCTCGTTCACGACCGCGGCCGAGGTCGCCGGGCTGCGTCCAGCGGCGCCCGCCTCGCTCGGCTGGTAGGACGCCATGATGGCGGGATGACCGACGCATCCACCGCGCCGCGAATCGCGCCGCAGCCCTCGAAGGGCGACCAGCCGTCGCTCAACATCTTCCGGACGCTGGGCCACAACCACGAGCTCCTCAAGGGGTTCCTCGCACTCGGCTCGCACCTGCTTCGGGGCGATACGCTCCCAGCGCGTGAGCGCGAGATCGTCATCCTCCGGACCGGCTGGCGATGCGGGTCGGAGTACGAGTTCGGCCAGCACACGGTGATCGGACTGCAGGCCGGGCTCACCGACGAGGAGATCGCGCGGCTTGCCGATGCCCGAGAAGGGTCGTGGAGCGACCCGGATCACCATCTCGTCGACATGGTCGACGAGCTCTGCTCGCACGACATGGTCTCGGAGCCGACCTGGCACGCCCTTGCGTCGCGCTGGAACGACGCGCAGCTGCTCGAGCTCGTCGTCCTTACCGGCTACTACCGGCTGGTGTCGGGCCTGCTCAACAGCGCCGGAGTGGCGCTGGAGCGCGACACTCCCGGCTGGCCCGAGGGGTCGAGCCCAGTACGACGGGCCGCGAGGGACTCGTCGTGACGGATGTCTTGGCTGGGCGCCGGCTTCTCGTTGTCGGTGGCGGAACTCGAGACATCGGAGATCCGGATGCCCCGCCCGGCAACGGGCGAGCCGCCGCGATCCTGGCAGCCCGTGAGGGTGCGGCGGTGGCGGTCACCGACATCGACGAGCGTGCCGCGCGGGTGACCGCCGAGCTTGCTGCGGCGGAGGGGTCACCCGCACACCACCGGGTCAGCGATGCTGCGGCCCCGAGCGCCGGTGCTGATGCGGTGACGTGGGCGACCGACGTGCTCGGCGGCCTCGATGGACTTGTCCTCAACGTCGGCATCGGAGCCGGTAGAGGCATCGGCGGAACCAGCGCAGACGAGTGGGACAGCGTCTTCGCGGTCAACGTGCGATCACACTTCTTGACCCTTCAGGCGGCGCTGCCCGTGATGCCTGACGGTTCGTCCACCGTGTTGATCTCCTCGATCGCGGGCCTGCGTCCAGGCAGCAACATCCCGTCGTACGACGCGTCGAAGGCCGCCCAGATCGGGTTGATGCGGCACGCAGCGCGAGAGGCGTCCCGCAACGGCGGCCGCGTCAACGTCGTGGCGCCCGGCCTCATCGACACGCCACTCGGCCGGTTGGCCACCGCGGGCCGGCCGAGTCGCGGAGACACTCGAATCCCGCTGGGGCGACAGGGCACCCCCTGGGAGGTCGCAGCCGTCGTCGTGTTCCTTCTCGGTGATGCTGCGAGCTACATCACCGGGCAGACGATCGCGGTCGACGGGGGACTGTCGACGATTGGCTGACCCGCAGGCCGCTACGCCGGGTCGAAGATCACGATCGGGATCTCCCGGTCGGTCTTCTTCTGGTAGTCGTCGTAGAAGGCGGCGTGTGGGTTTGCGACAACTCGCGGCCAAAGCTCGGCGCGTTCCTCGGGCGTAGCGACTCGCGCGTGCATCTTCCGGGTTGAGGCGTTGACGGTCGCCTCGACCTCACCGTTGGTGCGGATGTTCTGGCACCACTGTGGCTCGCGGTCGTCGCCGCCGAACGAGGCGATCAGCACGAATGACTCGCCCATCTGCAACGGCGTGGTCGCCATGATCGTGCGCGGCTGACCCGTCCGCCGGCCGACCGTCGTCAGCTTCACCATCGGCATGCCGCGACCGCGGTGGAACAGCCTGCCGCCCGTCGCGGTGAACAGCGTCGTGTGCACCCGGGTCCCGTACCGGTAGAGGATGTCCTTGGCCGTCACGGTGATCATCTTTCCGCATCCACCGTCGTCGCGGCCCTCGCAGGGCAAGGCGACGAGGCAGGGCTCGCCGAGCAAGGCGCGACGTTTCCGCCGGTGGTCGACTAGGGCGCCCTGCAAATGGATACCTTTCGGTCATGACCTCGGCGGCGTTCGGCTCGACCGATCAGGGCGAGCTGTCGTTCCAGCCGTTCGACCCTGCGTTCACGATCGATCCCTACCCGCAGTACGCCGCGCTGCGGGCGGCAGTACCGGTCGAGCGGCACGAGTACGGGTTCTGGGCGCTGTGGCGGCACCGGGACGTCGACGGGTTGCTGCGTTCGAGGATGTCGGTCGAGGACCAGCACGTCACTGAGCACGGACCGTTGCGTGACGTGTACGACGAGATCTACGACGAGGCTAACCATGGTCGCCGTGGCGGTGGACTGTCGATGCTCGATCGGGACCCGCCCGATCACACCCGGCTACGGCGTCTGGTGGCGAAGGCCTTCACGCCGAAGACGGTCGACGGGCTCGGGCCGGTCATCGACTCGCTCGTCGAGGCGGCACTCGACCGGATCGAGGACGAAGGCGCGGTGAACGTCATTGACGCGCTCGCCTTCCCGCTTCCGTTCGCCGTGATCTCGGAGATGCTCGGCATGCCGGAGAACGACGTCGAGCGACTGCGCGAGCTCTCGGCCACCATCGTCCGGTCGCTCGAGCCGGTGCCGGATCCGGAGATCGTTCGCGCGATCGTCGCTGCCGAGATCGAGATGGCGGACCGCACGTCCGAGGCGATCGCCTGGAAGCGCGACCATCCGGCCGACGATCTGCTGACGGCGTTGATCAACGTCCACGACGGCGACGACGCGCTCACCGACGAGGAGCTGGTCTCGCAGGTGATCCTGCTCTACGTCGCCGGACACGAGACGACTGTCAACCTCATCGGCAACGGCACCTATGCCTTGCTCAACGACCCTGCGCAAGCCGACTTGCTGCGCCGCGAGAGCGGAATCGAGGACAACGCGATCGAGGAGCTGTTGCGGTTCGACAGCCCGGTTCAGCTGACCCGGCGGGTCACGCTCGAGGACTACCCGGTCGGTGGCTTCGTGGTCCCGAAGGGCCGGTTCATCATCGCCAGCCTGGGCTCGTCGAATCGAGACGAGGACGTGTTTGGACCCGACGCGAACCGGCTCCGTCTCGACCGACCGAATGCGAAGCAGCACGTGTCGTTCGGCGGCGGTGTCCATCACTGTCTCGGCAACGCGCTCGCCAGGCGCGAGGGGCGTGCCGCGATCGCCGGGTTGTTCCGCAGATTCCCCGGGATCGCGCTCGACGGCGAGGTTGCGCACAACGGACGGATCAACCTGCGCGGCCTGACCGACCTCCCCGTGGCGGTCCGCTGATGGCACGGGTCCACGAGTGACTCCGGGCCTGGCCGGCAAGCTGCTCGTCGCGAGTCCGACGCTGGAGTCACCGGTCTTCTACCGGACCGTGATCGCGATGCTCGAGCACAACGACGACGGCGCGCTCGGCGTGGTCATCAACCGCCCTGGCGACGCCTCCCTTCTCGAGGTGGTGCCCCCGGTTGCCGACATTGCGAGCACGCCGGCGGTGCTGTTCAGCGGTGGCCCGGTGGAGCCCAACGTCGCGATCGCACTGGGGGTCGTCGATCCCAGCGTCACGGTCGGTGCCACCGTGAGCGAGGCGTGGCGGCCGGTCGCCGGACCGCTCGTCACCGTCGACCTGGACTACGACCCGACACTCCTCGCTGCCTCGTTGCGCGAGCTTCGTGTCTTTGCCGGCTATGCGGGATGGTCGGGTGGGCAGCTCGAAGGCGAGATCGACGACGGATCATGGTTCGTCGTGGACCGGATGGCGGACGACGCGTTCGTGGACTTCCCGGACCATCTCTGGTCGACGGTGCTGCGGCGCCAGCCTTGGCCGCTCTGCGCGGTTGCCAGCTTCCCCACCGACCCGACCCTGAACTGAGCTGACATGGCCTCACGAAGCGCACCAAGTGGCACGCAGTACGTGATCCGTCATAGCGGGCACGAGGCGACCGCCGTTGAGGTAGGCGGGGGGTTGCGGACCTACACGGTCGCGGGCGCGGACGTGCTCGACGGCTACGCGGAGGATGCGCTGTGCGACGGAGCGAGGTGCCAGACGCTGATCCCGTGGCCCAACCGGGTCCGCGACGGCAAGTGGACGTGGGACGGCACTGACCGCCAGCTGCCACTCACCGAGCCGGAGCAGCACAACGCGATTCACGGTCTGGTGCGTTGGTTGTCGTGGGAGGTCGTCGAGCACACGGAGGCGGCGGTCGAGCTTGCCGTCACCTGCGTGCCGCAACCCGGATACCCGTGGCGGCTGTCGGTGTCGAATCGTTGGTCGCTTGACGATCGTGGGCTGACCGTCGTGACGACGATCCGCAACGACAGCGAGTCGACCGTGCCGGTGGCGGCGGGCTTCCACCCGTACATCACGGCCGGCACGTCGACGATCGACGACGCGATCCTCACGATTCCGGCAACGACCCGGATCCTCACGGGCGAGCAGCAGATCCCGGTCGGCAGCGAGGAGGTCGCCGGTACGCCGTACGACTTCCGGTCCGCTCGTCGGATCGGCGATCTCGAGATCGACCACACGTACACCGGTCTGCAGCGCGACGCTGACGGGCTCGCGCGGTTGCGGTTGTCGGCGCCGGAGGACGGTCGCGCGGTGACGGTATGGGTCGACGAGGCCTATCCGTATCTCGAGATCTTCAGTGGTGATGCGCTGCCTGATCCGGGCCGGCGTCGCCGCGGTCTCGGTGTCGAGCCGATGACCGCTCCGCCCAACGCGCTCGCCACCGGGGAGTCGGTGGTACGGCTCGAGGCCGGCGCGCAGTGGCAGGGTCGCTGGGGAATCGAGCCGTCGTCGTGAGCGAGGAGCTTGCGGCGGTAGTGGACCGCGTGACGTCGCTCGCCGGTGGTGTCGTCCGCGGTGGCTGGGCAACCGCAAAGGTCGTGCACCGACTCGGCCTGACGGCACCGGTGCGCCCCGACCGGGTGATCGGTGCTGTCGCCGCGCTTCGCCAGTGGGGCCGCACCCCTGCCGGCCTCTACGCCGCGAATGCCGCGCGCTACCCGGAGGGGACAGCCGTCGTCGATGAGCGGGAGTCGCTGACCTTCGCGGAGATCGACCGCCGCAGCAGCATCGTTGCGGCTGAGCTCGCCGCGCAGGGCGTGGGTGTCGGGGACGCCGTGGCACTGCTCGCCCGCAACTCATCGGCATTCATCGTCGCGATGGTGGCGGTCTCCAAGCTCGGCGCAGATCTGCTCTACGCCAACACCGGCTTCGCCGGACCGCAGCTCGGTGACGTCCTGGACAGCGAGAACGCTGCGGCGGTCATCGCCGACGACGAGTTCGCCGACATCGTCAACGAGTACGCCGGTGACCGGCCGCGACTGTGGGCGTGGAGCGACGATCCGAACGCGCCCGCGGACAGCGTCGCCGGCTTGGTCGCGGCGCACGGTGACGGAGATGCGCCGGCACTGCCCTCACCGGGCGTGGAGGGCCGCCACGTCATCCTGACCAGCGGGACGACCGGCCGCCCGAAGGGCGCATCGCGCGGGTCGCCGAGTGCCTTGTCGAGCGCGGTAAGCGGCATCGCGCTGCTGGATGCGATCCCCTACAAGGCCGGTGGCGTCACAGTGCTGGCGGCGCCCGCGTTCCACGCGTGGGGGTGGGGCAACGTCACCATCGGGATGCTGATGCACTCGACCCTCGTCATGACGCGCCGGTTCGACCCGGCGACCACGCTCGCGTTGGTCGAGGAGCACCGGGCCGACACTCTCGCGGCGGTTCCGGTGATGTGCCAGCGCATGCTCGACGTCGAGGGCGCTCCGGACACGAGCTCGCTGCGGATCGTCGCGCTGTCGGGGTCGGCGCTCGCACCCACGCTGGCGACACGGTTCATGGACCGGTTCGGCGACGTGCTCTACAGCCTCTACGGCTCGACCGAGATCGCGTATGTGAGCGTCGCGGGCCCGACCGACCTGCGCGAGGCACCGACGACCGCCGGCCGTGTCCTGCGCGGCGTCTCGGTGCGGATCGTGGACGCCGACGACAAGGACGTCGCACCAGGCGAGGTCGGCCGGATCTTCGCGGGAAGCGGGATGTCGTTCGAGGGCTACACGAGTGGCGAGGACAAGGCGCGGCTGGGGAACCTTGCCTCTATCGGCGACCTCGGTCGGATCGCGGAGGACGGCAGGCTCTACGTCGAGGGCCGCGACGACGACATGATCGTCTCGGGCGGCGAGAACGTCTTCCCGGCCGAGGTCGAGGACGTGTTGCACGGGCATTCGGCGGTCTCCGACGTCGCGGTCCTCGGGGTCGACGACGAGAAGTTCGGACAGGCGCTGGTGGCCCACGTCGTGCTGCGTGACGGCGAACAGGCGTCAGCGGACGACCTTCGTCGTCACGTGAAGAAGCAGCTGGCGAACTACAAGGTGCCGCGCGAGATCGTCTTCCACGACTCGCTGCCCCGCAACGAGACCGGCAAGGTGCTCAAGCGCGAGCTCAAACCGAAAGCGGCCGGCCCCGAAGCGTGACACCCGCCGCGCCCAGCTCCTCGAGTGCGCGCTTGACGGTCTCCTCGGCGACGCCGGCGGTGTGGTCCAGGAGCACGGTCGTGTCGAATCCGGCCTTCGCGGCATCGAGGGCGGTTGCCCGCACGCAGTGGTCCGTGGCGATGCCCACCACGTCGACCGCATCGACGTTGTGACGGCGTAGCCAGTCTGCCAATGACGTGCCGTCGGAGTCGGTGCCTTCGAAGCCGCTGTAGGCGGCGCGGTACGCGCCCTTGTCGAAGATCGCGTCGATCCGCTGGGTGTCGAGGTTGGGGTGAAACTGGGCTCCCGGTGTGCCGAGCACGCAGTGTGGCGGCCAGTGGTCGACATAGTCGGGATGGTCGGAGAAGTGGTCGCCAGGATCGCGATGGGCGTCGCGAGTCGCGACGGCCACCGGGTACTCGGCGGTGGCCAGCAAGGTGCTGATGCCGGCGGCGACGCTCGCACCGCCTGCGACCGCGAGCGAGCCGCCCTCGCAGAAGTCGTTCTGGACGTCGACTACGACGAGTGCCTTGGTCATTCGCCGATTGTGTCCTGCCGTGGCGCGGTCATTCCTGCACCGTCTCGATCGCGGGATCGCCGGCCGAGAGCTTCATCGCGTGCGCCGGGAGCTCGGCCATCGACTCGACACGGCGTCGCCGCGCGTCCTCGATGGTCGCGTCGAGCACCGGACTCCCGTCGCGCCAGAGGGCAGCCTGCAGCCTTCGCTCGCCCGTGGCGGGGCGGCTGCCGCGGCGGAGCACCTCGGCAGTCGCGATGCCTGCCTCGATCCTTCGCGACGCGGTCTTGCGTCCGCCGGCCGAGGTCTTGCCGGCCGATCGCTTCTCGACCGGCGTCCACGCCCCGGGGTGGTCCTCGCGCGCCACCAGCTTGTACACGAACCCCGCTGTCGGGACGCCGCTGCCGGTCGCGACCGAGGTACCGACGCCGTAGCCGTCGACTGGTGCGGAGGACAGCGCGGCGATTGCGTGCTCGTCGAGGTCGCTGGTCACGACGATGCGCGTGCGCGTGGCGCCGAGCTCGTCGAGCAGCCGGCGGGCGTCGCGCGCCTGCGTGGGCAGGTCGCCGGAGTCGAGCCGGATCGCGCCGAGCGACGGACCCGCCACCTCGACCGCGGTGCGGATGCCCGACTCGACGTCATAGGTGTCCACGAGCAGCGTCGTCCCGACGCCGAGTGCGGCGACCTGCGCGCGAAATGCGCTGCGTTCGTCGTCGTGCACGAGCGTGAAGGCGTGCGCAGCCGTACCGGTGGTGGGGATTCCCCACCTCTCCCCGGCGGCCAGGTTGGAGCTGGCGGCGAACCCGCCGATGTACGCCGCCCGCGCGGCCGCGATCGCCGCCTGCTCGTGGGTCCGCCGCGATCCCATCTCGATGCAGGGGCGGTCACCGGCGGCGCAGACCATGCGGGCGGCCGCGGTTGCCACAGCGCTGTCGTGGTTGAGGATCGAAAGCACCACCGTCTCGAGCACGACGCACTCCGCGAACGTGCCCTCTACGGTCAGGACGGGCGAGCCGGGGAAGTAGACCTCGCCCTCGGGATAGCCGTCGATCGACCCGTTGAACCGGTACGCCGCGAGCCAGTCGCGCGTTGCCGTATCGATCACGTCGCGGTGAGTGAGGAAGTCGAGGGAGGGTTCGTCGAAGCGGAAGTCGGGCAGCGCCTCGAGGAGGCGGCCGGTGCCCGCAACGACGGCATATCGCCGGTTACCGGGCAGCGAGCGGGCGAAGACCTCGAACACACATCGCCGGTCGGACGCTCCGCTGCGCAGCGCGGCGTCGACCATCGTCAGCTCGTACTGGTCGGTCAGCAGCGCAGTCGGCGCGGTCGACCCCTGGTTCATACCGAGATTTCATCAGGCACGGCTTCGGCAGAGGCGGGCGCCGCCGTCGGCTGGGGGCGGCGCAGCATCAATACGACTCCGGCGACCACGGCGGCGGTGGCGGCCGCGGACCGGATGGTGAATGGCTCGCCGAGCAGCGCCGCACCGAGGGCGACCGCGACCACCGGGTTGACGTAGGCGTAGGTCGTCACCAGTGACAGTGGCGCGCTGTGCAGGAGCCAGACGTAGGCGGAGTACGCCACCATCGAGCCCGCGACGATCAGGTAGCCGAAGGCGAGCCAGCTCCGGTAGCCCACCGCTGCGAGATGGAGCTCGGCGAACTCGCCACTGATCGTCGCGGCCACCAGGCACCCGACGCCGCCGCACAGCATCTCCATGCCGGTCATGACCAGCGGGCGTCGTGCCGTCGGGGCGCTCTGCGACCAGACCGAGCCCGCGGCCCAGCTGATCGCGGCGATGACGACGATCAGGATCCCGGTCGGGCTGGCTCGTCCGCTGCCGGAGCCGACCACCAGGGCGGCCACGCCCGCGAAGCCGAGGACGAGGCCCGCGACGTGGTAGCGGGTGGCGCGTTCCCTACCGATCCCAGCGGCGAGGATCGCGGCCCAGATCGGCACCGTCGCGACGACGACGGCCGCCACGCCCGACGGGATCCGCTTCTCGGCGACCGAGACGAGTCCGTTGCCGCCGAACGGCAGGGCGAGCCCGATGACGGCGGCTGCCCCCCACTGCTTCCACCCGAGCGGGTCGGGTTCGCCGTCGGGCGCAGGGCGCCGCACCGTGGCGGCGAGCATGGCAAGCCCGGCGAGGGTGAAGCGGGCGCCGGCGAGGATCAGTGGTGGCAGCGGTGCCCCGTGGTTCGGGTGTACGGCGACTCGGATCGCGAGATACGTCGATCCCCAGAGGAGGTAGACCGCCCAGAGCGCCACCCAGATCCGCGTCGTACCGGGCGCGTCGTCCACGCCTTCGACCCTATGAGCGTGCGCCAGCCGTTTTGAGCGGGTGCGATCGCGGGTCGATGATGGGGCCTATGACGGCGCCGACGATCGAACGGTCGCGGACGCCGGGGGCGTCCGAGGTCGTCGACCCGGACAAGCCCTGGGTGACGATCGTGTGGAACGACCCGGTGAACCTGATGAGCTACGTCACCTGGGTGTTCCAGAAGCTCTTCGGCTACAGCGTGGACAAGGCGACGGCGCTGATGCTCGACGTGCACCAGAAGGGCCGAGCTGCGGTGTCGAGCGGGAGCCGCGAGCAGATGGAGCACGACGTCGCGAGGCTGCACGCGGCCGGCCTCTGGGCAACCCTCCAGCAGGACTGATCCTCACTCGTGGGCTCGGTGAAGCGCCGTGGCGGACTCGTGCGGATCGGGCTGGACGATCCGGAGGTCGTGCTGCTGGCGAGCCTCGTTGCCCAGGTGCTGGAGCTGCTGGGTGGCAGCGCTGAGGCCGCGCCTCGCGACCCGGTCGAGGCGTTGCTCACGCTTCCGCCGCAAGCGGAGGTCGAGACGCCGCAGGATCCGGTGCTGGCGCGGCTGCTCCCGGATGCCTACCGGGACGACGCGGACGCGGCGGGGGAGTTTCGCCGGCTGATGGACGGCGAGCTCCGCGCGCAGAAGTGCGCGGTGCTCAGACGGGTGCTCGACGACTTGGCGACGGGGAGGCGCAAGGGAGGCGAGCTCCGACTCGAGCTCGACAGCGAGGCCGCATCGGAATGGCTCTACGCGATCAACGATGTGCGGTTGACCCTCGGCACGACTCTCGGGGTCACCGAGGAGATCCTCGACGAGGTCGCTGAGCTCGAGCCTGATTCGCCGCGGTTCCTGCAGCTCGGCATCTACGACTGGATGACCTGGCTGCAGGACGCGATGGTCCGCTCCCTCGCCGACTAGCCTCGGCGCGTGCTTCGGATTCGCCGCGATCTTCACGACGCGATCGTCGATCACGCTCGTCGTGACCATCCGGACGAGGCCTGCGGCGTCATCGCGGGCCCGGCCGGCAGCGACCGTCCTGACCGCTTCGTCGCGATGCAGAACGCCGAGCGGTCGCCGACCTTCTACCGCTTCGACTCGATGGAGCAGCTCCGGGTGTGGCGTGAGATGGACGACGGGGACGAGGAGCCGGTCGTGATCTACCACTCGCACACCGCGACGGAGGCCTATCCGTCCCGAACCGACATCGGGCTCGCGGCGGAGCCGGCAGCCCACTACGTTCTCGTCTCGACGCGCGACGCCGACACGACCGAGTTCCGCAGCTTCCGGATCGTGGACGGCGTGGTCGAGGAAGAGCCCGTCGAGGTCGTGTGACAGGGGCGGAATCCGTCGCGCCTACCTGTTGTTGCGAAACTATGACCATGGCAGTTGAAGCACGCATCCCGACGATCCTGCGCAGCTACACCGGTGGCGAGAAGGCCGTGACCGGCGAAGGCGCGACGCTGCAGGAGCTGTTCGTCGACCTCGACGCGCGATACGAGGGGCTGCGCGGCCGCCTGGTGAGCGAGGACGGATCGCTCAACCGGTTCGTCAACGTCTATCTCAACGACGAGGACGTCCGCTTCCTCGGTGGCGCCGAGACGCCGCTCGCCGACGGCGACGTCGTGACGATCCTGCCTGCGGTCGCCGGCGGCTGAAGTTGCTCTTCCACGGGCCCCATCCCTCGCGATGACGCGTTACGGCTCGCTGCTGGAGTCGCTCGGCCGGACCCCTCTGGTCGGGCTGCCCAACCTGTCCCCGTCGGCCGACGTACGGCTCTGGGCAAAGCTCGAGGACCGCAACCCGACCGGGTCGGTGAAGGACCGCCCGGCGTTCGAGATGGTCGAGCAGGCCGAGGCCGACGGACGGCTGACGCCCGGCTGCACCGTGCTCGAGCCGACCAGCGGCAACACCGGGATCTCCCTCGCGATGGTCTGCAAGCTCAAGGGCTACTCGCTGATCTGTGTGATGCCGGAGAACACCTCCGTCGAGCGGCGGCAGCTGCTCGAGATGTTCGGGGCGGAGATCCGGCTCTCGCCTGCCGCGGGCGGATCCAACGAGGCGGTCGCGGTCGCGAAGAAGCTCGCCGCAGCCAACCCGGACTGGGTGATGCTCTACCAGTACGGCAACCCGGCGAACGCCGATGCGCACTACAAGACCACGGGTCCTGAGCTGCTGGCGGACCTGCCGGAGATCACGCACTTCGTCGCCGGTCTCGGCACGACGGGCACGTTGATGGGGGTCGGCCGATTCCTGCGCGAGCACGTGCCGGGTGTGCGGATCGTGGCGGCGGAGCCGCGCTACGGCGAGCTGGTCTACGGGCTGCGCAACATCGACGAGGGCTTCGTCCCGGAGCTGTACGACGCGTCGGTGCTCGACACCCGCTTCTCCGTCGGTCCGGAGGACGCGCTGCGACGTACCCGTCAGCTGATCGAGCAGGAGGGCATCTTCGCCGGCATCTCCACGGGCGCGATCCTGCACGCCGCGCTCGGTCAGGCCGACAAGGCGGTCAAGGCGGGAGAGCGCGCCGACATCGCGTTCGTGGTCGCCGACGGCGGCTGGAAGTACCTGTCGACCGGCGCCTACACCGGCACGCTCGAGGAAGCCACCGAGAGGCTAGAGGGCCAGCTCTGGGCCTGACGGCTGGGTGACCCAGGTCACACGGGACGCGTGAACCACCTGTTGCGGCTACATTGCGGTGCGTGGACGCGCCGCTCGGGATATTCGACAGCGGCGTGGGCGGGCTCACGGTCGCGCGAGCGGTCCTCGACCAGCTGCCGTACGAGTCGGTGGTCTACGTGGGGGACACCGCGAACGGGCCGTACGGCCCCCGCCGGATCGCCGACGTGCGGGCGTTGGCCCTCGAGGTGATGGACAGCCTCGTCGAGCATCACGCCGTGAAGCTGCTCGTGATCGCCTGCAACTCGGCAAGTGCGGCGTGCTTGCGTGACGCCCGAGAGCGCTACGCCATCCCTGTCGTCGAGGTGATCCAGCCTGCGGTGCGCCGCGCAGTCGCCGCGACCCGCAACGGCCGGATCGGCGTCATCGGCACCGCGGCGACAGTGGGAAGCAAGGCCTACGACGATGCCTTTGCCGCCGCGCCGCACGTGGAGCTGACGAGTGTCGCGTGTCCACGGTTCGTCGAGTTCGTCGAGCGCGGGGAGACGACCGGACCTGAGCTGCTCGCGCTTGCCGAGGAGTACCTCGAGCCGGTTGTCGCCGCGGGATGCGACACGCTCGTGCTCGGCTGCACGCACTACCCGCTGCTGACCGGCGTCATCTCCTACGTGGTGGGGGACGGCGTCACACTCGTGTCGAGCGCGGAGGAGACGGCGAAGGACGTCTACCGCGAGCTGGCGACCCGGTCGTCGTTCCGCGACGCCGACACCCCGCCGCGGCATCGCTTCCTCGCAACCGGTGATCCCGAGCCGTTCGAGCGGCTCGGTCGTCGGTTCCTCGGCCCTGAGGTCGGCGAGGTCGCCAGCGCTCAGGTGGTGGGGACGTGAAGGTCACCGTCATCGGGATGTCGGGGACATTCCCCGGCCCGCACTCCGGCTGCTCGTCGTACCTGTTCGAGCAGGACGGCTTCCGGCTGCTCGTCGACATCGGCAACGGCTCGACCGGAACTCTGCAAGAGGCCTGCGGGCTGATCGACCTGGACGCGGTTGCGGTCAGCCATCTGCACGGCGACCACTACCTCGACCTGATCACCTACACCTACGCCCGGCGCTATCACCCGGACGGCAACCCGCCTCGGCTCGCGGTGCACGGCCCGTCGGACATCCGCGCCGCCATTCGCGGGGCCTACGTCCGGGACGTCGAGGAGCTGCTCGCCGAGGTGTACGACTTCCACCCCTGTGAGACGGACGGTACGACGCGCGAGATCGGCCCGTTCGAGGTGTCGTTCCACCTCGTCAACCACCCCGTCGAGACCTATGCGATGCGGATCAGCGCGGGCGGCAAGACCGTCGCCTACAGCGCGGACACCGGCGAAACCGACGTCCTCGTCGATGTGGCGCGTGACGTCGACCTGTTCCTCTGCGAAGCGTCGTACCTCGACGGCGAGCCGAACCCGCCTGACGTGCATCTCACCGGGGAGGGCGCGGGGCAATATGCGGCCCGGGCGGGCGCGCAGCACCTCGTGCTGACCCATCTCGTCCCGTGGGGGGACGAGGGACGTACGCTCGCCGAAGCGGAACGCAGCTATGACGGGAAGATCTCCGTCGCTCGGCCGCTCGCCAGCTTCGACGTCTGACGTAAGGATCCAAGCAGTGGCTACCCGCCCCGACGGCCGGGCCGACGACGCGTTGCGTCCGGTCACGATCACTCGCAACTGGCTCGATCACGCCGAGGGATCGGTGCTCGTCGAGTTCGGGAGGACCCGCGTGCTGTGCGCGGCCTCCGTGACGGAGGGTGTCCCGCGGTGGCGCAAGGGCAGTGGTCTCGGCTGGGTCACCGCTGAGTACTCGATGCTGCCACGCTCGACCCACACCCGGAGCGACCGCGAGTCGGTGAAGGGTCGCATCGGCGGGCGTACGCATGAGATCTCGCGCCTCGTCGGTCGCTCGCTTCGTGCTGCGATCGACTACAGGGCGCTCGGCGAGAACACCATCGTCATCGACTGCGACGTGCTGCAGGCAGATGGCGGAACGCGCACTGCTGCGATCACCGGCGCCTACGTCGCGCTGTCCGATGCCGTGACGTGGCTGCGCGGGCGCAACGCTCTTGCCGGCGAGCCACTCGTCGCGTCGGTGTCAGCCGTCAGCGTCGGCATCATCGATGGCGTCCCACGTCTCGACCTCTGCTACGACGAGGACGTCACCGCCGAGACAGACATGAATGTCGTGTGCACCGGCGACGGCCGGTTCGTCGAGGTGCAGGGCACCGCCGAAGGCGCGCCCTTCGACCGCAGCGAGCTGGATGCGTTGCTCAACCTCGCGACGAAGGGCTGCGCAGATCTGACGAAGCTCCAGGAGCAGGCGCTGCAGTCTTGACGCCTCAGGTGGTGCTTGCGACGCGCAACGTCGGCAAGATCGCGGAGCTGCGTCGCATCCTCGTGGGGTACGACGTCGAGCTCATCGGTCTCGATGCGATTTCGGACGTCGGCGAGATCGCGGAGACCGGTGCGACGTTCGCCGAGAACGCGATGATCAAGGCGCGCGAAGTTGCGCGGATCAGCGGCCTCGTCGCGATCGCGGATGACAGTGGGCTGACTGTCGATGCGTTGAACGGCATGCCGGGGGTTCTGTCCGCGCGATGGTCGGGCCGGCACGGCGACGACGCAGCGAACCTCGAGCTCGTTCTCGCGCAGCTCACCGACGTCCCGGATGAACGTCGGGGTGCTGCGTTCGTCTGCGCCGCAGCGGCGGCGGCGCCAGACGGTCGTGAGGTCGTCGTCGAGGGCGAGATCGTCGGGTCGTTGCTGCGAGAGCGTCGCGGCACGAACGGGTTCGGCTACGACCCGATCTTCGTGCCGGACGGCGAGTCGCTCACGACGGCGGAGATGTCACCCGAGCGCAAAGACGAGATCAGCCACCGCGGCAAGGCCTTCCGCGCTTTGGTGCCGCTAATCGGGGATCTGCTCTCGGACGCCATCTAATCCGGGCAGATCGCCGATCCGTGAGTTCACGGCGGAAACGGCTGCTGATCTGCCCGCTATGAAGTCCCAAAGGTCCCTCGACCGGGCCCGCGGGAGTCGCTTCGTTCGGGTCAGCAAGCGACTTAGAACGACACCTCCAGTACGCCGAACTTGCGATTTCCAACCGCAATTCGCGCTGGAACGGTTGGAAAGTGCAAGTTCGTGGTGAACGGTAGCGTCGGCTCGGGTCGTTCTTCTCGTACGTCGTGATCGGTCGTTGGATGGCCCGGTTCGCCGGGAGATCGCCTCCCGGCCCGGCCGAGGAGTACAGGGTGACCACAACAACCACCGAACTGCTGTCGGACTACCTGGATGTCACGAAGATGGCGGTAACCGGCTACCTCGCCCGCTACTGCGCGCCGACGCTGACCACGTGCACGCTGGACCTGCGCACGTTCGTGGCCTGCTTGCTGCCAGTCCCACGACCTGGAGATGCTTCGGGGCGACCCGAGCAGAGTTGGAAAGGTACGTGCGGGATTTGGAGTCGCGCGGGCACGCACCGCTACCGTCGCTTGACGGTTCGGCACCATGGCGACGTTCTTGAAGTACGCGGTGGATCGACGAGTTGATCCCGACCAGCCCGGCGGCGGTGGCGGTGACCCGGCCGAAGGTGAGCTCGGAGGGGCCGCCAGAGCGAACCGATTCCTTCGAAGCCGCAGCGGCCACCGGTCGGACCGCTCCGCAGCCGGTCGAGCGCTAACCCGCATGAGCAACGTCTGACGAGACGACCGGAGCCGGCGTTACAGACCGACGCACTTGATGCCGTCGCCCAGATATCGGACACTCGACGCGCTGCCTATCGTTGGCTTCGTATCAACCGGACCGAGACCTCGAACGGGGCGTGGGGCCGATGCCAGAAGCAGGTTTTGCCGGTATCCACCACGTCGCCGTGAATGTGCGCGACCTTGAACGGTCGGTTCAGTGGTACAGCGACGTCCTCGGTTTCGCGCCGCTGTTCCCGTACAACACCGACGACTTTCAGCGCCAGATCATGCGGCATCCGAGCGGCGTGGTGATAGGGCTCACCAGACATGATCATCCCGACGCTGCGGCGGAGTTCAGCGAGCGCCGTACCGGACTCGATCACTTGTCCTTCGGGGTTGAGAGCCAGGAACAGTTGGAGGCCTGGGTGGCGAGACTGGACGCAGCAGACATCCCTCACTCCGGCATCAAGGTGACCCCGACGACCGGCTCGGCACTGCTCGCTTTCCGCGACCCTGACAACATCCAGTTGGAGATGTATGTAGCCCAGGGCGCGACCGCCCGATAGGTGCCTGTTCGCACCTGCAACCGGAACGGTCTCGTAATCGTCTACGAACCGTGAAGGCGTCGACGGCCATCCTCTGCATGATCGTGATGAGCGCGGTCTCCGGCTGCGCGGGTCCGTCCTTGCCAGAGCCCGCCGCATCGGCACCCAGTGCATCAGCCCACACGATGCGTGCGGCTCGATCACCGCAGCGGCCGGTCCTCCGCGTGTCGCCTGAGATGGGACCTCCGGGGACGCAGGTGAGCATTGTCGGGCGACACTGCAACCGATCATCAGGCCCGGGCACCAGAGCACTGTGGTGGCACGACGCCTACCAACTCCGCCACAAGTTCGAGACGAGGCGTGGACTCGCCACTGTTTCGGCCACGTCTTCGACGGCACTCGACATCGCCACGAGCTGGCGGATACCCGCTTCAGCTACTCCCGGCCGGGCGTTATTTGTTCTCGACTGCGCCCGGGGCGGGAACGCAACGACGAGCTTCGTCGTCCGCGGCAACGGATAGGTGAGCCGCTACCGAACGCAGACCACTGCACTTGGCTCGATTAGTGCCATCCCGATGCTGTACGGGGTATTAGGAAGTTGCTCATGGCAACGCCACCGTCTCCGCGGCGGAAGCGGAAGCGACCGAAAGACATCTGGGCGTCAACGGCAAAGGTTGGTCCACCGCGGTGGACGGGGACGCACGGCGGCCCTCATTCGAATGGACGCCAACAATGTTCATGACTGCGCTCTGCTGTGCGCTTGTTGGGTCCCACTGCGTGCGGCGGGCCTTATCGCCCGGTAAAGCAGCTATTCAGCTATGAGCCGCAACACGTCGTACCAGCGTTGTTCGCCTACGACCAGCGCGATGCGCTCCCACGCGGTCGGCTCGTGGTCGTCCTCGCGCAGGTCGTTGCCTGGAAGTGAGAGGAAGAACTCGAAGGCGTCCGAGAGCGGCTCATCGTCGTGCCAGGAGGTGAGCGGTTCTGCGGTGGCGAGCCCGTCGACCTTCCGCATGACCCCGGCCATGTCGAAGGTGTCGTCGAGCCAACCAGAGTTCTCTCCCCATGAGGAGACCACCACTAGCTCGTACTGGACGCAGTAGTCCGCGAAGGCTAACCAGGCCTCTCCGGAGGTCGCCGGGTCCTTCGACACCGTGAACAGCCCGAATGCCCGCTGCTCGTGTTCGACTAATCGTCGCCAATCGTCGTCCTCGGTAAGCCGCTGCCACTGCGAGATGTCAGGGATGAACGCCAGCCAGAGGGATCGAGGGACGCCGGAGCTCGGTACGTCTTCCAATCGCTCCACCGCAGAATCGTCTCGGATGAACCGCGTGATTGCAGCGAATAAGTGCCGCGAGCGGGTGATCCGGTATCGCCGACGCGTCGCGCGTCCGAAATGGCCCGGAATGATCATCGACACGGCGGTTGTGCCGCGCTGTCATAGAACACCGTGACGGAGACCATCAGCGATGGAGCGCACGCCGATGAGGTGCGCATCGTTTACGCATCTTGGCCCCGCCGCATTGCGTCCGGCGTCATCGACTTCTGGGGTCTGGCGGTGGTTGTGCCGATTCTCGATGACCATGGCGAGCGAGCATTGGCTATCGCGGCCTTGGTGCTCGCGTACTTGTGGTGGCTGTTCAACGCCTTGCTTGCAGGGCTGAATGGCCAGTCGTTCGGCAAGCGCGCTGTTGGCACGGTGCTCGTTGACGGTGACGCCTATAGCCCGATCGGAGCAAGGAGAGCGCTCCTTCGCGTACTAGCTCATGTAGTCGACAGCCTCCCGATGGGCATCGGATGGATCGCCCCGCTGTTCAGTCGGGAGCGTCGCTGCTTCGCCGACATCATCATGAACACCGTTGTCGTGATGAAGCAGTCGACCGCGACGGTCGCGAACTCGGACTAGGCGCATTTGTGTCCCTGCGCGATCGCCTCAGCCGGCTGGACGAACGTACGGGCGCGGCCGCGTTCGGGCACTTCGCCAGCATTCTGGGCGGCTACGCATCCGTGCTGATCGGTCTCCTTGCAATCGCCTTCGGTTTCGTGGACCTGGCGACTGGAGAGTCCCGTGCGGTCACATCCTTCGTGCTCGGTGTCTTCTCGATCGGAGTTGGCGTCTTCGTCGGCCCGCGACAAATGTTCCGTCGGCTCTTGCGACGCCGCGTCGATTAGGTGCCGCTCTTGCCCGCGCTGCACCCTCGTCGAAAAGTAGAGGCCCCGTTACATGTCGAAAGGCTTGTCCGCAGTCGGTTAGTTCGTGGCTCGCGTCAGGCGGCGCTGGTAGCGCGGAGCAAGTCGTGCGCGATGCCGCGCAGGATCGACTCGTACACGACGCCGATCCTGGCTGACGAGCGACGGTAGGCCGCATTCTTGCCATCAGCGCTGATCACCAGCGGAAACAACCCCGATGCGAACTGGGCCTTCTGTGGTGAGCTCGCCCAGTCCCACAGTTCAGTAGTGAGTTCCGTGGTGACAAACACCGGGATCGCGGCTGTGCCCGACTGAAGGCCGGCTGGCACACCGCCCTTGTGTGCCTTCGCCCAGCGGCGCCCGAGATTGGCAATACTTATCGCTCGTTCCATCGGCAGAGCCGGAGTGTCAATCACAAACACGAACGTGTGGATTCGAGTGGCCATCCACGACCAGCGGAAGTCTGAGCGTCTGAACGTCGGATGCGCGACCCCGCCGAGATCGGCCGGCTCGGTTGGACGCAACCGCGTGCCTGCAACCTCCGCGATCGCGTCGGCAACAGTCAACCCAGCCATATCAACCAGTCTGTCAAACGTGGAACGCGCGACCGAACAAGAAGTGCAGTTCGCGAGCGCAGTTGCTCGCCGGAATGGCCCGGATCGGGTCCTTTTCCGGGATCGCGCCGACCGGCCCACCCGCCACGACTGTGACGCCCGCGGTGATCACACGGCTATGCATGCCACCGGGGGGTTGGCCTCGATCTCGGCGCCTATCCCTGCTGACACAGAGGTGCGCTCGCGTGTGATCCGGTCGTGTCGAGTTCGAAGCGCCGTTGAGGGCGCGCTACCCCGGCAGGGTGGTGCAGAGGTTGCGGTGGTAGCTCGTCCAGGGATGCCAGGGTCCGAACGGGCCGCCCGGTCGTGATGGCTCGCTGAAGAACAGGTGCCGATACGCCCGCTGCTCGCTGTTGGTGCAGACCCCGAGATCGGTGGCGCGCAGCCGGATGGTGACTGGTGTTCGGTAGTAGCTGCCGTTGGGTTTGAAGATGAGGTTCTTGCCGGTGCCCCGTGCGGCGGAGGATTCCCACTTGGACCAATGGATGTGCCGGATCTCTCCGGATCCGTCAACGCCGTTGAAGTAGTCGCTGCGTCCGGTGTCAAGGCGGTCCGGCCGGGTCTGGCCCCATCCGGTGCTGTTCGGCCCGAAGGAATGGACGACGCCGAGCATCGGGGTGGCGCTGTAGTGGGCGTAGAGGGTCACGTTCGAGGTCACGGTGTTCGTCGTGAACCTCCATGGCGAGCCCGATCTGTCGCGGTGCGTGCTCCAGCCTGTGAAGTTGAGCCCGGACCTGCTGGGGTCAATCGGCGCTGAGGCATGGCCGCCGGCGTACAGCGTCTGCGTGATGGGAGCGGGGGACCCGCCCTCGGCATTGAAGGTGACGGTGTAGGTGCGCGCGGGTCGTGTCGCGATTCCATAGGGCTGGGCCCACGGGGTTGAGCCGTTGGCAACCACTCTCGGGCCGCCACCTGCGGCCGGCATTTCGGCTATCTCATTGGACGGGTAGTCGGTGAAGAAGACGTCTCCGGCAGCGTCTACCGCGAGCAGGTTGGGGCTGTCGAAGCTGCCCGTGTTCACCGCAATCGGGCTGCCACTCGCCGGCACACCGTGATACGCCGGCACCACCACGAGATGGAAGTTCGCGGTGACGAGCAAGTCGTCGGAGGGGTCTACTGCAACCGCTCCGGCCGTCGGCGGACCGAGGATGGAGCTGGCGTCGAAGTTCACGAGTCTTGGCGAGCCACGAGCCGGGACCTCTACCAGTCGGTTGGACGCGGGGTCGGGGATGAACAGGTCCCCGTCGGCATCCGCTGCGAGTGCGCGCGGGCGCGACAGGACGTAGCTGCCGGTGCTCACCACGTGCGGCGAGCCGCTCGTCGGGACCTCGACCACACGGTCGTGGTAGGTGTCAGCGATGAACAGGTCCCCCGCCGGGTCGACCGCGAGCGCCTGCGGTTCGGACAGGCCGAGGCTGCCGGTGTTCACCACGTGCGGCGTGCCACCTGCGGGCACCTCGACAACCTGGTTGTCGCCGGCGTGGGTGATGAACAGGTCTCCCGCGGCGTCCACTGTCACCCCGAAGGGCTCGGCGAGAAGTGGGATGCCGGTGTTGGAGGTGGTGACCGCGTGTGGTGTTCCGCTGACCGGCACCTCAATGATCGGGGTGGTTCCTGCGCCGGCGATGAACAGGTCACCCGCCCGATCCAGCGTGACACCGTCGGGACTCGACAGGGTGACGGTTCCCGTGGCCACCACGCTGGCGGTGCCGGCGGTCGGCACCTTCACGATCCGGTTGTTTCCGGTGTCGGCGATGAACACATCCTCCGACGGGTCAACCGCCACGCCGTACGGCTGGTTGAGGGTGTAGGTGCCCGTGTTCACCACGATCGCGACGCCGCTTGCCAGCGTCCCCCCAACAGCCGGTACCTCAACGACCTGGTTCTGGCTGACGTCACTGATGAACAGATCCCCGGCGTGGTCGACCGCCACGCCGTTCACGTAACCGAGCGTGATGGTTCCCGTGTTCACGACGCTTGGCGTGCCGCTGGCGGACACCTCTACTACCCGGTTGTTGTCGGAGTCCGCAACGAACAGATCTCCGGCTTGATCTACTGCGACACCGTCCGGATGAGACAGGAAGATGCTCCCCGTCTTGACCACCGTCGCGGCGCCGGTCTTGGATACCTCGACAACGGAGCCATTGACGCCTGCGTCGGTGATGAACAAGTCTCCGGCGGCATCGACCGCCACGCCCTCGGGGCTCTCCAGGGTGACGGAGCCCGTCTTGACCACGCGTGCTGGACCGCCGCCGGTCGGCGCTTCGACCACCCGAGCGTTGGTCGTGTCGACGGTGAACAGGTCTCCGGATGCGTCTACCGCGACCCCGACGCCGCCCAAGTTCACCGCGATCGAGGTCTCGGTGCCATCGCCCGCTGCCGAGCCGATGCCTCCGGTGCCCACCGCGTAGAACAGTGGTGAGAGCGCGCTCGCATGACCGGCGGGTACGCCGCCCCACAGTTGCGCGGCGGCCAGGACGGCAACTGCAACGCTGCCCGCAGTGCGTAGGCGGATCACAACGCGGGACCGCGTTCCACGAGTGGCTGCCACACCCCGTGGTAGACGGCTTGTCCCACAGCGACGCATCGCGCTGACGGTGCGCAGCTGATTGCCTGGAGGATGCCATAGCCGCCGGGTGGCAGGGCCATGGCTTGACCGTTGGACCAGGTAGAGCCGTTCCAGTGCGGCGCGTACTCCGGGACGCCGGTGCTCATGGTCAGGATGCCCACGGCGCCGCAGGACCGCGCGCTGCTGCAGCCTACGCCGGTGAGCTGGGAGTAGCGGTTGCTTGCCGACACCTCATGGCGGTTGAGGGACCAGGCTCCTCCATCCGAGCTGAGCTCGAGCGGTTGTTGCTGCCGCTGGCTGTTGACGAAGTTGCCCACGGCGACGCAGCGTTTCGCAGTCGGGCATGACACCGCGTTGAGCTCGGGTCCCATGTCGCCGGAGTTTGTGGAGAGGTCGGTGGGCGACAGCGCTGTTTGCAGCGACCAGGTTCGTCCGTTCCAGTGCTGGACCTCGAGCTCGTAGGGGGGCTTCGTTCCGTACGCATTGCCGACTGCGGTGCAGGACGTCGCAGTCGGGCAGGAGATGGAGGTGAGGGTGCCGGCACCTGGGATGGGAGACGTTGCGAGGCGTTCCAGGACGAAGTCTGTCCCGTTCCAGCGTTCCGCCAACTCGGTGCAGCAGGGCATGCCTCCTGATCCGAGCACGGTGCACGCGTCGGGCGCGGAGCAAGACACCTGGGACAGCGCGCTGCTTGTCGATCCTGGCGGAATGATCGGATGTATGACGCGCCACGCCGTTCCGTTCCATTGCTCGGCGGCAACCTTTTCGATGACTCCCTGTGGGGTGCTCTTGGCGAGGACCCCGACGGCAAGGCAGGACGTCGCGCTCCCGCAGCTGATCCCGGACAGCTCATATGTTCTCGGGTGGCGGGTCGGGATGATCCGCCACCGCCCGTGTTGTTCGATCTCCGCGAGGTAGCCGTTGTAGGAGAGGCCCAGTGCCACGCACACCGCCGCGGTGGGGCATGACACTGCGGTGAGGTTCGTCGTGTCGGGAAAGCCGTTGCCAACCGGCATCGTGGTCGCAGTCCAGCGAACGCCGTCCCAATGCTCGGCAAGTGTCACGTACGGATGCGCGCCGCCCTCCGACGACGAGCCAACGGCGTAGCAGTCAGTGACAGAAAGGCAGGACACGCCGTTCAGCCCATCGTCCATCGCATCGGGAAGGGACGGGACCGACTGAGGAGTCCAGGCCGTTCCGTCCCAGCTGTAGGTGATGAGCCGGTCGGCCGACGATCGCCCGGTGAATCCGACGGCAATGCAGGCAGAGGGCGACGCGCAGGAGACGCCGTTGAGCTCGCCGCCGGTGCTGCCGTCCGGGGGGTTGACCGGCACCAAAGTCCACGCCCCCGCGATGAGCCGTTCGGCGAACGGAGCCGGGCTCTGCAGGCCGGTCCATCCGACCGCCATGCATCCGCCGCCCGCGCATGACACCGAGGTCAGGAACGATCCATCGCCGTAGGGGAAGGGGTTCGGGTCGGGGCTGGCCATCACCGACCACGTCGAGCCGTCCCATGCCTCGATGAGTGGGCTGCCCTCCCGGTTCTCATCTGTGCTGTTGCCGACGGCGATGCACACCGTTGGACCACATGACACGCCCGAGAGGCTCGCGTAGCCGGACCACGCGTCCGGCTCAGCGGTCCAACGCGTGCCGTCCCAGAGGTAGCTGATCGCATCGGTGCCGCCGTCGGCACCCCTGACCCCGACCGCCATGCATCGCTGGGTGGAGCTGCAGGCGACCCCTTGCAACGCGTCGCTCTCGCTGCCCGTCATGGGGAGTCGGCGCCAGGCTGATCCGTTCCACAATTCCGACAGCGGCTGGCCGCCCTCGATGTGGTACGCGACGCTCGGGGCGTAGCCCACGGCCATGCAGAAGCTCGAAGACCGGCAAGAGATTCCGAGAATGACTCCGCCGTAGCTTGCCGGCGGGTCGGTCACGGGCTGCGCTCGGTACGCCCCGCCGGTCGTCCCGACGGCTAACGGAAACGTCGGCTCGTGACAGCCTCCGTATCCGCAGCCGTTCGGATCGTTCGGGGTGCCATCCGAATATGAGCCGGCTGCCTCACATACGTCTCCCGTAGTGCAGGACACCGCGTCCATGACACCGTTCGGAATTACCACCGGTGCCGCGAGACTCGCGTGCCACGGTGACTTGCTCGACGTGGTGTGAGCCGGGGAAGCCCGCACGGAGGATCTCGATGCGTCGGCAGTCGTTGCCCCGGACACCGACGCCGCTACAAGCAGTACGGCCACAGCGCGCAACAGCCATGGTCGCCCAAGATCACGCACCGACCCAGTCTCGTGCGCGGGTCGGGCGCAATCCATGGCCTATTGGTGCCATTTCGGTCCGAAAACGCGGTTCACCCGAAACCGCACGGAGGTGCCTTCGTTCGCGAGTGCCGATTCGGCGCTACACGACGACCGGACATGCGCCGAGTCGGCGACCCGGATTATCCAGGCGTCTGTCCCCGCAACGAACGCGCAGGTCAGAGCGCATGTTCACGATGCGTCAGACTGATCGAGTACCTCAGGGTGCTCGCGGAAGTACTCGATCGTCCGCTTGAGCCCGTCCACGAGCCCTACCTGCGGCTCCCAGCCGAGGCTCTCCTTGGCGAGGGAGATGTCGGGCTGCCGGATGGTCGGGTCGTCCTCGGGTCGCGGGATGAAGGTGATCTCGCTCGACGAGCCGCACAGGTCGCGGACCGCTTCGGCGAGTTCGAGCATCGACACCTCGTGCGGGTTGCCGATGTTCATCGGCCCGGGGTGACCGGAGCGCAACAGCCGGATGACCCCTTCGACCAGGTCATCGACGTACTGGATCGACCGGGTCTGGCTACCGTCACCGGCGACAGTGATCGGCTCGCCCTGCAATGCCTGCCGGATGAAGGTGGGGATGGCGCGACCGTCATCCGGTCTCATCCGGATCCCGTGACAGTTGAAGATCCGAACGATCGCAGTGTCGACCTCGTGGTAGCGCCGGTACGCCATCGTCATCGCCTCGGCGAAGCGCTTGGCTTCGTCGTACACGCCGCGCGGCCCGACGGGGTTGACATGGCCCCAGTAGCTCTCGGGCTGCGGGTGCACCTTCGGGTCGCCGTAGGTCTCTGAGGTTGAGGCGATCAGGTACCGCGCGCCCTTTTCCTTCGCGAGGCCGAGGGTGTGCAGCGTCCCGATCGAGCCAACCTTCAACGTCTCGATCGGCAGCTGCAGGTAGTCGATCGGGGAAGCGGGGGAGGCGAAGTGCAGCACGAAGTCGACAGGTCCGGGGACGTGGATGTACTCGGTGACGTCGACCTGGATGAGCTTGAAGCCTGGCCGGCCGATCAAGTGCTCGACGTTGCGGGGCGACCCGGTGAGGAAGTTGTCGAGGCAGACGACGTCCTCACCGTCGTCGAGCAGCCGCTCGCACAGGTGCGAACCGAGGAAGCCGGCGCCTCCGGTGACAACGGCGCGTCCCATGTGTTGGCTCCTCGGCAATGTGGGCGATTGGGTTCGAGGACCTAGTTTCCCCTGAAACAATGAGTCGTACCGGGGTCGTAGCCCAACGGCAGAGGCACGTGCCTTAGGAGCACGCCAGTGCGGGTTCAAATCCCGCCGACCCCACCAGGAATATGCATTGACAGTTATATAACCCGATAGGCATGATCGGGGGGTGTCGTTCACCGCGCTGGCCGAACCGGCCCGCCGCGAGATCCTCGACCTGCTGCGTGA
Source organism: Mycobacteriales bacterium (assembly GCA_035547035.1). Taxonomy (GTDB): domain Bacteria; phylum Actinomycetota; class Actinomycetes; order JAFAQI01; family JAFAQI01; genus DASZTV01. The sequence continues at coordinate 23,232 of DASZVL010000092.1, read as the reverse complement.
CGGCGAGCGATCCGTCGGCGAGCTTGTCGCCGATCTGCGGCTTTCGCAGCCCGGCGTCTCCAAGCACCTGCGCGTCCTTCGCGATGCAGGTCTGGTCGAGGCGCGCGTCGAGGCTCAGCGACGCGTCTACTCCCTGCGTCCCGAGCCGCTCGCCGACGTCGACGCCTGGCTGGCGCCGTACCGGCGACTGTGGAGCTCGCGCCTCGACGCACTCGAGGCGCATCTTGCGACCGCTGCGAGCGAGGAGGCCTGATGGACGGCGAGCTGGTCCGTGACGGTGACGCCTATGTGCTGCGGTTCCAGCGGGACTTGCCGCACCCTGTCGACCGGGTGTGGCAGGCGATCACCGATCCATCCCATCTCGCGGCATGGTTCCCGCATCCGGTCGAGCTCGAGCTGCGGGTCGGCGGCAAGGCCGTCTTCATCAACGACCCGAGCTTCGACGTCGACGAGGAGCTGCTCGCGAGCAGCGGCGAGGTCATCGAGCTGGATCCGAACCGGCGCTTCGCCTTCACCTGGGGCAATGATCTGTTGCGGTTCGAGCTCTCGCCAACCGCAACCGGCTGCCGGCTCGTCTTCACCCACCACCTGCCACACCGGGCGTGCGTCAACCGCACGGTGTCGGGCTGGTCGGTGTGCCTCGACTCCTTCGAGGCCTCGCTCGACGGTGTGGCGGCGAACAGCCCCGGTTGGCGCCACTACTACGACCGCTACGTCGAGGTTCTCGGCGACGACGGCGTCGTCAGTCACGAAGACGGACGCACCGTGTTGCGGTTCGAACGACTGATGCCCGCCTCGAAGGAGCGCGTGCAGTCTGCCTTGCGCGACGAGCCGTTCGACTCGCCCGAAGGCCAGGTGAAGTGGCAGCTCATCCCGATCGGAGACACATCGCTCGCATTGCTCACCCACACCGTCGACGGCGATTGGGACGCGACCGCAGCGACTGCCGAGTGGGACCGTGTCCTGCGTGGACTGGCCGAGCGCCTCGCGTGACGCTGTGCTCCTAATGAAACAGTGGAGCGGTGAGGAGCCTCGCCGTACCCGACGTCGATGTCGCGATCGTCGGCGGAGGTCCGGCCGGGCTCGCCGCAGCGGCTGAGGCTGCCCGCGGTGGCTTGCACACCGTCGTACTCGAGCGCGGCCACGCGATCGGCGAGCCGGTGCGGACGAGCGGCGGCAGCTTCGTCAAGCCGTTGAAGGCGCTTGGCGTACCCAAGCGCTGCTACCACCCGATTCACCGGATTCGAGTGATCGGCCCGAGCGCGAGCGCGACGAAGACCTACCGGCGCGCGGTTGGCTGCGTCATCGACGTGCGCGGCACCTATCAGTGGCTGGCGCAGCAGGCCGTCGAGGCCGGGGCCGAGATCCGGCTCAAGGCGCACGTGGAAGGGCTCACCGACGCGGCCCGCGGCGTCTCGGTCCGCGACCCGTTTCGTGGTCGCTACGACGTGGCGGCTCGGGTCGTCGTGGATGCGAGCGGTCACACCGGGTTCCTTGCGCGTTCGGCCGGGCTTCGGCCCGGCAACGAGCGGAGCGCCGTCGGCATGGAGCTCGAACTGCACGCGCCGGGATACGACCAGGACGAGGTGGTCTTCTGGTTGGGCGACGACGTCGCTCCGGGCGGCTACGGCTGGGCGTTCCCATGCGGTGACGGTCGGGTGCGACTCGGTGTCGGTCTGGTCCGGCCCGACAGCGACGCCGAGCCACGCGACCTCCTGGAACGGCTGCGCCGGGAGTTCGCGCCGCTGGCCGGCGCCGGATCGGTCTCGAGCCCGCTGGAGATGCACAGCGGCCTGATGCCCGTCCTCGCGCCGAACGCGGCAACCCTCGTCGGCGACGGTCTGGTGGTGACGGGGGACGCCGGCGGGCAGGGATCGACGCTGCTCGGTGAGGGCATCCGCTACGCCATCGTCGCGGGTCGTGAGGCCGGCCGCGCGATCGTGCGAGCAGGTGGCGACTACTCGCCGCACGGGCTTGCGTCGTACCCCAAGGAGTGGCGCAAGCAGACCGGCCGGAACCTGAAGATCGCGTACGCCGTCAACGAGCGGATCTGTCGGTTCACGGACGCGGACTGGGACCGCGTGATCCGGCGCATGGACGCGCTCACAGCCGGACAGGCGGCGGCGGTGTTCGCGAGCTCGTTCAGCCCATGGTGGGCGGTGTCGGTGCTGATGACCGACCCGTCACTGGTGAAGTCGGTAGCTCGCGCGCTCCGAAACCGTCACTAGGTGGAAGCGCCTACTCCAGACCAAGGTCGCGGAGCAGCTTGGCGACGTGACCAGTGGCCTTCACGTTGTACATCGCGTTCGCGATCTTGCCTTTGGGGTCGACGATGAACGTCGAGCGGATCACGCCGGTGACCTTCTTGCCGTACATCGTCTTCTCGCCCCACGCGCCGTACGCCTCGAGCACCTCCTTGTCCGGGTCCGACAGCAGCGGAAAGGTGAGGTCGTGCGTCTCGCGGAACTTGGCGAGCTTGGCCGGCTTGTCCGGCGAGATCCCGACGACTGCGTAGTCGGAGCCGTCGAGCAGGGCGAGGTTGTCGCGGAAGTCGCACGCTTGCTTCGTGCAGCCGGGCGTGAGGGCCGCCGGGTAGAAGTAGATGACGAGGTTGCGACCCTTGAAGTCCTTGAGGCTGTGCTTGTGTTCGGCGTCGTCGAGCAACGTGAACGCGGGCGCGGTGTCACCGGCTTTCAGAGGCATTGGCCGACCGTAGCGCGACTGGCGTAATCCCGGTTCGGCGGGGGAGGATCACCCTGACGCCAGCCGGGGAGGATCCGTGCCGACCACACGCAAGCCCGAAGTCATCGTCCGCGAGATCGAGCAGACACGGGCCGAGCTCGCTGACGCGATCGATGCGATCACGGGCCGGATCAACCCTCGCCGCGCTGCCTCGCGGGGGGCGAAGGCTGTGCGCGAGCAGGTCGCGTCCGAAGTGTCCTCGATCGGCGATCACAAGCCGCGTCCCGCAGTGATCGTGGCAGCGGCTGCGCTGGCGGCGCTCGGCTTGCTGCTGATCCGGCGCCATCACTGAGCGACGCTCCGCTTGATCGACAATCGGGCCTCTCTCGTCGATCTGCCCGTCCGGTGAGAGAGACTTCCGTGCGTGCGGATCTCGGCGAAGTCTGACTACGCGGTCCGCGCGATGGCGGAGCTTGCCGCAGCCGGGGCCGACGGAGCCGTCAAGGCCGAGCAGATCGCGGTGGCGCAGGACATCCCGCTGAACTTCCTGCTCGGCATCCTGCGCGAGCTACGCAACTCACACCTCGTCCGCAGCCAGCGCGGGCGGGAGGGCGGGTACGTGCTGTCGCGGCCGGCGGCTGAGATCACGCTGGCCGATGTGATCCGGGCCGTCGACGGTCCGCTCGCGAACGTGCGCGACCTCAGCCTGACCGAGCTGAGCTATCCCGGCGCAGCGCAGTCGTTGCGCGATGTCTGGATGGCCGTGCGCGGCAGCTTGCGTGAGGTGCTCGAGAGTGTCACCGTCGCCGATCTGGCCAGCGGGCGGCTACCCGGAAACGTGAAGGACCTCGCCGCCCGCCATCAAGCGGAGCGCACGTAGCGACGCGAGCCGGGTTGCCTGATGCTCGCTACGCGAGCAGTGCCGCGATCTCGGAGTCGAAGTCGACGGCGTCGAACTCGGTGCCGGACGGCACCCGCGTGAAGGTCTCGATCAGGAACTCCGCGATCCGGTCGCGCGGCGCGAGCAGGGTCGCGAGGCAGTCGGTGGCCAGTGTGATGCGGATCTCCTGCTCGCCGTCCTCGACGGCCGGCTCGATCGTGATGTCGCCCTCGCCGGTCGGGCCGGCAACGCCCGCCGCCAGCAGGTCGCGAGCGAAGACCCATACGACCGGTTCGTCACACTGCGTACCGATCGCGAGTGACACGGCCAGCGGGTCGCTGAGGTCGTAACGGAGCTCGGCTTCGAGCCGGGCGTCACCGGTGGCTGCGCTCACCGTGAGCCACAGACGCGTGGTGACGGTCCGCGATGAGTCGAGCATCGAAGCCTCCGTGAGCGGTGATCCGGCGGGGTTTTCCAACACCTGACTCAACGACGCGCCCAAGCGCGGGTGACGGCCGGGGAGGCGACTACCGCCGGGCGGGCTTGGCCGGCCGGGGGAGCAGCTCAACCCAGGTGCGGCCCGGCGCGAGGGCGATCGTGTTGCCTGCGGCGTCCTTGAGTGAGAACTCGTCTCCGAGCGTCTTGCGGGTCCAGGTGCCTCGGATCAGCTTCCCGTCGCGCAGGACCCACGCCGGGTTCGACCCGATCGTCACGTCGAGCGGAGAGGGATTGCCCAAGACGTCGCGCAGACCGGTGCTCGCGATGTCGACGCCGAGGATCACGACGTTGGTCGCGCTGATCTGCTGGCCGTCGGACAGCGTGTCCGGCGTCATCGAGTAGGTGTGCTCCCCCTGGGAGCGCAGCCAGGAGCCGTTCGACCAGACCCATCGAGCGGCCGAGTCCGGCCAGGCGAGGGTGATGTGCCGAGCCGGACGCGCGGTTGCGTCGATCGGGCCATACGTGAACAGCGCCGGCGGCGCGGAAAGCTGCGATCGTGCCTGAAGCCCGGCTTTGAGCAGAGTCGCCGTCGAGGAGAAGACGTCGTGCGGCGCGGGCCGGCTCGAGTCCAGGTGGAAGTACTGCGGCGAGTTGTCGTAGGAGATCAGGGCCGCGCCACTGTGTGCCCGGATCGGTGGCATGTCCTTCGGGTTCGCGCCGGAGTAGCCCAGGACGCTGCCGTGCAGCAGCGCCAGGATGTCGGCGTCGGAGATTCGGGCCGAGCGGATCGGGCCGACGACCGGCGCCTTCTGGCACTGGAAGACCGCCATGAGGCGGGTCAGCCCGCCCTCGACCAGCTCCTCGACGACTACGTCGGCGTTGTTGATGCCGGCCTGCGGCCGGGCCGGCCCGATGTTGTCGATCTTCACGGCCAGCGCCACCCGGTTCGCGCGCTGCGCGCCCCGTTGCGGCTCACCGGTCAACGGGCACACCGGCCCCGCCGACGCCTCGGTCGAGGTCGACGGCTTCGGCGCGGCGATCGAGCCGGAGGAGCTGCTCGAGCATCCGGCGAGCGCGCCCGCGGCAAGCACCGCGCCGACGGTCAGGGATCGGGAGAGACGGCCTAGCTGCATGGATTGGAAGCCCCTGTCGTGACGGTTGGCTGGGAAGCTGATTGGCTCGAGACCTTCACCGGCTTGACGCCGTGGTACGACGAGCCCACCAGCAGCTGGATCTTGTCGCCGAGCGAGCTCACCTCTTGCTCGGTCGATCCGGTGACGGCGGCCGCGAGCGTCCGCGCGGAGTCCGCGCGGCTCGGGCCGTACTCGACGATCGTCTTGCTCGGGTCGGCGCCCTTCGGCGCGTTGCTCGGCGTGCCCGCGATGCCGAAGCCGAGCCGCGCGAGGTCCGAGGCAGCCCTGGAGGCGAGTCCCTGGGTGCTTGTCGCGTTGAGCACCTTCACCGAGATGCTGCCCGGCGGGATCGTCAGCTTGTTGGGCTTGACCACGTTGGTTATCGGCTTGTCCGCCGTGAAGTCGTGGAACAGGCGCTTCGACAACGTGGGGTCCCACAGCACCGCCGATCCGACCGGCGTGGCGAGAGCCGTGTTCGACAGCGGCACGGTCAGCAGGTCCACGTTCTTCGGCGACATCGAGTGCAGGGCGCCGGCGAGGCGAAGCATCTGCGACGTACCAAGGCCCTTGTCGGTCGTGAGAGAGCTCGCGACCGCCTTCAGGAAGCTGTAGAGCTTCGGCAGGTCCAGCAGCACTCCGGTGCTCTCGGCCTTGTTCATCATCGCGGCCATGAACTTCTGCTGGCGATGGATCCGGCCGAGGTCGCCCTGGGCAGGGTCGAACTCGCGCGCCCTCACGTACTCGAGAGCGGTCTGACCGTTGAGGTGGCTCGTGCCGGCAGGCAACTCAAGGCCACTTCCGACGAAGCCGCCGGTCGAAGGGTCGCGATGGACCGGGTCGCTGATCGCAGTCGCGTTGCAGACGCTGACGCCGCCGAGAGCGTTCACCATCTTCACGAAGCCGTAGAAGTTGATCTCGATGTAGTGGTCGATCCGGACGTGCGTGTTCAGCTCGACGGTGCGGATGGTGAGCTTCGCGCCACCCTCGGAGTACGCCGCGTTGAGCTTGTTCATCTGGGCCGGCACGAGCTGACCGCCGGACCGGTGTGCCGGGATCTTCACGTATGAGTCCCGCGGCAGGCTCACCATTACGGCCTTGCCGCCCCCCTTGGGGATGTGCAGCAGGATCATGGTGTCGGAGCGCTGGCCGGGGTCGTGCCCGACATGCAGCTGCAGCTGCTGCGCCTTCGTCAGGCCGGCGCGGCTGTCGGATCCGACGATGAGGATGTTGAGGTCGCCGACCGCCCCGCCACTCGGCCGATGGCACGAGGTGCAGAACGGGTTGATCCGGTTGATGCTGCCGAGGATCGAGGAGATGGTGAGCCAGCCGACGCCGAGCACAGCGACGAGCACCAGGGCCATCCCGCCGGCCACCGTGCTGACCAGCCGGCGACGGGTCCATCGGCGAAGCCAGCCTGGTCCCCAACGGCGGTACTCGCCAGGGGTGGTGACGTTGCGCGCTGGAGCCGGGCGCGTTGGCGCCTTGCGACTGGCCGGACGGCGTGGGTCTAGCTCCGGAGGGAGCTGTCGTCGAGGCGCCGGCTGATCCTCGGGGGGTTCGGTCACGTTGACGAACCTCCGGACGATCGTGACGTTGCGGGCGAACCGCACATTGATGCTAGGGCGGGCCTCGCGGTCTCGAGACATGCCACGCGGTAGCGTGCCGCGCGATGGCAGACCCGATTGGCGCGCGGAGCACGACCACCCGGAGCTGGCCTGGGGTCTCGGTCGTGATGCCGGTCTTGAACGAGGAGCGACACCTGCGGGCGGCCGTCGCTTCGGTGCTCGATCAGGACTACCCCGGCGAGCTCGAGCTCGTGCTCGCCCTCGGCCCGTCCCGCGACAAGACCGACCAGGTCGCGGCGGCGCTCCAGGCTGCCGACGCCCGCGTGCACACCGTGCCGAGCCCTACCGGCCGCACGCCCAACGGCCTGAACCTTGCGATCGGGGAGAGCCGGCATCCGATCATCGCCCGGGTGGACGGGCACTCGCTGCTGCCGCCCGGATACCTGCGGCGGGCGGTCGAGCTGCTCGACGAGACCGGCGCCGACAACGTAGGCGGCCTGATGTCCGCGCGCGGAGTCACCGACTTCGAGCAGTCGGTGGCGCACGCGATGACGAGCAAGATCGGCGTGGGCAACGCGCCGTTCCACGTCGGAGGGACCGAAGGCCCGGCAGACACCGTCTACCTGGGCGTCTTCCGGCGTACGGCGCTGGAGCGGGTCGGCGGGTACGACGAGACGTTCGCGCGCGCGCAGGACTGGGAGATGAACTTCCGGATCCGCGAAAGCGGCGGCCTGGTGTGGTTCTCCCCGACGCTGTCCGTGTCCTACCGGCCGCGCAGCTCGCTGCGTCTGCTCGCCAAGCAGTACTTCCACTACGGGCGCTGGCGGCGGCACGTGGCGCGAACCCATCGCGGTTCGGTCAACCTTCGCTATCTCGCACCTCCGACGGCGCTGCTGGGAGTGATCGCAGGGATCGTTGTGTCAACGTTCGTGTCGCTGTGGGGGTTGACCCTGCCGCTCGGCTATCTCGCTCTCGTCGCTGTGGGCGCGGTGGCCATCGGACGCGGGTTGCCGTTGAAGGCCAAGCTGCTCGAGCCGGTCGTCCTGGTCACCATGCACATGTCGTGGGCCACCGGCTTTCTGACGTCGTGGCGGCCCGCCGAGGAGTAGCAAGGCCGCCTCCGTGTGCTCAGCTCAGACAGCCGGGCTTCGCGGCCGAGATCGAGGGGATCGTCGGCGTTGCGCTGGGAGTCGGCGTTGCGGCGCCGCTGATCGTCACGGGCTGCACCTGAGTGAAGTCGCTGCCCACGATCACCGTGATCGAGGTGCCTGCCGTCGGGTCCGCGACCCGCTTTGACCCCGGGAAGGCGGCCGCCACGGTCTGCGAGGACTGCACCTTGGTGCTGCCGTAGTGGATCTCGGTCCTCGTGTAGGTGTCGCGGTCGGCGTCGGTGACGGTGAGCACGTGGTAGCCCTGCGCGGTCAGCTGGGCGGCCACTGTGTGCGCGAGGCCAGGCTTGCCGGCGCCGTTCTTCACCGTGACGTAGATGTCACTGGGCGGGACGACCAGTGCCGGGCCGGTCGGCGTCGGCGACGGCGACACGCTCGCGGTCGGGCTAGGTGACGGCGACTGCGTGCCGGGCAGCGGCCGGTCGTGGCGCAGCGCGGCCCACAACGCCGGCGCCTTGGTCGGGTCCCACTCGACGTCGCCGTACGGCAGGCCGGGCTGGTCGGTGAGGTTGGGCACCGTCAGGAGGTGGACACCGCCCGCGCCGACGTCATGCAGCGCGCTGGCGAGCCGCTTCATCGTGCCGAACCCGAACCCGTCGGTCGTCAACGAGCTCGCGGCTGTGACGAGGAAGCTCTGCAGCTTGAACGGGTTGACCAGCAGGCTGGTGCTCGTCGCCTTGCGGATCATGGCGGCCGCGAACTGCTGCTGCCGCTTGATGCGCGGGAGGTCGCCGCCACCGTCGAGGTTGTAACGAGCACGCATCAGGTCGAGCGCCTGTTGCCCGTTGATCTCGACGTGCGGGCCGGCCGGCAGGTCGAGGCCGCTGCCGTGGAAGACGCCGTTGCCTTCGTTGACGATCGGGTCGACCAGCGGATGGGTGACGCACATCCGTACCCCGCCCAGCTTCTCGACCATGTGCTCGAAGCCGACGAAGTCGACGACCGCGTAGTGGTCGATGTGCAGCCCGGTCAGGCTCTCGATCGTCTCGATCGTGCAGCTCGGTGCGTACTTGTTGTTGTACTCACCGCCGATGGAGTACGCCGCGTTGAACTTGTTCATCTCGGGCGCGGACTTCTGGCCGTTCGGACCGACGATGCAGGCGGGGATCTGCACGTAGGAGTCGCGCGGGATGCTGATCAGGGTCGCGCCCGAGGCGCCCGCCGAGATGTGCAGGATGATCGTGGTGTCGGAGCGCGCACCCGCGACCTTCGCGCCACCCGTGCCGTGACCGTTGGCGCCGGCTCGGGTGTCGGACCCGATCAGCACGAAGTTCTCTGCCTTCGCGACGAGCTTCGGAGGGGCCGCCGAGGTGCGCGCGATCGGGGCGGTGTGGATCTTGCTCTTGATGTAGAAGTAGTCGCCGACGACGAACCCGGCGGCAAGCAGCACGATCACGGCCAGCGATCCGGCCGTCCACTTGAGAACCCGCGCCCACGTCGGCGTCGAACGCTGCGACGTGTACGTGGGCGGCAGGATGCTCTCGGGCAGCGAGGTGTCGCCGGATCCCGAGGTCGGTGAGTCCCCAGAGCCCGGGGGCGTCGTCAAGCGAAGGCTCCTTCTTGCAGGCCGCGACGGACCTGATCAGTGACTGTCGATGATAGGGCGCGGATGCTGAAGCATTTCTAAGGACGCTGCTCTCGGCCTGTCGGTTGGCAGATCCGGCCTCGGATGTGCCTACGGTTGGTTGTGCCCCGATCGCGACTGGCCGTGGCGCTGGGCGTGGCCGCAGCGTCGATCCTGGTGCCGCTCGCCGCGCAGGGCGACACGCCGCCGCCCGCGGTCAACGAGGTGTATCCGGTGCCGCCCAGCGGCAGCTTCACGATCCAGGGTCGTGGCTTCGGTCATGGGCATGGCCTGTCGCAGTGGGGCGCGTACGGCGCGGCGAAGGTCGCGGACCTCTCGAGCAACCAGATCCTGCACTTCTACTACCCGCACACCACGCTGGCGACGGAGCCTGTGACGCAGGAGCTGCGCGTGCTGCTGACCGCGGCGGACGCGCCGGCGAAGGGCTATCTCGAGTTCGACCCGGCCGACGGCCTGACGGTCACCCCGCAGACCGGCGCCGCGCAGGTGTTGCCGACCCAGACGGGCGCGGGCGATCCGATCGACCTGTGGCGGCTGCGCAAGTCCGCCGGCGTGGTTTCGTTGCGTGCGCACTCCGCCAAGGGCTGGTCGGTCGTCACTGCCAACCTCGGCAGCTACGCATCCGTGAGCGACCCGGCGGCACTCATCGCGGTGGTCGAGCCCAACGGATCCGCTACGAAGACCGTCCGCTACCGCGGTGAGCTGGTCGCGGAGCTGCCGACGAAGTCGTTGCAGGTCGTCAACGTCGTACTCGTGGAGTCCTATCTCCGTTCGGTCGTTGCGTCGGAGATGCCTGCCACGTGGACGGCCGCGGCGCTGCAGGCGCAGGCCGTCGCGGCGCGCACATACGCGTGGCGCGCGATCGCGAACCCGAAGGCCTCCTGGTACGACATCGACGGCGACACCCGTGACCAGGCGTACGGCGGGTACGGCGCCGAGACCGCGACGACCGATGCTGCGGTCCATGACACCGCCGGTGAGGTGATCGTCGACTCGACGGGCGCACCGATCTTCGCGCAGTACTCCTCGGCTGACGGCGGTTGGACGGTCTCGGGAGGCCAGGCGTACCTGCCGGCCAGGCGCGATCCGTACGACGGCGAGGTGCCGAACAGCTCGCACCTGTGGTCGACCACACTCACCGCGGCGGCGGTCCAGTCGGCGTTCCCGTCTGTCGGCACGCTGCAGCAGCTCGACATCACCGGCCGGGACGGCCACGGCGCTTGGGGTGGGCGGGTGACCAACGTGTCCGTGGTCGGCAGCAACGCAACCAAGGCGATGAGCGGCGGCGCCTTCGCGGCCGCGTTCGGGCTGCGCAGCGCCTGGTTCCGTCCGACTCCGCTCCCCGCAGCTCCTACCGGCGTCGCGGCGACGGCGAACGCTCACACGGTCACCGTCACCTGGAAGGCCCCCGCATCGGTCGCCGGCGCCGCCGCGGTGACGGGATACCGGGTGACCTTGTCGCCGGGCGGCCAGGCCGTCAAGACCGATGCCGCGACGTTGACCGCGTCGTTCTCAGGGATCAAGAGCGGCGACTACACCGCGTCGGTGGCGGCGAGAAGTGCCGCGGGGAGAGGCCCGAGCGCCTCCGGCCCGGTGTCCGTGAAGTCGCTCTAGTAACGTCGCGAGACGTGTCCTCAGCTGCAGACGAGCTCGTTGGCTTCAACGTCCGCTACGCCGACAAGTACGACGGTCCCCGGCCCGTCGTACCGTCACGGCACCTGACAGTCGTGACGTGCATGGACTCGCGCATGGACGTCCACGCGATGCTGGGCCTCGATCTCGGCGAGGCACACGTGATCCGCAACGCGGGCGGCATCGTCACCGACGACGTCATCCGCTCGCTCGCGATCAGCCAGCGAAGGCTGCAGACCGCCGCCGTCGTCGTGATCCACCACACCGACTGCGGTCTGCTCAACCTCGACCAGGACGAGTTCGTCGCCGAGCTCACGGCCGACGCCGGCACCCCGCCGTCCTGGCGGCCGGGGACGTTCGCGGATGTCGACGCTGACGTGGTCGCGTCTGTCGCCGCGCTGCGCGCCACGCCTTACCTGCGTGACACCAGCGACATCCGAGGCTTCGTGTTCGACGTCGCCACCGGGCTGCTGCACGAGGTCGCCTAGCGCCGCGACTTCCTTCGGGTTGTCGCGCACCTCGGGGCTCGGTGATCGCATGTCACACAGGTGTCGTGATTCACGACCCCCATGTCACACAGTTGTCGCATTTCACGACACGTATGTCACATGCGAACGCGTCGCGCGCAGCGCGAAACCCTCAGTGGACCGCCGGGATCGTACCGAGCTTGCCGTGCTGGAAGTCCTCGAAGGCTTGCAGCACCTCGGCCTTGGTGTTCATCACGAACGGACCCATCCAGGCGAGCGGCTCGCGGATGGGCGCACCGCCGAGCAGGAGCACGTCGAGACCGGCGGCGTGGCGGGCGTCCTGGCGGGGGTCGGCCGACACGGTGATCGACCCGCCCGGGCCGAACACGGCAAGCTGGCCGCCGCTGACCGGAATGCCTTCCGGTCCCACGGTGCCGCGGCCTGACAGCACATACCCCAGCGCGTTGAAGTCCTCGCGCCACGGCAGTGTGAGCGTGGCTGCGGGGGAGACCGTTGCGTGGACCATGGTCATGGGCGTGTACGTCGACCCTGGCCCGGCGTGGCCGGCGACCTCGCCGGCGATCACCCGGACCAGCGATCCGGCGTCCGGGGATGCGAGCAACGCGACCTGACCGGCGCGAAGGTCCTGGTACCGCGGCGCGATGAGCTTGTCGGCCTTGGGGAGGTTGACCCAGAGCTGGATGCCGTGGAACAGCCCGCCGCTGGCGACCAGCGCCTCCGGTGGCTTCTCGATGTGAAGGATTCCGCCGCCCGCGGTCATCCACTGGGTGTCTCCGTTGGTGATGACGCCGCCGCCACCGTTGGAGTCGGCGTGCTCGAAGGTGCCGTCGATGATGTAGGTCACCGTCTCGAAGCCGCGATGCGGGTGCCAGGGCGTGCCCTTCGGCTCGCCCGGCGCGTACTCGACCTCGCCCATCTGGTCCATGTGAATGAACGGGTCGAGGTCGGAGAGCTCGACGCCGGCGAAGGCGCGGCGTACCGGGAAGCCCTCGCCCTCGAAGCCGCTGGGTGCGGTTGTCACGCTCTTCACCGGTCGCGGCGTCGCCAGCGTCGGGTCGATCACCGGGACCCGTTCGAGAGTGGTCGGGTCAGCGACTGTGACGGCGGGCATCGTGGCCTCCTCAGGCGAGTCTGTCAGCCGTGACAACATAGTTGCAGAAGCAACTATTCCTCGAGCCGTGGCTACTCGACGGTCCGCGGTCCCGGGATGCCGCGGAACCGGAACGGTTCGGGTTCGCGGCCGGGCTGGATGTACCAGCACTCCGCGGAACGGCCCGAGGTGAGGGCCGCCATGAAGGCGTCGACCACCCGCTCCACCTCGATCAGCGGAATGCCCATCTGGTCGAGCATCGGGCGGATCTCGGTGACGATCTCGGTGTCGGCGAAGCCGGGGCACAGCGCGTTGACGCGGATGCCGTGGTTGGGCCAGTCGTCACCGATTGCGCGGACGAGGCCGACCACGGCGTGCTTGTTGGCGCCGTACACGGGGTCGAAAGCGGTTCCGGTGAGCCCGGCGAGGCTCGCGGTCGCGATCAGGTCGCCGCCGCCGTCGGCGCGGAGCGCCGCGAACGCAGCGGCTGCGCCGTACACGACGCCATCGATGTTCACCCCCATCGCCCGGCGATACAGCGCAGGGTCGAAGTCGTCGGCAAGGCTGCAGCCGGTGGTGATGCCGGCGTTGAGGAACGCGATGTCGAGCTTCCCGTGGCGCTCCATCACGGCGGCGACGGCGGCCTGGCAGGCCTCGTACGTGCTGACGTCGCACTCGACGAAGTCGCCGCCCACGTCGGCCGCGGTCGCCTCGCCGGCCTCGCGCTTGACGTCCGATACGACTACCTGCACGCCCTGTGAGGCGAGGCGGCGCGCGACCGCGGCGCCGAACCCCTGTGCGCCGCCGGTGATCCAGGCGACCTTTCCGTGAAGGCTTGTGGTCATCGGGATCCTCCGAACAGTTCCGTGGCGATCGTGGTCGACCAGGGCCGGGCGAGCTCTCGCAGGCGCGCGACTCGATCTTCCCCGAGGTGTTCGTACGGCGCTGCCGCGGCCGCGTCGGTCTGCGCCTCGATCTGGTCGCGCAGGGCCACCCCGGCTTCGGTGAGCGAGCCATCCCTCACCAGGCCCCGCGCGCCGACGCGGGCGACACCGGCATCCCACTCGTCGTCGGTCCAGCCGCGGGTCGCCCGGATCATCGCCTCGGACACGCCGACATTGCTCGCGACGTGGGTGACGAGTGCCGCGATCGCGTCGAGGTTCGCGACTGTCAGCGCGGCGATGTGACCGTCGCCGCGGTGCTCGCGGAGCAGGGTCTGCGCATGGAACAGCTGTAGGTGCGCGGGCTCCGGCCACGGCAGCGCGGCGTGACCGGCGAACAGCGGCCGGCCGAGCCCGGACAGCACCGTTGTGGCCTCCCGGGCGAGCTCGGCGGCTTCGGCCATGGCGGCTGAGTCGACGACGCTGTCGCCGAGCATCCGGCGATAGGCGGCGTCGACCCCCGCATAGCGTGCGCTGAGCAGCGCCTCCGGTGACGTCGACTGCCAGACCGACGGGATCGCCTGCGCGACCAGATGCGGCGCGAAGTTGTAGAAAGTCGCAACCACGACCTCGACCGGGACGATGCCCATCGGTGCCGAGCGCACCGCGAAGTACGCCCGCATCGTGCCCTTCGCGCCGGCGCCGGCGTAGGCCTCGCCCATCTCGGGTGCGAAGTAGCAGCAGGTGTGCAGCGGCTCGAGGGTGCGGTGGGCCTTACGCGCCAGCGTGGCCGCTGTGACAGCAGTCATGCGCGGGACTCTAGGCGTCGGCCGCGACCGGCGGCGCTGGGACCCGTCACAGTCCTTTTGATCAACAATCTGGGGCCAGGTGCCTGGCGGCAATCTTGTGACACCGCTAGAGTCATTTGTGGATCGTCACAAAACGGACGAACCGTACGTATCGGACGCCGAATCCCGCCAGCCGAGACGTACTAGCCGACCTGATCGGTACGGCGGGAGCGGAGGACCCGTACGACCCGGGCTCTTCTGGAGCCCTTGGGGTGAAGTGCGTGAAAGCGCACCGGGCGAACAACTCGCGTCCGAACCCGACAGCTAACTTCGCAGGCGTCCGAGAAAAAAGGGTCTCGTGCAGGCCGGTATCTCGAATGAGCCGACCAGGACGCAGCATCTCCGTCCGCTCTGTACGTCGCGCCGGATCAGCGGCTCGACCGTCGTTGCGGCGGGGGTGGTTGCGGCGATGTTCGCCGGCGCCGGGCCGGCTGCCGCCATCAACCCGGGCGGGGGGCGTCACCGTGTCCACGCCGAGCAGGCGCGGCACGCGAGCGCGCGGAAGCATTCGCACGAGTCCGGCGACAGCATGTCGCCGGAGCTCAAGCGAGACTTCTACCGGCTGCGCCTGTGCGAATCCAGCAACAACTACCGGGACAACACCGGCAACGGCTACTACGGCGCCTACCAGTTCGCCCTGCAGACCTGGCACAACCTGGGCATGAGCGGGCGGCCGGACCAGGCGGCCCCGGACCTGCAGGACCACGCGGCGTACGTTCTGTACTCCCACGCCGGCTGGAGCCCGTGGCCGGCCTGCTCGCAGCGCGAGCACCTGCGCTAGCTCCTCGACAGGAACCGGTAGCCCATTCCGGGCTCGGTGCGGAAGTACCGGGGGCGAGACGAGTCAGGCTCGAGCTTTCGCCTGATCTGCGCGAGGTACACGCGCAGATAGTGCGTCTCGGCAAGGTATCCCTCGCCCCAGACGTGGGTGAGGATCTGCCGGCTGGTGACGAGCTTGCCGTCGCTGCGGACCAGCATCTCGACGATCTCCCACTCGGTGGGGGTCAGCCGGATCTCACCACCCGACGGGTTCGTGACGCGCTTGGCCGCGAGCTCGACGGTGAAATGCTCGGTTGCCACCACCGGCTCATCAGGGGCCGCCGACGCCGCACGCCGGGTTGCGGCGCGCAGGCGCGCGAGTAGCTCGTCCATCCCGAACGGCTTCGTGACGTAGTCATCGGCGCCGGCGTCCAGCGCGTCGACCTTGTCGTGTTCGCGCTCGCGTGCCGACAGCACGATGATCGGCGCCTGCGACCATCCGCGAAGGCCGCGGATCACATCGACGCCCTCCATGTCGGGCAACCCGAGGTCGACGATGAGTACGTCGGGACGATGACTTGCGGCCGCCTTCAGGCCGGAGCGTCCATCTTCGGCCGTGTGCACCGTGTAGTCGCGAGCGGCGAGTGTGATTCGTAGTGCGCGCCGGATCGATGCCTCGTCGTCGACCACCAGGACCGAGGTCACGGCGCCTGGCAGGCAACTTGGAGTGTCATCCGCATGGTGAGCCCACCGCCTGGCGTATCGAGTGCCACGAGTGACCCGCCGATCGCCTCGACAAAGCCGCGCGCAACGGCGAGTCCGAGTCCCACTCCGTCGAGATAGCGCCCCGCGCCATCGGCGCTGCGCTGGTCACCGAGCTGCTGGAAGGGCTCGAACATGCGCTCCTTCATATCCGGCCTGACGCCCGGACCGTGGTCGACGACGTCGAGGCGGACGTGCCCGTCCTCGCTGCGTGCCACGAGCTGTGTCGGAATGCCGGGCGGGCAGTAGCGGACGGCGTTGCCGATGAGGTTGGCAATGGCGCGCTCGAGCAGGCCGGGGTCTGTCGCGATCAGGGGCAGGTCGTCCGGAATGTCGAAGTCGATCTTCTCGCCGTCGAGCCCGTGTGCGGCCAGCGGGGCGATCTCCTCGACCGATGTCGGTCGAAGCATCGGCTGAAGTGATCCGGTCTGGATTCGACTCATGTCGAGCAGGTTCGCGATCAGCTCGTCGAGCCGGTCGGCGTTCTCCTCGATCGTCGCTAGCAGCTCGGCCTGGTCGTCCTCTGACCACTGGACGTCAGTCTGGCGAAGGCTGCTGACGCTCGCCTTCACGGCCGCGAGTGGAGTGCGGAGCTCGTGGCTGACTGCTGTAAGGAGGGCGGTTCGCAGCCGGTTGCCGGCCGCGAGGACCTCCGCTTGACCGGCGAGCGCGGCCCGTCTTGCTGCCAGGTGCACGACGCTGCTGACGGTGACGGCAACAGTCACGAACAGCAAGAGCGCGAAGAGATTCTGCGGCGCATCGATCGTGAACGTGTGGAGCGGCGGCGTGAAGAACCAGTTGACGATCAGGCTGGCAGCGATCGCAGCGAGCAGCGCGGGCCAGAACCCGCCAACCATCGTGATCGCGAGCACGGTCACGAGGTAGAGCAGTAGGACATCGTCGAGGCTGAGGTGCTGGCGGTTTGCGGAGAGCACGACCGTCATCACGGGAAGCGTGATCGCTCCAAGCGCAAGGCTAAGGACTCGGCGTCGGCGACTAATCGCCTCGGCGAGCTCGCGAGGCAGCAGCGACGGGACTGGTAATGCTCGCACGAGCGAATCGTCCTCCAGGCCCTCGAGGCCGTCTAACGTCGACCAGTCGAAGTCGAGGGGGACGCGGTAGAAGCGCGTCACGAGCCGAGTCAAGACGCGCTCTTCGGCTCCGTCGAGCGTCTTGACGGAATCTTGACGGGTGGCACCGCGATATTGATGTTTTCCTTACGCCGCCGAGGGTTCTGCGCTTCTAGCCTCTCCGGACGTGACCACACCGGTTGCCGGGTTGAAACGCCTGTTGGTTGGGCGCCCACTGCGTAGCACGCAGCTGAATGAGACCTTGCTGCCGAAGTGGATCGCGCTGCCGGTCTTCTGCTCCGACCCGATTTCCTCGGTCGCATACGCAACTGAGGAGATCGTCCTGGTGCTCGCCGCCGGCGGCCTTGCCTACCTCTCCATGGCCAAGTGGGTGGCGGTCGCTGTGGCCCTGCTGCTCTTCGTCGTCGTCATGTCGTACCGGCAGACCTGTTACGCATATCCCACCGGTGGCGGCGCGTTTGCTGTGAGCCTCGACAGCTTCGGGCCGGGTGCGGCGCTGGTTGCGGCAAGCGCGCTGCTCGTCGACTACGTCATGACGGTCGCCGTCTCGATCGTGTCGGGCGTTGTCGCCATCACGAGTGCCGCGACCTCGTTGGCGCCGTACGCGGTCGAGCTGTCGGTCGGCTTCGTGGTCCTACTCGTGCTGGCGAATCTCAGGGGAGTTCGCGAATCGGGCCGGCTGTTCGCAATCCCGACGTACTCGTTCGTGGTGTTGACGTTCTTGATGTTCGCGGTCGCGATCCTGCGTGGCGCAACCGGACACCTGCCGCACGCGTCGACCGCGCACCAGCACCTGCGCCGGACCGTTGCGGTGGGGGGCGTTGCGACCTGGCTGCTTGCGCTGCGCGCCTTCGCGTCCGGCTGCACGGCGCTCACGGGTGTCGAGGCGATCAGCAACGGTGTGCCGTCATTCCGTAAGCCGAAGGCACGCAACGCCGCGCTGACGCTGTCGATGATGGGTGGGCTGGCGATCAGCATGTTCGTCGGCATCACCGTGCTCGCGCTGCGTGTGAAGGCTAGGGCGCAGGCGAGTGGAAACCCGTCCGTCATCTCGCAGGTCGCCGCTGCTGCGTTCGGAGGGCACGACCTCTTCTTCTTCCTCTATCAGGCATCAACCGCGGCGATCCTGATCCTCGCGGCGAACACGGCGTTCAACGGGTTTCCCGGACTCTCATCGATCCTCGCCCACCATCGCTATCTGCCGCGTCAGCTGCACAACCGGGGAGATCGGCTGGTGTTCAGCAACGGCATCCTGATCCTCGGGGGCCTCGCGACGGCACTGATCGTCGGTTTCGACGCGAACATCGACAAGCTGATCCAGCTCTACATCATCGGCGTCTTCACGTCGTTCACCCTCAGCCAGGCGGGCATGGTGAAGCACTGGACCAAGCTGCTGGTCGGGACAACCGGTGAGCATCGCCGCAAGATTCAGGTGTCGCGCGGGATCAACGTGACGGGGGCTGTCGCGACGGCACTTGTTCTGGTCGTCGTGCTCTACACAAAAGTCGTTCACGGTGCGTGGATCGCGATCGTGGCGATGGTCGCTCTGTACTTCACGATGCGTGGCATACACCGCCACTACGAGTCGGTCTCGGAGGAGCTCGACTTCCGGCCAGAACAGCGACCGACGATGCCGTCGCGCAATCACGCCGTCGTGCTCGTATCCCGGTTGCATCTCGCGACGATGCGCGCTCTCGCGTACGCCCGTGCGACCCGGCCGAGCACGTTGGTTGCCGTCACGATCAACCTCGACCAGGACGACGTCAACGACCTGATGCGCCGCTGGAATGACTACGAGGTACCCGAAAAGCTCGTCGTCCTCGACTCGCCGTACCGCGAGATCCTGCGACCGCTCTTGCGCTATCTCCGCGAGCAGCGGCAGTCGTCGCCGCGAGACGTCGTCACCGTATTCATCCCGGAGTACATCGTCGGCAGGTGGTGGGAGCAGTTGCTGCACAACCAGAGCGCGCTGAGGCTGAAGGCGAGACTGCTGTTCGAACCGGGTGTGATGGTGACCAGCGTCCCGTGGCAGCTGCGCTCCAGCGACAAAGCCGTGTGGGGACGAGAAGGTGCCGCCGAAGCCTCAGACACCTCCGTCACCTCGCCCGCTGCCCAAACATCGGAAACGGGTTCGCCGCTACACGTCTCTGGTGCGAAGCAGGTACCAGCCGACTCCGAGGGACAGCGCGGCCCAGCCGAGGAACACCGCGAACCCGACCCACGGAGTCAGTAGCTCAGGGACGTTGACAGTCGCCGTGATGGCGCTGCCCGCGTTTGCCGGCAGGTAGCGCGAAACCTCGTGTTGCAACGAGGCGGGCAGCAGGTTGCTCACCACGGGGACGATGAAGACGATGGCCACGAGCGCGGTGATGGCACCGGCGGTGTGCCGGATGATCGTCGCGAGGCCGAGCGCGAGCAGCACCAGCCCGCCGATGTAGAGGCCGCTTCCTGCCACGGCCCGGAAGACCCCCGGGTCGGCCAACCCGACGCTGAGACCGTGTCGGGCGAAGATCAGCTGCCCGATTCCGAACGCCGCGAAGGCGATCCCGATCGCAACGACGGATGACAGCGCGCCGACCATTACGGCCTTGGCTGCAAGGACGTAGCCGCGCCGTGGCACTGCTGCCATCGTCGCCCGGATCGAGCCAGTGCTGTACTCCGCCGTCATCGTCACGATGGCGAAGACGCCAAGCGCGAGCTGCGCGAAGAACAATCCCGAGGTGCTGATGGCGGTCGCGTCGAAGGTGAGGCGGTCGTGCAGGGAGAAGTCGGAGTATGACGCAGCAGTACCGGCGCAGATCGCGGCGCTGAGCCCGATTCCGAGGATGATCGCGATCAGGATCGACCAGTACGTCGAGCGCACCGACCGCAGCTTCGTCCATTCCGATGCCAGCACATTGCGGAACAGCGAGATGTCGATCACCGGCCGTGCTCCCATCCGGGAATCGCATTCGTAGCGCTTGGTGGCTGGTCGATCGCATGGAAGTCGACTGCCTGCTCGGTCAGCGCCATGAAAGCGGCCTCGAGGCTCGCCTGCTGGAGTGACAGCTCGTGGAGAACCACCTGGTTGGCGGCCGCGATCTCGCCCACGTTCTCGGTGGTCGTGCTCGGGACCGTCAGGGACCCGTCGGCGTCGCGCTCCGCGGCGATCCCGTCCCGTCGCAGCGCCGCGATCAGGGCGTCTGGTTGCGGGGTGCGGACCCGAACGATGTTGGTCCCGGACTGCGCGATCAGGTCCGCCGTCGTTGCGTCGGCGATCAGCTTGCCGCGGCCGATCACGAGAAGTCGGTCGGCGGTCAGCGCCATCTCGTTCATCAGGTGGCTGGACACCATGACCGTCTTGCCGACCGATGCGAAGTGCTTGAGCAGGTTGCGGACCCACAGGATGCCCTCGGGGTCGAGCCCGTTGACCGGCTCGTCGAGCAGCAGGACCTTGGGGTCGCCGAGGAGCGCCGTCGCGATGCCCAGCCGTTGCCCCATGCCGAGGGAGAAGCCCTTCGAGCGTTTCGGTCCCACCTCGGTGAGGCCCACGAGCTCGAGGACCTGTCCCACCCGGCTGCGCGGCAGGCCGTTGCTCTGCGCCACCCAGAGCAGGTGGTTGTAGGCGCTGCGGCCGCCGTGCACCGCCCGCGCCTCGAGCAGCGCCCCGACCTCGGTAAGTGGCCGGGGGTGCGCGGCGTACGGCCGGCCTCCGACGGTCACCTCGCCCGAGGTCGGCGTGTCCAGACCGAGGATCAGTCGCATCGTCGTCGACTTGCCGGCGCCGTTCGGGCCGAGGAACCCCGTCACGACACCTGGCTGGACGGCGAAGGTCAGCTGGTCGACCGCGATCGTGTCGCCGTACCGCTTGGTGAGGCCGCGCGCTTCGATCACGAGTGCTCAATCCTCCCCGTTGAACCGCGCGGAGCGCCTGTCCGTCAGGTTAGTTGTGGTGAAGCAGATTCGGCTGGCGGTGGCGGCGACGGTTGTGTGCGGGCTGGCGGGGCTGGCGTCGCCGGAGGTGGCCGGCGCGGTGGCGCATCGACCGGCTGCGAGCTCGGGGACGAAGGTCAAGCTAGGGAAGACCGCGCACGGCAGGGTTCTGGTCGGCCCTGACGGCAAGTCGCTGTACGACCTCACGGCAGACGGCAGGAACGCGTCGCACTGCAATGCGCTGTGCCGCTACGGCTGGCCGCCGCTGATGACGAGCGGCAAGCCGCGCGCGGGCGCGGGTGTCAACTCGGCCAAGCTCGGCCAGACCGCGAACCACCAGGTGACCTACTACGGCAAGCCGCTGTACTACTACGCCGGCGACAGCAAACCGGGCGACACCTCGGGCGAGGGCGTCCACTCGTTCGGCGGCTACTGGTACCTGCAGAACGCCAAGGGCAGGAACGTCAGGTAGCGGTCAGGCCGAGGCGGACAACGGGGCAAGCGCCTCGCTCCGCTGCCGCGCCTCGATCTGGATCAAAGGCTCCTCGATTCCCCAGCGCAAGACGCCGAGCACGAGCTTCGCCGCGTTGCGGGTCGCGATCGTGTCGATCCGCTTCGGCACGACCGACACCTTGCTGGCGCTGCGGATGCCGTAGAGCCGCTGCGCCCAGCCCGGCATGGTGTCGAGCGCGGCGCGCATGATGATGACGCTCGACGCTTTGGCGACCGGATCCGGACCGATCGGCTTGCGGAAGTAGTCGACCAGCTCCGCGGTCTCCTCGGCGAACGTCAGCAGTGGCCGCATCTCGTTGAAGTAGTCGTCGATCTCGGTGCGGCTCGACGGCACCGGGATGTCGGCGCCGAGCTTGATCGCGAACTGCGCGTACTGCGCGTAGTACTCGTCGATCCTGGCCCCGGACAGTGGCTTCGGGTGGTAGCGAAGGTGCGCCCGCATGATGCTGTGCGACTGCGTCATCGCCGTCCACACGAGCTGTTCGGAGGCGTTGGCCGAGTAGGGGCGGCCGTCGGGCATCGTCCCGACCACCAGCTTGTGCATCTTGCGGACCATGTCGCAGGTCTTGTCGACGACGGGCATCGCCCCCCAGGTCATGGCATTGACGAACGACGCCGTGCGACCGAGTCGGGCGAGCGGGTCTGCGGTGTACGACGAGTGCTGGTTGGTCCCGTGCATCGTGGGCTGGTGCAACGCGCCCAGCAGGAGGCCGGACAGACCGCCGACCAGCGTGGCAACGTCGGAGTGGACGTACCAGATCGAGCTGCCGGGTCCGTAGAGGCCAGGGTCGCCGGCCGGCTCGGTGAACTGCACCCCGGGCAGGGAGTCGGCGCCGACCGACTTGATCCAGGTTTCCTTGATCGCTTCTTTCGGGCCGTTCGCCAGCGCGCGAAGATCCATCGCCGACCTCTCCATGCCGTGCTGCTTGTCTGAGACATGAAACATATCAAGTCTTTTGTCTCAGGTACGATTCGGCCATGACCTCGTCGCTGGCTACGGACGACGTCGCGTCGTTGCTCGCCGCCAGAGACCGGGTCGTCGACGCCGCGGAGCGGTGTTTCGCGCAGTACGGCGTGGCGAAGACGACCGTCGAGGACGTCGCCCGGCTTGCGGGCATCTCCCGGGCCAGCGTCTACCGCTACTTCCCCGGTGGCCGGGACGAGATCGTTCTCGCGGCCCTGCTCGCTTCCGCCAAGCAGCTCCTGCCGCAGCTACCGGCGCGGTTGCGGACGGCGCGTTCGCTCGGTGACTCGATCGTCGAGCTGATCATGAGCGCGGTCGAGTGGATGCGCAGCGAGCCGTGGCGCGCCGCCCTCCTCGCCGCGCCGCTGTCCCGCGCGCTCAGCGCGGCCGACGCGGCGGCGCCGTACGCGTTGTGCAGCGCCTTCATCTCGCCGTACTTCGACGCGGCGCGCAAAGCGGGTCTGGTCCGACCGCAGGTCGGACTCGACGACGCCGTCGAGTTCGTCGTACGGGTCATCCACTCGCTGCTCGTCGTCCCGGGTCATCGCGACCGCGACGACGCGGAGCTGCGCCGTTACGTGCGGACGTTCGTGCTGCCTGCCCTGCTCGTCAGCTGACGGTCACGACACCTTGAACTGAGCGATGCTGGCCCGGAGGTCCGCCGCCAGGTTGTTCAGCTCGGCGGCGGCCGCGGCCGACTGCTTGGATCCTTGGGCGTATTGGCGGGAGACGTCGGAGACCTGGGTCATGGCTGCGACGACCTGGTCGGAGGCGGATCGTTGTTGCTGGGTGGCGACGCTGATCTCCTTGGCGGCGGTGGTGGTCTCTTCGACCATGCCG
>DASZVL010000091.1:0-10858 GCA_035547035.1 Mycobacteriales bacterium | reverse complement strand
ATCGGCGGTTCTACCCGACGAACTCAGCCCGACTCAAGGCTCTGCCAGGCTGGGTCCACCACTACAACCATCACCGGCGCCACACCGCCATCGGCAAGGTCCCACCAATCACCAGGTTGACCAACCTGCCTGGGCAGTACACCTAGGCCTCACTCGGTTCGGGTGAACTTGAAGACCGCGACTCCGAGCGACGTGATCCCGATGACAAGCACCATCGCCGCCTCGAGCAGGACCGGCACATGCCATCCCCACCACGTGACGCCCGGCGCGAGCGTGTGGCGCGCAGCCGCCGAGATGTGCAGGTGGGAGAACACGATGCGGCGCATCGGGTCGACGGTGTAGGTCAGCGGATTGAGCTTGCTCAGCACACCCAGCCAGGCCGGCAGCCCGGAGATCGGGTACAAGGCGCCCGACAAGAACAGCATCGGGATCACGAGCATCTGCATGACGTTGGTGAACGTCTGCGCCTGCTTGATCGTCGTGGCGACCATGACGCCGAACGCCGTGATCGTAAACGCGATCAGGACCTGGAATCCGAAGACTCCGAGCAACAAGACCGGCCGGTACGGCACCTGCACGAGTCCGGCCAGCGCGAGGACGATCACACCCTGACTGGCCGCAATGGTCATCCCGCCGAGCGTCTTGCCGAGCAATATCGATGAGCGCCCGACGGGGGCGACCGTCAGCTCCCGCAGGAAACCGAGCTCGCGATCCCATACGAACGATGCGGCACTGAACATCGCGCTGTAGACCAACACCATTCCGAGCACGCCGGGAAACACGAACGTCGTCAGCTTCACGCCGTGCGTCGACCTCGACGACAGCGACTGCAGCCCGGTCCCGAGCACGAACAGGAACAGCAGCGGCTGGATCAGCCAGGCGAGGATCCGCGTCGGGTCACCCACGAATCGGATGAGGTCTCGCCGCCAGACGATCTTCATGGCCCGGACCTCGGAGCGCCACGACCGCACCGGCACCCGAACCGCCACGGTCTCGGGGGTTGCCACCGTCACGCCCGACCACCCTTCGTCATCGCGCGCATGATCTCTCGGTTCACATTCACCCCGGACGTGCTGAAGCCATCCCTGATCTCAGTCCCGGTGTAGTGCATGAAGACGTCGTCGAGACTGGCGCGACGCCCGACACTCTTCTTCAGCGCGGTTGGCGTGTCGAGGACGACGATCTCGCCGCGGTCCATGATCGCGATGCGGTCGCACACCTCTGCCTCTTCCATGTAGTGCGTCGTCAGGAAGATCGTGGTCCCCTCCGCCTCGCGCAGAGCGCGGATGTAGCTCCAGATCGAGCTCCGGGTCTGGGGATCGAGACCGATCGTGGGCTCGTCGAGAAACAGCACGCGCGGCGAGTGCATCAGCCCGCGGGCGATCTCGAGTCGGCGTCGCATGCCGCCGGAGTAGGTGCGGACCGCCTGCTTACGGCGGTCCCAGAGGTCGACCATGTCGAGCATCTGCCGCATCCGAGCCGGAATGAGGTCGGCATCGACACCGTACAGCTCCGCGTGCATCCGAAGGTTCTGCTCGCCGGTGAGATAGACGTCGAGCGTCGGTTCCTGGAACACCAGACCGATGTGGCGTCGTACGTCGTCGCGCTGCGTGACGACGTCGTAGCCGCCGACGGATGCCGTTCCGGATGTCGGCTTCGCGAGGGTGCAGAGCATGTTGATCGTCGTGCTCTTGCCCGCGCCGTTGGGACCGAGGAACCCGAACACCTCGCCGGGCTCGACGGCGAACGACGCGTCTCGGACGGCCTGGACGTCGCCGTAGTTCTTTGTGAGGTCAGACACTTCGATAGCAAGCACAGCGGGCGATTGTGAGGCACGACCCAGGGCTTGCGGCAAGCCCCCTGGTCGGCTGTATCTTGAAAGTGGAGAGGCAGTCGCCTCTCCTTGTCTATTTCTTCGCCTGCTCGCGAAGCTCTCGCTTGAGCACCTTGCCCGACGGGTTGCGAGGCAGCGCGTCGATGAAGCGGATGTCCTTCGGGATCTTGAAGGGCGCGAGCTGCTCGCGGCACAGCGCAAACAGGTCCTCAGCACTCACTTCAACGTCCTCGCGGCGGACGACGAACGCCATCGGAACCTCGCCCCATCGCTCGTCCGGCCGGCCGATGGCTGCGGCCTCAACGACACCGTCGTGGGAGTAGAGGACTCGTTCGATCTCCGAGCTTGCGATGTTCTCGCCGCCTGACACGATCATGTCCTTGAGCCGGTCGACGATGAACAGGTAGCCGTCCTCGTCGCGCACACCGATGTCGCCGCTGTGAAACCAACCGCCCGAGAAGGCGGAGGCGGTGGCATCGGGATCGCGCCAATAGCCCTTGAAGACCTTGGGGCCGCGCATCACGATCTCGCCCGGCTCCCCGGCCGGCACCGAGCGCCCGCCGACGTCCCACAAGTCGAGCTCGAGGTGCAGACATGGTCGACCGACGCTTCCTAGCTTGGTGATGATGCTGTCGCGGTCGAGAAAGGTGTCGCCGGAGACCGTCTCAGTCATCCCGTAGGCGTCAGCAAACCAGGCCGCAGAGAAGACGCGCTGGATCCGCTCGATGAGCGGGATCGGCATCTTCTCGCCGCCGTTGATGACTACCCGGACCGACGACAGGTCACGTTGCTCGATGCCGGGAAGCGCCATGATCGCGTTGACCATCGCCGGCGCGAGCCAGACCGTCGTGACGCGGGAGCGCTCGATCTCCTCGACCACCGACGCGGCGTCGAAGGTCCGATGAATGATGGTCGTTGCTCCCGCCGCAATCAGCGTCGTCGTCGTGAGATCAAGCGCGCCGACGTGATAGAGCGGGCCGCATGCCAGCCCGATGTCATCCCTCGTGAAGCCGAACTCGACCAGATGGGCGAGGTTCTTCCACGCCAGGTTGGCGTGCGTGAGCATCACGCCCTTCGGGCGGCCAGTCGTACCGGACGTGTACATGAGTCGATGGACGTCGTCGGGCGCCGCGGCGACCCGCGGCACCTCCGTCGCCCGCATCGCCGGCAGCGAATCCCAAGCAGCACGGTCGGACTCGGTGACGCAGACCTTCAACAAGTCCGCGGCGAGCCCCGCCGTCGCGTCATCCGCGACCTCAACGAGCGCCCTGTCACACACGATGACCTTCGCGCCGGAGTGCTCGAGGACGTAGCGGATCTCGGGTGCCGCGAGTCGCCAGTTGATCGGCATCGCGATCGCGCCGAGATGGTTCACCGCGAAGATCGACTCGAGGTACTCCGTGCAGTTGTAGGACAGGAGAGCCACGACGTCACCGGCGCTGACGCCGCGTTCGCTGAGTCCACCGGCGAAGGCCGCTGCGTTCCTCGCCAGCTCGTCGTACGTCGTCGTACGTCCCTCGAAGACAGCTACCGGGTGGTCCGGCGAGCGCCGCGCGTGGTGCTCGAGCACCGCGCACCAGCTGACATCGACGTCCATGGGCGGATCCTATTGGACCGATTGGTACAAGCGACGACGCCGTCGATAGGTTGGGATCATGAGATTCGGCCTGGATGTCGCCCAGCAACGAGTGTCGTGGGACGAGCTGGTCAGGCGGGTGCGGCTCGCCGAGCAGCTGGGGTTCGACGGGGTCTGGGGCTTCGACCACTTCCAGCCGATGTACGGCGACGGGCCCGGCGAGACCTTCGAAGGCATGACGACGCTCGCGGCGCTTGCCGGCGTCACCTCGACGATCCGGCTGGGCCTGCTGGTGACGGGCGTGACGTACCGCCACCCGTCAGTCCTCGCGTCGCAGGCGCTGACGATCGACCACGCGTCGCACGGCCGGCTCGAGCTGTCGCTCGGTGCGGCGTGGTACGACAAGGAGCACACCGAGCTCGGCATCCCGTTCCCCTCGACCGGCGAGCGGTTCGACCTGCTCGAGGACGCCCTCGAGATCGTCACCCGCCTCTACACCGGCGAGGTCGTCGACTACGCGGGCAAGCAGGTCTCGCTCCACCAGGCCTACCTTCGGCCGCTGCCGGTCCAGCGGCCGCGGCCACCGATCTGGATCGGCGGCGCCGGACCGAAGCGGACCCTTCCGCTGGCCGCAAAGTACGCCGACGTGTGGCACTCGTTCGGGACGCCGAAGTCGATGGACGAGGCGAACACACGGCTGTCGCAGCTGGCTGAGGCGGCCGGGCGCGACCCGGGCTCGATCCTGCGCGCCGGCTCACTGTCGCTCGACGACCTCGACGCCGCACGAAAGCACGCGGCCAAGTGGCGTGATGCCGGTTATGGCTACCTCGTATGTGGATGGCCGGGTTCGGGCGAGGGCAACGTGGAGGCGTTCGCCCGCGACGTGATGCCGGAGTTCGCCGAGTAACGCTGGCGAGCGCGCCGACCGCGCTACGGTTCGGTCATGCCTGAGCCATACACCAAAGCCGACTTCGCGCTGCACCTCGACCGTGCCCGGACGCAGTCCAACACCGCGGCATCGCAGTCCTCAGCCGAGAAGGCCAACACACTCGCCGCGGCGCAGGTCAATGCCACCTTGGCGCTCGCGATCGCGACTTACCTCGCGGTCACCGGAGACCACTAACCGAGCCACCAGCCGGACAGGTTCACGACGAGCAGTCCGGTCGCGGTGGCCGTCGCACCGGTCAGGCCGACCAGCGCCAGCCGAGCGCGAGCCCCTGGCACATGCCGTGGTCTTACGGTGGGCGGCGCGAGCCGACTGAGCTGAAGTGCCGGCACGAACCTGCCGAGGACGTGCAGTCCGGTCGTTGACAACCACAGCACGAAGGCCGCCTGGTGCAAGGTGACCGCGTCGACTCTGAACCCGAGCACGCTGAACAAGTGGTCGCGCGAGGCCGATCCCAGTGCAATCAGCGCCAGTCCCGTGCCCACCACCGCGAACGCACCGAGTACGACGAGCGGCCCGAGCACCCGCAGCAGCGCCGGCGGCGGACCGCTGGCGACGTAGTAAGGCTCCCGCGAGTAGTAGCGAAACATCCGCCAACCTGTCGTCGCGGTCTTGAGCACGACCAGCGGCACGACGAAGGCGCCGAGGAAGATGTGCACGACGAGCAGCCCGCTCATCGAGATCAGGGTTGCGCACTCGACGAGGAACAGCGCGAGCAGGACGAGTCCGATCCACGCGGTCAGGCTGGCGTTGCCCGCCGGCCCGCCGGTGCCGGGCGCGACCGGGTTGGCGCGATGGTTTCGGCCGATCGCGGCTTGCAACGTCTCGCCGATCACACCGGCACCGGGAGCTTCGCTGGGGCGCGTCACTCAGTCGACTCGAATCTCGTCGTTCACGACTTCGGCCCGGATCCGGGTGAGCGGTGACGACGGTGGACCGCCCAGGACCGCGCCGGTGCTCGCGTCGTACCGGCCGCCGTGACACGGGCAGACGAACTCGTTCGACGACGACTCGTAGCTCACCGTGCAACCGGCATGGGTACACACCGCCGAGAACGCCGTCACCTTGGCCGCACTGGGCCGCAGCAGCCACGCGGGCCGTCCCGTCGCCGGATCGGTGAACTGCCGACCCTCCCCAACTGGCACGGCATTCGCCGGTCCGAGTGAGGTACCGGGCAGCGGCTTTGAACGGCGGTGACGAGCAGGTGCCGGCGATGACCCGCCTGATGCGGTGGGGTCGGGCGTGACCGGGTTCAGCTGAGGTCCGGAGAGCGCGCCGCGACGGGTGCCACCCGCGGCGCGGCCGACCAGTGCCGTCGCGCCGCCGAGCACACCGCCGATCACGGCCAGCAGCGCCGCTGACCGGGCGCCGACGACGAGATGGCGTCGTACCGGATCCACCGTGCCCGGTGAGCGCGGGACCGTCTCAGCACGCGCGGCGATCCAAGCATCCACGCAGAGCACCCCGCCGGCGCCACACAACGCGAACACCGTCCACGCGAAGACGAAGACGATGTCGGATCCGTAGAAGTACGGCGTGGTCGACCAGCTGACGGTCAGGAAGAAGGTCAGCGACAGCAGGACACCGCCGACCGCGGCGGCTCGCGTCCACAGCCCCGCGAGGATGCCGAGACCGACCGCCAGCTCGCCCAGTGCGATCAGCAACGCGAAGAGTCCCGGTGCATGGAGCGACAGCCGCAACACCGGCGCAATCGGGCTCGTCGCCTCGAGCGCCCGGGTCTGCGACACGAATGAGCTGGGCGAGCTCGCATGGAAGTAGTTCGGATTCGCGAGCTTCTGCAGCGACGCGTAGGCGAAGGTCACACCCAGAAAGCCGCGCAGCGGAAGCAGCTGCCACCCGAGCTGCTTGAACCGGAGCTCACCCCAATGCGGACCCAGAAGGCCAGGCTGCGCAGTACCAAGCGGCTCCGCCACGTAAAGACGCTACGCAGGATTCCTGAACACAGCGTTAGCGACGCCGGCACGCCGCCGTGGCAAGCCCACGTCGCGGTCCCAACTTGCGACAATGCCCAGGTGCCCCGCCTGTCCCGCCGAAGGTTTCTGGCAACGGGAGCAGTAGCGGCCGGCGCCGCGGTGGTGGGCATCGGCTCGCCGCCGGTCGCCGCCGCTGAGTCGCCGAGTGACGACGCGTTGCCGCTGTACGGCGACCTGCGCGACATCAAGCACATCGTGATCGTGATGCAGGAGAACCGCAGCTTCGATCACTACTTCGGCCGAATGCGCGGAGTCCGCGGCTTCGGCGACCGATCGACGATCACCCTTCCTGAGGGTTTGTCGGTGTTTCGGCAGCCGACCAGCCCACCGGGTGCGCCGCTCACCACGACGCAGTACCCGTGGCACTTGACCGAGACTCCCCCGTCCAAGTACCCGGAGCGGCACCAGCCGCCGAGCTCGTCGGCCGGGGCGCAGGGCTACAGCGGCACCTCGCACAACTGGGACGACCAGCACGGCGCGTGGGCCGGCGGCTGGATGAACGGCTGGGTGTCGGCGAAGTCGCGGCTGATCACGCTCGGCTACCTCGACCGCCACGACATCCCGTTTCACTACGCGCTGGCTGAGGCCTACACGATCGGGGATGCCTACCACTGCTCGGTGCTGAGCGCGACGGGGCCGAATCGGTCCTACCACTGGAGCGGCACGATCGATGCCCAGCAGAAGTTCAGCGACTCCACGGCGTACAACGGCGGCGACGAGAAGAACCTGTTGTGGCCGACGTACGCCGAGACGCTGCAGAACGCGGGGGTGAGCTGGCGGGTCTACCAGTGCATCGACAACTTCAATGACAACGCGTTGCAGTACTTCGCCAACTTCGCGGCGCTCGACCCGGACCAAGGCGGCGCAGCGGCTCCTGGCAACCCGCTGTACGACAGGGGCGTCGCGCCGGTCCCTGAACCTCTGACCGGCGTCAGCGCAAACGCCGACAACCTCGCGGCTGCGATTCGCAGCGACGTGACGAGCGGCCTGCTTCCGCAGGTTTCCTGGGTGGTGTCCAACCAGGTCTTCTCCGAGCACCCCGACGGCTCGCCGAGCGACGGGGCGTACCTCGTCAACGGGGTTCTGAACGCCCTCAATGCGGACCCCGATGTCTTCAACTCAACGCTGGTCATCGTCAACTACGACGAGAACGACGGGCAGTTCGACCACGTCCCACCGCCGGTTGCCCCGAAGGGCGCCACGGACGAGTGGTATCGGGAACGGCGACGAGCGGGGTACCTCGCAAGCTTCGGTCCCACCGGGGCGGTACCGGTCGGCCTCGGCTTCCGGGTGCCGCTGATCCTCGTCTCCCCATGGACGCGGGGCGGCTGGGTCACCTCAGAGGTTGCCGACCACACCTCAGTGCTGCAGCTGATCGAAAAGTGGACCACCGCGATCGGGACTCCGGCGCTGTGCGCCAACATCTCCACGTGGCGGCGCAGCGTGTGCGGCGACCTGACCGGCGCCTTCGACTTCCGCGCGCCGGTCTACGGGCTGCCGGAGCTGCCGCCGACCAGCGCCACCGGCGACCCCGCTGGGGGGGCCTATCAGCCTTCGCCCACGTCGAATCGGATGCCCAGACAGGAGGCCGGGACCAAGCCCGCCCGACCACTGCCGTACCAGCCGAACGTGAATCTCGACTCGGTCAAGATGCGCGACGACGGATCTCTGCGCGCGTTCCTCTCGATGAGCAACAACGGGCCGCACGTGACGAAGGCCAGCCATTTCGCGGTCTACAACAACGCCGAGGTGACACCGACCTTCGCGCACTACCCGAAGTACGCGCCCAGCCAGCACACCATCGCACCGATTCACTGGAGCGCGGACAAGGTCGTCGACGAGACGATCAACCTCGGCCGAGCGGCGGTCGAGGGCCGCTACGACCTGACGGTGATCGGACCGAACCGCTTCCTGCGGCACTTTACGGGCAACCTGGTGACCGGCGACGTGACGTCCCAAGCTCACGTCGACTACTACCCACACGGGCTGCATCAGGGGCCGAAGCTCCGAATCGCGCTCTACAACGGCGCCGGCTACCCGACCACTTTCGTCGTCCACGCGAACCACTACCGGTACGCCAGCATCAAGCGCCCGATCAAGGTGCGGGTACGCGCCGGCGCGACGCGCACGATCACCCTCGACCCGGTGCGCTACAGCAACGGCTGGTACGACGTGACCGCGCGGGTCGACGGAGACCACACCTGGTCCCGGCGCTACGTCGGTCATCTCGAGACCGGAAGTCCGAGCATCACCGGAAGCTGGGGCTGATCAGGTTCCGTGCCGGGCCGCCCTAGCCGGCGCGTTCCCAGGCCTCGAGATATGCCTCCGCGCCGCGATAGATCAGCGCCGTCGCGGACTGGCCACCGTGGTGGTGCTGAGTCTCGGCAAGCAGGTCAGGCATCAGGCCGTACTGCGCGACCCCGTCCTTGTTGACGTCGAACACCCTGGTCCCGGTGCGCTCTCGAACGAATCGCACGCCGTTGTACGCCGTGAAGGGATAGCGAAGCGGGTGCTCTCCGGCGTGGGGACCGGGCAACGATGCGAACCCGCCGGTGTCACTGCCGAACGGCATGCCGACGTAGTACTTGCTTTTGTCGTCGCGAGCCAGTGAGTGGATCCGCTTGATCATGCCGGCGGGCCGATCGAGAACGACACTTGCAATTCCGCCGCCGGCGTACAGACGACGCAGATCGTGGCGCACCCACGTGCCGCCGATGTCGGTGTGTGGCGACACGACTGGATAGTGCGCGCGGCGTGCGATGTCGAGCACGCGCTCGCGCCCTCGCTCACTGATGTGATCGACCATGATCATGAAATGGCGGGAGATCATCTGTTTGATCAGATACACGCCTAACGGCGTGAGGCCCTTGGCGTTGCAGACCTTCCGTTTCGGATACGTCGGAACGCCTGCCGCTTCCACGGCGTTCAGTGCTCGGCTCAATGGATCCGTGCCGTTGAAGTAGTGACCGACCGTCGTCATCTGCTCGCCTTCGCCAGGAAGCGGGCACCTTCCAACGTTGAAGTAGTGGCCGGTCTGCACCTTGTTCAGCAGGTTGATGAACGTGCCGGTCGCTCCACCTTCCAGCGCCGCTCCGCCGAAGGCGTTGTCGACCCAGTGGATCGGGAAGAAGGTGCGAATCCCGAGCTTCCACCAGCGAGCCAGCCCGCGATCGACGGCCCCGCGGTCACAGCGCGGCTTGCCGCCGTACTCACTGCAGCCGAACGGATCGGAGGACTCGACTCCCATCACGACCGCGAGCTTGCCGGCGCTGATCACCCGGCGCGCCTGCGCCGGCGTGTAGACGATGCGGAAGAAGCCCCGACCCGGACCGCCGAACTGCGCATCGATGTAGTCCTGCATCTGCTTCAGGTTGCGAATCTGCAGCTCGATGCTGCGTTCCTCGTTGCAGCTGTGCGACCGCCGAGGCTCGAGGCGGCACAGGGGCTCGTCTTCGGAGGCGTTGGCGACGACGAGCCGCATTCCGGACCGCCACGCGCGCTCGACCCACACCCAGTAGGCCTGCTGGTTGGTCTCCGTGTCGTACGTCGGCCAGCCCGTGAACGACGGCCAGCCGTCCGTCTTGGTGGTGCCGATCGGCGACCCGAAGCGGACCAGGTTGCCCGTGACGTCGAGCGTGCCGTCCGGACCATGTTCCTGCTCATCGCGGTTCGCACTGAGTGCCGCGGTCACCCCGAATGGGTCGAAGTCCTCTCCGGCGATGACGTCGCCGCCGACTCGGTAGCTCGCGGTCTGGTGGAACTCGAGGTCGGCCCAGCCGAAGACCGTGCCGTTGCTGTTGACGCTCGACCGGGGTGTGCCGGAGGCGCCGAGCCTGGCCTCGGGAAACCGCCGGCAGCCGGCGCGCGCGAGAAACGAGAACCGCCCGTCGCGTCCGGCCACGCCCGCTCCGACGAGGGCGAGAGATCCGGAACGGCCGGCGACGAGCTGGCGATGGTCAGCCGTTGACCTGAGCGTGAAGGCCGCCATCGTCGTCGGCGTGACCCGCCACTGTGCCTGTGGTCCGGGCGTCGTCGTGCGGACGACGGCGTCACCGTCCTCTGCCAGCATCCCCCGATTGCGGTCGTACAGCAGATAGGTGCCAAGCCCGGTTGGCTTCAGGTAGATCCGGGAGGCGGTCGAGCGAGACGCCGCGGCTGAGTAACCCTGCACGCCCG
This sequence comes from Mycobacteriales bacterium, assembly GCA_035547035.1. Taxonomy (GTDB): domain Bacteria; phylum Actinomycetota; class Actinomycetes; order JAFAQI01; family JAFAQI01; genus DASZTV01. Next base: position 332 of record DASZVL010000091.1, on the reverse strand, counting down.
ACGTGAGGAAGTGACGAGCTCCGTCTGCCTCGACCGCGAAGCAGCGGTTGGCCAGGATCTGGTGCGTCGGCGCTCCGGGCCGCGCGAGCGCTGGCCCCTCGACGACAACGCCCAGGACGACCACAGCGGCGATCACGCCGATTCCCGTGCTTCTCGGCCTCACCGCCTCATTCTGCTGAACCAGCCCTAGTTGTACTGCCCAGGCAGGTTGGTCAACCTGGTGATTGGTGGGACCTTGCCGATGGCGGTGTGGCGCCGGTGATGGTTGTAGTGGTGGACCCAGCCTGGCAGAGCCTTGAGTCGGGCTGAGTTCGTCGGGTAGAACCGCCGAT
>DASZVL010000090.1:0-1741 GCA_035547035.1 Mycobacteriales bacterium | reverse complement strand
TGCTCGCCATCGCCAGCTGCCGGCGCGACGGGCTGCCGGAGAATCCGGCCGAGATCGAAGCCGGACTGCGTCTCAATGGGCTGGTCGCGTTCGCCGACCCGCCGCGCGCCAGCGCGGCGGCGACGATCGACGCCTGCCGCGCTGCCGGCATCGTGCCGGTTCTCGTCACTGGCGACCACCAGGCAACCGCACGCAATATCGCTGAACGTGTGGGGGTGTCATCGCCTGGAACCCGCGTTGCCGGCGACGGTGAGCTCGGCGAAGCGGCACCGGATCCGAGAGACGTCAGCGTCTTCGCGCGGACCACGCCCACCGAGAAGCTGCAGCTCGTCACCGCGTGGCAGAAGCGCGGAGACGTCGTAGCCATGACCGGCGACGGCGTCAACGATGCTCCCGCGTTGCGTCGAGCGGACATCGGCGTGGCAATGGGACGGCGCGGAACCGACATCGCCCGGCAGGCCGCGGACATGGTGCTCGCGGACGACGATCTCGGAACCATCGTCGCGGCCGTGGAAGAGGGCAGGCGGGTCTACGCGAATGTCCGCCGCTTCCTGCTGTACGCGCTGGCGGGTGGCGGCGCCGAGCTGCTCGTCATGTTGCTGGGTCCGGCCGTCGGCTTCCCGCTCCCGCTGCTTCCCTCGCAGATTCTGTGGCTGAACCTGCTGACCCACGGCCTGCCCGGGGTGGCGATGGGTGCCGAGCCCGCGAGTCGCAACGTGATGCGCCGCCCGCCACGGCCGGTCGACGAGAGCGTGCTGGGCGACTGGCTGTGGGTCCGTGCCCTGGTCCTCGCGACACTGCTCGCCGCCACTGCGATCGGCGCAGGGTTGTGGGCCCGCGCGACCGAGGTGCCACAGCGGACCTCGATCTTCCTGGTTCTCGGAATGGCCCAGTTCGGCGTGGCTCTCGCTGTGCGCGCCCAACCCGGCACGCGGAAGAACCCGTTCCTGCTCCTGGCCGTGGCGGCCTCGTTCTTGCTGCTTGTCGGCGGGGTCTACGTTTCCCCGCTACGAAGCCTCCTCGGCACCCACACGCTGGAGCCCGCGCAGGCGGCGCTGCTCTCGACCGCCGCGGTCATCGGATACGCCGTCACCCACGTCGTACGTCGGATTCACGAGACCGAGATCTGAGCCGGGCGGCCGCGCGCGATCAATCCGCATCGCGGACAGACCTGGCCGTTCGAACGGCCGTCCGCACCAGCATCAAGAGGCCGAAGACGATCGGAAAGCCCAGCACCGCAACATCAGGTGCGCCGCGATCGGTCAGCGCGATGACGGAGGCGAGCAGGACTGCTGCGGCCGTGGCAACCGCTTCGACAACGCGGTGCAGAGCGATCGATCCGACATGTGGCCAGGCCATGACCCGCTCGTCAGCGGTGCGCGTCCAACGACGGGCCGAGACCACTCCGAGGCGGCCGATGCCGAGCGCGGCGATCTCGACGACTGTCGCATAGACGGCGACGAGGCTCACGGTGACGTTCATACCGCGTCACGTGCTCGACGTGAGAGCACCGGCCGCGGTCGCCTCGTCGGGCTCGTGCACCTCGACCTCGGTGAACAACAGCAGGTCTTCCGCCGCAAGCGCATCGTGATGCCTGCCGCGGTGGACTACGCCCCAGAAGCCCATCCAGATGAGCGGAAGCACCCCGCCGACGATGAACAGGACATCGCCGGGCAGCCGAATCCACTCGATCGTGGAGTTCGTCGGATCGCCGATGAACTTCAAGGTACGAGCAGAGAAG
>DASZVL010000089.1:0-19533 GCA_035547035.1 Mycobacteriales bacterium | reverse complement strand
GGTACGGGGTGAGTCGGCAGATCCTTCGCGAAGCGGTTCGTCTGCTCGAGCATCACGGGGTAGCCGTAATGCGTCGCGGGCCGAATGGCGGGCTGGCGATCGGCGAGGCGGACCCGGCCGCGGCGGTTGAGGCGATCGCGGCGTACCTGCAGTTCCGCGAGGTCGCGCTCACCGACCTTCGCTGCGTCCGCGATGCCATCGAGCTCGCCTGCGTCGACCAGGTTGTCGACCTGCGAGCTGACCCACGCGTTGTGCAGCGTCTGCGTGCCTCGCTAACGGTGGACCTTGCCGGCAATACCTCGGACCTGATCGGCTCGGTCCACAGCATCCACCGAGAACTTGCTGCGCTGACCGGGAACCCCGTCCTGGTGCTGTTCCTCGACGTTCTCACCAGCTTGTGGGAACGCCGCAGCGCACACTGTCCGGCCGATGAGCCGGCGGCGGACTCAACAACCCTTGCCGCACTTCGCGCCGCGCACAGCAGCATCGCGGAAGCCGTTCTGAACGGCGACCGGGGACTTGCTCGACTGCGCATGTTGCGGCATGTCGAGGCTTTGACCGCCTGGTGGCAATAGCGAATCGGGCTCTGCTCACGGCGAACGAAGGAGATGTCATGGCACGCACGATCGACTTTCCCGTCTTCGACGGGGACAACCATCTCTACGAGACCCGCGAAGCGCTGACCGCCTACCTACCAGAGGAGCAGCGCGGTCTCGTGACGTACGTCGAGGTCAACGGACGGACCAAGATCGCGACGCTCGGGCAAATCAGCGACTACATCCCGAACCCAACGTTCGACGTGGTCGCCGCCCCCGGTGCGCAGGAGGACTTCTTCCGCAACGGCAACCCCGAGGGCAAGTCCAGGCGAGAGATCATGGGCGAGCCGATCCGAGCGATCGACGCTTTCCGCGAGCCGGGCGCGCGCCTGGCGTTGATGGACCAGCAGGGCCTGGACCGGACGATGATGTATCCGACGCTGGCGAGCCTCGTGGAGGAGCGGTTCAGCGCACATCCGGATGCGACCCACACCGTCATTCACGCGGTGAACCAGTGGTTGCACGACGTGTGGTCCTTCGACTGGAAGGGTCGCATCTTCACGACCCCGATCATCACGTTGCCCATCGTGGAGAAGGCGATCGAAGAGCTGAACTGGGCGGTCGAGCGAGGGGCACGCGCGGTGCTGGTCCGGCCTGCGCCCGTGCCAGGCCTGCGCGGCCCGCGGTCGTTCGCGCTACCGGAGTTCGACCCCTTCTGGCAGCGGGTCGTCGAGACCGACACGCTCGTCGTCATGCACGCCTCGGACAGCGGCTACGCGCGACAGTCGAACGACTGGGAGGGGCCCGGGGAGTTCCTGCCTTTCAAGGCTTCGGCATTCCGGGCGTACCACACAGCGACCCACAGCCCGGCCGGCGACGCGATCGCTGCGCTGGCTTGCCACGGGACGTTGAGCCGTTTCCCGCAGCTGCGGGTGGCGTCCGTCGAGAACGGCAGCGACTGGGTCGCACCCTTGATTCGCACGCTTGCGGCGACGTACAAGAAGATGCCGCAGGAGTTCGCCGAGCACCCGGTCGATGCCGTTCACCGGTGCGTGTACATCAACCCGTTCTGGGAGGACGACGTCCGTGAGCTGGCGAAATCCGTCCCCCTCGAGCACATCGTCTACGGCTCGGACTTCCCCCATCCCGAAGGGCTCGCCGACCCGCTGAGCTACGTCGACCATCTCGACGGATTCTCGCCGTCCGAGGTCGCCTCGATCATGGGCGGCACGCTGTCGACGTTGATGAAGGTGTCCTAGTACTTCGACAGGGTTCCCGGCGCCGGTGCGCGGTCGGTCGGGTACCGGCGGACCATGCTCTCTTGGCTGTACGAGGCGACGTGGCGACCGTCTTCGGTGAAGACGTTCGCCCATCCGTGGGCGCGACCGAATCCGGCGAAGTCGCTTCGGTGCGCGAGAAGATGCCAAGCCGCCGCATCGAATGGGGCGTGGAAGGTGAGGGTCTGCGTGATCACGCTTGTCGATATCGACGTGTGTGCCATCGACTGCCCGACGCCCGCGTGCGGACGCATCGCCGTCCCGATCAGGAACCCGTCCGAGGCATAAGCGACCAACGCCTTGCTGCGCTCGGCATCGTGAGGACCACCGTCGAATCGACTCCACACGTTGAGCTCCGCGGGCCCGACGGCCTCGGGGTCGAGCAGGTCGACCCCATCGTCGATCCGCACCATCCATCCTCTGGTGTGTGAGGTCTGCTTGGCACTGCCCGGGCCAAGTGAGGACGGCATCTCCGCCTGATGACGGATCAGATCGTCGTCGGGCTGATGCAGCAAGACCAGCGCGGTGCAGCACAGCCGGTCGCCCTGGCTGATCCTGACAGCGACCGTCCCGAACGAGCGACCGGAATGCTGATGTTCGACCCGCACGTCCAATGCGCGCTGCGGATCGCCGCCACGCGTGAAGACGTTGTGCACCGACTTGACCGACAGCTCGGGCATCGCGAGCCCGGCCGCCGTCGTGAGCTGAGCCAGTAGCTGCCCGCCGTAGACGACGCCGTGTGAGTCGCTGAGGTTCTCCGCGCGGTAGGTACCCGGGCCGGTGGGCTCCAAGGCGAGGATGTCGACGACGTTGTCTTGTGGTGACACGCGTAGTCCCTCCTGATGTCTGACATGACGGGCTACAGCGGGCGTGCGCCGACCTCCGGTCCACCGTGGGCGCGGATCACGGTGGCCGGCTCCCGGGCGCGGAGTGTGTCAATGACGACGGCCGCAACCTCGGCGGAGGTCTGCATGGCGAACCGCACCCAGCCCTCGGCATACCACCGCTCGACCCAGTAGCCGAGCAGGTCAGGATCCATGTGGTCCGAGACACCGGTGTCCCCGGTGGGCCCAACGATCACGTCGCTGACTCGCAGTGCCGGGAACTCGGCTTGCAGTCCCTGACAGAACCGGCTGAGCCCGGCCTTGGAGGCGCCGTACGCGACCAGGCCGGGGTAGCAGCGCTCAGCGGCGTCGGAGGACAAGAACAGCGCTCGACCGCGCTTGCCGTCGTGCGTCAGATGCGGCAGCGCCGCGCGCGTGATCAGAGCCGGTCCGATGAGATTGGTCTCGAGTACCTCAAGCCACGCCTCACGACCCGACACGTCCAACGGAGTGAACGGGCCGATCCCAGCGGCGTAGACGACGGCGTCGAGCCCACCCAGTCGCGCCACGGAGTCGGCCACCGCGCGGTCACAGTCCTGTGGATGGCGGACATCGCAGCAGATGGCCAGCGCGTTGCTGATCTCCTGCACGCGATCTACTCGCCGGGCTGCGGCCGCGACCTTCGCGCCACCCTCAACGAGCTGCGTGGCGATCGCACGGCCGATCCCGCTCGACGCGCCCACCACCAGGACGCGAAGCCCGCGAAGATCGCCATCCTCGAGCGACACCGGGACTCCTCAGGAAATAGAATGTGACTCTCCTTTCACACCATAGAGCGTTTTACTTTCGTTTCGCTCCGGAGGTCGCGCGTGTCCGACGAGCCTGCTCTACGTCCGCTGCCGCAGGTCGGCCCCGACAACGAGTTCTTCTGGCGAGCCGGCGCCGACGGCGTCCTGCGCTTCCAGCGCTGTGGCGACTGTCAGCAGCTGCGGTTCCCGGTCGCCCCGGTGTGTCCGTACTGCCTGTCCTATGTCACGGAGATCGCCGACGTGTCCGGTGCCGCGGTCGTCGTGGCGTGCACCGAGAACCATCAGCAGTGGAGCCCTGCCCTTCCACCGCCGTACGTGATCGCCGTTGTCGCGATCGACGAAGACCCACGGATCCGGCTGACCACCAACATCGTTGGATGCCCATCGACCGATGTCCGTCTCGGACTTCGGGTCGCGGTCCAGTTCGAGCAGGTCGCCGACGTGTGGCTGCCGCTGTTCGCGCCGACGGGCGCGCCCGACCGCGGCTGGGCGGTGCCCGATCCGACTCCCGCTCGACGCCCTGCCCTCGCCTCGCCCGAGCGGTTCGAGAGCCGCGCCGCCATCACCGGCGTCGGCATCTCCAACGTAGGCCGGCGACTGATGAGACCGGCGCTCGAACTCACGGTCGACGCAGCCCGAGCGGCTGTCGAAGACGCCGGCCTCACCCTCGACGAAATCGACGGGCTCGCGACCTATCCGGGCGGCGCCGGATCCGGCGGCTTCAGTGAGGGCGGTGTCACCGCACTCGTCGAGGCGCTACGACTGCAGCCGGCATGGATCAACGGCGGCGCCGAGACGCCGGGACAGATGGGTGCCGTGATCGCGGCGATGCTCGCGGTCGCCGCCGGGCTGTGTCGGCACGTGTTGTGCTTCCGGACGGTGTGGGAGTCCTCCTACAGCGCACTTGCGCGCAGCGGTGCGATGCGATCGGGGCGCGGCGGCGGGCGCGCTTCTGGAATGACCGAGCTCCGTGCGCCCTTTGGCGCCATGTCGGCGGCCAACTGGATTGCCATGGCGGCGAGTCAGCATTTTGCGCGCTATGGGACCACACGCGAACAGCTCGGTGCGATCGCCCTGAACGCCCGCCTGAACGCGGCGCTGAACCCGAGCGCGGTCTACACCGAGCCGCTCACGATGGATGACTATCTGTCAGCTCGCCTGGTGTCGACACCGTTCGGTCTCTACGACTGTGACGTCCCGTGCGACGGCGCCGTCGCCATCGTCGTCTCGGCGCGTGAGGCAGCGCGCGATCTCCGGCAGCCCCCGGTTCTCGTCGACGCGGTTGGGACGCAGATCACCGATCGGCTCTCTTGGGACCAAGGCACGCTCACCCACGAGCCGCAGGTCTTCGGGCCCGCGCAGCATCTGTGGCGGCGATCCTCCTTGCGTCCCGCAGATGTCGACGTCGCGCTGCTTTACGACGGGTTCACCTTCAACTGCCTGAGCTGGATCGAGGCGCTCGGCTTCTGCGAGCTCGGTGAGGGAGGCGCGTTCGTGGAGGGAGGCGCCCGAATCGCGAAGGATGGAGAGCTGCCGTTGAACCCTCACGGAGGTCAGCTCTCAGCCGGGCGCCTGCACGGCTTCGGCTTCATCCATGAGGCCGTACAGCAGCTGCGAGGGCAGGCGGGCGCGCGTCAGGTCTCCGGCGCAGAGGTCGCCGTGGTGACCACGGGCGGTGGAACTCCCGGCGGCTGTGCGCTGTTCACAACAGACCACGAATGAGGCGGATCAACCATGTCTACCTACGACCACGATGGTCTGCGTCTGCACTACGAGACAGTCGGCAGCGGGCCGGGGGTGTTATGCGTTCATGGTGCCAGCGGGTCGGGTGCGTACGACTGGGCGCAGCTTGCCGACGCGTTGTCGGGGACCCATCGAGTGGTAATCCCGGACCTGAGGGGACACGGTAAGAGCGACCACCGCAAGGGCGAGCTGGCGCTCGAGCTGATCGAGGAGGATCTACGTGCGCTGGTCCAGCACGAGGATCTCGGCAATCCCCACCTGATCGGGTTCTCCTTCGGCGCAGAGGTGGCACTGCGCCTCGCGCTGCACCACCCCGACCTGCCCGCGAGCCTCGTGCTGATAAGCCCGGGGCTCGGGACGACGAAGTCGGTGGACGCCGCCAAGGCAGAGGTGCCATCGCGGGACCGGCTCGAACGCGGGTGGCCGCGGGAGCTACGCGATCTGCACACTGAGCGTCACGGGCCTGACCACTGGGTTGAGGTCATGCAGGAGCTGTGGGTGCGCCACGCGGAGCGGGTCTTCATCCCGCTCGAGGACCTTGCGGTGCTGACCTGCCCGATCCTGCTCATCCACGGTTCATCGGACGACCCGCGCCGGATCCGTCAGGCGCAGCTGTTCGTCGGCGCCAACGCGAACGCGCGAATCGTCGAGATTAACGGGGGAGCCCATGCCGTTCACAAGGACCACCCCGACGAAGTCCATCGCGTCGTCGCTGACTTCCTCAGCGAGGTCTCGCCCTGAGGAGGTGACAGACCGTTACTCGCCGGCGTCCGCTGCCAGCCAGCTTCGCACGGCTGTCATGTCGACCTTGCCGGTCGGAAGCAGAGGCAGCGCCTCTGACCGGGTGACCTTGATTTGCCTGGGCACCTTGTAGCCCGACAAGGACTCTCGCGCCAACACCGTGATCTTGTCGGCATCGAGCTGCGTCGCGGCATCTACGATCACGACGGCGGCAACGTCCTCACCGCGTTCGTCGGCTGGAACGCCGAAGACGAAGCACTCCCGGACGCCATCGATAGCGGTCAGCACGGCCTCGACCTCGCCCGGCGCGACGTTCGACCCACCGGACTTGATCGTCGCGGTCTTGCGCCCGGTGAACCTCAGATAGCCCTCGTCGTCGAACGAGCCGAGATCGCCCGTTCGGTACCAGCCGTCTGCGGTGAAAGTCTCGTGCCTCTCCTTTTTGTATATGGAGTCCATGACGAGGGGACCGCGTACGAGCAGCTCGCCGACGCCGATCTCGTTGGGCTCAACAACCTGATGCTCGAAGCCCGGCAGAGTACGTCCGTATGTTCCGCGCAGGTGCTCAGGCAGTGGCAGATACGGATCGTCCGCGGATGTGTGCGGACCGCCGGTCTCGGTCATCCCGAGTGGCATCGGTGCGCGGTCCGCGGACGGCGGGCGGTACATCTCCGGCAAGGCAGCCGTCAGGGTCCCGCCGCGAACGCTGGAGAGATCTCGAAGGGCGAAGCTCGGATGTTTGGTCATCGCGAGCGCCGCGTTGGGCCAGCACGAGATCTGGGTGGCACGTTCGCGCTCGGACAGCTCGAGAGCCTCCTCGGGGTCGAAGCGCTCCTGCACGAGCGCCGCGGCACCGGAGGTGAGCGCCGCGAGCAGGACCATCGTGAGGCCGCCGACCCAGAAAAACGGCATCGGTGAATAGATCCGGTCGGCGCAGGTGAGGCCGCGCCGTCGCGCCAGCAGCGCGGCGTGCCGGATCAGCGACCCATGGGTGTGGACCACCGACTTCGGCGCCGACGTCGACCCCGATGTGCTGATCACCACGAGTGGATCCGCCGGCGCCACTGCACCCTCGGCTGCCGCGACGATGGTGGGCGACACGGGATCCGGCAGCTGTCGTGACCAGATCGGCGCACCGTCCTCGACCCTTGCCCAGCGCAGGTACGGCGCGTCAGGGATCTCGAGGTCCGGGCCCGACTCAGCAAGTGCGGGGAAGGCGAGCTCAAGACGGTCGATGAGCGACTCGCCGCCGAATGTCGACGCCGTCATGATCGCCGCGACATCTGTGTGCCGAACCGTCCGGGCGAGCTCCGGACCAGGGGAGAACGTGGACAACGGCACGGTCAGCGCGCCGATCCTCGTAGCCGCGAGCCAGACAGTCACCCACGACGGGTCGTTGGCGTACAGCAAGCCTAGCCGCGTTCCCTTGCCTACTCCGGCGGCGAGGAGCTGGCCGGCGAGACGCGCGCTGTCGGCGTCGGCCGTGCCGAAGCTCAACCGGAAGTCCTTGCCGATCACGAAGTCGTCGTCGGGCGTGTCGAGCCGCCGCGCGAGGGCGGCCGGGATGGTGGCGGGCAGGTCCGCGAGCTCGTCCGGCAGGCCGTCGGTGGTCAAGGCCCTGGCCTCCTAACGGGCGCTAACCGGGACGTTCGAGTAGCCGGCGACATTCACCATGTTCACTCGCTTCAGGCCGTCGTGGTCAACGCTGTAGTTCGGCCACCGGCGACGGATCTCCATGAACGCGACCCGGCTTTCCAGGCGCGCGAGCCATGCACCGAGGCAACTGTGCGAGCCGTAGCCGAAAGCGAGTGTGGTGAACCCGCCGCCTCTAGCGATGTCGAATACATCGGGTTTGTCGTATGCCCGCGGATCCCGGGTCGCGGCGCCGGTCAGCAAGAGCACGGGCGAGTTCCCGGGGATCGTGCCCGCAGCGAGCTCGATGTCCTCGACCGCGAATCGACCCTGGTACTGCGACGGCGGGTGGAACCGCAGTATCTCCTCGACCGCCGCCGGAATCCGCGACTCGTCCTCAAGCACCTGCCTCCACTGGTCGCGATGCTGGTCGAACAGGACGGCGCCGTTGCCGATCAGCTTCGTCACCGTCTCGCTGCCGGCGGCGCCGATCAGGAGAGAGAAGCTAGCGACCTCGTCGTCTGTGAGGCGGCGCTCAGTCCCGTCGTCATCCACGATCACGGCGTCGATCAGCTTGCTGATGATCAGGTCGTCAGGGTGCTTGCGTTTGGCCTTGATGAGCTCCAGAAAGTATTCGGCGGTCTCGAGGCTGGCGACGATGCCCTCTTCGGTCGGCCCGGGGTTTCCGGGACGTCGGGCTAGGGAGACGTCGATGCGATGACGCACCAGCTGCCGATCTGCTTTCGGCACACCGAGCATCGCGGAGATCACCTCGACCGGGAACAACGCCGCGAAGTCAGCGACGAGGTCGAAGCTGTTGCGACCATCGAGATCATCGACGAAGTCGATCACGGTTTGGGTGACGAGCGGCTCGAGGTTCGCGACGTTGCGTCGTTTGAAGACCTGACTGACCAGCTGTCGTTGCTGGGTGTGCCTCGGCGGATCCATCAGGATCAGCATGTTCAGGTCGACCTGCTGCTTGGCCATCAGCATGTCGAGGGTCACGCCGTATGAGCTGCGCAGCCGGTCGGTGTCACCATGCGCGGCCACCACATCGTGGTACCTCGACAATGCGTAGAACTCGTACTGCTCGTTGAAGTAGAGCGGAGCGTTGTCCCGAAGGTCCGCATAGACCTCGTACGGGTCGTCGAAGAACGTCTCAGAGAACGGGTCGAACTCCAGCAGGTTCTGCGGCAACGTGCTCCCTCAGGCAGGCCTCGCGGCGGCGTAAGTCGCATCCCACTGCATGCTGAGTAGTCCTTGACTGTACTCAGGCAAGAACATTATTCTCCTGCCCTGCGAAGGGGTCAAGCGGGCCCGCTGGCTCCGAAGGAGACGTGGGACCGGTGACGTATCGGCCGCTCGCTGGCGTTCGTGTCATCGAGGTGGCGGCGTGGACGTTCGTTCCGGCCGCCGGCGCCGTGCTTGCCGAGTGGGGCGCGGACGTCATCAAGATCGAGCACCCGCTGCACGGCGATCCGCAGCGCGGGCTGTCCGCCGGGGGGATGGTCTCCACCAAGGGCGTTGACTTCATGATGGAGATCCCCAACCGCGGCAAGCGCAGCGTGGGCCTGGACCTCGCCTCGGACGAGGGTCGGGAGCTTCTCCTTCGCCTCGTCGCGGGGGCAGACGTCTTTCTCACCAACTTCCTTCCGGCCGCCCGGCGGCGGCTCGGTCTCGACGTCGAGGATCTGCGGGCGGTCAATCCGAACCTGATCTACGTCCGGGGAAGCGGCAATGGTGTGCGCGGCCCGGACGCGGAGCGCGGTGGGTATGACGCCACGTCGTTCTGGGCGCGGACCGGGATCGGCGCGGTCGTCAGCCGGGGCGATGAGTACCCGCGCGCGCAGCCGATCGCGTTCGGTGACCTTGCTGGCGCGCAGACGATCGCCGGCGGCGTCGCCGCGGCGCTGTTTGCTCGGGCAACGACCGGGGAGCCGTCGGTCGTCGACGTCTCGCTGCTGTCCTACGGGCTGTGGAACATCTCGCCGCACATTGTGCTGGCGAAGATCAATGGGGTCACCGGCGAGCTGCCCCGCCCGGACCGCTCCAAGGTGTCCAATCCGATCGTCAGCGCTTATAAGACAAAGGACGACCGGACCCTGCAGCTCGTCATGCTCGAGTCCGACCGGTACTGGTCGCGGCTGTGCGAGGCGTTCGGCCGCGCGGAACTGGTCAGCGACCCGCGGTTCGTCGACGCCAAGTCGCGCTGGGAGAACAGCGCGGCGTGCGTCGCGGAGCTCGATGCCGAGTTCGCAGCGCGCACTCTCGACGAGTGCGTGGGGCTGCTCGAGGACCAAGAAGGCCCGTGGGCGGTGTATCAGCTGCCGATCGAGGTGCACGACGACCCGCAGGTCCACGCCAACGGCATGATCCGCACCGTGACCAGCGCCGGCGGCGCCGACTTCGAGCTCGTATGCAACCCGGTTCAATTCGACGAGCGACCGCCGACCGCCGACCGTGCTCCCGAGCTCGGCGAACACACCGAGGCGGTGTTTCTCGATCTCGGGCTGACATGGGACGAACTGCTCGCCTTGAAGGACAAAGCGGTCATCACGTGAACCTCGACCTCAGCGCCGAGCAGATGGCGGTGCGGGAGCTCTTCGCCGATCTGTTCGCCAACGAGTCGACGCCGGAGCGGATCCGAGCCGCCGAGCCGCTCGGCTACGACCCCGCGCTATGGGCACAGCTGATCGGCACCGGCGCTCTCGGCATCGCGGTCCCGGAAGGTCTGGGCGGTGCGGGCGCCGGCCTTCTCGAGCTCGTTCTGCTTGCTGAGGAGGCCGGTCGCCGGCTCGCCTCCATTCCGATCGCCGAGGTGCTGGCCTCCGTTCGCCTGCTCGCCGAGTTCGAAGCGCGAGACCTCCTCGAGGAGTCGATGAGCGGCGCCAAGTTGGTGTCGCTCGCCACCGGCACCGCGTCCCTGGCGGATCAAATTCTCGCGGACGGCGCGGTCGCCGACTACGTCATCGCACTCGACGGTGAGCGCCTCGTCGTCCTCGCTCGCCCCGCCGTCGTCAGGCACTTGACGAACGCCGGCTCGCTGCCGATGGCGCGATGGCACGATGCGACCGAGGTCACCGAGCTGGCTGTCGGCTCGCGGGCGCGACAGTCATTCGACGTCGCCTGTGACGAAGTTCGGATCCTGCGATCGGCGCTGCTCGTCGGGCTGTCCTTCGAGGCGATCGAGATCGGTGCGGCGTACGCACGCGTGCGCCGCGCGTTCGGACTGCCGATCGGCGGCTACCAGGCCGTCGCGCATCCACTGGCGGACGCGATCGTTGCCACAGACGGAGCGCAGCTACTGACCTGGAAGGCATGCTGGGCGGCCGCTTCGCGGCATGCGACCGCACCATCGCTGGCATCGATGGCCTTCATCTTCGCCGGGCAGACCGCGTGCTTCGCGGCACAGCACAGTCTTCACATCCACGGTGGCTACGGGTTCATGGCGGAGTACGACATCCAGCTGTACTTCCGGCGATCAAAGGCATGGCAAACCATCTTTGCCGACCCTCAGCTCGAGCTCCACGGCCTCGCCGACCGACGGTTCGGACCCGTGCTCGCCGACATGGCAGGGGACGTGAGTTGATGGACTTCGCCGAGCCCGAGAACTGGTCCGCGATCCGCGCCGAAGCTGAGGCGTTCGTTGCCGAGCATGTCACCGACGACATGATTCGTGAGGAGCTCGCCACGGGGGATGGCGTCAGCCGGCCCCTCCTGCGTGCGCTCGGCCAACGCGGCTGGATCGCGGCGACTTGGCCGGTGGCCGAGGGCGGCGCGGGACTCGACGGCTTCGAGGCCAGCATCATCGCGGCGACCATTCGGCTCGCGGGCGGTCCTACCATCGGTCAAGGCACCACGATGCTTCCTGCGAACGCGATCCGGGCGCTCGCGTCGGAGCCGCTCAAGCAGCGGATTCTTCCGAGCGTTGCCGCGGGCGAGACGCTGATCTGCCTCGGCTACACCGAGCCCGAAGGTGGCTCCGACGTCTTCGCGTGCCGCACCAAGGCAGTCGCCGACGGTGATAGCTGGGTGATCAACGGCCAGAAGATGTTCACCACCTTCGCCCACCTCGCCGACTTCTGCTTCCTGCTGACTAGGACCGATCCTGAGTCGCATGGCCCACGTGGCCTGACCATGTTCTTGGTGCCGATGGACACCCCGGGAATCGAGCGCCAAGCCGTGCGGACGATGGGATACGAGCGAACCAACATCGTCTTCTACAAAGACGTGCGGGTCAGTGACTTCTATCGGGTCGGCGACGTCAACGACGGCCTGCGCGTGATGCGCGTCGCGCTTGAGGCCGAGCAGAACATCGCGCCTGCGTCGAAAACCACGCAGCTGTTCAACACTGCGCTTGCCTGGGCGCAGACCCCAGACCGCTCCGGTCGCCGAATGATCGACTCGCCTGCGGTCCGCGAACGACTGGCCCGGTTCGCGATCGATGCCGAGGTGGCTGAGCTGCTCGGACACCGGGTGGCGTTCATCGAGCAGATCGGCGGCAAGCCTGGACCGCATGCGGCGCTGTTCGGACCGGAGAGCTACGTCGCATGGGCGGCGGCCGTCATCGACATGGTCGGGCCCGCCGCGATGATCGCGTGGTCAGACGACGAAGCCGTGTCGGGCGGATCGTTCGAGTACCACTTCCGAAGCGCCGTCGCCAGCACCATCTACGGCGGCTCGAGCGAGGTCTTGAGGAGTTTGATCGCCGAGCAGCGCCTCGGTCTTCCGCGCAGCCGACCTCGGACGACCCAGGCATGATCCAACCGATGCCAGTGCTGGCGCGATGAAGGGGAGCACACATGGCTGACGGCGTCGTCGTCATCACCGGTGGGGCGGGCGCGATGGGCATTGCCTGCGCGCGCAAGCTCTCCGACGCTGACGCCGTGGTTCTGGTCGACGTCCGCGCAGCCGATCTAGCCGCTGCAGCGCGTGAGTTGAAGGCAACCGGCGCCCCGGTGCACACCCTCGTCTGCGACGTCACCAGCCAAGCCGACGTCGATGAGCTGGCCGCGACGATCAGGTCCCTGGGTCCCTTCAGGTCATTGGTGCACACTGCGGGGATCTCTCCCACGATGGCGAGCGGACGCCAGGTCCTCGACGTCGATCTGGTCGGGACCGCGCGAGTCATCGCGGCGCTCGACCCGCTCGTCGGCGTAGGCAGCGCCGCTGTCTGCATCGGATCGATCGCCGGCTACAGCGACGCAGGGTTGGCCGCCGATGCCCTCCTCGACGAGCCGCTGGCGCGGACGTTTCTGGACGACGTCGACCGAGCGCTCGGCGGGGAGATTGACCCGGATACCGGGTACGTCCTGGCGAAGCGTGGCGTCATGCGGCTGTGTGAGCGGCTCTCCCTTGATTGGGGTCGGCGCGGCGGGCGACTGGTGTCGATCTCGCCTGGTCTGATTGATACGCCGATGGGCCGCCATGAGCTCGAGCATCAGGAGATCATGAAGCTGATGATCGACTTCACGCCGGTCAAGCGGGCCGGCGCGGGGCCGCTACCCGGGCAGGCCGCGGACATCGCGAACGCCGCGGCCTTTCTTTGCTCGAGCGCAGCCGGCTTCATCTCAGGTTGCGATCTGCGGGTCGATGGTGGGCTCGTCGGCGCTGGTCGGCATCTAGCGTCGGGGCCGGAGCTTATGCGGGGATGAAGCCTGCCGCGGTGTAGGCATCGCGTAGTGGCTCGCCGAGCTCGTCCGGAAATGCGGTCTGCGGTGGACGGTGGCTGAAGCTGCCGGTCGGAAGACCGAGCAGGGACGCCCCGAACTTGAAACCGGCCCCCCAATGCGTGAACGCATCGGGTCGCGCCGGATGGGCCTGGAACCGTTTGGTGGCCGCTCGTATCGCGAGCAGACCCGACTCCTCCGCGAACTTCGTCGCCAGCTCGAAGTCACCTTCCAGAAGTAGCTGTCGGTGCTCCCGGTACAGCAGCTGGTCTGGCGTCTCATAGAGGTAGAGCGCTGCTCCGAGGGCGCCAGGGTGGGGGATGCCGAGCCGGATCCCGGCCTCGTCCATCGCCTCCCAGACCACCATCTCCGGCGCGAGCCGATGCACAGCCAGGCTGTGCTCCGGGTCAAAGACGCCGTTCTTCAGGCCGCATACCGCGGGTATCGATCGGTAGAGGTCGACACACTCCTCCGGAGTGAGGATCAATCCCGTCGCGGACGAGTTGAAGTAGCCGAGCGCGATGTCCGTCCGGCTCGCGACGTAGCGCAGGTACTCGTAGACGCCGGCCTTGCCGGCGCATTCGAAGTACGGCGTCAGCACGTAGCAGATGTCCGCTCCCAGCTCCTGCGCATAAAGCGTCAGCTCGACACACTGCTTCGCCGTGTCCGTGCTCGACATGACCTGGATCAGCGCCGTCGGCTTGACCTCGCGCGCGGTCTCGATTGCGGCGCGCATCACCGACATCAGCTCCTCGGTGGTCAGCGCCCAGGCCTCCGCGATTCCGCCATTGATCCATAGACCGTCTTGGTCGAGGGTGCCCAGGCAGTGGCGGACCAACGCTCGCAACGCCTCGTAGTCGATGTCATCGCCGTCCCGACCCGAGAACGGGGTGTACAGGGAGCTGCAGTTGCCGCGCAGGTGCTCTTGTGCCCACGACTTGGCCTCGGATGCGAGCGCCACGGCACACCTCCTTCGCGTGCGGAGTGCCGTCGTCTGGACGGATATCACACTTTCATCACAGTAGAACAGCGTTTGCGGACGGGCAACGCACTACACGAAGTCGCTGCCGCCGTCGACGTTGAGATGCGCGCCGGTCATGAAACCGTTCCTGCGCGAGGCGCAGAAGGTGACCACCGCAGCGACCTCGTCTGCCAGGCCCATCCGGCCGAGATCAGCCGACACCCCGTGACTGTCCTTCAACGCGGCAAATGCCGCGGCGGGATCGGTCGCGTCGACGCTGCTGCCCGACAGCGCGCTGCTCACCCAGTCGGACAGGATCGGCCCCGGCGCCACCGCGTTCACCAGGATGCCGTCCGGAGCGAGGCTTCGCGCGAGGTTCTTCGTCAGGCTGAGCAGCGCGCTCTTGGCAGCGGTGTAGCTGACGAGGTACGGCGACTGGTGCTGGATCGACATCGCAGTGATGGTGACGATTCGAGCCCAGTCGGCAGCGCGCAGAAGCGGTAGCGCGGCGCGCACGACGCGCACGGCAGAAAGCGCACCTGTGTCAAGGGCGACACTCCACCGTTCGTCGTCGAGCTCCTCGATCCGCCCAGCGCCCGCCGGGCCGACCGCGAAGATCAGGATGTTCAGCGCAGCCCACTCTCGGGACACCGCTTCGATGGCTTCCGTGATGGCGCTCGTCGAGGTCGCGTCCGCGACAAGCGGGAGAACGGCCGGGCTGCCCGCCTCGGTCGCCAGCTGCGCAGCTGCGTCGACATCGGCCTGCCCTCGCCCGATGATCGCCACCCGGCAGCCTTCGGCCGACAGCGAGCGCACGGTCGCGAGCCCCATGCCGCGGCTTCCCCCCACCACGAGGGCCCTCGCGTCGGTCAGACCCAGGTCCATGGATCTCGCCCGCTCGTCCTAGCGCTTCGTGGACCTGATCGGCTGCGCCGCCGGCGAAAGGACCGCGGCCGAGCAGAACGCCCACAGCTCGTCGGTCGTAGTGGTCCGCGTCTCGGCGAATGCTGCTGAGTGCGCGCTGGTGAGGAGCATGTCCTGCAGCAGGCTGACTGCGGCCGTCAATGAGAGGTCGGTCCGCAGGGCGCCTGCCTCGGCGATGTCGGCGAGCAACTCGGTGATGAAGCCATGAAGAGGCTCCAAGGCGTGGGTGAGATCGCGTGGCCTCGTCTCCGCCAGCCGGTAGTAGAAGCCGCTCAATCCACGCGCTACCTGTCGGTCGCGCAGCGTGATCTCGATCAGCCCGTCGATAGCGGCATGTAGCCGGCGAATCGGATCGCCTTGCTTGGTGCTGCGCTCGCGCAACATTGGGACGACCTGCTTCGACATCAGCGTCTCGTAGGCGGCGAGCAGCAGGCTGTCCTTGCCGTCGAAGTAGCTGTAGAAGGTGCGGATCGACATATCGGAACGGTCGACGACGTCTTGGACCGTGAAGTCGCGGCCCTGGTCGCCACCGAGCAGCTCCAGTGCCGCCGCCACGAACCGGTCGCTTCGCGCGTGTGCCCGCTGGCGGGCAGCGGTGAGGGAGCGCTCGATACTGCGCCGCTGCCATGCCGGTACCTGGTCGACCACAGAGGCGGTTGCAGCCGCATCGTTCGACTCGGCCTTGGCTCTGGGCATGCCATGACTCTACTCAGGAAGCCCCGTTCTCCCATCGCTGATACCCCGTTCTACTTTCGTGCCATCCTTCGGTCACAGGGTTGGCCGACCGGCCGTGCGTAACTCGGAGGCTGCAATCACGACTCGAATCCCGCACTGGATCGACGGCAAGACCTTCGACGATCCAACGGCGCCCACCTGTGACGTGTTCAACCCCGCGTCGGGCGAACGCACCGCCGTTCTGCCCCTCGCCGGCTCGGACCTCATTCACACCGCAGTCGCAAGTGCCCAGCACGCCGCGCGGTCGTGGCGGGCGGCCTCCCTGTCCACTCGCGCGAACGTGCTGTTCGCCTTCCGGGAGCTGCTAAGCGGCCATCAGGACGAGCTGGCTGCCGTCGTCACTCGAGAACACGGCAAGGTGACCAACGACGCGCAGGGCGAGGTCGCGCGCGGACTGGAGAACGTCGAGTACGCCACCGGCGTGCCCAGCCTGCTGAAGGGCGGGTTTTCCGAACAAGCCTCCACCGGTGTTGACGTCCACTCGGTGCGTCAGCCGCTCGGCGTCGTTGCCGGCATTACTCCGTTCAACTTCCCCGTCATGGTGCCCCTGTGGATGTGCGCGAACGCCATCGCCACCGGTAACACGTTCATTCTCAAGCCGAGCGAGAAGGATCCCTCCGCCTCACTTCTGCTGGCGGAGCTCTGGCGCGATGCCGGACTGCCTGACGGCGTCTTCACCGTCCTTCACGGCGACCGACACACCGTCGACGCACTCGTCCGGCATCCCGGAATCGCAGCGGTCAGCTTCGTCGGATCCACCCCGACCGCAAGGCACATCTTCGAGAGCGCAACCGCAGCGGGCAAACGGGTGCAGGCACTCGGCGGCGCAAAGAACCACATGGTGGTGCTCCCTGACGCCGACGTCGAGATGGCGGCCGATGCGGCGGTCTCGGCGGCCTATGGATCCGCCGGCGAGCGTTGCATGGCGGTCTCCGTCCTTGTCGCGGTTGGTGACATCGGCGATCGGCTGGTCGATGCCGTCGCCGCCAGACTGCCCAAGCTTCGGATCGGTGACGGTGCCGACGCCGACGTCGATGTGGGGCCGCTGATCAGCGCCGAGCACCGCGAGCGAGTAGCGGGATACGTTGCCGCCGGCATCGACGACGGGGCGGTCGCGGTCGTCGATGGACGTGATGTCGACCTGCCGCCGCGCGGGTTCTTCCTCGGCGCCACTCTGCTCGACCACGTCACTAGCGACATGTCGGTGTACCGCGACGAGATCTTCGGACCGGTTCTGAGCGTCGCGCGGGTCGATACCTACGACGAGGCCATCACGTTGATCAACAGCAATCCGTACGCCAACGGGGTCGCCATCTTTACCCGTGACGGAGGTGCGGCGCGCGCCTTCGCCTACGACGTGGAGGTCGGGATGGTCGGAGTCAACGTGCCTATCCCGGTGCCGGTTGCTTATTACTCCTTTGGTGGTTGGAAGGCATCTCTGTTCGGCGACCAGCACATGTATGGCCCGGAAGGGATCAACTTCTACACCCGGGGCAAAGTCGTGACCACCCGGTGGCCTGACCCGGCCGAGTCAACGGTCGACCTCGGCTTCCCTCGTACCCGGTAGCCCTCTGCGGCCCGAGTGGCGGCGCGTTGCGTTTGCATATGGGTACCTTGCTGTATCCCATCTGGGAAAGTACGGTTCTCCTCATTGAACAGTTCTGGTTCCCGGGTGCCGATGCGCTTCCGAAGGAGTGAGCGTGGACGCCGAGTTCGTGCGTTATGACGTCGCCGAAGGCATTGCCGTGATCACGTTGGACCGACCCGAGACGGCCAACGCCCAGTCGCCGCAGGTGCTGCATGAGCTCGACGCTGCCTGGACTGCGAGCGACGCCGACCGCGACGTCCGGGTCGTGGTGCTCCGTTCTGAGGGAAAGCACTTCTCAGCCGGTCATGACATGACGGGTGGCGGCGACCCGGCGCTCGGCCCACAGCGCGTCGACGGGGCGCTGACGGTCGATACCTACTTCGACTGGGAGGAGCGCGGGTATCTGCACTTCGCCCGGCGATGGAGAGACCTCGTCAAGCCGTCGATCGCGGCGGTTCAGGGCAAGTGCATCGCTGCCGGGTTGATGCTGTGCTGGCCCTGCGACCTCATCGTCGCCGCTGACAACGCGCAGTTCTCCGACCCGGTCGGTCTCATGGGCATGCCTGGCATCGAGTTCTTCGCTCACCCTTGGGAGTTCGGGCCGCGACGCGCCAAGCGGATCCTCTTCACCGCCTCCTCAATCACGGCGGTCGAGGCCCAGCAGTGCGGAATGGTGAATGACGTCGTTCCGCTTGATCAGCTCACCCCTCACACGATGGAGCTGGCCACCAAGATCGCGAGCATGGATCCCTGGGCGGTACGGCTTGCCAAGCGAGCGATCAACAGCGCCGTGGATCAGATGGGATTCTCGAACTCGATCGCCACCAACTTCGATGTCCACCATCTCGGGCACGCGCGAGCGATCGCGCATACCGGTGGCGCGACCTCTGTGATGGCGAACCTTGCGGCGATGAAGGCGCAACAGGCGGATCGCGCTGCGCCCCAAACCGACTGATGGCCGCGCTCACCGTCCCAGGCGGGCTGCCCGACGACGTGCCGGAATGGAAGCGCCAGACGGTCGACCGCTCGCTGCAGAAAGCCCGATTGCGCGCGCAGCAGCGACTCCAAGGGTTCGTGGACGCGGCGATCGAGCTGATGACCGAACAGGCCGGTACCGACTTCACGGTGCAGGAGATCGTCGACCGCTCGCGGATGTCGACCCGGTCCTTCTACAGCTTCTTCGAGAGCAAGGAGAACCTCCTCGTCGCGGTCTACGAAACGGTCGTCGCCTCGCAGGTCGTTCCCCGCCTTCGCGCGCTTTGCGCGGCGCAAAGCGATCCGCTCGATGCGGTTCGCGCCTACGTGTACGGGCTGCAGGAGATGACTGCATCGAACCGACCGGCCGCGCGTGCTCTCACCACGTTCTCGCTACGGCTGGCCGAGACACGTCCGGAGAGTCTGGAGCGGGCGGTTCGACCGCAGATCGAGCTGCTGACCGAGCTGCTCGCGGTGGCGGCGGCAGCGGAGCGAACGGACAGTCCACTCGGCGCGGCCCAAAACGCCCGCCTGATCCACAACTGCGTCATCGCTGCCGTCCACGCCCAGATCCTCACGCCGAATCTCGGCGACAGCGTCACCGCCGAAGAGCTGTGGATCTTCTGCGCGCAGCCTCTGCGGGTCACCGAGACGCGTGAGGTGAGTGCGAGTGTCTGACGGGCGAAAGGCGACGGCCGCCCTCCTCGGGCTGAGCGTCGTTCTCATCGCAGCGTGCGGAGCGAGGGTTCCCCCTGCGGGAGTGGCGGACGGGCTTGGTAGCCAAGCGGCAGCGACGAGTCCTGGCGTCACACCCACACTGGGGGCCTCGACCAGTCCAGGCTTGGGAACCGCACCTGGGGTCGTGACCCAGTCGCCGGTGACCGGTGTCGTTGCGTCGAGCAGCGCGGGGGGACCGCGGCCCTCTACTGAGACGACGAAGCCAGCCGTGTCCAGCCCGGCCTCGTTCAGTCTCACCCCGCAGTCTGAGGCCGCTGCCTGTCCCAGCGCGGCAGGGAACACTGCATCGGACAAGGGCGTCACTGCGACATCGATCACGTTCGGCAACGTCAGCGGACTCACCGGACCGCTTCCCGGTACGGACAACCCGGGTCCGGAAGC
>DASZVL010000088.1:0-7095 GCA_035547035.1 Mycobacteriales bacterium | reverse complement strand
CCATCAAGGCGAGCTCGGCCGGCGTCAGGACCGGTGGCCGGTTCGTCGGCGCCTTGCGCGCAGTGACGATCTTGCGGGCCGGTCGCTTGTCGACCGACTTGAAGATCTCGGCGAGGTCCGCCTTGTTGAGCGTCTCCTTGTCGAGCAGCTTCAGCACCATGTCATCGAGCACGTCCCGGTACTGGACCAGGATCTCCCAGGCCTCGTCGTGGGCGCGCTCGATCAGCTCGCGGACCTCGTCGTCGATCCGCGACGCAACCTCTTCGGAGAAGTCGCGCTCGTGGCCGAGGTCGCGGCCGAGGAACACGTCGCCTTCGGTGCGGCCGAACTTCAGCGGGCCGAGCTTCTCGCTCATGCCGTAGGTCATGACCATGGCGCGTGCCGTGTGGGTCGCCTTCTCGATGTCGTTCGAGGCACCGGTCGTCGGCTCGTGGAAGACCAGCTCCTCCGCCGCACGGCCGCCGAGGGCGTACGCGAGCATGTCCATCATCTCGGAGCGGGTCTGGTTGTACTTGTCCTCTTCCGGCAGGACGAGGGTGTGACCCAACGAGCGCCCGCGGGCGATGATGCTGATCTTGTGCACCGGGTCGGTGTTCGGCAGCGCCCAGGCGACCAGGGCGTGGCCGCCCTCGTGGTAGGCGGTGACCTTCTTCTCGGCCTCGCTCATCACGCGGGTCTTGCGCATCGGGCCCGCGATGACGCGGTCGATCGACTCTTCGAGCAGACCCGTGGTGATCTGCTTCGCGTCGGTCCGGGCGGTCAGCAGCGCCGCCTCGTTGATGACGTTGGCAAGGTCGGCACCCGTGAAGCCCGGCGTACGGCGGGCGATCACCGCCAGGTCGACGTCCGTGGCGAACGGCTTGCCCTTGGCGTGCACCGCCAGGATCGCCTTGCGGCCTTCCAGGTCGGGGCGGTCGACGACGATCTGCCGGTCGAAGCGGCCTGGGCGAAGCAGCGCCGGGTCGAGGATGTCGGGCCGGTTGGTGGCCGCGATGAGGATGACGCCACGGTTGACGTCGAAGCCGTCCATCTCGACCAGCATCTGGTTGAGGGTCTGCTCGCGCTCGTCGTGACCACCGCCGAGGCCGGCACCGCGGTGGCGGCCGACGGCGTCGATCTCGTCGACGAAGATGATCGCCGGCGCATTGGCCTTCGCCTGCTCGAACAGGTCGCGCACCCGGGAGGCGCCGACGCCGACGAACATCTCGACGAAGTCCGAGCCGGAGATCGAGTAGAACGGCACGCCGGCCTCACCCGCGACGGCGCGGGCGAGCAGCGTCTTACCGGTGCCCGGAGGGCCGTAGAGCAGGACGCCCTTGGGGATCTTGGCCCCGATGGCCTGGAACTTGGCGGGGTTCTCCAGGAACTCCTTGATCTCCTGGAGCTCCTCGATCGCCTCGTCGGCACCGGCGACGTCAGCGAACGTGGTCTTCGGGGTGTCCTTGCTCACCAGCTTGGCGCGGGCCTTGCCGAACTGCATCACGCGGCCGCCGCCGCCCTGCATCTGGTTGAGGAAGAACATCATGATCGCGATGACGATCACGAACGGCAGCAGGTTCTCCAGCAGGGAGATGAAGACGTTGCCGTGGTCGACCTTCGGCGTGTAGTCGACGCTGGCGTCCTTCAGCTCCTGGTCGAGGACGTTGTCGTAGTGCACGGTGTAGTCGGACTGCACCTTGGTCGCGCCGTTGATCTGATGACCGTCGGACAGCGTGACCTGGATCTCTTGCTCCTTGTCGAGCATGTTCGCCGAAGACACCTGGTGGTTGGCGATCGCCTGCTCGATGCGGGGCAGCGGGACCGTCTTGTACCCCCCGCCCGCGGTCGCGACCTCGAGCAGGCCGAACACGACAAGGATCGCCAGGACAACCCAGAAGATGGGGCCCCGGAAGGTCCGTCGAAGGTTCATAGCTCCTGCTCGCAGCGGCGGGTAGAGACGAGTGGGACTACCTCAAAGACACGTCCCCCCGTACCAATGAAGGTACACCGGGCCAAACGAGCCCGTCGCCCGTCGGTGATGCGCCTGGGGGCCTTCGGTGAGCGTGAAAGAGCCGGTCTCAGCTGGCGTAGACCTCGGGGCGCAGCGTCCCGACGTACGGCAGCTCGCGGTAGCGCTGGGCGTAGTCCAAGCCGTATCCGACGACGAAGACGCTGGGAATGTCGAATCCCATGTACTTCACCGGCACCTCGACCTGCGCCGCCTCGGGTTTGCGGAGCATCGCGACCACCTCGACCGAGCGCGGGTGGCGGGCGCGGAGGTTGCGCAGCAGCCAGGACAGCGTCAGGCCGGAGTCGATGATGTCCTCGACCACCAGGACGTCGCAGTCGGTGATGTCCCGGTCGAGGTCCTTCAAGATCCGGACGACGCCGGAGGACGATGTCGCCGACCCGTACGACGAGACGGCCATGAACTCCAGCGACACCGGAACGGTCATCGCCCGCGCAAGATCCGCCATGACCATCACGGCACCCTTGAGGACGCCGACGAGGACGACCTCCCGACCGGCGTAGTCCGCGTCGATCTGGGCGGCGAGCTCGCCGATCTTGACCGCGATCTGCCCCTCGGAGACCAGCACCGACTCGATGTCAGGGTGCAAGGACTTGGCGGGCCGAGAGGTGTTGGACGCGGGATCGGTGTCCATGGGGTGCAACGACTCGACGGGCAGCAGCGGCGCGGTCATCGAAACGAGAGCCTGTCACACGATCGGTGGGCCTCCAACCCCCCGGGCAGGCTGACCGCGCCCTGACCGTGCCAGTCGGTGACCAACGCCTCGACGTCGCTCACGTGTCCGGCCGTCAGCGCACTTGCCGGGACACCGGCGTCGATCGCCGCGCGTCGCAGCACACGGGTGCGTACCGCCGTCGGCAGCTCACGAAGCACCTCGACGGCGGTCGGCTCCGAGACGCTTGCCGCCCAGGCATCGAGGGCGTCGGCGTCGTCGCGCAACAGCCGCGCCGTCCGCGCGAGCGCTTCGGGCACCCCCGGCCCGAGCGCGGCTTCGAGGGCAGGGATGGCCGATGCTCGAACCCGTACGCGGGTGAACGCCGGATCGCAGTTTTGCGGGTCGTCCCACGTCTCGATGCCGAGTGCCCGGCAGGCCGCTGCTGTCGTCTCTCGCCGCACCTGGAGCAGTGGCCTGACGACCAGACCGCGACGTGCCGGCATTCCCGACAGCGACCGCGCACCGGATCCTCGCGCCAGACCCAGAAGGACGGTCTCGGCCTGGTCGTCCAGGGTGTGGCCGAGTGCGATCGCGTCGGCACCGACCCGGGCAGCGGCTCCTTCGAGCGCTGCGTACCGCGCGTCGCGGGCGGCAGCCTCCGGACCGCCGAGGCGGCCGACGCTGACGGTCTCGATCTCGACCGGGTCGAGCCCGAGCTCCTTGCAGGCCGAGGCGACGACGGCGGCCCGCTCGGCGGAGCCGGCCTGCAGGCCGTGATCGATCGTCACGGCGCCCGCCCGCAGGCCGAGCTTCGGCGTCTCGGCGACAAGTGCCGCAGCGAGTGCCATGGAGTCTGCTCCGCCGCTGACCGCGGCGAGGACCAGGGCGCCGGACGTGAGCTCGGCAACCGACGTGCGGACCGCGCGACGCACCGCGGCGACCGCCGGGTCCATCTTCATGCCGAGGCGGCGCGCAGCGAGTCGGTGCGTTCGAGCCACAGCCGAGGGCTGCGAATCTCCTCGGCGGTCGGCAACAGCTCCGGGCCCGACCACACCGCGTTGAGCCCGGCCATCCCGATCTCGTCGATCACCTCACGCACGAAGCGCGCACCCTCGGCGTACTGCTTCATCTTCATCTCGAGACCGATCAGCCGGCGCAGCACCTTCGCCAGCGGACCGGCGTCGCGACGGCGGCTCTCGAACCGTGAGCGGATCGTCTCGACGGAGGGGACCGAGCCCTTGCCGGCCAAGTCCATGACGACGTCGGCATGGCCCTCGAGCAGGCTCATCAGTCCTGTCAACCGATCGAGTACGACGCGCTGCTCGGGGGTCTGCACCAGCTCGACGAGGCTGACGTCGCTGCGCCCTCTCGCGACGTCGACCAGGCCCGACAGTGCCGAGCGAAGCCGCGCGATCACGGCCGCAGAGTCGAGCTCGGAGGCGAGCAGGAACTCGCGCAGCTGGTCTTGGACGTGCGCGTGCAGCCAGGGCGCGGCGGCGAACTGCGTGCGGTGGGTCACCTCGTGCAGGCACACCCAGAGACGGAAGTCCGACGGATCGACCTTCATCGCCTGCTCCGCCGCCACGATGTTGGGTGCGACGAGGGTCAGCCGACCGGGCACGGCCTCGTCGGGCGAGGTCCGGGGAGGGCCGAGCAGCTCGAACTGACCGAGAACGCGGGTCGCGAGGTAGCTGAGCAGCATGCCGACCTCGACACCGGTCACCCGCGCGCCGACTGACACGACGAACGGGCTCGGCATCGCCGTACCACGCTTCTCGAGCAGTGCCTGGATCAGCGGATCGGTGAGCAACGCGAAGCTCTCGACGTTCGCGCGGATCCAGGCCGGCCGGTCCACGACGACCGTTGTGGCAGTCTGCGACGCGGCGTCCAGCCCGGTGATCGCGGCGACATGCTCGTCGGCAACGGCCGCCTTCTGCCGGAGGTCCTCGACCGTCGCAACCGCCTCGTCGAGCGGGACCTTGGGGCCGGGTGGTACCAGCCGAGCGCCGGTCGAGGCGGCCAGCCGCCAGTCCACGATGCGCATGGCCATGTACCCAGTGTGCTCTTACGTGACAGCGGCTAACGCAGATGCCATTTGGTCGAGGCCGGTCTGGACCGCGTCGGTCTCGGTCGTACCGGACCCGAGCAACGCGAACGCCAGCAGCCGTCCCGAGCTGTCGACCACAATCCCGGCGAGGGCGTTGTCGCCGACGAGCGAACCGGTCTTGGCGCGGACCAGACCGGTGCCGGCGCTCATGTTCCGACCGCGGTAGCGCCCCGCCAGCGTGCCGGTGAAGCCGGCGACCGGAAGCCCTTCGACGATCGGACGAAGCACGCCGGCGGTGCCTGCGGCGGCGGTTCGCAGGACAGTGACGAGAGCAGCCGGCAAGACGGTGTCGTCGTGCGAGAGCCCACTCGCGTCGTGCAGCGACAGCTCAGCAGCCGGTACGCCGAGGGCGCCGACCTCGGTACCGATGGCCGCGACCTCGCCGGCGAACGTCGGGGCCTGCCCGTCGTGAATGGCCACCGCTCGGCCGAGTGCTTCGGCGAGGTCGTTGTCGCTGTCGGTCAGCATCCGCTGCACCATGGCCGCAAGCGGCGGCGAGGAAACGGAAGCGACGGCAGTCGCGGTCGACGGCGCCGGATGCTCGGACACCTGTCCTTGCACGGTCACGCCGTCCTTGCGAAGCAGGGTGGCGAACTCCTCGACGGCCTGCGTCGCCGGGTTGTCCGTGCGAGGCGAGTCGAGCTCGGCGGGGCGCAACCGGCCGCCATCGACCTCGAGAGCACTCGGCGGCGTGATGTCGCCCTCGGTGACGTAGCCGCTGTTCCACCCTCTGGCGAGCGTCGGCGTCGACCACCCGGAGGAGTCCGCGCGGAGCTTGACCGGCTGCCCGGGTGGCAGGACGGCGGCCGTCTTGGCAGCGAGATCGGACAGCGTTGCCGGGACCGGATAGGTCACCGGCCGGTCGGACGGCGATGTGGTGAGGGCGAGCGTCGGGTCGCCACCACCGACGAGGTAGACCGTGTTGCCGATCTCGCGGGTCACGGTCGTGAAGCGGTAGTCGGGCCCGAGGCTTCGCAGCGCGGCGGCCGCAGTGAGCAGCTTCAAGGTGGATGCCGGAGCCACCGCCGTGTCCGCATGGTGGCTCCACAAGGTGGCGCCGGTCGTCACGTCGACGACGGTGCCGGCGACCTGCTCTCCGCCTGGCAGAGTGCGCAGCGCCGCCGTCAATGCCGCCTTGACGGCTCCCGTGGCCGGGCCCGGCGCGGCGGTCGCGAGACCCGCCAAGACCTGCGGGCGGGCGGGCGCGGGCGTCGTCGTACCGGCCCGCGGCGTGGTCATCGACGTGTCGCGATCCACGATCACGAAGGCGGCTGCGCCGGCCACGGCGAGCAGGACCACGAGGGGCACGACAACTCGCCAGCGCACTGAAGGCACACTAGTTGCCTTACATTCCTTGATTTCTTACGGCCGGGAGGCTCGCGTGGAGTTCGACGTCACCATCGAGATCCCGAAGGGGTGCCGCAACAAGTACGAGATGGACCACGAGACCGGCCGCATCAAGCTGGACCGGACGCTGTTCACCGCGACGCAGTATCCCGCTGACTACGGGTTCGTCGACGACACTCTGGGCGAGGACGGCGATCCGCTCGACGCCTTGGTGCTGCTGCCGGAGCCGACCTTCCCCGGTTGCCTGATCCGCGCCCGCGCGATCGGCATGTTCCGGATGACCGACGAGAAGGGCGGCGACGACAAGGTCCTCTGCGTCCCGGCCAACGATCCGCGGCAGGAGCATCTGCGCGACATCCACCACCTGCCGGAGTTCGACAAGCTCGAGATCCAGCACTTCTTCGAGGTCTACAAGGACCTGGAGCCGGGCAAGAGCGTCGAGGGCGCTGAGTGGGTGGGCCGGACCGACGCCGAGGCCGAGATCGTCGCGTCCCGCAAGCGGCTGGCCGAGCACCCGGAGCTCGTCAAGCACTGAGCCACCTATGGCGAACAGATGTGTTCGCAGATAGTCTGCGCCGCATGCGCCGACCTGACTTCGCCTCGCTCGCCGGGCGCCGCGTGTTCATCACCGGCGCCGCCAGCGGGATCGGACGCGCCCTGGCCGTGGCCGCGGCGGCCGACGGTGCCGAGGTGTTCCTGACCGACATCAACGCGGTGCAGCTGGCCGAAGTCGCCGCCGGGATCGAGAAGTCCGGCGGACGGGTCGGCTGCGCGAAGGCCGCGGACATCGCGTCCTACGAGCAGGTCCGCGCGCTCGCGGACGAGATCCATGCCGACGGCACGAGCATGGATTTGGTTATGAACGTGGCGGGCATCGCGATCTGGGGCACCGTCGAGAACCTCGAGCACCGGCAGTGGCAGCGCACGGTGGACATCAACCTGATGGGACCGATCCACGTGATCGAGTGCTTCGTCCCG
>DASZVL010000087.1:0-195711 GCA_035547035.1 Mycobacteriales bacterium | reverse complement strand
AGTCTCCCCTACACTTGTGCGGTCCCCGACGGTGGACGCGGGGGCGTCAGTAAGCCCCTATCGTCTAGAGGCCTAGGACGCTGGCCTTTCACGCCGGTAACACGGGTTCGAATCCCGTTGGGGGTACGACCGATTGAGGCGAGGGCCGAGTGCTTGCACTCGGGACCGAGCCGATTGAAGGTCGTTGGAGTACGAAGTAGGAACACGACCGATTGAGGCGAGGGTCGAGTGCTTGCACTCGGGACCGAGCCGATTGAAGGTCGTTGCAGTACGAAGTAGGAACAGGTAGTACGACCGCAAGGTCACAGCAAGGTCCTGTGGAGCAGTTGGAGTGCTCGCCGCCCTGTCAAGGCGGAGGTCGCGGGTTCAAGTCCCGTCAGGACCGCCAGGCGGTAACCGTCGCCAGTAGGTTTCGGCGATGAGCTCCAGCACCTCCCTCACGCGCATCGACCGGCCCGGCGTACGCCGCCTGAAGTTCAACCGGCCCGCGAAGCTCAACGCCCTCAACCCCGAGATCCGCGACGCGTTGTGGGCCGAGCTCAACGAGCTCGGAGATGACGCAGCCACGCGAGTGCTGGTGGTGAGCGGCGCGGGCCGCGCGTTCTCCGCGGGCGTAGACCTCGCAGCTGCAACCAGCGAGCGTCAGTCCGGTGACCCGGCGCAGGAACGCCTGGCGGCCGGAAAGTGGCAGCGCATCCTCGACTTGCTCGAGCAGATCCCGCAAGTGACGGTAGCGAGCGTGCACGGGCACTGCATCGGCGGCGCCGCACTCGTCGCCGCTTCCTGTGACTTGAGGATCGGCGCAGCCGACCTTCAGGTGCGCATCCCGGAGCTGGCACTCAACATCCCGCTGACGTGGGGCGGGATCCCGAGACTGCGGCGCGAGATCGGCCTACCGCTCACCCGCGACCTCGTGATGACCGGCCGCATCCTCCCCGCAGAGGAAGCCTTGCGCGCCGGCTACCTCCAGCGTCTCGTCGCATCCGGCGAGCTCGAGCGGGAAACCGACCGGCTCGTCGAGGACCTCCTCGCGATGCCGGCAACACCCCTCGCGATGACCCGGGCCGCCCTCAGCGCACTGAGTCGCGAACAGGTCGGCTCCGCCGCGTGGGCGGATGCCGACCTGTTGCGGTGGTCGACGCGTGAGGGCGGCTAGGACCCGTCAGCACCACGCTCGATCGATCGCGATCGCGCATCGTCGGGCCCGGCTGACCGAAAGGGATGTGGCATTGCATATCGAAAAGCCGCAGAATTCGCGGGAATCTCGTATGCAATGCCACATTGCTTCCGCGGCGGCAGCTAGGCGACGACCCTCGAGAGCATGAAGCCGTGCCCGCCGTGCACACGCGCGCGCGTCGGGTCGAGCACCGGGCAGGTCAGGTCCTCATCGAGCCGGCGGGTGTACTGCACGAGCCAGGTCCGCCCGCCCGTCGCCGTACGACGGCACATCGCCTTCGTACGACGCTGGTTGGCCGTCCCGCTCGGCAGCCACTGCGGCACGTGCAGGCGGTAGCGGCCGGCGATCGCGTGCCACATGTAGCCCGTCGTGTAGACGCCGAACCGCTTGTGGTTGCGGTGCAGCCCGCGGACCATGCCCTGCAGGACCGCGCGGTTGTGGGCCTTCGACCGGTGCCAGCCGTGCGTCGAGCGGAACTCCACGTCGAGCCAGAGCATCGGCGAGCGCATGTGCACCCGGTGCAAGGTGCGCAGTGCGTCGTTGACCTGGCGTGAGCCGTCAACGCGCAGCTCACACGTCACGCGCCTGTGACAGTGGCCGACTCTGCTGGCGAACCGCCGCTGCCTCTGGGAGGGGTACGACGCGACGAGGTAGCCGCCCACCTTCGCATGGTGGTGACGCGCCCAACGCAGCTGCGAGCGCAGGCACGGGTTGTGCGTGTGACCGGTCCCGTGGGTGAGGCCGAGGATCACGTAGCTCGGCCGCGCGGCGGGCATGGTGTGGGCGTTGTGGCCCCGGCACTGAGGCCAGGACAGGTCGAATCCGTGGGTATAGGTGGACGGAGCTGCGGTCGCGACAGACTCACCGGACACGCCGAAGGCGGACAGGGTGATGAGCAGCGTGACGACCGCAGCCCAAAGCCGGGCTGGGCGCATGTCTGGGTTCCCCGTGGTGGTTCGATGACAGGTGCTGGGCGATATGTGATGCCAACGTTACTCGACAGCATGACTGGGTATCTATAGTTCCTTTTGACCGATTTCAGGTCGGCCACAGGTGACCGGCCACAAGCCCGTAGACTCATGCGGTCCCTGCGGCTCCGGCCGCAACGGGCAGGTAGCTCAGTTGGTACGAGCGTCCGCCTGAAAAGCGGAAGGTCGGCGGTTCGACCCCGCCCCTGCCCACCACGGCTCGGCCTCCGTCGCCGCGCCTGCGCGCCTCAAGCCCTCCCGCGGCAAGGTCGAGATTCAGGGTGTGACCCAGCCCAGGCCCAGGCGGCAGCCTGCCCGGGCAGTAGTCGTGGCGATCCACAACGCCTCGCGGGTCGCGCTCGTCATGGCGGTCGTCGCGGTCGCGCTCGTCGGCGCCGACGCAGCAGTGGCCGTGAGCCGCACAGCCCACCCGGCAACGCCCGCCTCCGTGACCGCCCCCGTGCTGTCCGCGACGGTCGACTCGGATCCCGTGATCGCGGCCGCGGGGACGACACCGCCGGCGACGCTCAGCAATCGGGCGCAGCGCCAGACGGAACGAAGTGCCGCGCAGGCGGCGCTCGCCAAAGCGCTTTCCGACGCCCTGGCGAAGAGCTCGGTTCACACCATCGCGCGCAACTCTTCGAAGCGGTACGGCGCGTCGATCTTCGACACGTACGGCACCAAGAGCGGCGGCATGCAGCACCTCAGCATCTATGGCGGCAACATCCTGGTGCGCGTCGTCGGCCCGATCACGTACTTCACGGGCGACCGACGCGGTCTCACTCATTTCTTCGGGTTCACCGCGGACGAGGTCGCCGTCCTCCATCACCAGTGGCTGACGCTGACGTCCGGACAGGCCGGCTACACGGGCACGACCATCGGGATCACGCTGCCGTCGATCCTGCGTCTCGACCGGATCGCGGGTCCGCTCCAGCTGCTGGCGCAGCGCACCCGCGACGGTGTCGACGTCATCGGCGTTCGCGGCTACGCGGGCGGCAAGACGTTCGGCAAGCATGCGGTCGCGACGATGTGGATCAGCACCGACAGCGACCCGCTACCCGTCGAGTTCGTGGTGAAGAGCCGGCTCAAGCAGTCGACGCAGACCTTCAGCGGATGGGACGACCCGATCCACGTCGTGCGACCCACCAACGTCTTCGGCGCCAAGACGCTCGCGGGGTAGCGCCGGCACAGCGGCGGTCAGGGGCTGTACTCGGCCGCCACGAAAGCCACGTCGTCGCCCAGCTGTGCTCCGGCGAAACGGTGGAGCCGCTCGAGGACGTCGTCAAGCGCGTATTGGAGGTCTCCGCCGGCGAGCGGCGAGACGACCCAGGTGAGGTCGACGAACCGCCGTTCCGGGTCGCGCGCCTCGATGACCCCGTCGGTGTAGAGCAGGAGCCGGTCACCCGGGCTCAACCAGCCACTGGCCGCATCCGGATCGGCCCCGAGCCCGAGCGGCAGCGAGTACATCACCGACAACTCGCCGACTGCTCCGCCGGTGACGAGAAGTGGCGCCGGATGACCGCACGAGACGACCGAGTACGCCCCGTCGTCGCCGACGTCGGCCACCACTGCGGTCGCGAAGTCCTCATCCTCCAGATACGGACGCAGCCGCCGGTCCATCTGGCGGGCGACCTCGGCGAGGTCACCGATGTCGGCTGCCGCCGCACGGAACTCGCCGAGCACGATCGTGGCGATCCGGATCGCAGCGAGGCCCTTGCCTCGCACATCGCCGACGAGCAACCGCACGCCACCCGGCCGCGGCACCACCTCGTACAGGTCGCCGCCGATGAGCGCCTCGGCGGTCGCGCTCACGTAGCGGCCCGCCAACGACACTGCGCCAAGCCTTGGCGGCACCGGCGCGAGGATCGCTCGCTGCGTCGCGTCGGCCACGCGTCGTACGTCAGCCAGCTGCCCTGACTGCTCACGGAAGGTCTCGGCGGTCTCGAGCGCCAGCGCCGCACGGCGAGCGACATCCTCGACGAACGCCATGTCCTCCGGGGCGTAGCGCCGGCCCGAGTCCGCGTACAGAAGTGTGATCGCTCCGAAGGTGCCGCTTCTCCCGGTGAGGGGAACCACCATCGCGCTCGACATCCCCAGCGCCCGAATGACGTCTCGATGCTCATCGCTCGACGCCATCGACTCGAGAAGGTCCGGAGCGAGATCAGCGAACAACATCGACTCGCCGGTCGCGACGACGGTCGGCGCGCCGCCCTGCCGCCGTCCGGCCATGGGGAAACGGCCGGACATGCTCTTCGCCCACGCGACCTGGCCGGCATCGGAGTGATGCACCGAAGCGATCTCGAGCTCGTCGTCGCGAACCAGCTGCACGATGCACCAGTCGGCGAGCGACGGCACCAGCAGCCGGTTCACAGCGTCGAGCGTCGCCTGGAGGTCCAGGCTCGCCGCGAACACGACCGACGCCTCGGCGAGGAACGCGAGCCGTCGCCGTGCCGCATCGGCGCGCTCCAAGGCAAGTGCCCGTTCGAGCGCCTGCGCTGTCGCGTCGGCCATCGCGCCGACGAACGCCCGCTGCGTGTCCTCGTCGAACTCGCTGACCGCACCGAACGTCATCGACATCAAGCCGATCATGTGCGCGCCGACCCGCAGCGGCGTGACGTGAAGGCTGATCTCGTCCGGGTAGACGCCGGCAAGCTGAGGGAAGCGGGCCGTCAGCAGCTCACGGTTGCGGAAGAACATCGCGACACCGGTGCGCACCACCAGCGGACCAGGCAGGTCGTCGTCGAGACGCATCTCGTGGTAGTCGACCTGCGGGACGTCGATGGTGCTGCCATGGGCAACCGATCGAAGTAGCCCCGTCTCACTGAGCAGGTAGATCCGGATCGTCTGCGCGCCGAGATCTCCGCAGGCGTTGCGAACGGCCGCCTCGGTGATCTCCGCCACCGAAGCCGCGCCGGTGAGCTCGCCGGTGAACCGCTGCAGGATGTGCAACCGGTCGGAAATGTCCTCCAGCAACGACAGCCGTTCGACCTCCTCAGCCAGCGCCTGCATGAAGGCAGGTGTCTGAGGCGGCTCGACGCCCCGCTCCGCCGCGCGAAGCTGGTCGATCAGCGATCCGACGTACCAGCGGCGAAAGACACGATGCGCGATCGGAGCGGCAAGAGTCAGCAGCCGGGACGCGCGTGCGTACCGATCGGCCGCGTCGAGCGCGGCGAGATAGCGCTCACCCGCTGCGGCCGCGGACACCGGCAATGTCAGCACGAGCTCCGTCTCGTCATCGCCGCGCGCAGCGGCCGCGAGTGCCTGTCGCTTGATTCCCTCGCGTGCCTCCGCGAAGTCAGTGGTGACCGCCTCGACCAGCTCCGCCATCGGTCCGGGCAACGGCGTACCGCCCGCTGCCTCGTCCGCCTTCATCAGCTGCAGCTCGCGCGCGACGTTGTCGATGTGCGCCTTGGCCGCGAGCAACAAGTCGGTACGCACGGCGCCCAGCCGCGCGGTATGCCGCGGGCCGGCTTGCGGCGACGGCTCGAGCGAGATGTCCAGGCCGACGGCGGGAGTGGGCTCGAGCTTGCCCGGCTGCTCGGCGAGCTCGGCCCAGACCACCTTCCCTGCAGCGGACTCCTCGACGCCCCAGCCGCTGGCGAGCGCCGCGACCAGAGACAGGCCGCGCCCGGTCATCGCGTCCATCGAAGGGCGCGCGAGGACCGGCAGGGCCCGGCCGCGGTCCTCGACCTCCAGACGCAGGGCATGCTCCCCGCGAAGAATGCGAAGCGTGACCGGCTCCAAGCCGTGCAGGATCGCGTTGGTGACGAGCTCGGACACCACCTGCTCGGCGTCCTCGACCAGGTGTTCGGGCTCAGCCTCCAGCGACTCGGCAGTGAACCGGCGCGCCTTCGGCACCGCGTCGGGTTCACCGCCGAGCGTCAGCTCGGAAAGCGGCCGCATGTTCTACCTAACTGGGTCTGTCGTTCCAACGCTTCGGGCCTGATCATTGCAGTCGGCGGATCTACCCGCCGTGGTGACGCATGATCCGTACGCTACGGCGCTGACGAGGATCGGCAGGTCGTGACGGAGGTCGTCGATCGTCGACGGGCCTTCGAAGTAGATGACGTGCGCGAAGCGGTCGGGGGTGTAGGCAAGCACCTCGGTCGAGTGCTCGATCGCCTTGCCGTTTCGCTCGACCTTGCTCACCGGCACGCCCGCGGCGCGCTGCGCCGCGACGACCTGACGCAACGATCCGCGCAGGCCGACGAACGACGGGTCGAAGCGGTCCAGCCAACGACGAAGGACCTCGGGCCGGTCACGGTGCGGGTCGACCGTCACGAAGTCCACCTGCACCTGGCGGCGAACCTCCGGCGTGCTTTCGCGAAGCGCCTCAGCGATGTCCGCCATCGTCGTCGGGCAGATGTCGGGACAGTGCGTATAGCCGAAGTACACGAGGGTGACCTTCGCGCCGTCGTCGCGGCGGACGTCGAGCCGGTGGCCGGCGGTGTCGGTGAGCACGATGCGAGGCTCGGCGTCGGGCGGCGACAGCACACCGCCGCGCAGCAGGTCGCCGACCTGGGTGGCGTCGAGCCGCGCCAGGCCGGGGCTGCCACTGCCGCAGCCGGCGAGCAGCGGGGCGGCCGCGAGCAGCGCGACGACACCGGTCGATAGCCTCACAACTGAAACGATGCCTCACCCCCGGAGGAACGACATGTTCCGTCCCCGCCGCGCCATGCTTCCGGCGGCAGGTCTGATCGTCTCCGTCGCCCTCACCGGGTGCGGCAGCTCGAGCTCCGGCGGCAGCACGCCGCCACCCGCGAGCACCTCGAACGGTCACACCGTCACGATCCAAGGCTTCGCGTTCCACCCCTCGACCCTCACGGTCAAGGCCGGGACGAAGGTCACGTTCGTCCAGCAGGACACGATCACGCACAACGTCACCGGGTCGGGCAACGCCGCGTTCATGCACTCGCCGTCGCTGACGAAGGGCCAGACCTACACCGTGACCTTCTCGAAGCCCGGCACCTACAACTACATCTGCACGATCCACCCGTACATGAAGGCGAAGGTCATCGTTCAGTAGATGTCGCGCCGACTTCTTCTCGGGGCCGCGCTCGCCGCTCTGACCTTTGGCAGCGCTGCGCCCACCTTGGCTGCGGCACCGGCCGCGCGCGCGACGCAGCCCATCGCGATCTCACAGCCGGTCCGCACGCTGCTCGACACGGTGCCTGCACTCGTGCACACCTCTACCGACCTGGGTGCACTCAGCCCCCGCCGGACGCTACACGTCCTGCTGCCACTCGCGCTCCCTGACCAGGCCGCCCTCAGCCGCTACGTCGACTCGGTCTACCAGCCGCACAGCGCGAGCTTCCACCGCTTCTTGTCCCCGCAGGACTTCGGGGAGAGGTTCGGCGCGCCGGCGCAGGAGATCGGCACCGTCACCCGAGTGCTACAGCGGCTCGGTCTGCACGTGACGGCTCCGGCCGCGAACCATCTCTACGTCGAGGCGAACGGACCGGTGTCGCTGCTCGAAAGCGTCTTCGGTACGGCGCTGCACAGCTTCACGGTCTCGGGACGATCGTTCTTCGCCAACATCCATGACATCCGCCTGCCGTCCGGCCTGTCCGGCTCGGTGGCGGGCGTCATCGGCCTCGACGACGCGTCACGTCCGGTGCCGAAGGCTCGAGTGACGGACCCGGCAGGCTCGCGGGCCGCGACTCCGGCAGTCGGGCCGATCGGGCAAAGTGGCGGTGCGACGCCGTGTGCGGCAGCCGTCGCCGGCGTCGGCTACACCGCACCGCAGCTGGCGACGGCGTACGACTTCAACGGCCTCTACGCGAAGGGCTTCCTCGGGCAGGGCATGTCAGCGGCACTCGTCGAGTTCGACGACTACCACGACAGCAACGTCAAGGGCGTCGAGTCCTGCTACCACCTCAGCACTCCTGTCACGCGACGCCTGGTCTCGGGCGGAACCGGCGGGCCGCCGGCCGGTGGCGAGATCGAGGACATGGCCGACATCACGACGATGCTCGAGATGCTTCCGAAGCTCGCGCACCTCTACGTCTATGTCGCACCGATCACGAGCACCGGCGAGCTCGAGCTGTACTCGCAGTTCGTGACGGACCGGCTCGCGCCGGTGATCTCGTCGTCATGGGGCAACTGCGAGGACCTCAACAGCGCCGCCGACAACCGGCTCTACGCCGAGATCACCGAGGAAGCCGCTGCGCAGGGCCAGCAGATCTTCGACGCGAGCGGCGACTCGGGAGCGGTCGACTGCAGCGGCATCTTCCCCTCACCGACCGGCGACGCGATCAGCGTCGAGCAGGAGGCCGCGGTCCCCTGGGTCACGGGCGTCGGAGGCACCGACCTCGGTGAGCGCACCGCCAACGGCCTGCCCGGTCCGCGCGACGAAGCGACCTGGAACGACGGCGGCGCGACCGGCGGCGGCGTCAGCGCGCTGTGGCGGATGCCGGCGTGGCAACACGCGCTCCCATCTGCACGTCACGCGCCGGGTGCAAGCCGGGCGGCGTGCGGTGCCCCGAAGGGACAGCTCTGCCGCGAGGTCCCGGACCTGTCCGCCGATGCCGATCCCGAGTTCGGGATGCAGGGCAACAAGCTGCAGTTCACGACGGACGTCGGCTCGCCCGGGTACTCCTTCTTCTGCGCGACCGCGAACTGCAGCCTGCCCGGTTCGATCGGCGTCCCGCTGCCGAACGTCGGCGGTCTCGGCGGCTGGCAGCCGGTCGGCGGAACCAGCCTGTCGACGCCACTCACCGCGGCGGCGGCGCTGCTGTGGGACCAGGAGGCGAAGGCATCGCACCTCAACGGGCTCGGGCTGATCAACCCGAGCCTCTACCGCGTCGCCGCCGACCCCGCGAAGTACGCGCGCGACTTCCACGACATCACCAGCGGCAGCAACGACGCGCAGTACGACCCGGCGGACTGCCCGGCCGCCTGCAACCCGCACCACCTGTACGCCGCCGGCAAGGGTTACGACATGGCGACCGGTCTCGGCAGCTACGACGCCGCCGACCTCGGTGCCGACCTGGTCGCGGAAGCGGAGCAGATCACGCTGACGCCGGACCAGGTCAGCGTCTACGGGTACCGCCATGGCGTGACGACGACCGCGCCGGTCACCGCGAGCAGCGGCTACCGGTCCGCGTCGTACACCGCGCACAGCAACCAGCCGTGGTTGCACGTGAAGTCGGGGAAGGCGCCGGGAAGCCTGCGCTGGTCGGTGTCTCCGGGCACCCTGTCGTCCGGCACCCGCCACGGAACGATCACCGTCGACAGTCACGGTCACAAGGCGACGCTGCACGTGACGTACTCCGTGTCGCCGCCGGCGAAGCTGAAGCTGTCGACGACGCACCTGCGCTTCTCGGAAGGCGCGCTCACGAGCTCCGGCCGCCCGACGATCGCGACCTGCGCCGGCCCGCTGTGGGACGACGAGCTGTACGACTCGGTCAACGGATCCACCGGTCACAAGGCGACCCCGACCTCGAAGCAGACGCTGCGGATCTCCAACGCCGGTGCGCCGGGAAGCAAGCTGCACTGGCAGGCGCTGCCCGACAGCGAGATCGGAAGCTGGCTGTCCGTCGACCTGCAGCACGGCAAGGTCAAGACGCGGCCCGGGCCGGCGCTGGTGCCGACCGACGGCACCGCGCCCGCCGGGCATCACGACTCGCTCCGACTGGTCTCGCTCGCCAACGGCAACGCGCTCGGCGGCTATCCCGCGATGGAGCAGGGCACCTACCACGGCACGGTCAAGGTCTACGACCTCGCGGATCCGCGCGTTGTGCGCACTGTCCACGCACGGCTTCGGCTCGGCAACGGCAGCTACACGCCGTACCTGCGCAGCTACGTGAAGGCGACCGCCCTGACGCTCAAGCAGGGCCAGGAGACGACGACGAAGATCGAGCTCAGCGACGGCTCGGGCAGCTGCGGCTACTCCTACAGCGTCGGCAGCAACCGCTCATGGGTGCGCCCGAATGCGGCCGACTTCTCCGGCACGGTCGCGCCGAAGGGTGTCGGCAAGGCAGGTGGGTCCGACACCGGCGCGGGGACCGGCACGATCGAGGTCGTCGTGTCCGCGAAGGGCCTCAAGCCCGGGAGGCACACGTTCACGATCACGGTGCAGTCACAGGACGCCGAGCCCAGCCCCGACCGGATCCCCTTCACCTTGACCGTGAAGTAACCACCCAGGCCGGTCAACTTGTCCGAACCTGCGCCGCCTATAACCGGCGCAGGTTCGGACAACTTGCGGGTGAGGGGCTACGGGGTGTACGTCGAGAGGAAGTCGCCGATCCGCGTGATCGCGTCGGTCAGCACCTCCACGCTGGGCAGCGTGACGATTCGCAGGTGGTCCGGATCCGGCCAGTTGAAGCCGGTGCCATAGGTCACGAGGATCTTCTCGGTGCGCAGCAGGTCGAGTGCGAACTTCTGGTCGTCCTTGATCGGGTAGACCTCAGGGTCGAGCCGAGGGAAGGCGTACAACGCTCCCTTCGGCTTGGTGCAGCTCACACCCGGGATGGCGTTGAGCAGCTCGTAGGCGACGTCGCGCTGCGCAAGCAACCGGCCGCCGGGAAGGATCAGCTCGTTGATGCTCTGGTAGCCGCCGAGCGCGGTCTGGATCGCGTTCTGCGCCGGAACGTTCGCACACAACCGCATGTTGGCGAGCAGCGAGAGGCCCGCGATGTAGTTCTCCGCGTGCTGCGTCGGCCCGCTGATCACGACCCAGCCCGCACGGAAACCGGCGACGCGGTAGGCCTTCGACAGGCCGCTGAAGGTGAGGCAGATGACGTCGGGCGCGATCGAGGCGAGGACGGTGTGCTCGGCGTCGTCGTACAGGATCTTGTCGTAGATCTCGTCAGCCATGATCACGAGATCGTGCTCACGGGCGAACTGCACGATGGCCTCGAGCGTCTCGCGTGAGTAGACCGCCCCCGTGGGGTTGTTCGGGTTGATGACGACGATCGCCTTGGTGCGGTCGCAGACCTGCGCTGCCATGTGCTCGAGGTCCGGCGCCCAGTCGTTCGACTCGTCGCATCGGTAGTGCACCGCGCGGCCGCCGCAGAGGTTCGTCGTGGCGGTCCAGAGCGGGTAGTCGGGCGCCGGGATCAGCACCTCGTCGCCGGTGTTGAGCAACGCCTGCAGCGTCATGGCGATCAGCTCGCTGACGCCGTTGCCCAGGTAGACGTCATCGACGGTGACGCCGTCTACGCCCCTGAGCTGGTAGTACTGCTCCACCGCCGTACGGGCCGAGTAGAGCCCCTTCGACTCGCTGTAGCCCTGCGCAGTCGCGAGGTTGCGGGTGACCGCCTGCAGGATCTCGTCGGGCGCCTCGAACCCGAACGGCGCCGGGTTGCCGATGTTGAGCTTGAGAATCCGATGACCCTCTTGCTCCATCCGGGCTGCCTCGTCCAGCGCGGGGCCTCGGACGTCGTACACGACGTTCTGCAGCTTGTCCGACTGGCGAAGATCCACGTCCTCGTCCCACCCTCCACCCTCAACGGAGCTGGCGTCGCCAGCACCTGCCGATCCATCGAGAGTACGGCGGGGGTGGCGGCGCGACGCAGCCATTTATGTCTGGCGACACCAATGAGTCCGCGTCACCGCCGGATTGTGACGCGGACTCATTGGTACACCGTCGCGCCGGCACTGGGCTGCGGCGCGACGGGGGTCGGGATATGGGCTGGTGGGCCCAAATGAAGTTGTGTGGTGCCGGTCTTGCTAGATCGAGCGCTGGCTCGGCACGCCGGCGAGCAGCGCGCGGACCTCGCTCTCCCGGTAGCGGCGGTGGCCGCCAAGGGTGCGGATCGAGGTGAGCTTGCCTGCCTTGGCCCACCGC
Source organism: Mycobacteriales bacterium (assembly GCA_035547035.1). Taxonomy (GTDB): domain Bacteria; phylum Actinomycetota; class Actinomycetes; order JAFAQI01; family JAFAQI01; genus DASZTV01. Next base: position 183,776 of record DASZVL010000087.1, on the reverse strand, counting down.
GTGACGGTCTTGGGGTCGACGCGGAACATCGTCGCGACCTCGGCGGGGGTAAGCAGCGGTTCGGCGTCTGCGGTACGGGTGGTCATCAGGGAAACTCCGTTCTCGGCGACCGGTGGAGCTCGGTCGAGTCCCTATGGTGAAGATGTCTCGGCATATCCGGTATGGCCCATCGGGACCATCTTTCGGGCCCCGAGTGACTAGTCCGTTTCGCCCGATAAGTGGCGGAAGCGATGTGGCATTGCCTCCGCTTTTTCGCCTCTAAGGGACCAATTTCCGGAGGCGATGCCACATTGCTTTCGCGCTAGTTGGCGTGTTCGAGCGCGGCGACCGAGCGCCAGCGGGCGATCACCCGCTCGTAGCACTGACCCGCCGCGGGCAGGTCCCCCGCGACCAGGCGCTCCAGCGCCTCGTTCACGTCCGCCACCGAGCAGTCCTCCGACAGCGCCTCGTCGTCGACGAGATGCACCAGGCCGCCGTAGTCCAGCTCGACCAGCGAGTGGGGGTGGAAGTCCTCGAGCCAACGACCGACGTCCTCGATCGACGACGTCGCCGGGCCCTCGCCGAAGATCCGCTGTACGACGCGCAGCGCGCGCGCGATCCGGCGCCGCGCCCGCGACATCGCGGTCAGGTAGATCAGCGCCCGGTCCAGCCCAGGTCCCGACGACGCGTCCATCCGCCGCTCGCCGAGCACCATGCGCCGCTCGCTCGCCTCGAAGGCAAGAAACCACGAGATCGGCACCTGCCACGTCGCGGTGATGATGCCGGCGCGCAGCTGAGGGTTGTTCGCTCGCCACACGTCGCGGGCATCCTCGGCCGCCGCACTCAGCGCCGCCGGGAAGAACGCATCACGGAGCTCGTCGGGCAGCTGCGACCGGAAGCTGTCCAAGGCATCCCACGCCCGCAGCTGCAGTCGCCACGGGCAGACGTACGTGAGGCCGTCGAGCTCACGAACGTAGGCGTGGTCGCTGCCATCCGACAGATCCAGCCGCGGCGGGACCGCGAGCACCGCTGACAAGGCGACCTCGTGCTCGCGCACCATCTGCACCGGCCGGCTCGGGACGTCGCCTGCCGCGATGTAGGCCTGCCACCGGTTCCGCTCCGCCTCCGGCAGTCCGGACAGCGGCTCGTACACCCGCAAGTGCGCGGCGTACCCCATCACGCGATCAATCCAAGCATGATTCCGATCGGCACCGACCCGCCGATAGCCTCGCCCGGATGGACGTGTTCGCCCAAGCGCCACAGCACGAGCAAGTGGTGTTCTGCAACGACCCCGCCACCGGGCTGCGCGCCATCGTGGCGATCTACTCCACCGCGCTCGGCCCCTCGCTCGGCGGGACCCGCTTCTACCCGTACGCCGACGAGGCCGCGGCGCTCGCCGACGTGCTCGAGCTGTCCAAGGCCATGGCCTACAAGGCGGCATGCGCCGGACTCGCCCTCGGCGGCGGCAAGGCCGTGATCATCGGGGATCCCGCGACGGACAAGAGCGAAGCGCTGCTGCGCGCCTACGGCCGGTTCGTCGACTCGCTGTCCGGGCGCTACTACACCGCCTGCGACGTCGGGACGTGCGTCGCGGACATGGACGTCGTCGCGCAGGAGTGCCGGTTCACCACGGGCCGCTCGCCGGAGAACGGCGGCGCCGGCGACTCCTCGGTGCTGACCGCCTTCGGGGTCTTCGAGGGCATGCGGGCCGCGGCGCAGGCGGCCTGGGGTGAGCCGACGCTGCGCGGCCGGCGGGTCGGCATCGCGGGCGTGGGCAAGGTCGGCCGCCATCTCGTGGAGCACCTGCTCGGCGACGGCGCCTCCGTCGTCGTCGCCGACGTCGATGCCGACGCGGTCGCGGGCGTCCTCGACCGTCATCCCGAGGTCGCCGCGACCGAGCCGGGCAAGCTCGTCGACGAGCAGCTCGACGTCTTCTCCCCGTGCGCCCTCGGCCACGCGTTGAACGACGACACCGTCGCGCGACTCACCGCGCGCATCGTGTGCGGTGGCGCCAACAACCAGCTCGCCCACCCCGGCATCGAGGCGCTGCTGGAGCGGCGCGGGATCCTCTACGCCCCGGACTACGTCGTGAACGCAGGCGGCGTCATCCAGGTCGCCGACGAGATCCACGGGTACGACGCGGCTCGGGCGCACGCCAAGGCGGCCGAGATCTTCGGGACGACCGTGCGCATACTCGCGACGGCTGCGGCCGACGGCGTACCCCCGTCGATCGCGGCAGACCGGATGGCCGAGGAGCGGATGGCCGCGGCCGGCGCAGGTCGGTCGCTCCGCCTCCCGGAACGGGATGGCCAAGGCGACGCCGCACGCTGATATCCTGGCAGTCGATCCGGCTTCCGGGTCGCCGATGACCGAACAACTTCCGTGTCGCCACCGGGTCGGACCCGGGGCGCAACGAGGGGGTCGAGCCAATGGGGCGCGGCCGTGCCAAGGCCAAGCAGACGAAGGTCGCCCGCGAGTTGAAGTACTCGAGCGGGGGGACCGACCTGGACCGCTTGGCGCAAGAGCTCGCTGCCGAGCGCAACGGCGCCGGGTCGAGCCACGCGACCACCCAGTCCGCAACCGTCGACGATGACGACGACGAGTACGCCGGTTACGCCGGCTATGACGACGAAGACGAGGACGAAGACGCCGGCTAGACCGGGGTGCCTAGTCGCTGACGATCTCTCCGCACACCCAGGCAGCCACGCCCCGGGCCAGCAGGTGGTCGACGGCTCCCTGGGCCACGGCCTCGGGTACGACGGCGACCATGCCGACACCGAGGTTGAAGGTGCGCTCCATCTCCTCGGACGACACCTGGCCCCGCTCCGCGATCAGGCCGAAGATCGGGGCTGGGGTCCACGACGCGCGGTCGATCTCCGAGCGCAGGCCGCCGGGGAGCACCCGGGCAAGGTTCGCGGTCAGCCCACCGCCGGTGACGTGTGAGAAGGCGTGCACCTGCGCCGCGGCGGCCAGGCTGAGGCAGTCCTTGGCGTAGATCCGGGTCGGCGTGAGCAGCACCTCACCCAGCGGCGTACCAAGGTCCGCCGACGAGTCCAGCGAGATCTTCGCGGTCGAGAGCAGGACGTGCCGGGCGAGTGAGTAACCGTTGGAGTGCAGGCCACTGGACCCCATCGCGATCACGGCGTCGCCCGCGCGCACCCGGTCCGGCGAGATCAGGTCTGCCTGGCGCACCATGCCCGTCGCGGCACCCGCGAGGTCGTACTCGTCGGCGGCGAGCAGCCCCGGGTGCTCCGCGGTCTCTCCGCCGATCAGCGCGCAGCCGGCAAGCGCGCAGCCGGCGTCGATGCCGGCGACGATGTCGGCGATCCGCTCCGGGACGACCTTGCCGCACGCGATGTAGTCGGTCATGAACAGCGGCTCGGCACCGCAGACGACGATGTCGTCCACGACCATGCCGACGAGGTCGTGACCGATCGTGTCGTGCCGGTCGAGCGCCTGCGCGATCGCGACCTTGGTGCCGACGCCGTCAGTGGAGGTCGCGAGCAGCCGGTCGGCGTCGATCCGGAACAGGCCGGCGAACCCGCCGAGGCCACCGACGACTTCGGGGCGACCAGAGGTGAGCCGGGACTTGATCAGCTCGACCGCGCGGTCTCCCGCCTCGATCGAGACCCCGGCCGCCGCGTACGTCGCGCCACCCGGCCCGGTCACGGACGAGACAGCGCGTCCGAAGCGCCGACGCCGGGCAGCATCATGTCCTGCGCTGCATCGGCGTCCTCGACGTTGCGCTCGATGCTCTCGAGCATGTGCTTTCCGAGCAGCTCCGGCGCCGGAAGCTCGATCGGGTAGTGGCCGTCGAAACAGGCTCGGCACAGCCGGTCGCCCGGAATCGTCGTCGCCTCGACGAGCTTGTCCAGCGAGATGTAGGCAAGTGAGTCCGCACCGATCGACGCGCACACCTGCTCGACGGTCAGGCCGTTGGCGATCAGCTCGGCACGGGAGGCGAAGTCGATGCCGTAGAAGCACGGCCACTGAACCGGTGGTGACGAGATCCGCACGTGAACCTCGGCAGCGCCCGCCTCGCGCAGCATCCGCACCAGGGCGCGTTGCGTGTTGCCGCGCACGATCGAGTCGTCGACGACAACCAGACGCTTGCCGGCGATGGCCGACCGCAGCGGGTTGAGCTTGAGCCGGATCCCGAGCTGGCGGATCGTGTTGGAGGGCTGGATGAAGGTGCGCCCGACGTAGGCGTTCTTCACCAAGCCGATGCCATAGGGAATGCCGCTCGCCTCGGCGTACCCCACAGCAGCCGGCGTACCGCTCTCGGGAACCGGAATCACCAGATCGGCCTCGACGGGGTGCTCGTGGGCAAGCCGCCGGCCGACCTCGACCCGGGTCTCCTGGACCGAGCGGCCGGCGATCGAGGTGTCCGGCCGCGCGAGATAGACGTACTCGAACAAGCAGCCCTTCGGCGTCGCGTCCGCGTAACGCTGCGAGCGCAGTCCGTGCTCGTCGATCGCGATCAGCTCGCCGGGCTCGATCTCGCGCACGAACGACGCGCCGACGATGTCGAGCGCCGCCGTCTCACTCGCGACCACCCAGCCGCGCTCGAGCCGGCCCAGCACCAGTGGACGCACCCCGTGGGGGTCGCGCGTGGCGTACAGCGTGTGCTCGTCCATGAACACCAACGAGAAGGCACCGCGCAGCTTGGGGAGCACGTTCATCGCCGCGGCTTCCAGCGACAAGTCGGGGTCGCGCGCGAGCAGCTCGGTGATCAGGTCGGAGTCGCTCGTCGCTCGCGGCTCGCCGTTGCGCGGCCGCTGGTCGACGCCGATCTCCGCGGCGAGCTGCGCGGTGTTCGTGAGGTTGCCGTTGTGCCCGAGGGCGATGCCGCCGCCCTGCGGCGCCGGACGGTACGACGGCTGGGCGTTCTCCCAGGTGCACGAGCCGGTGGTGGAGTACCGGTTGTGCCCGATCGCCAGATGACCGGTCATCGCACCGAGCGTCGGCTCATCGAAGACCTGGGCGACCAGGCCGAGGTCCTTGTAGACGACGACGGTGCGGCCGTCCGAGACGGCCATGCCGGCCGCCTCCTGCCCGCGGTGCTGCAACGCATAGAGGCCGTAGTAGGTGAGCTTGGCGACCTCCTCGCCGGGAGCCCAGACCCCGAAGACGCCGCACGCGTCCTTCGGCGGCGCCTCGTCGGGTATGTCCGAGTAGCCAACCGGGCGCACAGCTAGTGCGTCGGGCTGGGTGTGGTCGTGCGAGGAAGGGAAGTCGGACAGGCTCGGCGCCACCGACCGGCTCCTTGTCGTCGTCGACACGGGACTGTGCCCAGTCTAGTGGGCATACCCAGCGTTTCGGCGGTGACGTTTCGGGGTGAATCCGGCATCGTTGACGGCGCCGGTCGGTGCGGGGCGACAGCGAGGCGGAAGACCTGAGGTGGACGCAGTCCGGGTGCTGGTTGTCTACGGCTCGACGCGAGGCGGTACGGCGGGCCTGGCGCACCTATTGGCCGATGCCTTCGTCCGGCACCACATCCACGCGGAGGTACGCCGGGCCGGTGAGGTCCGCGTCCTGAGCGATGACTATGACGCAGTCATCGTCGGCGGTGCGCTCTACAACAACCGGTGGCACCCCGATGCGTCGGTCTTCGTCGGCCGGCACCGCGCCGCACTGCGGCAGCTCCCGGTCTGGTTCTTCTCGAGCGGCCCGCTCGACGACTCGGCACGGTCCGGTGCGCTGGCTCCCGTTCCGCAGGTCACCAGCCTCGCTCGCGAGGTCGAGGTCCGCGGGCACATGACCTTCGGAGGTCTGCTCGACAAGCGGCCCGGCGGCCTGCTCGGGCTGTTCGCCTACGGGCCGGAGGGTGACTTCCGCGATCGCCGGCAGGTCGCCGAGTGGGCTGCGCGGATCGCCGACGAGCTCGACCACGAGCACGAGTCCATGGTGAGAGTGGTCGACTCCCATGGCCGCGTGGTGACGCCTGCGGCTGTCACGGTCACGCCGGCGCCTCCGCCGGCCTCGACACCGGAGCCCGAGCTCGCCGAGGTCGTCGACCTGCGGCGCGAAGAGGACGCCGAGCGGCCGGGGCAGGCACCAGCACGCCCGGCGGGCGGCTTCTCACGCCTGCGGCACTACCTCGTCCTCGACGACGAGGAGGCCGACGAGGACGACGGCCTCGACCTGCTGCTCGAGGGAGCCGAGCCCTGACCCCTTCCGGTCCCACGCTCCGCTCGAAGTAGCACACAGTGGACGCCGCGAAGCCGGTTCTGGCGCATGATGTCCGCTTCGGCGCGGAGATTGCTGCAGGTCTCGTGCTACTTCGAGTCCTCAGCTCTCCTTGGAGGGCCGCGCGACTGACCGCGGCGGCGGACCCAGCCGCTGCCCGCCGTAGATGACCTTGCCATCTGCACGCTGATAGGTGAGCCAGGGAATCGTGCCGCGCTGCGCGACGCCCGGTTCGTCGTAGTTGCACACGCCGTGCGGAAATGTCTGCTTCAGCTGTGCCCACTGCGCGTCGGTGAACTGGACCGGGTACGACACGCGGCGCAGCGGCTGCAGCCGGCACTCGAGGATGTCGTCCGACATCGGCATGCCGGCCGACATACGCGGCGTGCCGTAGGCCTGCACGGCCTCGTCACAGGCCTCGGCGGGCAGGTTGGTGCCGGCGCCATCGGTGCAACGGTCGGTCAGCCACACCGGCTTGTCCGCGATGATCTTCTGCGGCAGCGGCACCGCCCGGTGGTCAGCGTGGACCTGCGCAAGCCAGTCGTCCATGGCGAGGACGGCTTGGTCGGCGTACTCGGCGTCGCCGATGATCGGAGCCAGGCCGCGCCACAGGACCTGGTTCGCTGCAGTGCCGAAGTCGCGAAGCAGTCGCGCGCGCATCGCGTATGTCCGGTAGACGTCGTGGAAGAAGCCGGGGTCAGGGCCTCGCAGGTCGATGATCGCCACCCGGTTGAGATTGTTCGCCTCATCGACGGCGCCGCTGCGGTACGCACGCTTCAACCCGACGAGATCCGGCCTGCTGCGGGCCTTCTGGTAGGTGTCGCTCTGCGTGAGACCGCCGACCTTCGCATTGATGTCGACGAAGTCGGCGGGCGAGATCTCACCGTTGAGCAGACCCTGCAAGCCGTACTGGATCCCGTCGTTGCCGAACGGCCGGTTCGCGAAGCCGTCCTTGCGCAAGCCGAACACGTTGACCATGTACTGCTGCAGCGTGCACTTCACGCCCTTCGGGTTCGAGCCCGGCTTGTAGACCTTTGACGCCGGCACGTCGGGACACGAGCGCGACGGGTCGGCGCTGTTCGGGATCACGGTGGTGAAGGTCACCGGGTTGCCGACGTTGGGGTGGTCGAGCACCTGCTGGATGCCGGTCGGTGTCCACAAGGTGCCTGCGCCCCAGCCGGTCGGGTTCTCGAAGTACTTGAGCAGGATCGTGTAGTCGACGTACTCCAAGGCCGAGGACCAAGCGTCGGTGAAGCTGCACTGCGGTGTGATCCCTTGGTAGATCCCGGGATAGGCATTCGCCACCTGCTGCTGCACCAGTGAGCCACCCGAGCAGCCCATCCCGATCGTCCACCTGACCGGGCCGTACTCGTCGATTGCCCGCTGCTTCGTCATCAGCAACGACTCCGCCTGCGTCAGCAGGTTGCAGTTGTGACCGGCGTTGTCGAGCGCGTTGCTCATGACCAGGAATCCGGCACCGAGAATCTTCGGGTCGAGGACGCTCGGCGCCGATCCGACGCCGTACGTCGTGTCACAGCTCGCGCCGTGGGTGATGACGAGGCGGTGGATGAACTGCGGCTGCGGCGCCCATGGCCGCCATGACTTCCCCGGCTGCCAGAGCGCGGCGATCGTGTACTGGTCGCGGTCGATGTAACCGGTCTCAACTCGCACGATGAACGGAACGGTCACGCCGTCACGGGTGGTCGTCGTCGCAATAGCGGCGGCGGGCGGCGGCGACGCCGGGTGGTAGGCCTGGAAGGCACTGACCGACGCGACTCCGGTGACGCCGCCTGACACGTCATTGGTGCCGACCGGGAGGTACTGGTAGGAGTACGTCGTCTTGCGGTCGCACTGGCGGTCCGTCGCGCCCGGCTCGCACTGCCACGGCTGCACCTGCGGACCTGAGAACGTCGGACCGCCGATCGGATGGTCGGTGATCGTGAGCTCCGCGCGCCGGCCGCCGACCTCGGCCACGAGGTGGTCGGCGCCGAGTCGCAGGTGGCGAACCAGACCCTCGATCTGGTGATCGGCGCGCAGCGCGAACCTGCCGGTCACGTCGTGGCCGTTGAGAAGGACGCGCAGCGCCGACGCGCGAGCTGTCGCCGGGAGCAAGATGCGCGTCAGCACCTCGGGTCCGGACACGAGATCCGCGCGCACCGAGAGCGTCTTGATCGCCAACGTCTCCCGAAGGTGCGCACGCGGCGGCGCGGCATGACGCGCCTCGTGAGTGGCGACGGTGGACGCCACAGCAGGCACAACCGCTGACAGCATGAGGGTGCCGCACGCGGCAAGGACGGATCGGCGGAGCCGGCGAGCGCTCATGCGCGAGAGGTTCGACCAGGACGTTGCGGGCACCTTCGTCGGCGCGAACCTTCAGGTTTGTGAAGGGTTAGCGGTGCCGGGCCACCGCTAACCCTTCACAAACTGACCTTCGCCGGCTCGAGCCGCATCTTGATACCCGGATGCGGGCGGAGGGTGACAGCGGCCCAGGTCCTGACGCGCTGGCCGGGAACGATCGCCGGCGCCCAGCGTCGCGCCAGCGTCGCGAGCACGAGCACCGCCTCGGACCAGGCGAACTGCTCACCGATGCACATCCGGCTTCCGGCACCGAACGGAAAGTACGCGCCACGCGGCTGCCCGGGTGCGCTGTGGTCGAACGCGCCATCGGCGTTGATCCACCGGTCCGGCCGATACGCGTGCGCGTCCGCTCCCCACCACCGCGGGTCCTGATGGATGATCCACGGACTCATCAGCAGCGTCTGTCCCGCGTTCACGTGGTACCCGCCGAGGTCGATCGGCTCGAGCGTCTCGCGTTCGAGGATCCACGCCGGCGGTCGAAGCCGCATCGTCTCGGCGATCGTCGCCATCGCGTAGGGCAGGCGCGCGATGTCGTCGTACGTCGGTGCTCGGTCACCGATCGTCGCGGCGATCTCCTCACGGAGCCTGGCGGCGACCTCCGGGTTCTGGTCGAGCAGCCACCAGGTCCACGCGAGCGCGTTGGCCGTGGTCTCGAATCCGGCGAGCATCAGTGTCAGCGTCTCGTCGAGGACCTGCTGCTCGGTGAAGCCTTCGCCATCCTCCGTGGCCGCGATCAGCGCCGCGACGATGTCGTCGTAGTCGCGGTCGCTGTGCTTGTGGTCGCTGACCACCCGCTCGACTGTCGACCGCATCGACGCGACCGCGTTCCGGATCTTCACCGCCGGCGGGAAGCGAGTGTCGAGCAACTTGGTCGCGCCCGGTATGAAGCCGATGCCGAACCGCTTGAGGATCTCCTCCAGCGAGTCGATCACGGTCCGGGCGTCGCGTTCGGTGTCGTCTCCGAGCAACGTGCGGCCGACGACGTCGAGCGTGATCCGGCCCATCTCCTCGGTGATCTCGACGATCTGGCCGGCCTGCCACCGTTCGTCGGCCCGCATCGCCGCTGCCGACATCACATCGGCGTACTTCCTCAGGGCTGTCACCGAGAACGCCGGGTTGATCAGGCGCCGGTTGCGCTTGTGCGAGACCGGGTCCTCGTTCGTGAGGATGCCGTTGCCCAAGCCGATCGCGATCATCCGGATCCCGAAGCCCTTGGTGACCTGCCGGCCGCGGTCGACGAGCACCTCGCGAGCCAGGGCCGGGTCGGACACCAGCCAGATCCGAAAGCCCAGGCCGCCGAGCTCGACGACGTCGCCGTGCCTGGCGACGCCTTCGAACATCGCGGCGCTGCGGGTTCGATCGAGCATCGCGCGAAGCGTCTTCGGCGTCGCGCGCACCTTCGGCGGACGCGGCCCGACGTCGGCAGCCTTCGAGCTCTGGTAGGCGACGCCACTCATGACAGCACCGGAAGGTGCTCGGAGATGTCGGCCCGCTCGCCGCTGGCTCGGATCTGCCCGGCGTCGACTGCCGAGTCCCAGGACAACCGCCCGGTTGCGATCTCGATCCACGTCACGGGCTCGACCTCCACCACGTTCGGCGGCGTGCCCCGGGTGTGACGCGGGCCCGCCACGCACTGAACCGCAGCGTACGGCGGAACCCGCAGCTCGACACTGTGACCTGGGACACGTTCGGCGAGGATGCCCGTGAGCAGCCTCGTCGCCACCCCGAGCGCCGCCCGATCGAGGCGTGGATCGGCGCCGGTCGCATCAGAAAGATCGAGGGAGTGAACGCACGCCTCGACGCATCGCGTCGGGAGGTAGTCGGCCAGGCGAATCGATCGTGACCCCATGTGCAGCAGCTGATCGTCGGCCAGTCCCGCGAGCAGGTCGAGCGCGGCGGCTGTCCCCGCTCGGGTCTCGCCTCTCAGATCCTCCGGCGTCTTGCCGTCGGCCTCCGTCACGGCACGCGCGGCGATGCGTGCGTCCGGACCTCCCGGCTCGTAGTACTCACTCGGCCCGATGCGCCTTCCACGCGGGTCAGGGGCATCGAGCATCCGGGCAATGTGGGCGGGGTTGCGCGCGAGGTGAGCCACGAGCTCCGACACCCGCCAGTCGCCGAGCCTGGTCGGCAGATCGAACACCTCGTCCGGCAAGCCACTGACGATGTCCACCACCGCAAGCCATGCCGCCCGCACCGCGCGCCGGGTCGCGGCGGGGTCGAACCGCAGCGTCGCCACTATCCGAACAGCGCGGGCAGCGTTCCTTCTGACTGCGCGCGCAGCTCGTCGAGCCCGACAGCGAACTGACCGTCAACCGTCAGCGACGAACCGCCGGTCTCCCCGATCACCGCCGCGGGCACTCCGCGCGACTCGGCGAGGGCGAGCACGGCAGCCGCATCGGTTGTTGCGACGATCGCGCGCGCCGCGCTCTCGCTGAAGAGCGAGACGAAGGTGTCGCCGGTCACCGCGACGGTCGCGCCCACGTCGCCGGCGAGACACGCCTCGACGAGTGCCTGCGCCAGACCGCCTTCCGACAGATCGTGCGCGGCCGTGACGAGCGAGCCTTCGCACGCAGCGACGAGCACGTCGGCGAGCGACCGCTCGGCGGCGAGCCGAACCTGAGGCGGCCGGCCACCGAGATGCCGGTGGACGACCCAGGCCCAGGCCGAGCCGTCGAGCTCGTCGGCGGTCCCCCCGAGGAGAACGACCTGCTCACCCGGCGCGGCGAATCCGCTCGGCACCCGCCGCTTGACGTCGGCGATGACACCGAGCACGCCGATGACGGGCGTCGGGTTGATCGCGGTGGCGCCGGTCTGGTTGTAGAAGCTGACGTTGCCGCCGGTCACCGGAGTGCCGAGCGCGCGGCAGGCCTCGGCCAGACCGCGAGTCGCCTCGGCGAACTGCCACATCACCGACGGGTCCTCCGGCGAGCCGAAGTTGAGGCAGTCCGAGACAGCGAGCGGACGTGCGCCGGCGCACGCGACGTTGCGGTGCGCCTCGGACAGCGCGAGCTGCGCACCGTCGTGCGGATCGAGCCGGGCGAAGCGGCCGTTGCCGTCGAGGGCCAACGCGATGCCACGCGAGGTGTCGTCGCCGAGCCGTACGACGCCGGAGTCGTGCGGCATCGCGAGCACCGTGCCGCCCATCACGTAGCGGTCGTACTGCTCAGTCACCCAGCGGCGGGAGCAGAGCTCAGGCGAGCCGACGAGCTTCAGCAACGTGTCGCGCAGCTCGTCGCCCGTCGACGGGCGAGGCAGCCTTGCCGAGGTGTCGGCGGCAAGCGCGTCCTGCGCCTCGTCGGGTCGGGCAAGCGGCCGGTGGTAGACGGGCCCGTCGTCGGCCAGCGATCCGGGTGGTGCATCGACGACCACCTCGCCGCGCCAGGTGATCACCAGATGGTCGCCACCAGTTACCTCGCCGATGACGGTGGCGACGACGCCCCACTTCTTGCATCGTTCGAGGACGGCATCGACGTCGCCGGGCGCGACGATGGCGAGCATCCGCTCCTGCGACTCGCTCATCAGCACTTCGAGCGGCGACATCGACGGCTCGCGCAGCGGCACCTTGTCGAGGTCGACGCGCATCCCGCCGTCGCCGTGGGACGCGGTCTCGCTCGTGGCGCACGACAGGCCGGCGCCGCCGAGGTCCTGGATGCCGGTGACGAGGCCGGCGTCGAACAGCTCGAGGCAGCACTCGATGAGGATCTTCTCGGTGAACGGGTCGCCGACCTGGACGCTCGGTCGCTTGCTCGGACCCGCGGCTTTGCCGCTTTCATCAACAGAGTCGTCGAAGGTTGCACTGGCGAGGACGGAGACGCCGCCGATGCCGTCGCGGCCGGTAAGGGCGCCGAGCAGGACGACCTGGTTACCGGTCCCCTTCGCCTGGGCGAGCTGCAGCCGCGCGTGCGGAAGGACTCCGACGCACAGCGCGTTGACGAGTGGGTTGCCGGCGTACGTCGGGTCGAAGCCCACCTCGCCGCCGATGTTGGGCAGGCCGAGGCAGTTGCCGTAACCGCCGACGCCTGCGACGACTCCGGTGACGAGGCGTTTGGTGTCGGGCGCGTCGGCGTCGCCGAACCGCAGCGAGTCCATGACCGCAATCGGCCGGGCGCCCATCGTGAGGATGTCGCGGACGATGCCGCCGACGCCCGTCGCGGCTCCCTGATACGGCTCGACGTAGCTCGGGTGGTTGTGGCTCTCGACCTTGAACGTGACGGCAAGGCCGTCGCCGACGTCGACGACGCCGGCGTTCTCGCCCATCCCGACGAGCATCGCGTCACTGGCCGGCGGATCTTGCGCGAACTGGCGCAGGTGGACCTTGCTGGACTTGTAGGAGCAGTGCTCGCTCCACATCACCGAGTACATCGCCAGCTCGCTGTCGGTCGGCCGGCGGCCGAGGATCTCGCGGATCCGGGCGTACTCGTCGTCCTTCAGCCCGAGCTCGGCGTACGGCTGTGGCTGGTCGGGTGTTTCGGCTGCGTGCGAGACCGTGTCGATGGCGGGGTTCGTCATGCGGCGACGAGTGCCTCGATCACGGAGGCGAACATCGGAAGCCCGTCGACCGAAGGGCCGGTGAGCAGCTCGATCGCATGCTCCGGGTGCGGCATCAGGCCGACCACGTTGCCGGCCGCGTTGCGGATGCCGGCGATGTCGTTGAGCGCGCCGTTCGGGTTTCCGCCGAGGTAGCGGAACGTGACCCGGCCATCGCGCTCGAGCTGCTCGATGGTCGCGGCGTCGGCGACGTAGCGGCCCTCACCGTGCTTCACCGGGATGACGATCTCGTCGCCCTCGGCGTACTGCGAAGTCCACCGCGTCGATGTCGACTCCACGCGCAGCTTCTGGTCGCGGCAGACGAAGTGGAGTCCGGCGTTGCGGATCAGCGCGCCGGGGAGCAGCCCTGCCTCGCAAAGCACCTGGAAGCCGTTGCAGATGCCGAGGACCGGCAGCCCGTCGGCGGCCGCGGCGACGATCTCGGCGACCACGGGCGAGAACCGCGCAATGGCGCCGGCGCGCAGGTAGTCGCCGTAGGAGAAGCCACCGGGAAGGACGACCGCATCGACGGCGTGCAGGGTCGCATCACCGTGCCAGAGGCTGACCGGCTCGGCGCCGGCCGCCTTGACGGCGCGCGCCGCATCGCGGTCGTCGAGCGATCCAGGGAAGGTCACCACACCGACTCGAGTGGTGGCTGGCACGAGCCAAGTCTACGGGCGGGCCGCTCGGCGGCTTCGTCCCGACAGGCCCGCACTAGTCATCTCAGATCAGACGAAACGGTCCGAATAGGCGATAGCGACGAATCGGGCATCCGGACAGACTTCGACGAGACCGAACAAGATCGTCATAGGGGCAGTCATGGCAGACGGAGCGCCACGCCGGTACCGCGCACTCGTCCTGTGCCCGATGCGCAAGTGCGCGGCCTGCGCCCGCGAGGTGTTCGTCCGTGACGACCACTGCGAGGAATGCGGCGCCGCCGTGCCCAAGCCGGCGCCGCGGATCCCGCGTCCGCGCAAGGAGCTGCGGATCATCCCGGCCACCGGCTTCGGCCTGGAGCACGCCGCCGCAGCGATGAACCTCGACACCGCGGCGATGCCCGGGATCAACTAGCGCGGTACGGCGACGCATCAGCTGAGGCGCCTCGCTAGGGTCACGCGTCGTGATCTTCCGCGCCCGGCTGACCCGCGCCGCACGTGGCGCCGTCTGCGCGATCCTGGTCATCGCGGCTGCCTGGGCGGTCCATGCGGAGCTGACCTTCTACGGCATCGACTCGCTGCTCAGAACGATCGCCCTGATCCCCACGCTCGTCTTCGGCGCCGCCTTCGTCGTGGGCATCTGGCGCTTGTGGGTCGTCTGCCTGATCGTGGACGAGAACGGGGCGACCGTCCGCAACTTCCGGGGCGACCTGCGCTTCCGTCGGCGCGAGATCCGCGAGGTGTACGCCGTCACCGACTTCACGGGCTGCCACGTCGCGCTGCGCCTCAAGGTCGGAGACGAGATCCACCTCGACGGCCTCGCCTTCGCCTCGCCCGGGCGGACCAACCGGGCGGTAGCGGAGATCAGCCAGGCGCTGAGACTGGGACTGGTCAGCTCTCCAGACGAACCGTGAAGTCCTCGATCGCCGGGTTCGCCAGCAGCTCCTCCGCAGCACGGCGGGCGACATCCTGGGCATCAGCGGCGTCGATCTCGAGCTCGAACCGCTTGCCCTGCCGGACCGATGCGACGCCGTCGAAGCCGAGCCCGGGCAGCGCGCGCACGATCGCCTGACCCTGCGGGTCGAGGATCTCCGGCTTCGGCATCACGTCGACAACCACTCTCACCACGCGGCTCACCCTACCGAGGTGCAGCGAGACAGCGGGTCACGAGAACCGGCGGCCGGTCAGTCGCTCGTAGGCCTCGACGTACTTCTCGCGCGTCTTCGCCACGACGTCCGCTGGCAACGGCGGCGGTGGCCCACCCGCCGCGCGGTCCCATCCTGACTCGAAGCGCAGCCAGTCCCGGACGTACTGCTTGTCGTACGACGGCTGCGCGCCGCCGGGCTTCCAGGTGTCGGCGGGCCAGAAGCGTGACGAGTCCGGGGTCAGCACCTCGTCACCGAGGACGAGCCGGCCGTCGAGCCAGCCGAGCTCCACCTTGGTGTCGGCCAGCAGGATCCCCGCCCGCTCGGCCAGGTCGCGGCCGCGGGAGTAGACGGCGAGGGTCAGGGTTCGCAGCTGCTCCGCCACATCGGCGCCGACCTGCACGGCGACCTCGTCGAAGGTCATCGCCTCGTCGTGCTGCCCGACCGGGGCCTTGGTGGTCGGGGTGAAGATCGCCTCCGGGAGCCTGGAGCCGTCTTCGAGCCCCGGCGGCAACGGAACGCCGCACACCGAGCCGTTCGCCTCGTAGTCGATGACGCCGCTGCCCGCCAGATAACCCCGTGCGACGCACTCGACGCCGACCATCTCGAGCTTGCGACAGAGCACCGAGCGGCCGCGCAGCTCATCGACGTACGACGAGAACGGCGCGGGGTAGTCGGCGACATCGGAGGAGACAAGATGGTTGGGGACGATGTCGGCGAGCTGCTCGAACCACCACAACGACATCTGGGTGAGGATCGCGCCCTTGTCAGGGATCGCCGTCGCGAGGTCGTAGTCGAAAGCGGAGATCTTGTCGCTCGCGACCATCAGCAGCAGGCCGTCGCCCGCGTCGTACAGGTCCCGGACCTTCCCGGTGTAGAGGTGGCGATCCTCCAGACCGCTGATCACGTCCACCACCCCACCAGCCGCCCAAGGATGGAGCGGGCCACGGCGGTCGTCATGAAAGGCCGGCGACGCGGTCGAACACCGGCGCCAGCCGGTCGAGATACCGCTCCGGGCGGCACACCTCATCCAGCCGCGCCTCGTCCAACGTGTGCGCGGCGTCGGCGGCGTGCTTGCGCAACGTCTCACGGAACGGCACGCCCGACGACCAGGTCTCCATCGCCGCGGCCTGCGTCAACGCGTAGGCGTCCTCGCGCGACAGCCCGGACTCGACCAGCTCGAGCAGGACCGTGCTGGAGTAGATCAGACCACCTGTCGCGTCAAGGTTCGCGCGCATCCGCTCGGCGTCGACCACGAGGCCGTTGACCAGCCGGGACGTCAGGTGCAGCAGGTAGTCGGTGCCGATCGCCGCGTCGGGCAGCGCGATCCGCTCGACGGAGGAGTGCGAGATGTCGCGCTCGTGCCACAGCGGGATGCCTTCCATCACCGGCACGACCTGCGCTCGCACAATCCGCGCGAGCCCGCAGATCCGCTCGCACATGATCGGGTTGCGCTTGTGCGGCATCGCGCTCGAGCCCTTCTGACCGGAGCCGAAGGGTTCGGCGATCTCGCGCACCTCGGTGCGCTGGCCGTGCCGGACCTCGAGCGCGATCGCTTCGCAGACCGTCGCCATCACGGCGAGCGCAGACACCCACTCGCTGATGCTGTCGCGGATCACGACCTGCGTCGCGACCTCCGCGGCGCGCAGGCCGAGCGCCTTCGCGACGTGCTGCTCGACCGCGGGGTCGATGTTGGAGTACGTCCCGACCGCGCCCGAGATCTTGATGACGCCCACGCCGTCGCGCGCGGCCGTCAACCGATCCCGTGACCGGGCCATCGCGAAGGCGAAGTCCGCGACGCGGTGTCCCCAGGTGTCCGGCTCGGCGTGCACCCCGTGGGTGCGGCCGACGCGCAACGTCGCGCGATGGGTCAGCGCGTGGTCGCGAAGCGCAACCACCAGCTCGCTCGCCCGAGTGACGAGCAGGTCGGTGGCTTCGGTCAGCTGGATGGCGAGCGCGGTGTCGAGCAGGTCGGACGAGGTCATGCCGTGGTGCACCCACGCCGCGGCCTCGCGCGGGTTCGTGTTGTCCGCCCAGGCCGTGAGGAACGCGATGACGTCGTGCTGCGTCACCGCCTCGACCGCAGCCACTGCTTCGGGCGTCGGCGCGGGGGCCGCGAGCACGGGAGCGACGGCCTCGGCCGGAACGGTGCCGGCCGAGGCGTGTGCCTCGAGCACGAGCGCCTCGACCTTGCACCACAGCTCGTACTTGTGCGCCTCACTCCACACCTGCCCCATCTCGGGGAGGGTGTAGCGCTCGATCATCAGCTCTCCTCGGCCGCTTGCTGCGTCTCCTGCTGCGCTGCGCGCAGTGCGATGTCACTGCGGTAGTGCGCGCCGTCGATCCGGACGTGCTTGACGGCGTCGTACGCCGATTCTCTCGCACCTGCCAGGTCGGCGCCGACCGACGTCACGGCCAGCACCCGACCGCCGCTCGTGACCAGCCGGTCGCCGTCGCGGGCGGTTCCGGCGTGGAGGACGTCAGCGGTCGAGATCTCGTCGAGACCCTCGATCGGATCACCGGTCCGCGGCGACTCGGGATAGCCATGGGCTGCGACGACGACCGTCACAGATGCTCCGTCTCGCCACTTCAGCGGCGGGTGGTCGGCGAGCGCACCGGTGGCTGCCGCGAAGAGCAGCGCACCCAGCGGTGACTCGAGCATGGCGAGGACCGACTGCGTCTCGGGGTCGCCGAAGCGCGCGTTGAACTCGACGACCCGCACGCCTCGCGACGTGAGCGCCAGCCCGGCGTACAGCAACCCCGCGAACGGGGTGCCACGCCTGGCCATCTCCCTGATGGTCGGCGTCACGACTCTCTCGACGACCTCGTCGACGAGACCGGCGGGTGCCCACGGCAATGGCGTGTAGGCGCCCATCCCGCCGGTGTTCGGGCCCTCGTCGTCGTCGCGGACGCGCTTGAAGTCCTGCGCGGGGACCAACGGGACGACCGCCTCACCGTCCGTGACGCAGAACAGCGAGACCTCGGGACCGTCGAGGTACTCCTCGATCACGACGGTGTGACCAGCGGCGTGCGCGAGCGCGGCATCGCGGTCATCCGTCACGACGACGCCCTTGCCCGCGGCGAGCTCGTCATGCTTCACGACGTACGGCGCCCCGAACTCCTCGAGCGCGGCAGCGACCTCCGCGGGTGTGGTGCACCGCCGGTAGCCGGCGGTCGGGACACCGGCCGCGACCATCACCGCTTTGGCGAAGGCCTTGCTGCCCTCGAGCTGCGCCGCCGCCGCGCTCGGCCCGAAGACGTCGAACCCCGCAGCCCGGAGCTCGTCAGCAGCGCCTGCGACGAGCGGCGCCTCCGGCCCGATCACGACCAGGTCCGCCGAAGCCTGCTTCGCGGCAGCAACCCAGTCGCCGCCGGGCAGCAGCTCGGCCACCTGCCCGATCCCCGGGTTGCCCGGCGCGCAGAACAAGGCGTCGACCGAGGGGTCGCGGGACAACGCGAGACAGAGCGCGTGCTCGCGTCCGCCACCTCCGACAACCAGCACTCGCACGCCGCGAGGCTACTGAATGGCTGTCAACCGAACCGGACGGCCGGACGTAGGAAGCGCATGAGCAGAGCGCGGATGAGGCTGATCGTGGCCGGCGTGACACTGGCGGCCGGGGCGACCACCTTGCCGGCGGCTGCGGCATCCCGGCACACCGTGCACTCCGCGGCGTCAGCGCGCTCTGCCACCGACGGCTTCTACGTCACCCGCTATGGGCGGGTCAGCCGGGTCCTCGACGGCGGGCAGGTCCAGGACCGGCGCGGTGGCGAGCACGTCGTGACGCTGAGCGCGGACCTGAAGCACTTCGTCTATCTCACGAAGTGGCGCGGTCAGCGCCACTGGACACGGCACCGGATTCCCGGCGTACCGAAGGAAGAGCCGTATGCCGTGAACTGGTCGCCGACGCTTTCGACCGACGGCAAGCGGGTCATCTTCTACGCGAACACCTACCGGTACACCTCAGCCTCGATCACCGCCCGGCGCCTGCCACGCCCGAAGTACATCGTCACCAACAAGGAGTGCCGAGGCGTCATCTGGCTGTTGCCTCACGACCGCATCACGACGTACGTCGACAACGGGCTCGGCCGTCGGGTGTGCACGGGAGTGCTTGGGGGCGCGCTGACGCCGACCGCGACGCCGCCCGATCCGGGCAACGCCACGGAACCGATCACCGAACGCGCAGCGATGCGGGACGCATCCACCGGACGCCTCTACATGATCGGCGACCAAGCGGGCTTCAACCAGCAAGGCAGCTTCGACGCCGACAGCTGGTGGTCGTGGACGTCTGACGATGACGGCCGGACATGGGACGGGCCGACCGCGATTCCGGGGATGCCGCAGCCGACATTCTCGACGACCGGGCGGCTCAAGTCTCGCGTCCAGCTCGCCTCAGCGGCTGCAGGCGACGGGCAGGTGTGGGTCGTGTTCAGCGCCTACGACAACCGACGCGGCCACCGCCACGATTTCGACCCGCCGCAGCTACTGCACATGAGCAAGCAGGGAA
Source organism: Mycobacteriales bacterium (assembly GCA_035547035.1). GTDB lineage: Bacteria > Actinomycetota > Actinomycetes > JAFAQI01 > JAFAQI01 > DASZTV01. Next base: position 164,417 of record DASZVL010000087.1, on the reverse strand, counting down.
CCTGGCAGCCGCTCGTGCCACTGGCCCACACAACGGGCCACGACGACAACGTCCAGCTGGCGGTGAACCGCGCAACCGGAGCCCTTCACGCGGTGTATGTGCACAACCCGGTGGTTGCCGGCACGGACGGCGGAGTTCTCATGCACGAGTACCTCTCACACGGCACCTGGTCGACCCCGAGGCGGCTCGCCGCCCACGTGGACCGGTTCCTCAGCATGTCGATCGGGCGCCGCGGCCATCCGGTGGCGAGCTACTTCGTGACCTCCTGAAGCCGGGCTTCCAGGCCCGCCTTCACTCGCGGCCAGTCGTCGATGATCACGGAGAAGACGACCGAGTCGCGCCACGTGCCGTCGCCGCGCTTCATGTCGCGCCGCACGATCCCTTCGCGCGCCGCACCAAGCTTCGCGATCGCGGCCTGCGAGCGGACGTTGATGACGTCGGTCTGGATCTTCACCCGGCCGAGACCGCAGTGCTCGAAGCAGTGCCAGAGCAGGAGCAGCTTGCACTCCGGGTTGACCGTCGTCTGCCAGACGTCAGGCGAGTACGCCGTCCAGCCGACATGCGCCTTCTCGTTGTCGACGTCGATGTCGCCGATGCTCGTCGTGCCGACGATGCGTCCGTCACGCGAGTCCGCGGAGCCGATCAGCCGCACGACGTACATGACGCGGTCGTCCTTCGCGGCCTGCTCCATCGTTCGGCGCCAGCCACCCGCCGACGTCGGCCGTGGCTTCGCGCCGCCGTAGCCCATCTCCCAGACCCGGTCGTCGTCCAGTGCTCGAAACAACGCCTCGGCATCGTGGTCCGACGCCGGGTCGAGCCGGACCGTGCGACCGACCAGCGAGCGACCGTCAGGTGCAGTGGCCACGGCGAGGCCTAGACAAGAGACCGCGACACGATCGTCTGCTCGCGACCCGGACCGACGCCGACGACTGAGATCGGCGCACCCGACATCGCTTCGAGCGCCTCGACGTACGCCTGCGCTTGCTTCGGCAGATCCTCGAGCGCTCGCGCGCCCGTGATGTCCTCGTCCCAGCCCGCGAACATCTCGTAGACCGGCTCGGCGTGGTGGTACTCGGTCTGGGTCATCGGCATCTCGTCGTGGACCGTGCCGTTGATGCGGTAACCGGTGCAGACCGGGATCTGCTCCCAGCCGGTCAGCACATCGAGCTTGGTGAGAACGAAGTCAGTGACGCCGTTGACCCGCGCGGCGTAACGGGCGACGACCGCGTCGTACCAGCCGCAGCGTCGCGGCCTACCCGTCGTCACGCCGAACTCCCCGCCGATCGTGCGCAGCTTCTCGCCGTCATCGTCGAGCAGCTCGGTCGGCATCGGGCCGGATCCGACCCGGGTCGCATACGCCTTCACCACCGCGACCACTCGATCGATTCTCGTCGGCGGGATGCCGGACCCGGTGCAGGCGCCGCCCGCCGTCGCGCTCGACGACGTGACGAACGGGTAGGTGCCGTGGTCGACGTCGAGCATCGTCGCCTGGCCGGCCTCGAGCAGCACGACCTTGCCGGCATCGAGTGCCTGGCTCAGCAGCAGCGACGTGTCCGTGACCATCGGGCGCAGCCGTTCGACGTAGCCGAGCAGCTCCTCGACGACCTCGTCGACCGACACGGCCTTGCGGTTGTAGACCTTGACCAGCACCTGGTTCTTGCCGTCGAGCGCACCCTCGACCTTCTGGCGCAGGATCTTCTCGTCCAGCAGGTCCTGCACCCGCACGCCGATCCGCGACATCTTGTCGGCGTACGCCGGCCCGATGCCGCGCCCCGTCGTACCGATCTTCGACTTCCCGAGGAAGCGCTCAGCCACTTTGTCCATGAGGACGTGGTACGGCGTGATGACGTGGGCATTGGCCGACACGACGAGTCGCGAGCAGTCGACACCGCGGGCGCTGATCGCGTCGATCTCGCCGAACAGAACACTGAGGTCGACGACCACCCCGTTGCCGATCACCGGCGTCACGCCGGGAGTCAGGACGCCGGCCGGCAGCAGGTGCAACGCGTAGGTCTCGCCGTCGACGACGATCGTGTGGCCGGCGTTGTTGCCACCGTTGAACTTCACGACGTAGTCGACCTGCTCACCCAGCAAGTCGGTCGCCTTGCCCTTGCCCTCGTCGCCCCACTGAGCGCCGAGCAGCGCAATCGCCGGCATCGAGTCCGTCCCTTCAGTGCCGGTCCCGGTGCCGAACAAGCGGAAAGGCCCCGGGGTCGCAAGCGACCGGAGCCTCTTGCGATCAAAGGCTACCCGAGTTGTCCGTGTCTCTGCTGCCTATAACCAGCGCAGCCACGGACAAGTTGGTCAGGAGTCGATGGCCGCAGCCGCGCCCGGATCGCTGTCGTCGAGGAACTGCTTGCAGCGGGCGGCCTCGTCCGCCTCACCGATCGCGCCCGCGGCGCGACCCAACGCGTGCAGACAGCGCAGGAACCCCTGGTTCGGCGCGTGCGACCACGGCACCGGCCCGTGGCCCTTCCAGCCGGCGCGACGCAGCGAGTCGAGTCCGCGGTGGTAGCCGACGCGGGCATACGCGTAGGACTCGACGACCGACTCGGCAGCAAAGGCACGATCGGCGAGGGCTGCCCAGGCGCCGGCGTACGTCGGGAAGGCTGCCGCCACCTCGGTCGGGTCGACGCCACGGGCGAGCGCATCACGCGCGGCCGGGTTGTCGGGCAACAGCGTGGCCGGCGGCTCGCCGAGCAGGTTGTGCGAGTGCGTCATACCAGTCGCGTCATCGGTAGATCCACACCGGCGTGCCGACGGTGAACACCTTGTAGTAGTAGCGAAGCACCGCGCTGTTGCTGACCCGCACGCAGCCGTGGCTTGCCGGGTACGGCGGGACGTTGCTGCCTGAGTTGGTGTCGCCCTCGCCGTGGATCGCGAAGCCGGTGTTGGTGAAGTAGGACGGGTAGTACAGCTCGCCGAGCTTCGACTTCTGCCAGCCCGTCTGCTTGTACTGAATCGTGAAGTGCCCGGTCGGGGTGATCGCGACCGACGGGCTGCCATCGGATCCGGTGTAGCTGTAGCCACCGCCGGTAGAGGTGTCGAGGATCCGCCACACCTTGCCGTTCTTCGCGATCACCAGGATCTCCTTGGTGAGGTTGACCTCGACCTCGGTCCGTCCGCTGTTCGCGTGCCGGAGATGCACCTTCCTCGGGTGCGCGAGCCCCCGCCACACCTTGTTGTAGGCAACGCCGTCGCGGGTGAGCCCCTGCACCTTCTGGAACGCGGTCACCGCGTGAACCATGTCCCAGCGGTAGAACGACGACTTCGGACCGACGTCGTAGTGCAGTGCGCGAAGCCGGGCCTGCAAGGTGCGCACGTCCGGTCCCGAGGCGCCGTATCGCAGGATGCGGTTGACGACCTCGATGTTGAGCGCCCGGCTGATCCCCTGCGAGTGCGAGGCGTCGGCCCGACGGACGATCCGGTAGTGGGCCACCGAGTAGGCCTCGGGCGAGACGGTGAAGCTGAACCGGCCGTGTCGAGGCGTGGCCGTCGCGATCCCGCGCCAGGTCCGGCCGGTGCGCCGCTGGAGGGAGACCGGTCCGACGTTCTTCGGAGTGATCTGGCCGGTGATGTGCGTCGGCGTCCCGGCGGGTGCGGTCGCGATCTTGTGCACCTTGATGAGCGGTCGCACCGACAGCCCCAACGGCGTGCTGGTCGACCCGCCGTACGCCGGGGTCTGCCCGAAGACCACGCGGTACTGCCCGTTGCGTGTGGGCGCAACGATCCAGCGAACCCTGCCGTTGGCCGCGGTGCTCTTGTGAGCTCCCGTGGCCGGGGTGTGCCACGCGCCCGTCGGCGACGAACGGTGCTGCAGGGTCGCTGCCGCGCCGGCGACCGGCCCACTGACCATCCCGGCTGTGCTGAGGGCGGCGCTCACCATCGCCTTGTGGCCATACGTGATCACGGCGGGCGTCAGAGACGCGGTCCAGCTGGTCGGCTGCTGAAGCGTGAAGGTGGGGCCGGCGTACGTCGTATCGGATGCGACGACGTCGACCGGTCCGGTCGTCGCGCCGTCCGGGACGACGACACTGAGCTGGGTCGGGCTCACCGAGTCGACGCTCGTCGCGGGGACGTTCTGGTTGAACGTGACGGCGGCGCTCCCGTCGGTGGGGAACGTCATGGTGCCCTCGGCCGTCAAGGTCACGGTCTGCCCCGTCTGCGCGTAAGGCGGGTCGAGGGTGAACGAGCTGGTCGAGTCATCCGCAAATGCGGGCGCGGAAAGCAGTCCGGAGCTGCACAACAGTGCGGCGCATCCGGTCACCGCTGCGGCTCGAAGCCAGGGCAGCATGCTCCGGCTCTCCCCCATCCAGTGAGACTTCAGTCCTCCCACGATACGGGTGAGAGCCAGATTTCGCGCGCTATGTCAGCTTCGTACCGGTGCTCTTCAGGTCTTGGCAGCCCTGTACGACGCGCTCGGCCATCGCGGCCTCAGCCGATCGGCCCCACGAGCGCGGGTCGTACACCTTCTTGTTGCCGACGTCGCCGTCGACCTTGAGCACGCCCGAGTAGTTCGTGAGCATGTGGTCAGCGACCGGGCGCGTGTAGGCGTACTGCGTGTCGGTGTCGATGTTCATCTTCACCACGCCATAGCTGAGCGTCTCGTGGATCTCGCTGAGCTCCGACCCGGAGCCGCCGTGGAAGACCAGGTCGAACGGGTTGGTCACCCCGAGCTTCTTGCCGACGTGCTCCTGGCCCTCCTTGAGGATCTCGGGCCGCAGCTTCACCGAACCCGGCTTGTACACGCCGTGCACGTTGCCGAAGACGGCGGCGAGCAGGTACCGGCCGCGCTCACCGGGCGCCCCCAGCACCTCCGTGACGCGCTCCATGTCCTTCGGCGAGGTGTAGAGCTTCTCGTTCATCTCGTTGGAGATGCCGTCTTCCTCACCGCCGACGACGCCGATCTCGAGCTCGAGGATCGTGCGCGCCTCGATCGACATTGCGAACAGCTCGTCCGCGGTCTTGAGGTTGTCCTCGAGGTCGATCCCCGAGCCGTCCCACATGTGCGAGCCGAAGATGGGCTCCTGCCCTGCCTTGACCCGCTCGATCGAGCGCTCGAGCAGCGGACGCATGAAGCCGGCGAGCTTCTCGGGCGGGCAGTGGTCGGTGTGCAACCCGATCGTGACGTGGTAGTTCTTCGCGACCTCGCGCGCGAAGTCAGCGAGTGCGATCGCGCCGGTGACCATGTCCTTGATCGACGCACCCGAGGCGAACTCGGCACCGCCCCACGAGATCTGGATGATGCCGTCGCTCTCCGCCTCGGCGAAGCCGCGCAGCGCGGCATTGACCGTCCCCGACGACGTGCAGTTGATCGCCGGATAGGCGAAGCCACCGGCCTTCGCCCGGTCGAACATCTCGGCGTAGACCTCAGGGCTGGCTACCGGCATCCGACTCGTCTCCTCGACCTGATCCTTCGATGAACTTGCCCGCAAGTATGGGCCGATACCCTCTGCAGGTGCACCAGCAGTACGCCCTTCTCCACGCGATCGGGCCGAGTCACCTGCTGTCGACGTTCGGCGTCATCGGCGTCATGGTCGTGCTGTTCGCGCAGACCGGGCTGCTGGTCGGCTTCTTCCTGCCGGGCGACTCGCTGCTGTTCCTCGCCGGGTACGCGACCGATCGCCACAACAACCTCGGCGTTCACCTCCCGGTCGGATGGCTGCTGATTGCCGCAGCCGTGGGTGCGATCGTCGGCGGGCAGCTCGGCTACGAGGTCGGACGCCGCGCCGGCCGGTCGCTGGAGCATCGCAAGGGGTCGAGGTTCTACAAGAAGGAGTACGCCGAGCGGACCGAACGCTTCCTCGACCGGTTCGGTGCCGGCAAGGCGATCGCGCTGTCCCGGTTCGTCCCCGTCGTGCGGACGTTCTCCTCGCCGATCGTCGGGGTCGCGGGCGTGTCGATCCCGCGCTACACGGTCGCGAACCTCATCGGCGGGCTGCTGTGGACGGTGCCGATCATCATCCTCGGCCACTTCCTCGGACACATCTCGTTCATCCGCAAGTACGTCGAGATCATCGCGGTCGCGGCGGTCGTGCTGTCGATCATTCCCGCGCTCATCCACATGGCGCGATCACGCGCGTCAGCCTGAGCCAACCAGACCGTCGAGCCCAACGTTGAGGGCGTCCCGCGCGGCGTGTTGACGCCCAAAGGGTTGGGCTCGAGCTTGGGTCAGCCGGCGTCGACTCTCGATGACATCGCGCGCACGAGCTGGTGCGGCAGCGCGTTGACCAAACCGCTCGCGGCTCGATAGTGCAGCCCGGGCACTGACAGCAGGCGGCCGCGCTCCACGGCGTCGAGTGACGCCTTCGCGACGACGTCCGGGGTGAGCCAGAACCGGCCGGCCAGCGACTTGGGGTCGGGTCCGTCCGGGTTCATCTCCGTGTAGACGTAACCCGGCTTGAGCAGCGTGACGTGAACACCGCTTCCACGCAGGTCGCCCGCGAGGCCCTCGGTGAAGCTGGAGACGAACGCCTTGGTTGCGGCGTACGTGACGAAACCGCGCAACGGCTGGTCGCCGGCCAGCGAGGAGACGTTGAGGATCCCACCCTTGCCTGCCTCGACCATCGGACCGACCGCGGCATGCGTGAGCCGCACGAGTGCGAGCACGTTGAGCCGAACCTGGTCAGCCTCTTCCTTCGGCGGCTTGCGGACGAAGCCACCGCCGCCGTTCGCCATCCCTGCGTTGTTGACGAGCAGCTCGACGGGAGAGTCCTTGAGCTGCTGCTCGACGGTCGCGACGCCCTCGTCGGTGCACAGGTCCGCCGTGATCACGTTGACCCTGACGTTCTTGATTCCGTCGGCGAGCTCGTGAAGCCGCTCGGTACGCCGGGCGACGACCGTCACCTCGGTGCCGCGCCGCGCGAGCTCCTGCGCGTACTCCCAGCCGATGCCGCTCGACGCGCCCGTGACCAACGCCGTCTTGAAGCGGTACCGCGGCACGCCGCGCGCCCGTCTACTCGAGACCGAGATCGGCGAGTGAGTACGCCGCGCGGTAGTCCAGGCCGGCAGCCGCGACTGCGTCGGCCGCGCCCCGCTCGACGATGACCGCGACGCCGACGACCTCGGCGCCGGCTTCGCGGAGCGCCTCCACGGCGGTCAGCACCGACCCGCCCGTGGTGGACGTGTCCTCGACAGCGAGCACGCGCCGACCGACCACGTCTGGCCCTTCGATCCGGCGCTGCAGCCCGTGCGCCTTGCCTTCCTTGCGGACGACGAACGCGTCGAGCTTGTCGCCGTCGGCGGCCGCCGCGTGCAGCATCGCTGTCGCGACCGGGTCAGCGCCGAGCGTCAGGCCGCCGACAGCGTCGTACTCGAGGTCGCGGGTCAGCTCACGCATCACCCGGCCGACCAGCGGGGCCGCCTGGCCTGAGAGCGTCACCCGGCGCAGGTCGACGTAGTAGTCGGCCTCCCGCCCCGAGGACAGCGTCACCTTGCCGTGCACCACGGCGTGGGACTTGATCAGCGAAAGCAGCTCGTCACGGTCGCTCATTGTGGGCACGAGGCTACCGACCGCCGGCGCTTCCTTCGTGATCTTGACGCTATGCGCCCATAACACGCCGGTGAAGGGCGCACAACGTCAAGATCACCGCGGTTCGACCGTCAGTGTGTCTCCGGTGGGCGACACGCCGACGGCCACCTCGTCGCCGTCCTTGATCTCGCCCGAGAGCAACGCCTTCGCGAGCTGGTCGCCGATCGCGGACTGGATCAGCCGCCGCAACGGGCGCGCGCCGTAGACCGGGTCGAAGCCGGAGATCGACAGCCACTCGCGCGCCGCATCGCTGACCTGCAGTGTCAGCCGCCGGTCGGCGAGCCGCGCGGCGAGCCGCGCGACCTGGATGTCGACGATCGCTCCGAGCTGCTCGCTGCCGAGCGAGTGGAACACGACGATGTCGTCGAGCCGGTTGAGGAACTCGGGCTTGAAGTGCGCCCGCGCGGCACCCAGCGCAGCCTCACGCTTCGCGGCGTCGTCCAGCGACGCGTCGTTGATGTACGCCGAGCCGATGTTGGACGTCAGCAACAGGATCGCGTTGCGGAAGTCGACCGTGCGCCCCTGGCCGTCGGTGAGACGACCGTCGTCGAGGACCTGCAGCAACACGTCGAAGACGTCCGGATGCGCCTTCTCGACCTCGTCGAGCAAGACGACCGTGTAGGGCCGTCGGCGAACCGCCTCGGTCAGCTGACCGCCCTCGTCGTAGCCGACGTACCCGGGAGGCGCGCCGACCAGCCTCGCAACCGAGTGCTTCTCGCCGTACTCGCTCATGTCGATGCGGACCATCGCGCGTTCGTCGTCGAAGAGGTACGACGCAAGGGCCTTCGCCAGCTCGGTCTTGCCGACGCCGGTGGGGCCGAGGAACAGAAACGAGCCGGTTGGACGATCCGGGTCGGAGATTCCGGACCGCGCGCGACGGACCGCATCCGAGACCGCGCGCACTGCGTCGTCCTGACCGACCACCCGATCCTCGAGCGCGGACTCCATGCGCAGCAGCTTCTGCGTCTCGCCTTCGAGCAGCCGGCCGGCGGGGATGCCGGTCCACGACGCGACCACCTCGGCGACGTCGTCCGAGCCAACCTCTTCCTTCACCATCGGCAGCACAGCGGCATCCGCGGACTGCTCGGCGGCTGCGGCGGAAGCGAGCTCGGCCTCGGCAGCCGGGATCTCGCCGTACAGCAGTCGTCCCGCGGTCTCGAGGTCGCCGGACCGTTGTGCCGACTCGGCCTGGGTGCGCAGCGCATCGAGACGCTGCTTGAGATCGCCGACCCGGTTGAGACCGGTCTTCTCGCGTTCCCACCGTGCGTTGAGCGCGGACAGCTGCTCGTTCTTGTCGGCGAGCTCTGCCCGCAGCTTCTCGAGCCGCTCCCGCGAGGCGGTGTCGGCTTCGCGCTCGAGGGTCAGCTCCTCCATGCGGAGCCGGTCGACAGCGCGCTGCAGCTCGTCGATCTCGACGGGCCGCGAGTCGATCTCCATCCGCAGCCGCGAGGCGGCCTCGTCGATGAGGTCGATCGCCTTGTCCGGCAGGAAGCGCGAGGTGATGTAGCGGTTGGACAGCGTCGCCGCCGCGACGAGCGCCGCGTCGGTGATCTCCACCTTGTGGTGCGCTTCGTAACGGCCCTTCAAGCCCCGCAAGATCGCGATCGTGTCCTCGACACTCGGCTCGCCGACCATGACCGGCGCGAAGCGCCGCTCAAGCGCCGGGTCCTTCTCGATCGACTCGCGGTACTCGTCCAGAGTTGTCGCGCCGATCAGCCGCAGCTCGCCGCGCGCGAGCATCGGCTTGAGCATGTTGCCGGCGTCCATCGCGCCTTCGCCGGTCGAGCCTGCACCGACGACGGTGTGAAGCTCGTCGATGAAGGTGACGACCTGACCGTCGCTCTCCTTGATCTCGGCGAGCACGGCCTTCAGCCGCTCCTCGAACTCGCCGCGGAACTTCGCGCCCGCCACCATCGCCGCGAGGTCGAGCGACACGAGCCGCTTGCCGCGCAACGACTCCGGAACGTCGCCGGCGACGATGCGCTGCGCCAGGCCTTCGACGACGGCGGTCTTGCCCACGCCGGGCTCGCCGATCAGGACCGGGTTGTTCTTGGTACGACGCGACAGCACCTGGACGACACGACGGATCTCGGTGTCACGCCCGATGACGGGATCGAGCTTGCCCTCGCGCGCCGCGGCGGTGAGGTCGACGCCGTACTTCTCCAACGTCTGGTAGGTGCCTTCGGGCTCTGGACTCGTCACCCGGGCGGAGCCGCGCACCGCGCTGAACGCGTCCTGCAGCGCGGCCGGCGCCGGCAGCAGGTCGCTGACCGGGGCGCCGCCGTCCTTGGCAAGCGCGACAACCAGGTGCTCGGTCGAGACGTACTCGTCGCCGAGTGACTTCGCCAGGTCGGCGGCCGCGTTGACGACCGCGATCGCCGGCCGTGACAGACCCGGCGCGGCGACGGTCGCGCCGGATGCGGATGGCAGCCGATCGAGCGCGGCCTTGGCTTCGGTGAGGGCCTTCACCGGGTCGCCCCCTGCCGCGTCGATCAGCGGACGCGGGACGCCGTCGGCCGGGTCGAGCAGAGCGACCAGAAGGTGCAGAGGCTCGACGTACGGGTGACCGGCAGCCGCGGCTGCCGCGACTGCGTCGCTCAGCGCCTGCTGGCTTCGCGTGGTGAATCGGTAGCTGTCCATCAGATCAACCTCGACTTGCAGGTGATCATGACCGCTAATTCACAACACGCCGTACCAGGTGAATTTGGGCTCATGATCACCTGCTTCTTGGGGGTTGCCACACGACGACTGCCGGTGGCGTGAACGGGACCAGGTCGCGCCGGTACGAGCGGTGTACGGCCTGCTCACGGCGCACGATCTCGCCACGGGTCGCTTCCAGCTCGGCGAGCACCTCGGACAGCCGAGCCTGCAGCGCCGCAACGTGCGACTCGAGCTCGAGGATCCGCTTCACCCCGGCGAGGTTGATGCCTTCGTCTTGGGAGAGTCGCTGGACCTCGCGCAACATCGCGATGTCACGTGCGGAGTACCGGCGACCACGACCAGTCGCGCGGCCCGGTGAGACGAGGCCCATGCGGTCGTATGCCCGCAGCGTCTGCGGGTGCATGCCGGCCATCGTCGCAGCGACGGAGATGACGAATACGGGCGTGTTCTCGTCGGCGCCCAGACCACTCATGAAGTCGTCAGACATCGCCACCACCAGCCTCCAGATGCACGCGCGGGTTGTCCGGCTGCGCCGCCGCGTACGCCTCGAGCGCAGCTTTCGCCTCAGCGCTCAGCTCAGACGGAACCGCGACCTCCACAGTGACGAGCAGATCGCCCTTCGTGCCGTCGCGCCGGCTCACGCCCTTGCCACGCACGCGCAGCACCCGGCCGCTCGCGGTGCCCGCCGGGATCTTCACCGACACCGCGGGACCAGCGAGGGTCGGCACCTTGACCGTCGTACCGAGTGCCGCCTCGGGGAAGGTCACGGGCACGGTCAGCGTGAGGTTGTCGCCCTTGCGGCCGAACAGGTCGTGCTTGCCGACATGCACGGTGACGAGCAGGTCGCCGGCCGGACCGCCGCGCTCCCCCGCCTCACCCTTGCCCTTGAGCCGGATCTTCTGGCCGTCACCGACGCCCGCGGGGATGCGGGCGCGCAAGGTGCGGCTCGTGATGGCCTCGCCGCTGCCGCTGCAGGTCGGGCACGGATCGTCGACGAGCAGGCCGCGACCACGGCAGTCACGGCACGGCTCGGCGAAGGCGAAGCCACCCTGGTTGGTGCTCGACATCCCGGTGCCACTGCAGCGCGGGCAGACCCGCGTCGCCGTACCAGGCTTCGCGCCGCTGCCACGACAGGTCGGGCAGGTGTGCGGGCCGGAGATCGTCAGGGGAACCGTGACACCGGAGGCCGCGTCGTTGAAGGACAGCGTGACCTCGGCCTCGACGTCGGCGCCGCGACGCGGCACCGGGCCGCGACTGCGCCCGCCGCCGAACAGCCCGCCGAGGATGTCGCCGAGTCCGCCTGAACCCGCTCCACCCCCGCCGAACAGGTCGCCGAGGTCGAAGGTGGCCGCTCCGCCGTAGCCGCCCGCGCCAGGCGGCGGCATCCGGAACCCGCCGCCTGCGAACATCGCGCGCGCCTCGTCGTACTCCTTGCGCTTCGTCGCGTCGGAGAGCACGTCGTAGGCCTCGGAGATCTCCTTGAACTTCTCCTCGGCTTTCGCGTCACCCGCATTCGTGTCCGGGTGATGGGTGCGCGCGAGCTTGCGGTAGGCCTTCTTGATGTCCGCAGCAGATGCGTCCTTGGAGACACCGAGCGCCGCGTAGTAGTCCTTCTCGACGTAGTCGCGAGCGCTCACCGGTGTCCCTCCTCTCTGGTTAGGACTCGCGAACTTGCACTTTTCAACGTGTTGTCGGCCCGAAGCCGGTTGATTCCTGCAAGTTCGGCGTTAGCTGTCGTTGCTCGCCCCTTCGGGGCTCGCCGTCTCCGGCTCGAGTACGGCGACCCTGGCGGGCCGCAGCACTCGCTCGCCGACCCGGTAGCCGGGCTGGTAGATCTCGGCACACACGGGCTCGCCGACGTCGGCCGACAGCCCGTGTGTGAGGGCCTCGTGGATCGTCGGGTCGAACGGCTCGCCGGCATCGCCGAAACGGGACAGCCCGAGCTTCGTCAGCGTTGCCTCCAGCCCGTCCGCGACGAGCGCGAAGCCGCCTTCGACCTCGCCGTGGGCACGGGCCCGGTCGAGATCGTCGAGCACCGGCAGCAGGCCCACCATCACCGACGCGAGCGCGGCCTCGCCTACCGCCTGCCGGTCGCGTTCGACGCGACGCCGGTAGTTGGCGAACTCGGCCTGCAACCGCTGCAGGTCCTCGGTGAGCTCCGCGACCTTGCCCGCCGACTCGGGGTCCGCCGCCTCGACGTCGACGAACGGCTCGGTCGGCACCGCCACGTCAGGGACGTCGGTACGGCGTTCGCCGGTCTGCGGGTCGAAGCGGCGCTTGTCGCGGACGACGGGACGCTCGTGCTCCTCGCCGGCCGGTCCAGCCGCTCCCCCGGTTGGCGCGTCACTCACGTCCGCCACCCCCTGAAGCGGGGCGGGCTACGCCGGCTCTCATGAGGTGCTGTCCTCGGAGCCCTCGTCGACGATCTCGGCGTCGACGACGTTGTCGTCTTCAGCACTCGCGCCGGAGGCACCCGCCCCCGATCCGCCGGCCGCCGCGTTGGCGTCGGCATACATCGCCTGGCCCATCTTCTGGCTGACCGTGGCCAGCGCCTCGGACGTCCGCTTGATCGCGTCGATGTCGTCGGCCTCGAGAGCGGTCTTCACCTCGGCGACCGCAGCGGTCACCTCGGTCTTCACGTCGTCGGAGACCTTCTCGCCGTTGTCGGCGAGGAACTTCTCGGTCGTGTAGACGAGACCGTCGGCGGAGTTGCGCACCTCGGCGGACTCACGCCGCTTGCGGTCCTCCTCGGCGTACTGCTCGGCCTCGCGCATCATGCGGTCGATGTCGTCCTTCGGCAGCGCCGAGCCGCCGGTGATCGTCATCGACTGCTCCTTGCCGGTGCCGAGGTCCTTGGCACCGACGTGCACGATGCCGTTGGCGTCGATGTCGAAGGTGACCTCGATCTGCGGCACGCCACGCGGCGCCGGCGGAAGCCCGGTCAGCTCGAAGTTGCCGAGCGACTTGTTGTACGACGCGATCTCGCGCTCGCCCTGGAAGACCTGGATCAGCACGGACGGCTGGCTGTCGTCAGCGGTGGTGAAGATCTCGCTGCGCTTGGTCGGGATCGTGGTGTTGCGCTCGATGAGCTTGGTCATGATGCCGCCCTTGGTCTCGATGCCGAGGGACAGCGGGGTCACGTCGAGCAGCAGGACGTCCTTGACCTCCCCCTTGAGAACGCCGGCCTGCAGCGCAGCGCCGACCGCGACGACCTCGTCAGGGTTGACGCCCTTGTTGGGCTCGCGGCCGCCGGTGAGCTCCTTGACCACGTCGACCACTGCGGGCATCCGGGTCGAGCCACCGACGAGCACCACGTGGTGGATGTCGCCGACGTTGACGCCGGCGTCGCGAACCGCCTGCTGGAACGGGCCCTTCGTGCGCTCGAGCAGGTCGGCGGTCAACCGCTGGAAGTCCGCGCGGGACAGCTTCTCGTCGAGGTGCAGCGGGCCGGCGTCGCTGGCCGTGATGTAGGGCAGGTTGATCGTCGCCTCGGACGAGCTCGACAGCTCGATCTTGGCCTTCTCGGCCGCCTCGCGGAGACGCTGCATCGCCATCTTGTCTTTCGACAGGTCGATGTTGTGGCCGGCCTTGAACCGCTCGACCAGCCAGTCGACGATCTTGTCGTCCCAGTCGTCGCCGCCGAGGTGGTTGTCACCGCTCGTGGCCTTGACCTCGATGACGCCGTCCCCGATCTCGAGCAGCGAGACGTCGAAGGTGCCACCGCCGAGGTCGAAGACGAGGATGGTCTGGTCGGCCTCCTTGTCGAGGCCGTAGGCCAGCGCGGCCGCGGTCGGCTCGTTGATGATGCGGAGCACGTTGAGCCCGGCGATCTGGCCGGCCTCCTTGGTGGCCTGGCGCTGAGCGTCGGAGAAGTACGCCGGGACCGTGATCACCGCGTCGGTGACGGTCTCGCCGAGGTAGGCCTCCGCGTCGCGCTTGAGCTTCTGCAAGACGAAGGCCGAGATCTGCTGCGGCGTCTGGGCCTTGCCGTCGATGTCGATCGTCCAGTCGGTGCCCATGTGGCGCTTCACCGAGCGGATCGTGCGATCCGGGTTGGTGACGGCCTGTCGCTTGGCCACCTCGCCGACGAGCACCTCGCCGTTCTTGGCGAAGGCGACCACGCTCGGCGTGGTCCGCGACCCCTCGGCGTTAGCGATGACGTTGGGCTCTCCGCCCTCGAGCACGGTCACGACGCTGTTCGTCGTACCGAGGTCGATGCCGACCGCTCGTCCCATGTCTGTGTCTCCAGTCGTTCCGAATGCGCTGTGTTTTGGTGACCTAGTGCTCCAACTTGAGCCCGTGTCACTCAAGGTAACCGATCACCCGCTACTTGTCATTCCCACTTGAGCGAGATCCGCTCAACTTTTTTTCGGGGCGCGGTTCAGGTTGGGTTTCGACCGGATCGGCGTACCGTTCGGCTCGTGCTGGGTCGGCTGCAGGATCGCCAGGGCCAGCCCGCGCTGCGCACCCGCGCCATGGCCGCGCTGGTGATCTTGGGGCTCGTGGTGCTGACGGCGCCGCTGATCGTCGTACCGTTCGTCGGCTGGGTCACGCACCACTTGGTCTAGCGCGGATGGCACCTCCGCCCTAGCGGGGTGGGGCGGATGGCACCTGCGCTCGGCTAAGTAAAGTCGCCGCGTGACTGTTCGCCTCATCGCTGGCCTGGCCGTGACGGCCATCGCGTTCGCCGTAGCCGGCTACCGCCTGCTGTGGCTCGGCCGCCTGGTCCTCGCCGGCGCCCCGATCCCGCCGGAGCGCAAGCCCAACGTGCTCGGCGCTGTCCGGGCCCAGCTCGTCGACGTCCTCGCCCAGCGCAAGCTGTTCAAGCTGAAAGGGTCGGGCACCGCCCACGCGTTCACCTTCTGGGGCTTCACGGTGCTGTTCCTCACGATCATCGAGGCGTACGGCGCGCTGTTCCAGCGCGACTTCGCGCTGCCATGGATCGGCCGGAGCCGAGCGCTCGGCCTGATCGAGGACATCTTCGCCGTCGCGGTCACCGTCGCGCTCGTGATCTTCACGATCATCCGGATCGTGCGCTCACCACACCGGGTCGGGCGGAAGTCCCGGTTCTACGGCTCACACGTCGACCAGGCGTACATCGTCCTCGGACTCATCTTCCTCGTGATGGCGACGCTGGTGCTCTACCGCGGCGCGCAGATCTCCAACGGCTACTTCCCCTACCAGAACGACGGCTGGTGGCCCTTTGCCTCGAAGGCCGTCAGCTACATCACGCCGGGTGGCATCTCGTTCGAGTCAGCGTTCGTGGTCGCCCAGATCGCGGTCGTCGTGGGCTTCCTCGTCTTCCTGCTCTACGGCAAGCACATGCACATCGTCACCGCACCCATCAACGCGTCGCTGAAGCGCCACCCCAAGGCGCTCGGCGCACTCGGTACGACGCCGGACCTCGAGAAGCTGATGGAGGACGAGAACGCGGTCCTCGGTGTCGGCCAGGTCGACCACTTCCACCAGCAGCAGCTGCTGCAGACCCTTGCCTGCACCGAGTGCGGTCGATGCCAGGACAAGTGCCCGGCATGGAACACGGGAAAGCCGCTGAACCCCAAGCTCGTCATCACGGGGATTCGCGACGCGCTGTTCGCCGAGGCGCCTCGGCTGCTCGGCGACGACCCCGAGGCAGAGCCGAAGGCGCTCGTGCCCGACGTCATCGACCCCGACGTCCTGTGGTCGTGCACGACCTGCGGCGCCTGCGTCGAGGAGTGCCCGGTCGACATCGAGCACGTTGACGCGATCGTCGACATGCGCCGTTACCAGGTGCTGATGGAGTCGAGCTTCCCGAGCGAAGCCGGCACGATGCTGCGCAACATCGAGAACCAGGGCAACCCGTGGGGCCTGCGTGCGGACATGCGCACCGAATGGCTCGAGGGCGTGGACTTCGAGATCCCCATCGTCGAGGACAAGATCCCGGACGACGTCGAGTGGCTCTATTGGGTCGGCTGCGCCGGCTCGCTCGACGACCGCGCTCGCAAGTCGACGCAGGCGATCGCCAGTGTCTTCCACGCGGCCGGCGTAAAGTTCGCGATCCTCGGCCCGCAGGAGGCGTGCACCGGCGACCCGGCCCGCCGGATCGGCAACGAGTACCTCTTCCAGGAGATGGCCAAGGCCAACATCGAGATCCTCGATGGCGTCGGGACGAAGAAGATCGTCGCGTCCTGCCCGCACTGCTTCAACACACTCGGCAACGAGTACCCCGCGCTGGGTGGCAACTTCGAGGTCGTGCACCACTCGCAGCTGCTCGCGCGCCTCGTCACCGAAGGGAAGCTGTCGCCGCAGGATCCGATCGTTGCGCGACTGACCTACCACGACCCGTGCTACCTCGGTCGCCACAACGACGTCATGGACGCACCGCGCACGGTGCTCGACGCGATTCCTGGTCTCGAGCGCGTCGAGATGCACCGCCACGGCAAGCGCGGCTTCTGCTGCGGTGCGGGTGGCGCGCGGATGTGGATGGAGGAGCGGATCGGCAAGCGCGTCAACGTCGAGCGCACCGAAGAGGCGATCGACACCGGCGCCGAGCTGATCGCGACGTCCTGCCCGTACTGCCTGATCATGATGGACGACGCGATCAACGGGAAGCGCGCCGAAGGCAAGGCTCAGAACGTCAAGGTCATCGACATCGCGCAGGTGATCAGCGACTCGATCGGTCTGCGCAAGCTGCAGCCGGCAATGGCGGGAGCACCTGCGGCGCAGACCGAGGCCGTCGCCGCGCCGCCGGCACCGGAGACCGCTGGGGGAGCGGGCGCACCGACTGACCCGACCGCATCCGAGCCGACGCCGGAGCAGCCGCTCGAATCGTCCACGACGAACCCGGAGACCCCGCCGATCGACCCGTCACCATCGGTGGCGAGCAGCGACGACCCGGTGATCGACCTCGACGACAAGTCGGGCGAGTAGCTCAGCGCGCAACTGGCTTGGGCATTCGTCCACCATTGCGAACGTTGCGCTTCGTGCGGCTGTGTCGCGCAACTTTCGTCACGCTCAACGAAAGGCCAGCCGCCCAACCAACCCGCCGGTTGTTGCGCTCTCGCTCTTGACGCGCGCTAGGCGATGTCGCCGCGGCGGAAGTTGATGCTCGACCGCGACGGGGTCGGACCGCGCTGGCCCTGGTAGCGCGAGCCGTAGACCGCTGACCCGTACGGGTGCTCGGCGGGCGACGTCAGTCGGAAGACGCAGACCTGGCCGATCTTCATCCCCGGCCAGAGCTTGATGGGCAGCGTCGCGACGTTAGACAGCTCCAGCGTCACGTGACCGGAGAAGCCCGGGTCGATGAAGCCCGCCGTCGAGTGGGTGAGCAGGCCGAGCCGGCCGAGCGAGCTCTTTCCCTCGAGGCGTGCGGCAAGGTCGTCGGCGAGGGTGACGACCTCGTACGTCGAGCCGAGGACGAACTCGCCCGGGTGCAGGATGAACGGCTCGTCGACGGCGACCTCGACCAGCCGGGTCAGGTCCTCCTGCTCCTCGGCCGGGTCGATGTGCGGGTAACGGTGGTTCTCGAAGACGCGGAACATCCGGTCGAGCCGGACGTCGATGCTGGACGGCTGCACGAGCGACTCGTCGTACGGGTCGATTCCGAGTCGCCCGGCCTTGATCTCGGCCTTGATGTCCCGGTCGGAGAGCAGCACGCGAGGAGGCTATCGACTCCGTCGGCGATACGGTCCGGGTGACATGCGCAAGCCGGGGGAGCTGCTGGGCGCGGGACGCGACGCCGACATCTTCGAGTGCGGCCCGGGCCTCGTCCTGCGCCGATCCCGGCACGGCCGCTCGCTGGCCGACGAAGCACGCGTCATGGCGTTCATGCACGAGCAGGGCTATCCGGTCCCGAAGGTCGACGAGCTCAGCGCGGACGAGCACGACCTCGTCATGGAACGCGTCGACGGCCCGTCTATGGCGGACTGGATGTCGCGCAAGCCCTGGACCCTGCCTCGCGGCGCAGCGATGCTGGCCGATCTCCACGACCAGCTGCATGCGATCGCCGCGCCCGACTTCCTGCGCGACGCGGACGCCGGCAAGGGGACCCGGGTCGTGCACATGGATCTGCACCCGCTGAACGTGATCATCTCGGCGCGCGGGCCGGTCGTGATCGACTGGGCGCGGCCAGGTCGCGGGGATCCGACGACGGACGTGGCTGTGGCGTACCTCCTCATGGCCACCGGTGCGGTTCCGGCCGGGCGCGTGCAAAGCGCCGTCATCGCGCTGGGTCGGGCCTGGCTCGCAAGCTCCTTCGTACGCCGGTACGACCGGGCCGCTCTCGCGCCGGCGCTTACGGTCGCGGCGGAATGGAAGGCCCTCGACGCCAACATGAGCGCAACCGAGATCGCGGCGATGCGGAAGCTTGCAGCCGAGGCGCGGCCGTGACCCGCGTCCTATCCGGCCGCGCTCTCGCCTTGGGGAGCTCGCCAGCCTCTGACGCCGAGCCAACCGATCGCCGTACCGAAGGCGAGCGAGATGACCGTCAGGATCAGGTGCACGACGAAGAACGCGTGTGGACGGTTCCCCGTGAACGCTCGCGGATCGTTGGCGATGTTGTTGATGAACGTCGGCCAGATCACCCAGGACCACAGTCCGAACAGGAGCAGGAACGCGGACCAGTGACGGCTCAAGCGCATGGGCTCATTGTCCGTGGACCAGCCAACGGCACGCGTCCGGGCGGCTATCCTCGGCTGCGTTCGTACGCCGAACGGCGACGCTCGCGGGTGTAGTTCAATGGCAGAACATCAGCTTCCCAAGCTGACAGTGCGGGTTCGATTCCCGTCACCCGCTCCAACTTTCGGGCTGCGTCGGCGCCACCTCGGGTGAGCTTGTGCATGCGACGCGGGGAGCGACAAGAATGACCGAGCCGTCTTGTGAACTGCTAGGTGTGGCCGCGCATCCAACAGCCCACAACCGTCAATAGGTCTCGCGAACGATGAGGTGCTCGGCGACGACCGCGAATCCCATATGTTCGTTGGCCGCTCGGATCGGCGCGTTGCCCGCCATGTTCTGTGTGTAGATCCTGGCAACCCCGCGGTCGGCGAGCATGAGCGCGTGCCGCGCTTTCAACCCCGTGGCCACGCCCCGGCCGCGGGCGTCTGCGACCACCCCAGTCAATATCGTGTTGACCTCAGCTGCGTCACCGGCGCGATATCCGGCGAAGGTAACGCCGATCAGTCGACCCGATTCGTATCCAAGCAGCACCATCCACGGCTGCGGCAGCATCGCGCGGAAGGCTTCATACCGCGGGCCTTGGCCGGCGCCGCCGAAGTCGGGCGTCTCTCGGAACCGATCAGCGACGAAGTCGTACACCTCACGCCACGAGGCCTCGTCAAGATCACCCGCTGTGCGCATGCCGACGCCTGGCGCGGCAGCCATCAGCTCGTACGCGCCACGGTCGATCTCACGCAGATCGAGGACGCTCTCGATCGACTTATCAGTGATCTCGAGGTTCCATGCCGCGATCGTCGCCGCGGTGTCAGCGTGGCCGGCGAGGCAGCGATACCCGACCCCGGGCACTCTGCCCCGGCACGCTTCGGCCACCGCCTCGCGAAGGGCCGAAGCGACGCCCCTCCGGCGTGCCTCCGGGCGGACGGCGATGATCGCGCTGCCGTAGCCCGCTGCGGTGACGGGGACGCTGCGGGCGGCAGCGAAGCCCACCGGCACGGAGTCCAGAAGGCCGGCGAACCAGTGCGACTCCGGATCATGGGGCCGTCGGGATCGCCACAGAAACATCGCCGTCGGGGCCATCGGATTGCCGACATTGAGCGCGTCGAAGTCGTCGTCTGCGTCCAGCAGACGGACTTCGACAGCCGAAGACCCTGTGCTCACAGTCGGATTCGACCAGACACCGCGACGCAGGTCCACTTGAAGGCTCGCGGCCGAGGGCGAGCAGCGCGCGGACGAACAGATGTCGTCGTGCCGCCCGTCGGATCCGCCGCCACCGCGCTAGGCGGGGACCACGGACGGCGGTGAAGCTGGTGCGATTCTCGACACCAACTCCGGTCACCCCTCAGCGCTCCGGGCGTGCCTTCTGGGGATGCGGCGTCTCGCCGCGGGCGAGCATCTCGACGAACTGGCTGATTCGCCGTGCTCGGGTCTCGGCGCGCTTGGCGTCCTGGACTCGGTAGAGCACGGCGTAGCGGTTGGTCCGGGTCAGCACGTCCCACATCGCCTGCGCCCGCGGTGACGCGGCGAGCGCTTCGTGAAGGTCGTCGGGAACCTCGATGGTCGCTGAACCGTCGTACGCCTTCGCCCACCGTCCATCGGACTTCGCTCGCTCGACCTCGGCGAGGCCGGCAGGCTGCATCCGTCCTTCCGAGATCAGCCGATCCGCGGCCTCGACGTTGCGTCTCGACCACGTGCTGCGGGTGCGTCTCGGTGTGAAGCGAACCCGGTACGTCGAGTCATCGCGGCGCGTGAGATGGCCGTCGATCCAGCCGAAGCACAGCGCTTCGGGCAGCGCGTCGTCGTAGGTCAGTCGCGTCGGGTCAGTAGTGCCCTTCTTCGCCAACACGAGCCGGACGCCGGCCGAGGCCGCGTGGTTGGACTCAAGCCAGTCACGCCACGCGGCCCCGTCCACGACGAGCAGCTCGGGTGCCTCAGCCATCGGGCCGAGCGTAGGCCCGACGACCGACACAACCGCCACCCCGTCACACGTCGCGACGCGCGAACTGCCACATCCCGGCGCCCATCGCCGCTGCGGCGTAGAGCACGAGCAGGCCCAAACCGGTCCACGGCCCGAAGTAGTGCGCTTCCGGGAGAACCGCCCCCGTCGATGACGCCGCGATCTGCTCGGGCATGAACTTCTCGATGGCATTCTGCGCACCGGTCGGCAGCGCCGCGAAGACACTCGGCAGGACGATCAACAGCCCGACAAGTGCCGCGATCGCTCCCGCGGTGTGACGCAGCACGAAGCCGATCCCGATCGCCATCAGACAGACCAGCGCGAGGTAGCCGCCCGTCATCGCGACTGCACGAATCACTCCCGGGTCAGCGATGTGGCTGACCGGCGCGTGCCCGCTGAACAGAGCCTGCCCGATGAAGTAGGAGACGAACGAGATGATCTCCCCGGTCACCAGCGACACGCCGCCGAAGACGAGAGCCTTCGCGAGCAACAACGGCGTACGACGCGGCGCCGCCGCCACGCTGCTGCGGATCGTGCCGCTGGAGTACTCCGCCGTGATGGCAAGCACCCCGAGGACGGCGACGGCGAGCTCACCGAAGGCCGTGCCCGCGAGGCTGTTGTTGGTCGGGTCCCAGGTGCGCTTGTCGATCAACGACAGGTGGTTCCAGTGCGCCGCGGTCTCTGCACTGATC
This sequence comes from Mycobacteriales bacterium, assembly GCA_035547035.1. Classification (GTDB taxonomy): domain Bacteria; phylum Actinomycetota; class Actinomycetes; order JAFAQI01; family JAFAQI01; genus DASZTV01. The sequence goes on along the minus strand of DASZVL010000087.1, from coordinate 142,924 downwards.
AGCGCCCCGAGCCCGACGGTCGTCACGACCAACGCGAACAGCGTCCACTTCGTGGAACGCAGCGACCTCAGCTTGATCCACTCCGCTCGCATCAGCCGTTGCAGCTCTGTCATGACGTGCTCCTCAAGGACTCGGTGAGCTCGAGGAATGCCTCCTCGAGCGAGGTGTGACGAGGGGTGAGCTCATGGACGGCGAGTCGCGCGGACAGCGCAAGATCGCCGATCTGGGCAGCGGACATTCCGCCGACGACGAGTGAGTCGATGTCGCAAGCCTCGACCGCCGCGCCAGCCTTGACCAAGGCGTCGTGAAGCTGGTCGCGCTGTGGTGCGACGACCAGCACCGTGCCTGCGTCGTCGTTGGTCAGCTGACCGGTTGGGCAGTCTGCGACCAGACGTCCCTGCTGGATGACGACGAGGTGATCGGCCGTCACCGACACCTCGGCGAGCAGGTGGCTCGACAGCAGGACAGTGCGGCCCTCGTCGGCCAGCGAGCGAAGCAGCTCGCGGATCCACCGGACGCCCTCGATGTCGAGGCCGTTGACCGGCTCGTCGAGGATGACGACCCCGGGGTCACCGAGCAGGGCCGTCGCGACACCGAGCCGCTGGCCCATGCCGAGTGAGAACCCGCCGACCCTCCGGTCAGCCGCGTCGGCCAGTCCGACCAGCTCCAGAAGGTGGTCGACGCGGTTGTCGCCGATTCCCTGGCTGGCCGCGAGATAGCGAAGGTGCTCCCGCGCGCTGCGACCCGGGTGCAGGGCCTTCGCCTCCAGCAGCGCGCCGACACGGCGCAGCGGCATCGGGATGTCCCGGTAGGCGAGGCCGCCGATTCGCGCCGTCCCGCCGTCCGCGCGATCGAGGCCGAGGATCAGCCGCATCGTCGTGGACTTGCCGGCGCCGTTGGGTCCTAGGAAGCCCGTGACGCGACCGGGCTGGACGGTGAACGTCAGGTCGTCGATGGCGAGCTTGTCGCCGTACTTCTTGGTCAGGTGCTGAATCTCGATGGCATCCATGAATGCCAGGCTGCGGATCCAGCAGGGCCCCAACCAGCCGGAAACCCCCCGACTTCGGGTAGGGAAAACCCCACCGGAAGTCGGGGGCGGACCGGCTGTGTGGGGCGGCCGCGCTGGGACACTGTGGTCGGCATGCGAGCGATCAAGGTCTACGCCGAGCGCCAAACGTGGGGCGCCCTTGCGTACTGCCTGTTGGGTTTCCCTCTGGCGGTCGCGGGCTTCGTCTTCGTCGTCACGGCGATCAGCGTCTCGGCCGGTCTGTCGGTCACCCTGATCGGGCTTCCGCTGCTGGGGCTCACCGTCGCGATGGCCCGCGGCTGGGGCGCTGCCTATCGCGGGATGGGCCGGGCCTTCCTCGGCGTCGACGTCGAAGCGCCGACCGTTCGCCGCCGGCCCGGCATCCTCGGCTACATCGCGGAGCGCAACGGGTGGCGCGCGATCCTCTTCATGCTGCTGCGGTTCCCGCTCGGCATCGTCGACTTCGTGCTGGCAGTCACGTTCTTCGCGTACTCGGTGGGCGCACTGACGTACCCGATCTGGTGGCGCTGGCCACGTCAGCGCGACCGCGGCGTGCTCCACCACGGTCTGCAGTTCGGACCTCATTGGTACGCCGACACCGCCAGCCGGATCACACTCGTGTTCCTGGGCGGGATCCTGCTCACTCTCGCGGCGCCGTGGATCGTACGTGGCGTCACGCGGATCGACGCGCTGCTGGTCCGCGGGCTGCTCGGACCCACTGACGCGGACCGCCGGATCCAGTCGCTCGAAGAGACGCGAACGATGGCGGTCGACGAGTCGGCGGCCGCGCTGCGCCGGATCGAACGCGACCTGCACGACGGCGCCCAGGCCCGGCTGGTCGGACTCGCGATGAACCTCGGCGTCGTCAAAGACGAGCTGGGCAGCGCTGACGACGAGGTCTCGCTCGACCGGATCCGTGAGCTCGTCGACACTGCACACCGCGAGGCGAAGGGCACGATCGTCGACCTGCGCGACCTCGCCCGCGGCATCCACCCGCCGGCCCTCGACAACGGACTGGGTGACGCGCTGACGACACTTGCGGCACGGTCGACGCTGCCCACCACCGCGCGGATCGATCTGTCACAACGTCCGTCACCGGCCGTCGAGACGATTGTCTACTTCTGCACCGCAGAGCTGCTCACCAACGCGGTCAAGCACAGCGGTGCACGCCACGCATCGATCGACGTCCGTGAGGTCGGCAGCACGCTCTACTTGCGGGTTCACGACGATGGCGCGGGCGGCGCCGAGGCGGGACAGACGATCGGCAGCGGACTCGCCGGCCTTGCGGATCGAGTGGCCACCCTCGATGGGACGCTCGTGATCGACAGCCCGGTCGGCGGCCCGACCGACGTCACGATCGCCATCCCGATCGGAAGCTGACCGAAGCCAGATGCGCATCACGATTGCCGAAGACGCCGCGATCCTGCGAGACGGTCTCGTCCAGCTGCTGACCTCGAAGGGGCACGAGGTCATCGCGGCGGTGCCGACCGCCGTCGAGCTGATGCGATCCGTTGCGGCCGATGTCCCCGACCTCGTGATCGTCGACATCCGGATGCCGCCGACGCACACCACCGAAGGGCTTCGCGCTGCGATCGAGCTGCGCGAGCGGCACCCGGGACTCGGCGTACTCGTCTTCTCGCAGTACGTCGAGACGAGGTACGCCGCCGATCTGCTCAGTGACGGAGCGCAGGGCGTCGGCTACCTGCTCAAAGAGCGGGTCGCTGATGTCAGCGACTTCCTCGACGCCCTTGAGCGAATCGCCGGCGGCGGCACCGTCCTCGATCCGGAGGTCGTGACGCAGCTGATCGGGACCACTCGCCGTACCGACACCCTCGATGCCCTGACCGCGCGGGAGCGGCAGGTGATGCGACTGATGGCAGAGGGCCGCGCCAACGCCGCGATCGCCCACCAGCTGCACCTGTCGGCCGGCTCCGTCGAGAAGTACGTCACGAGCATCTTCGGCAAGCTCGATCTCGCGCCGTCCTCCGACGACCATCGGCGCGTGCTCGCGGTCCTGCGCTGGCTGGAGTCCTAATGGCGGGCCGACGCGGCAGCCGCCGCCCGGTGCAGGACGAGGAGCTCCTGCGCGCACCGGTCGACGGTGATCGTCCGTGCCGTCGTGAGCCCGCCCCTCACCAGAGTGGCCCGTAGGGCTGGGTCGTCCGCCACCTCGAGCAACGCGCGCGTGAGGTCTTCAGCGTCGCCCACCTTGAACAGCCGGCAGTTCTCGCCGTCGACGAGGAACTCCGCGGCACCACCCGTTCCGGACGCAATGACCGGCGTTCCACACGCCATCGACTCCAGGGGAACGAGACCGAACGGCTCGCCCCACTGGCTCGGAAACACGACCACGTCAGCCAGGCGATAGCGCTCACGGAGCTCGGCCCGCTCACTGCAGGCAAAGGTCACGCGCTCGGCGATGCCCAAGTCTGCGGCGAGCTGCCGCAGCTTCTCGAGGTACCCAGGCGAACCGCGGCCATCGAGCCGAACCGTCGCGGCCTGGTCGACGCGCGCCGCGGCGTGGAGGAGCGTCTCGACGCCTTTGACCGGGTCGAGCCGTCCGACGTACAGGATCGACCAACCCCACTCGGTCACCTTCGAGGTCGCCTCCTCGAGTTCGACCGGCGGGAAGTCGACGGTGTCGAGGCCGGCGAACACGACAGGCGAGCCGGTCGGCACGGGGAACCGGCTGCGCCCCAACGACTGCTGCTTCGTGTAGTCGCTGATGAAGCTGAAGGTGGCGCCGTCCATTCGCGGCAGCGCGACCGGAACGGACCCGATCCGGCGCAGGCGTCGGCCCAATACGTTGTCGAACATGCGGGTCCACGCATCGAACTCGGGCGCCTGCATCAAGAAGTCGTTGCCCACGACGACCACCATCGGCAGGGCCAGCTCTTCGAGACGGGTCAGCAGGCTCATCGACAAGCCGTTCATGTGCCAGACCGACACGACATCCGGCCGGAAGTCCGCGATCGCCTGGTTCAGCGCCGCAAGGTTGTCGCGCTCGACGCCGTACCGTCCGAACGGCGTGCGCGGCACCGCCGGCCCGCCCCGCTCCCAATCCCAGTAGGGGCGCAGCAGCCGCCGGATCTCCGGTCCGTCCGGGTCCGGCGCCGTGACTCCCGGCACCCGGACGTCAGATGTCAGCACCATCACGTCGTGGCCGGCCGCCATGAAGCGGTCCACCACGCCCGCGCACCACAGCTCGTAGCCGCCGTAGTAGTGCGGCGGATACCCGTTGTTGATCGTGAGAATCCGCATCGCCGCCGTGACCTTACGACACTCGACGGCGCCGATGATGCAGCGAGTACGACGAGCGACGACGTCGTTCGTATCGGGTCAGCCGGTGCTAGGACTCACGAACCAGTCACTGCCGACCTTGAGCAGGCACACGTCGGGCGACTTCGGGTCGGCCTGCGCAGCGCTGTAGGCCGCCGCGAAGGAGGTGCCGCCGCTCGGCAGTCCGGCGTTGGGGTCGGAGTTCTTGACCGCTGTGCCGAAGGCCGAGAACGACCCGGTCGTCACGACGAGCGCCTCGTTGCCCGACACTGCGTCGTTGCCGACCGCCGCGTTACCCGAGAAGGCACCGCGGCCGGCGAGCGCCTGACCGAGCAGGTCCGGGCAGCTGCCGGAGACCCCGCTCGGCATCTGGACGTAGTTGCAGACACTGCCGATGTCCCCGCTCTTGAGCGCGGCGATGAACGCCGTGACCGTCGCCTTCGGATCGGCCTGCGGATTGGCCTTGGCCGCCGGCGCACCGCCGGACGAGCTGCCGCCGCAGCCTGCCGCTCCGACAGCGGCCGTCACTGCTAGCGCGCAGCTGACTAGAGACTTGCGCATCCGTTCCCTCCCAGTTGGATGATGCGGCCCCCGTCCCAGCCGCCGCCGCAGAATCGCACAGATCGGAGCGGTCGGCGCCCGAGGGCTTGCTCCGAACGGCTCAGGACAGCCCGCGCCGCCGTTGCGCGGCCGACCTAGACCTCTGCGTGTTCGATGCCCTGCTGGATGTCCGGACGCGCGATCGCCAGATAGCCGACGAGCAATGCGACCGCACCGAAGCACACGAGCGCAACGGGACCGTTTCCGTACGCCAGACCGGTGATGGTGCGCGGCTTGCTGGTCCAGTCCGCGAACGAGGCACCCAGCGGGCGGGTCAGCACATACGACATCCAGAACGCGGCGACCGGGTTCAGCCGGAACAGCTTGTGGGCGATAGCGGGCAGCAGGATCGCGACCCCGAAGAAGATCCCCGAGCCGAGGAACCCGAGATTGAGGATCACGGCGGTGTAGTCGCCGAGCGCCGTACCCAGCGCGAAGGTCGAGAAGACGGTTGCCCAGTAGTAGAACTCGCGGGGCCGGCTGTGGACGCTGTGAATCGACAGCGTGCCTTCCTGGCGGTGCCACAGCCAGAAGATCGCGGCGAGGACCACCGCCCACAACGATGAGTCCACGGCGTAGGACAGATGAACGTCGAGGTGCAGGAAGTCGGCGACGCCGGTGCCGAAGATCGCGATCGAGAAGGCGAGCCACCAGTAGGAGATGGCGCTGTAGCGCCGCGTCCCGAACTGCAGCAGCAACCCGACCGCGAAGAGCAGCAGCTCCACACCGCCCCCGACGAAGTTGCCGAAGCGGGACAGGTAGTCCGACGTGACCTCGCCGCCGGCGGTCGTGAGGATCTTCACCAGCCAGAAGATCGCGATGACCTCGGGCACCTTGGGCCCCACCGGCTCGACCCACATCCGGCGAATCAAGGAAGTGTCACTCGGCCGGACGGGCAGGGTTTGGGTGCTGCCGCCGGCCGAGGACATGCACGACGTTGTACGCGAGGTTCCTGAAGGTAACCCGAAGGTGCCATCATCGCGCTGTGCGCCGGTCCTCATCACGAGCCTTGGTCGCCGTGTCCACTTCTCTCGTGCTCGCAGGAGGGATCGCCGCACCTAATGCTTCTCTCGCCAGCGGCTCCCGCTCAAGCGCTGAGACGGCGCGCAGCGGCTTCGTGGTCAGGCCGAACATCGTGGCTCGGTCCTGCAACGGCGGCCACGGATCGAAGCTGTCGACGACGGGCTGGAAGCAGCCGGTGGTCGCAACCGGGACGATGTCCGACGGCGCGACGCTGGTCGCCTTCTCGCAGGTGTATCCCGGCAAGGACTACTCGGTGCTCGACGCCGTGACGCCGCGATGCGTCCGCGCGACCGGATTCGGCACTGCGGGCGAGACGACGATCACGATTCCGAAGGACGTCGTTCCGCTGCCCGGCAACGGCTTCGGGTTCGACGCCCTCTGGATCGAGTCGATCGGTGCAAGGGCCGGCGGTGGCGCGCTCGTAGCCGGTACCTACCGCGGCCGCTGGGTCGTCGCGGCGATCGACTCCAGCGGCACGCTCGACCCCGCCTTCGGAACCGCCGGCTGGACGGTGCTGCCACGACGTGGCGAGGTCTCGGCGATCCTCCAGGAGCCGTCCGGCCGAATCCTCGTGGCCGGCGACAACGGCGGCGGCGGCTGCTGCACCGTGAACCACGTCGCGGCTCTGTCATCGCGCGGCAGGCTCCTCACGAGCTTCGGCAAGCAGGGCGCCGCGACTCTGCCGACCGGTGAGGACTCCGGTGTCGACAGCCTTCTGCGCGAGCCGAACGGCGACCTCCTCGCGCTCGTCCGTTACGGGAACATGGGCTGCTGGGGAGTCGGCGTCGCGATGCTCACACCGGCTGGGCACCACGTCGCCGGCTTCGCCAAGCGCATGACGCAGTTCTGGGGAAGCCTCGCCTTCGGTGCTTTCGACGGCGCGATCTACGTGACACCACATGGGTTCACGCTGGCCGGCGCGGGTCAGCATCCTTGCTTCGGCAGGGTGCCGGCGAAGTCGGTGACGGGAGTGATGGCTCGCTTCCGGACCGACGGAGCCTCCGTCGGGCGGACGGTTCGTTTCCCGTCGCGGGACTTCGGCGTCCTCGGCGCCTTCAAGTCGGGTCGGGACACCCTGTTCGTCGATTCCAAGTTCGCCGATGACACCCGGGCGCGCCTGCGCGTGCTTCGCCCCGACGGCACCGCGAAGCCAAGCTTCGGACATGACGGGGAGGTCATCGTTCGCGCACCGTGGCAAGGCAGCTCGGCGCAGCTCGCAACCGGCCTCGCGGTGAAGGGCGACGACCCGACCTCGTTGGTCATCGTGGCGACTCGGGACGGACGTCAGCAGATCCAGATCGTGCGCCTGCACATCTGACAGCGGGCGTCACTCGCCGCTCGCGACGACCGGGGCGGACGCTACCCGTCGCAGACGAGGACGTGCGTCGGGATCTTGACCGTCCCCGGGGTCGTGATGCGCGTCGCGCATCCACCGGGCCAGGTGAGCGTGACACTCGAACCCGCGCCACTCACCGTCAGCCGGCGGCCGACGCGCTGGAACTGCACGACCTTGGTGGGTGGCTGGGCGAAGCGATACCCGACGTTCCAGAGCTGACCATGCGTGGCGACCGTGTCGTTGACCCAGTGCTTCGGGTGAGTCACGACCGGTGCGAAGACGCCCCATCGGACGAACGCCTTGACCTCTTGCATGAAGTCCGGAATGTCGTGGCCGCCGGTGTGTGGCTGGTAGGTCACGTTGACGCCCGCGGCCACGAGTGCCGGCGCGTACTGCTGGTTCATCGGGTAGATCACGGCGCCCTCTTCCTCGGACCCGGGATGGTTGAGCCCCGCGTAGGCGCTTGGACGTCCGTCGCCGGAGCTCACGAACACCCGCGTCTGTCGCAGGTTCATCACCAGGCGGGTCGGGTTGTGGCCGGTCATGTAGAAGCCGTGCGGCCGGCCGTCGACGGCGTACGGGTTGTAGTTCCCCTTCAGTGGCGCGAGCGCGGTTTCCGTCATCGCCGGATCTGCGACCGCTCCGGCTAGCTGCGGGTCGACGAAGCCGGACAACGACGCCACCGTGCCGAAGAAGCCCGGGAGGCGCCCACCGAGGTACGCCGCGCCGAGGCCGCCCATCGAGATCCCGACAAGTGCGTGCCAACGCCGCTGCGGGAGGATCGGGTAGCGGCGGAGGACGGTCGGGATCACGTCGTCGAGCTCATAGGTCTCCCATGACGGCTTGCCGCGCAGCCCGTGGTTCCACCAGTCGGTGTACCAGCCGCTCGCGCCTTCCGGCATCACGACGATCGCGTGGAGCCTCTCGAACGGTGCCGTGAGCTTCCACTGCTGCCACCAGGCGTAGTTGCAGTTGAGACCGTGCAACGCGACGATCAGCGGGTAGCGGCGATGCGCGTCGTAGCTTGCCGGCAGCAGCACGTTGGCGCGCGGCGGTCCCTCGTACGGCAGCCACTTCGGGTCGATGTCAGCATGCCGCGCCGGAATGGTGATGGTCACCAGTCGCGGTGCCGCGTTCGCGTCGCGCGTTGCTGCTGCGGCGCCGCCCGGGACGGCCAATGCCGCGGCAACGGCCAACGCGCTGACGGCGAGCCGCGCCACCCTGCCCCGGATCATGCGGTTCGGTTCGGCGCCACCACTCTGTGAACCTGCCTGCACCCGAAGAGGTGCACAAGCGTCGGCAGTCTGAATAGGCTCCCGGCATGGGGGAGAGCCGGGCCGCGTTCGACGAGCTGCTTGACACCTTGCGCGAGGTCGCCGACCGCTATGCCGGCGACGAGTGGATGGTCACCGCGCCGGACGACGTCGCCGGGGCGCTGCGAGCCGTCATGCACGGGCTTGGAACCGCCCTCGAGACGCAGTTCGAAGACGACCCGAAGCGCCCGGTGTTCCGAGAGATCGTCACTCCGTGGCGCAAGATGCTCGGCGACAACCCCGACGCCCGCTATCACGATGCGGCGGTCCATCCCGACGGCGTCTATCGCGTCAGAGGCAACACGGGCGGGGCGATCTACGTGTCCTTCACGGTCGAGGCCGGCGCCGCCGATGGCCGGATGCCGGAGCGGACCGCCGGCGTTCTCAACGACACCGACTTCGACGTCTCACCCAGCGGGTGGTTCGAGCTCACGATCGGCGGGCCACCACAAGTCGGCGCGTGGCTTCCGCTTCCCGAGGACGCGACGCGGATCACGGTCCGCCACTACTGGGAGCAGCGGCTGGTGCCGGCGATGCCGCCCGCTCCCAGCCTCGACCTGGCGATCGACCTGATCGATGGGGCCGTGCCGGAGCATCAGCCCGCCGTGCCAACCGATGCCTCAGTCGCCACCGCGATCCGCCGGGTCGCGACGTTCGTCCGCAGTCGGGTCATGGAGGCCACACCTCCGCCCGGCTCGGGCGCTCCGCCCGCCTTCGTCTCCCAGACGCCGAACCAGTTCGTGCCCCCGGTGGCACCGGGCCAGCACGCGCTGGCGGCCGGCGACGCCGCCTACAGCCTCGCTCCGTATCTCCTCGGACCGGACGAGGCACTCGTCATGCGGGTGCGGTGGCCGAGATGCCGCTACGCGGGCGTCGCGTTGTGGAACCGCCATCTGCAGACCTTCGACTACCTGCGCCGACGCGTCGGTCTCAACCGGGCGCAGGCGAAGGCCGACGCCGACGGCGTAGCGACGATCGTCCTGGCACATCGCGATCCAGGAGTGCCCAACTGGCTCAGCACGGAAGGACGACCCTTCGGCCTGGTGTTCTGGCGCTTCCTGCTCGCCGAGGGTGACATCGACCCGATCGACGCCGAAGTGCTTCCGGTAGACGAGGTCAGCGAGCGTCTCAGGACTCGCTGAGGATCCCGAACGTGGAGATGTACGACGCGGCGCCCTCGCGAAGCTTCGCCGCGTCGTAGCCCCACTCTTCGGCCGTGTAGTCATGCCGGCCGTGCTTCCCGCGAGGCTTGTTCGCGAGGTACTCCACAACCGCCGCGCGATGCGCGGCCGTGAACTCCCGGCCGATCCCGTCATAGGCAGCAGCGATCGCGTCAGCCGGCGCCGACATGAGATCGGTGAAGCGAACGTGCCCCGTCTGCTGGGGCAGCGTGCCGTTGTTGTGTCGCTCCGCCACGTTGTTGAGCCCCGCGGTGAACATCACGTCGATCAGCTCGGCGAGCGCCGGCACGTCGAGGCCGTCGCTGCGGATCCAGCGCACCATCGCCGTCGTACTGACCGTCGACGGCATGGTTCGCGCCGGATCGCGATGAGTGAACACCACGGAGGCGTCGGGATATGCCTTCAGCAGGTCGTCGAACATGAACAGGTAGGCGGGCGTCTTGAGCAGCCACTGCATCGCCGGCTTGCCGTGCTGCACGGACTGCAGCACCGCCTTGTGGAACGCGAAGTCCACGACGGGATCCGGCATCCACTCACCCGGATCGTCAAGCACCATCGACCAGTGAGATCCGGCGAACGACGGCGCGCTGATCGTGATGCACTCGACGGGCAGATCTGAGCGCAGCTCGTGGATAGACGCGAACTCGGGCTGTACGTCGGCCCACAGCTCCTGCTCCGACTCGGTCATCGCGCGACGCCTCGTCGGGGTGACGTCGTCGGGCAGCGCCGGATGCAGCACGTCGGTGGCGACGGGGGAGCGCAGACCGGCGTCGAGTGCAAGCAGCTCGAACAGGATGGTCGTGCCTGATCGAGCCGGACCGGTCACCACGATGGGCGCGAGGATCTGCTCCTCCGCAACCGCTGGATCGCTCGCGCGTTGCGCACCCAGATGGATCCTGGTGCGAAGACAGCGGAGCAGCTCTTCGCGCGTCATCAGCCGGCCGACCACCGTCAGGTCGGAGGCGTTGATGGCTGCGACGACCGCGCGCAGTCGGCCTTCCCAGTCGCCGTCGCCGAGGTCGGCGAGCTCGGCGATCCCCGTGGTCTCGCGAGCCGCGTCGATGAGCTCTCCCGCATCGAGCGGGATCAGGTGCACCGCGCTGCCGCTCGCATCGGCCATGGCGTTGAGCCGACGGACCCAGTCGGGCCGCGCGTACCTCTCTGACATCGACGCGATCCCGGGCATGGCGTCATGATGGCGGCACGTCCGGCGCACGCACACGGGGGGTAGCCGTGGATCTCGACCTGCATGGCAAGGTTGCCTTGGTCACCGGTGTCAGCCGAGGAATCGGGCTCGCGGTCGCCGAGGCGCTCATCGCCGAAGGATCGAGAGTCGCCGGAACCAGTCGATCTGCACCGCCGACGATCGCGGGGCTGACTCACCTGTCGCTCGACATGTCAGAGCCGAGCGCGGCGGCCAGCGCCGTCGCCTCCTGTCTCGAGCGGCTCGGGCGGCTCGACATCGTGGTCAACAACGTCGGCAGCGCAACCCTGACCGCTGGCTTCGCCGACGAGACCGACGAGATCTGGGCGACGTACTGGGACCTGAACTTCATGTCCGCGGTCCGGATGTGCCGTGCCGCGCTTCCCCACCTCGTGGCGAGCAACGGCGTCATCGTCAACATCTCCAGCGTCAACGGCGCCATGCCGGATACCGGGATCGCTACCTACAGCGCGCTCAAAGCCGCGATGAACAACCTCACGGTCGGGCTCGCTCGCGAGTACGCCGCGCAGGGCGTCCGAGTGGTCGGCGTGGCACCCGGCCCGGTGAGCACCCCGCTTTGGCTCGGGGACTACGGCGCAGCCGCGCAGATGGCAGCCATGGGTGGCGGAACGCGCGAGGAGATCGTCGAGAACGCAGAGCGATCGATCCCGCTCGGGCGCTTCTCGACGCCGGAGGAGGTCGCTGACACTGTCGTGTTCCTCGCCAGCCCTCGGGCGGGCTCGATCACGGGGACGACGGTGCGGATCGACGGTGGGATGACGCCGACCGTGTGAGCTCTCGCTCCTTCGTCGTACGCCGGCGGCCGGGCCTCCGGCTCGGTCAGCGATCGACAGACCACTAGGGTGGTGAGCGAGGCTAGGGACGGGTCGGTGTCGGTCAAGCAGTGGTTCGTCCTCGCTGTGCTGTGTCTGACGATCCTGCTCATCAGCCTCGACCAGACCGTTCTCAACATCGCCCTGCCGACGCTGGTCAAGGACCTCCATCCGTCGACCAGCGGCCTCGAATGGATCATCGACAGCTACACGCTGACGCAGGCCGTGCTGTTGCTCGCCAGCGGCGCGCTCGGCGACCGGTTCGGCCGGCGGCGAATGTTCATCATCGGAAGCGCGCTGTTCGGCGGTGGATCGCTCGGCTGCGCGGTCGTGCACTCGACCTGGCCCCTGGTCGCCATGCGAGTGCTCACGGGTCTCGGCGCCGCCGCCTTGATGCCGGCGACGCTGGCGATCATCGTTGCGACGTTCGAAGGGCACCACCGGGCGCGAGCCATCGGAATCTGGGCCGGCATCGGCGGCATCGGCGGCGCCGCGGGACCGATCCTCGGCGGCGTCCTGCTCCAGCACTTCTGGTGGGGGGCTGTCTTCCTCATCAACGTGCCGATCGCCGCGATCGCGATCCTCGGTGCGTTCTTCGCCATCACCGAGACGAGGGCAGCGAACCCCAACCCGATCGACCCGGTAGGCGTGATCCTGTCGGCCGGCGGCCTCACCGCGCTCACCTATGCACTGATCGTCGCGCCGAACGAGCACTGGGCCTCGCACGTCGTGCTCGGCGCGCTGGCCGCCGCCGCGATCCTGCTCAACGCCTTCTTCTCGTGGGACAGCCGGCGCGACGACCCGCTGATCGACCTCGGCCTGTTCCGCAACGCGGGGTTCTCGGCAGGGATCGGTGCCGTGTCATCGATGTTCTTCGCGATGTTCGGCATCAGCTTCCTGCTGAGCCAGTACATCCAGTTCGTCCAAGGCGCCTCGGTCATGTCGGTGGGGCTCCGCTTCCTGCCGATGGCACTCGGCTCCGTCATCGCGAGCAACCTGTCATCTCGCTTCACGCATCGCTACGGTCTGCGAAACGTGGTCGTCGCCGGCATGACGCTGGTCATCTGCGGGCTCACGCTTTTCGCGACGACGTCCACGACATCCGGCTTCGTCCACGTCGCGGTTGCCTTCAGCTGCGTCGGCACCGGCATGGGACTCGCAATCGCGCCGGCATCGAACGCGGTCGTGAGCGTGCTGCCCGAAGCGAAGGTCGGCGTCGGGTCCGGGCTGCGCAGCATGGTGCAGTGGCTCGGCGGTTCGTTTGCGGTCGCGATCGGCGGGACGGTCGCGACCAGCAACTACCGATCTCGCGTCGGCGCCGCGTACGACGGCCCGCTGCGCGCTGTGCCGGCCGCTGACCGTGGCGCGATCAGCGAGCAGATCGGGCGGGCGGTCCTCACCGCGAAGCGCCTTCCGCCCGACCTCGCCGGACGGGTCACGTCAGTGACGAACCATGCGTTCGTCGGCGGCTTGCGGCTCGCGACCCTCATCGGCCTCGTCGTGACGGTCGCGGCCGCGGTTGCGGTAGCGGCCTACCTGCCGAAGGACCTGGAGATCGACGAGGAAGAGTCCAAGCTCGCCTCCGCTGCTGCCTAGGAGACGACGGCCCGTCGCGCGGGTCGCCCGCGCCGCGCGAGCACGGCAGCGCCGGCCAGGAGCACGGCCCCAACCGCGGCGAGCGCGGACACGAACGGCACCGAGCTCGCGCGCGCTCCCACCGCCGACGCCTCGTGAGACGTCCCGGCACGGTTCACGACGACGTCGAACGGCTCGGTCGCGTCGGTCTGGTTGATCTCGCCACCGACCCCCGTGGCGTTGGCCGGCCCGAGCTCGCCAAGCGTCGTACCGCTGAACGCGGTCGCGCTGTACAGCGTCGCGTGCCTCGCCACACCCGGCACCGCGCTGAACGGCACCTTGATCGTGATGACGCCGCTGCCTGAGTCGTACGAGCCCTGCGCCTTGGTCTCGCTGCTGAACATCATCGACAGCTGCAGGTTCGCCAACGCAACCGGGTTGGGTGATGCGGTGTCACCGAGATAGAAGGTGGGCTTGCCGCCGAGGATGGACTGCATCCCGGCGTAGTAGACGTGGCCGTTGCCCGGCGTGCCGGGGTTGTAGGTCGTGAACCGGGTGATCCACTCACCTGTCGTGCCGCCTGCGGCGGCGGGCACGTCGAGACCGGACTGCGGATTGATGCGCATCTTCACGATCAGCCCGGTGCGCGCCTTGTTCACCGAGATCCGGGCGTCGCGCAGGTCCAGCGCGGTGCCGGCAGGGGTCAGCGCGCCGTTCGCGGAGTAGACGTCGTCCCCGGCAGGGTCCGTCACGTGGTTCATCGGGACGCCCGGACCCTTGCCCGGGCCGTTGATGAACCCGGACGGGTTGCCCTTGCCCTTGATCAGCGCCGGGCCGTGGATCTGGCGTACGACGACGGGCGGACCGTTCTCCTCGATGCCGTCCGTGCCCGTCGCGTAGGTGTTCGACGTGTCGTCGACGTAGGACAACGCCAGTGCTCCGCGCGCGTCGTTGCTGACCTCGAGGAAGTCTCCGAGCGAGCGGTCACCACCGCTGATGAGGCAGGCGGTGCCCTGCGTGCAGATCGGCCCGAACTTGATCGGGTGCTCGCTGACGGTCGAGACCTTGAACGTCGGACGTGCCGACAGCGCGTTGATGCTCTCCCCGACCTGCACGCTGAACTCGGTGTGATGCAGGTCGTCGAAGGCGTAGCCGGACTTGCCTTCGTGAGTCTCGTTCGCGTGGTACCAGGCCATCGCGACTCGCCCCTTTGACCCGGCGTGCACCCAGGAGAACGCGTTGGAGCCACCCCGGCTGACCTTGATCGGCTTGCCGAAGGTCTTGCCGCCGTTTCGGGAGATCGCGACGTAGACGTTGTACGGGCCGATCTGGCTGCCCGCGGCGTTCTGCTTCGCGGACGCGAACGACACGTAGATGTTGCCGGCGCTGTCGTGGCTGGCAGTGACGAACAGTGCCGCGCCGCAGACACCTGGCGCCTTGTTCGGCTGGTCCGGACACAGGCTGCGGTTCACCGCGACCGTGTGCCAGGTCGCAGACGCCGAGGTGATGACGCCGGCGGTGCGGTGCAGCACCGGCGTCGCGTAGCTGACCTCGGCCAGGTTGCCGTCGCTCGAGGTGTGCGCGATGACCACTTCACCGTTGGGCAGGATGAACTGGTTGCCGGAGATGCCCTCGTCGTCGGAGACGCAGTCGAGGACGCCGCCGCCGAGGCAGTGTGCGAAGTCGGGGTTCGTCACCGGCACGAAGACCAGACCGTCGCTGCTGACTTCCTCGACCAGCTGGTTGCCGATCGACGCGCTGCTGTCCACGGCGTCGTACTCCTCGAAGACCGCGAAGTTGGGATCGCCCAGCGAGCCCTGCACGGCGTACCACATGCGGTCGACCGGAGTGTTGACCGCGCCGACGCAGTTGGTCTGCCAGGTCTTGCCGCCGTCCTTGGTGACGCTGTTCGACAGGTTGGTCAGGTTCTGCAGGTCGGACAGGAACAGGTTGTTGGACTTGTCGAGCTGCAGCTCGGTGTCGCCGCCACCGATGCAGGTCACCGGCTTGCCGTGGAGGACCGACCCTGGGACGAGGTGGAAGGACTTGCCGTGGTCGGTCGAGGTCCAGACGAAGCTCGTGCCCTGGCTCGACCCGTTCGGTACCGACGTGTACATCCGGTCATGGGAGTCGATCAGGATGTCCGGCTCGAACCCGTTGCGCTGCTCGTCGACGACGACCTCGTGTGAGAACCGCATCGCATCCCGCGGCAGAGCCGACGTCGGTACCGGCGCGGTGGCGGCGGACTGGGTCGCGGGCGTCGTCTGAGCGGCGGCGGTGGCCGCAGGAACGAGCGCGGCCATCCCGAGGCAACCGGCGCCGAGACCGGCCATCAGACGTGCGGTGCGATTCATGCTGCTGATTTCGCCGCCGCCCTCGTGGCATCCTCCTGCCCATGCGCATGCGCCGGCTCACCGCCACTCTGCCGCTCGTCCTCGGCGCCGCTTGCGGCAGCGCGTCGAGCGGCGCCGGCACGGCGGCGCAGAACCCCCTTTCGGGGTTGTCGTGCCCGAGTCCGCAGACAGCGCCGGCGCGGTTCCCGACCGGGCCGGCCGCCGACGTCCCGCATCCGGCGTATGCGCAGTCACCCAAGCCGTTGCCGGTCGACGTCAAGGGCGAGACCGAGGTCCAGTTCACGACCGCCGTACCGCTGAGCATCGCGGCGGCGTTCGTGCAGTCGGCGTACCGCGCGGCCGGCTACCGCATCGTCGGGGGCGACGCGGAGGCGCACGAGGCCGACATCCTGTGGGCGCACGGGAACGCGCACGGCAAGACCAGGCTGTCAGGAGCAGGATGCACGACAACGTGGACCGTGCTGGCCCTCCCGGCCGGCACGGACATCAAGGACAACGATCGATAGGAGTCGGCATGCTCAGACCATTCCGGACTGCGACCGTCGCTGCGATTACGACGGGCATCTTGCTCGGCGGGGGTGGGAGCGCGATCGCCGCCGGCTCCAGCGGCGTCGTTGCCCCGCACGGCTCGGTTGCCGGCAAGAGCTACGGCTACTACGTCGGCAAGGTCTGGCAGGTGATCTTCGAGTCACCGACCAAGAACCCCGACACCTGCGCGACCGAGACCATCAACGGGCGGCAGGTCGCTGTGGTCTGGCCCGCGATCACAGGATCCGGCACCTTCAAGCAGACCTGTACGGAGCCGGCCGGGCGAGCGATCTACCTGCAGCATGT
This sequence comes from Mycobacteriales bacterium, assembly GCA_035547035.1. GTDB lineage: Bacteria > Actinomycetota > Actinomycetes > JAFAQI01 > JAFAQI01 > DASZTV01. The sequence continues at coordinate 126,365 of DASZVL010000087.1, read as the reverse complement.
CGCCGACGAGTGCTCGACCTTCAAGGGGGACCACGGCAAGTTCGGTACCACCGACGCGCAACTTCGAAAGTGCGCGCGAGCGGAGTTCAAGAACTCGACCGGAACGACCACGGTGGACGGGCAGGCGATCTCGAACGTCGACCGATTCATCGCCGGCAGCGGCGTCTACGGGATCAGCCTTTCCAGCCGCCACAACTACTACGGCTACAAGAAGCACCACGGCCGGTCCGCTGCTTATGGCTTCGGGGTACTACTACGCGGCCTCACCACGGGCACCCACAAGGTCGTCGTCACCGGGAGGATCCCGGCGTACAAGTTCCACTTGAAGGTGACCTACACGATCCACGTGCAGTGAGTGCTAGCTGCTCGCGCTCGCGCGGAGCGGGACCGGGCGGGCGAGGCTCCAACTGAAGGTCTCGGGGAAGTCGGCGAACCCGATCGGCGTCGCGACCTCGTCGACGGTCATGCCGTTGCGGTCGGCCGCTTCGCGTAGTGCCGCGCGGTCGAAGTCCCAGAGGCTCATCGCGTTGTCGCCGAGCATTGAGCGCACGTCCTTCTCCGGCAAACCGCTGAAGACGTGCCTGACGACTTCACGGTGCACTGGCACTGCGCCCTCGAGGTGCGGATAGTCCGCACCCCACATGAGCCGCGAGGCACCGACCTCATGGCACATCTCGGCCTCGTAGCGTTTCATCAGCGAGCCCGCGATGTAGACGTGTCGCTCGACGTACTCGGCCGGCCGCAGCTTGAGGTAGGAGCGAACGGGGGCACCGCCGTGGGTGTCGAAGAAGGACTCCATGTCACGCACCACCGACGGCAGCCACTGCACGCCGTTCTCCGCCATCACGACCTTCAAGCTCGGATGGCGGTCGAAGACCCCGCCGAAGATCATGAACCACAGCGGCCGGCGGGTGAACACGAAGACCTCGTACAGCCCGAGCATTCCGGCGTGCGCGTCGTCGTAGAGGTACTTCGAGTCGGTGGCCATGCCCGAGGCGCCGGTGTGGAAGTTCAGCACGATGCCGAGGTCCTCGCACGCGGACCAGAACGGCTCGTAGTAGTCCGCGGCATAGCCGGGCAGCTTCGCGCGCACCGACATCGCCGGCATCATCACGCCACCGAAGATCCCGTTCTCACGCGCCCACGACAGCTCCTCGATCGCGCGATCGATGTCGTGCAGGTCGATCGGCATGACGCCCGCGCGGCGGCCTTTGGCGGCGTTGCAGAAGTCGGCGAGCCATCTGTTGTAGCCGTGTAGCGCCGGCCACACGACATCGAGCCCCTCGGCGGTCGCAGCGCCGAGGTACATCGCGGGGGAGATCCCGCCGGCGAGGATCGGGCCGGGGTAGGAGACCTCGGCCTGGATTCCCTGCTCCTCGAGAACGGCGAGCCGCTTGCCGTCTGCGTCTCCCGCGAACACCCAGTCGGTGCTGTATCTCGACAGCCAGTCAGCAGTTGCGTTGATGTCCACGCCCATTCCGGCCAGCCGGCGGGCGGCGGTCGCGCGCACCGGGTCCGGGTCGTCGACCGGGCCCGGGTCGTGCCCGCCGAGCATCGACATTGCCGTGGAGGACAGGTCGCCGAACGCCGCTACCGCCTCACGATGCGCCGGATCGACGTAGGACAGGAAGTGATCGAGGTCGTCCGGCGCGGCATGTGCGTCAGCGGACACCACGACGTACGGCTTGCCCGTGTCATCCATGTCTCAGCCCGCCTCGACGACTGCCCTCATGCGCTCAAGCGTGGTCCGCATGCCTTCGCGGTTCGTCTTGCCGCGTGCCCACCCGAGCAGCGCCCAGTACAGGCGAAGCGGCAACGTGGGCAGCAACGCGAAGGACTCGGTGACATCTGTGCCGTCTCCGGCGGCCGCGAGCCGGTAGGTCCAGGTGTTGAGCGGCTTCCCGCCGGTGATCACCTCGAAGCCGAACACCTCTCCGTCGACGCACTCGCTCACCCGGCAGGTCGTCCAGTAGATCGGCCCGATGCCGTTTCGCTTCACGTGGCCGCGGAACTTCGCGCCGACCGCCGGCCCGGTGGCGCCGTCGATCCACTTCGCCTCGAACGTCTCGGGGCTGAACTCCCCGATCCGGGTGACGTCGCTGACGAGCTCCCACACCTTGGCCGGCGGTGCCGCCATGTGCACCGTCACTGCATCCCGCATGCCGGAAGCCTATGGCCAGGTTGACGTCCCTACTTCATCGCCCAGATCACATGAACCGATTCGCTGACGGTCTGCTTGCCCGGGTTGACGGGAATCGACGACGACGGCGCGGGCGCGGCGGCCGTGTCCGTGCCGGCGGCGATGCCCACGTGCTGAACCTGGGAGCTGTGCGAAGTGGCGTTGATCTTCTCGACCCGGCCCAGCTGGCGGTCCGCGAGCTCGGCGTACTGCTCGGCGGCCGCCTTGGCGGCATCGAACGCCTTCGTGCGGGCGAGCGCCTCGTACTTCGCGCGGTTGGAGACGGTCAGCGCCGAGTCCTCGATGTCCAGGCTGTTGCCGCCCGCAGCCGACGCAGCATCCAGGGCCTTGCCGGCTGTGTCGAGCGGGTGCATTCGCGCGGTGATGTCCTCATCGGCGCGGTAGCCCGTCACCTTGCCGTGCTTGCCGTACGACGGCCCCACCGACAGCCCCGAGGTCTGGATGTCCTTGGACGGCACGCCGTTCGCCTCGAGCGCGTTGATGACGTTCATCGCAACCTGGCCGGCGGCGTCGAGCGCATCCTGTGCCGAGTCTCGCTTCGCGTGGGCGTCGAGGTCGCTGACCAACGTGTCAGGCGTCGCTTTCACACTGCCGTGGCCGGACACGCTGACGGTGTCGTTCGAGCCCTGAGTGGCTGCGGTTGCGGGCGAGACGCCGGCGAGCGCGAAGCCACCCACGGTCAGCGTCGTTACGGCAATCCGAGCGGCGCGCAAGCGGGCGCGGGTCAGCGTCATGTCCCCTCCCAAGGATCAAGCGATGCAGGTCTGACGCAACGGTGCGCCACCCGGTTGCATCCCGCAACAGGGAACGCCGCCTGGTCGGAGGGAGTGGCTTACCGCTTGAACGGGTCGCGCGAGGGCGGGTCTTTGAGCTCGGCCCGGGAGCAGGTGTCCAGCGTCAGGCCGGCGTAGCCGAGCGCGTCGTTGCACAGTGAGTCGACGGTCCAGCCGCGCTTGCTGCCGTGGTCGGTGACGGTGACCCGGTAGATCGTGATGTCGTAGCGGGTCGGAGCGCCGTACGCCGTCGCGATGGTGCCGACCAGCATCGATGACCCGGCCATCCCACCCGGACCGTCCCACGGCTTGTCGAATCGCTGCCACAAGCCAGGGTTGACGATCCAGACGCCGCCGTTGGCGACGTCGAGGCGGGCGAGCTCGTCGACCACTAACTGTGCCTCAGCTTGCTTCAGCACAGCAGCGGGGCGGATCACCCGGCTGGTCTCAGCCACATCCCCCTCCAGTCACATGGGGTTGTTCTCGCCACGGCACGGTATACCGCGCCGACGCTGCCGCCCCGAGAGACCACAACCTACGCTGCCGCAGACGTCTCCGGCGCAGAAACCTCGAGGAACGGGTCCGCGCGCCCATTCTGGCCCAGTCGGGGCTCGGCGCACCGGTACGGTTGGCCGCGTGAGGATCCTCACCGACACCGACCGGTGCACCGGGCATGGCATCTGCGAGTCGCTGCTGCCCGCCGTCTTCGAGGTGGGTGCCGACGGCCTCGTCCACCTGCTCGACGTCGAGCTCACCGACGACCTGCGCCCGCTCCTGGAGTCGGCCGTCGCGGAGTGCCCCACGCAGTCGCTGAGCCTCGAAGACTGACCCGTGGCAGCCGCCGCGGGCAGCGACCCGCATCTGCTGGTCGTGGGCGCCTCCCTCGCCGGTCTTCGCGCCGTCGAAAGCGCCCGGCGTACCGGCTTCACCGGTGCGATCACCCTCGTCGGCGCCGAGGCTCACCTCCCGTACGACCGGCCGCCGCTTTCGAAGGAGTTCCTCACGTCGGAGGGCGAGCCGTCGCCGACGGTGCTTCGCGACGAAGCGGTCCTTCGAGACGACCTCGGCGTGACACTTCGGTTGCAGACGCGTGCCACAGGTCTCGACCCCGAACGACGCGTCGTGGTGACCGACGCCGGGGAGATCGGGTTCACCTCGCTGGTGATCGCGACCGGCGCGTCGCCGCGCACGCTGCCCGGCGCCGACCGGCTCAGCGGCGTGCACGTGCTTCGCACTCTCGACGACGCCCGCTCGATTCGGGCCGCCTTGGATGCGGGGGCTCGCACCGTGGTGGTAGGCGCCGGCTTCATCGGATCGGAGATCGCGGCGTCCGCGCGTGCCCGCGGCTGCGAGGTAACCGTCGTCGAGGCGCTCCCCACCCCGCTCGCGCGGCCGGTGGGTGAGGAGATGGGCTTGGTGCTCGCGGGGCTGCACGAGAGAAACGGCACGACGCTTCGAGTCGGGGTCGGTGTCGAAGGGCTCGATGGGGACGACGCAGTGCGAGCCGTCCGTCTCGCCGACGGCACGAGCATCGACGCCGAGCTCGTCGTCGTAGGAATCGGAGTCACGCCGAACACCTGCTGGCTCGCCGACTCCGGCCTGGAGATCGGCGACGGCATCGAGTGCGACGAGACGCTGTGCGCCGGCGTCGAGGGGATCTACGCCGCGGGTGACATCGCCCGCTGGCACAACCCGACCTTCGAGCGCCGGATGCGACTCGAGCACTGGACGATCGCTGCCGAACAGGGCGGCATCGCCGGCCGCAACGCCGCGGATCCGGCCCACGCGGTGCCGTTCGAGACGGTGCCCTACTTCTGGTCGGACTGGTACGGCAAGCGGATCCAGTTCGTCGGGATCGCGGCGGACGCCGACGAGATCTCCACCGTCGCAGGCGATGTCGACGGCGACACCTTCGTCACGCTGTATCGAAGGGGCGAGCGCTTGGTCGGCGCGCTCGCGCTGGAACAGCGATCGGCGATCATGAAGTACCGCGGCCTTCTTGCCACGGGCGCGTCATGGGAAGACGCGCTCGCCTTCGCGAAGGACCGCGCTGAGAAGCTCGCCGCAAAGGCAGCGGCGACTCAGTAGAGATGGCGTCGCAGGAAGTCGACCTGCAGCAGCAACAGGTTCTCCGCGACCGTCTCCTGCGGCGTCATGTGCGTGACGCCGGTCAGCGGCAGCACGCTGTGCGGCCGGCCGCTCTCGGTCAGTCGCTGAGACAACCGCAGGGTGTGCGCAGCGACGACGTTGTCGTCGGCGAGACCATGGATCAGCAGCAGCGGGCGCGACAGCGACGGCGCATCGTCGAGCAGCGAGTTCGACCGGTACGCCGCCGGCTGGTCCTGCGGCGTACCGAGATAGCGCTCGGTATAGAAGGTGTCGTACAGCCCCCAGTCCGTGACGGGCGCGCCCGCGATTGCGGCGTGGAAGACGTCCGGCCGGCGCAGGACGGCAAGCGCAGCCAGCCAGCCGCCGAACGACCAGCCGCGGATTCCTACCCGCGTGAGGTCGAGGTCGGGCTCGCTCTCGGCAGCGGCATGCAACGCGTCGACCTGGTCGTCGAGCACCGGCCCGGCGAAGTCGAGATGGATCTCGCGCTCCCAGTGCGGATCGCGTCCGGGAGTGCCCCGACCATCGACGACGAGTACGGCGAAACCCTGGTCGGCCAGCCACTGGGGCTCCAGCCACGATGACCGCGCCGACATAACCCGCTGCGCGTGCGGGCCGCCGTACGGATCGACGAGCACCGGGAGCTTCGTGCCGGCGACGTGCCCGCGCGGCAGCACCAGCCCGCCGCACAGCTGCCGCGGGCCGAGCCGCACCAGCCGAGGCTGGGGCTCGATAGGCGCAGGGATCGCGACGGACGCGAGCCGCACGCTTTCACCGTCGAAGTGCACCGTCGCGCGGGCGCCCGCCCAATCCAAGCCCGACCAGACGGTGACGGCCGTCGAGCCACCCGCGACGACGCGGTGGATGCCGCGCCCGCCGCCCAGCTCGATGACGTCCTCGCCGTCCCACTGATACGCATGGACTGACGTCGGGTCGTCCTTCGACGCGGTGAAGACGATCCCTGGCCCACGCGCGCCGGCAACCTCGCGCACGTACATGCCGTCCGGGGTGACGCGCCGGTCATCGACCCAAAGCCCGCGAACACCCGCCACATCGGCGATGCGGACGAGGCGATCGCGCCACCACATCGGCACACCGTCGAACAGCTCCACCCACGCACCGTCGGTGTCGACGGCGAGTTGCGAGGTCGTCCCGGTGGCCACGTCGACCTCGAGGATGCGCAGCTCGCGCTGGTCGCGGCTCATCACCGAGATCAGCGGCGGGCCACCGGCACTCCAGTGCACCCGGCCCAGGTACGGCGAGCGGCTGCGGTCCCACACGGTCTCGCGCCGGGCACCGTCGAGCCCGATCAACCACAACGTGACGTCGGCGTCGGCGGTGCCGGCCGCGGGATAGCGCACCTGCGTCGGTGGCTGGTCGGGATGCGCGGGGTCGGCGATCCACCACTGGGCAACCGGCGCCTCGTCGACACGAGCAGCCAGCAACGACGAGCCGTCCGGCGCCCACCAGAACCCGCGGAACCGGTTCATCTCCTCGGCGGCGACGAACTCCGCGCGACCCCAGCTCACGGTCGCCATCGCCTCGGAGGCGAGCGACCGCTCCCGGCTGCCGTCAGCATCGATGACCCGCAGCTCGCGGCCGTCGACGAACGCGATGTGTCGTCCTGTCGGGTCGGGACGCGGATCGAAGCAGGCGGTCGCGGTACCGATCTCCCGGACCTCGGGCGCATCGACGTCCACCACGCAAAGCCGGCCGCCCTGCGCGAACGCAACGACGCGTCCGGCGTCGTCCGCGGCATAGGAGACGACGCCGACGGCGGCTTCGCGGGCACGCTCCCGCCGCGCCCGCTCCGCGACAGTCAGCTCGCCGTCGTCTGTCGGGTCGACGACCACGCGCTCGACCCCGTCAGCGACGTCGACCACCCACAGGCCGGTTCGCGCGTCGTCACCCGCAGCTGCGCGCAGGAACAGCACACGCGCGCCGTCGGCGCAGACGGTGAAGCTCCGGGGCTCGCCGAGGGTGAACCGCTGGGTGCGTGCGCGCAGCCGGGGAAACGACGCTTCGCCCTGCTGCTGTGGCACCGCCTCAGCGTATTGAGCCGCAGCTACGAGCGCCGGGCCGCCGACTCCGTGGCCTGGTCGGCTTCGCCCGGGTACGGCGCGGGGATCGTCGCGGCATCCGCTCGGCCGTCGACGAGCCGCGACAGCACACCCGGCAGCGGTTGTGAGTACACGACATCGAGGCGCTGTGTCGCTCGGGTCAGCGCGACGTAGAGATCCCGAAGCCCTCGCTCGCCCTCGGTGAGCCAGCCGCCCGGTTCGACCAGCACGACGGCGTCGAACTCCAGACCCTTGGCGTCGCCGACCTCCAGGACAGCGATCGCAGCATCGAGTCCGGCGGCGCCTGTCCCGACCTCCCCGTCGTACCGGCTGGCGAGCGCCGCGCGCACGGATGCGAAGTCAGCAGCCGATGTGAGCACCGCGAGACGGCCGTCACCGACGGTGCGGCGCGCGGCCGAGACCACATCGACCACGACGCCGGCACGGTCCTCACCGGGAGAGACGCGATGGGACTGCGGCGGGAGTCCGGAGTCGCGTACCGATGATGGCGGGACGGCGGTGGGATCCGCTGCCGCGAGAACGTCCGCCGCGACCGCCATGATCTCGCTCGGCGTCCGGTAGTTGACCGTCAGCTCGCGGGCCTCCCACCGGTCCGGCGCAACGTCGTCGAGGGTGTCCGCCCACCGGCGGGTGCCCCATGGCGCGGCGAGCTGGTCGACGTCGCCGACAACCGTCATGGACCGCATCGGACAGCGACGCACGAGCATCCGCCACGCCATCGGCGAGAGCTCTTGCGCCTCGTCGACGATCAGATGGCCGAACTCCCAGTCGGGGTCACCGGCCGCCCGCTCGGTGATCGTCAGCCCGCTCGCGCCTCGCTCGCCGAACCGCTCTGCGAGTGCGTCGGGGTCGACCTGGCCCTGGTATCCGCTGGCCGCGATGGCCTCCTGCGCGTAGATCTTCTCCAGCCGCAGGCGACGTCGCTCGGCGGCAACGCGCAACACCTCCTCGGGGTCGCCGAGCAGTGACCACGCCTCGTCGAGGAGGGGTACGTCGGCGGCGGTCCACGGTGAGCCGGGATCGCGTACCAGCAGGTGGCGCTCCTGGCGGCTGAGCAGGTCGCGGCCGGCCTCAGCGAGCACCTCAGGGGTGTACAGCTCGGTGATGAGATCGCTCATCGTCATCCGCGGCCAGCACGCGTCGATGACCGCGCGGAACTCGTCGGACTGCATGACGGAGCGGACCACTGCGCGGTCCTTCGCGATGTCCGGATCGATGTCGGCGACCCGTCCCATGACGGTGCGCAGCACGTTCTTGGCGAACAGGTAGCGGGCCCGGTTGTGACGACGACGGCTGCGCCGCGCCCGAGCCCGCGCCGCGGCGAGGTCGGCCGGCTCGAGGGTGATCTCGAGGTCCTCGACCTCGACCGTCATCGGATGCGCCGGCACGCGCTGGCGGGCGGCGACCGCCGCGGCGACGAGCTTGGTCATCCGGAGGTCCGACTTCAGCCGCGCGACGTCCAGCGGCTCGGTTGCGCCGACCTTTACCCCTGGCAGCAGGCCTTCGAGCGTCGACAGCAGGACACCGGTCTCACCGAGCGACGGCAGCACCTGCTCGATGTACCGCAGGAAGGTCGAACCCGGGCCGACGACGAGGACACCGTTGCGCGCGAGCCGCTCCCGCTTCGTGTAGAGCAGGTACGCCGCGCGGTGCAGCGCCACCGCGGTCTTGCCGGTGCCGGGTCCGCCCTGCACGACGAGCACGCCGGTTGAGTCGGCGCGGATGACGCGGTCCTGCTCGGCCTGGATCGTCGAGACGATGTCGCGCATCCGGCCGGTCCGGCTCTCGGTCAACGCCGCAAGAAGCGCGCCGCCGCCGCCCAGCGTCTCGCGGTCTGCATCGGTGAGCTCGTCGACGTCGAACACGTCGTCCTCGACGTCGAGGACCTGGCGAGCCTTGGTCCGCAGGTGGCGGCGTCGTACGACGCCCAGCGACTCGGCCGGCGTCGCCCGGTAGAACGGCTCGGCGGCCGGTGCCCGCCAGTCGACCAGCATCGAGTCGTGCCGCTCGTCGGTGAGCCCGATCCGTCCGACGTAGAGGCGGTCGCCGCCGGTGACGTCCAGCCGCCCGAAACAAAGGCCCGGCTCGACCGCCTCGAGCTGGGAGAGCCGCTCCTGGTACATCACGGCGAACAGGTCGCGCTCGCTGCGGTTCTGGTGGGTGCCGGATGCCCCGCGGCCCAGGACCTCCTTCAGTCGCGCCCGCGCCTGCTCCCGAAGCTCGTCAAGACGCGCGTAGAGCACGGCGACATGAGCCTGCTCCCGCTCGACTTCCGAATTTCGAGACATCTGACCAGTCTGCACCTGTTTTTGAGGAGAGGACGGAGCCAAGAGCACGCACGTCCCTTCGGTGGCGGATATTCGCGGAGCGACGTAAACGGCGAGCCGGCGAAGCCGGGGAGCCTTAGTCGCGGAGCGGATATCCGCCGCCGAAATCACTCGCGAGCCGCTTGCGTAAGACGAGTTACCAGCGGGTAACCTCTTATTTGTTACCGGTGGGTAGCCGATATGAGATACGGCGCCCAACCCTGCACCCAGGAGCGATTGAACATGGGTCATTACAAGTCGAACCTTCGCGACGCCGAGTTCACCCTCTTCGAGGTGCTCGGCCGCGGCGACATCCTCGGTCGGGGCGCATTCGCCGACCTGGACGTCGACACCGCGAAGTCGATCCTCGCCGAGGTCCGCAAGCTCGCTGAGGGACCCATTGCGGAGTCCTTCGCCGACGCCGACCGCCACCCGCCGGTGTTCGACCCGGACACGCACACCGTGACGCTGCCGGAGTCGTTCAAGAAGTCCTACAACGCCCTCATCGAGTCCGGCTGGGACCGGTTGCCGTTGCCGCAGGAGCTCGGTGGGCCGGGGATGCCGCCGTCGATCACGTGGGCGGCGAGCGAGATGGTGATCGGCGCCAACCCGGCCATCCACATGTACGGCGCAGGGCCGGCCTTCGCGCAGATCCTCTACCGCAACGGCAACGAGACCCAGCGCAAGGTCGCGCAGCTCATGGTCGACCGCAACTGGGGCGCAACGATGGTCCTCACCGAACCGGATGCCGGTTCGGACGTCGGCGCGGGCCGCACCAAGGCGACCGAGCAGCCCGACGGCTCGTGGCACATCGAAGGCGTCAAGCGCTTCATCACCAGCGGTGAGTGGGACGTCCCGGAGAACATCATCCATCTCGTCCTGGCGCGCCCCGAAGGTGCCGGCCCGGGCACCAAGGGCCTGTCGCTGTTCGTCGTACCGAAGTTCCACTTCGACGTCGAGACCGGTGAGATCGGCGAGCGCAACGGCGCCTTCGTCACCAATGTCGAGAAGAAGATGGGCCTCAAGGTCTCGGCGACGTGCGAGGTCACGTTCGGCGAGCACGGCACGCCGGCCGTCGGCTGGCTGGTCGGCGACGTGCACGACGGCATTGCGCAGATGTTCGAGGTCATCGAGATGGCCCGGATGATGGTCGGCACCAAGGCGATCGCGACGCTGTCGACCGGATACCTCAACGCGCTGGACTTCGCGAAGAACCGCGTGCAGGGCGCAGACCTCACGCAGATGCTCGACAAGGCGGCGCCCCGCGTCACCATCACGCATCACCCCGACGTACGCCGCTCGCTGATGCTGCAGAAGTCCTACGCGGAGGGCATGCGCGCGCTCGTGCTGTTCACTGCGAGCCAGCAGGACACCGTGATGGATGCGGCGTCGCGCGGCGAGGAGGCGACCGAGGCCTCGCGGCTCAACGACCTGCTGCTGCCGCTCGTCAAGGGCTGCGGATCGGAGCGCTCGTACGAGCTGCTCGGCTCGCAGTCGCTGCAGACGTTCGGTGGCTCGGGCTTCCTGCAGGACTACCCGATCGAGCAGTACATCCGTGACGCGAAGATCGACACCCTGTACGAGGGCACGACCGCGATCCAGGGGATGGACCTGTTCTTCCGCAAGATCGTGCGCGACCAGGGTGCGGCGCTGACCGGCCTGATCGGTCAGATCCAGACGTTCATCGACTCGGAGGCCGGCAACGGCCGGCTGAAGAACGAGCGTGAACTGCTCGCGAACGGTCTCGCCGACGTACAGGGCATGGTCGAGACGATGGTCGGCTACCTCACCGCCGCGATGGAAGACCAGCCGAGCATGTACAAGGTGGGCCTCAACACGAGCCGCCTGCTGCTCTCGCTCGGCGACGTCGTCATCAGCTGGCTGCTGCTGCGACAGGCCGAGGTCGCGCTGGCGAAGCTGACGGCCGGCGACCCGGGCAAGGACAAGGACTTCTACGAGGGCAAGGTCGCGGCGGCGAAGTTCTTCGCCCAGACCCGGATGCCGCTGCTCGCCGCCGAACGCGTCATCGTCGAAGGCACCAACCTCGAGGTCATGGACCTGCCGGAGAGCGCCTTCTAACGCTCCAACCCGTTTCGAAGTAGCACTCAACCGGCGCGCGACTGCCTTCCGCCCGCGTGTCCGCTTTCGCCGGCCTCAGCGCGGCACTGTGTGCTAATTCGAACGGAGGCGATGACTTTTGCGGGGCGCGGGCGTCGGACTCGACGTGGAAGGTAGGTCGACGGGCACGGCGCGCCTGATGGCTCGGCGGATGTTCGAGCTGGTCGAGCCGATCGGTCTGATCCCCTACTCGGCCGACGAGCCCAACGAGACCATGTTCGCCCTCGGGTTCACGAACTACTGGGACACGTACTTCGCCGGTCGGGCCGCGCCCCTCGGCATGGTGCCGGCAGAGGTCGTGGACGCGCTCTTCTACAACTTCGCGCCCGGCGAGGTGGCCCGCCACATCCCGAAGGTGTGGCGTACGACGACACCCGAGGCGGCGATCGCGGCGCGGCAGCTCGGCTGCACGAAGGCCCTACGCCGGATCCTCGGCGATCGGGTCGAGTCCGCCGACTTCGCGCGCACCACTGAGCTGCTGGTCAGGGCGGCGACGAGTGCACCGGTCGAGGGCAGGGCGATGTACGCCGCGCTCCGAGCCGTCCCGATCCCCAACGACGTGGTGACCCGCCTGTTTCACGCTGCGTCGCTGCTGCGCGAGCACCGCGGCGACGGGCACATCGCGGCGCTCATGACCGAGGGCATCGGCGGGCTCGAGGCCCACGTGCTCGTCGCGCTCGACATGGACCTTCCGGCCGAGCGGTTCGGGCGCATTCACCACCTCCCGAGGGCGCAGATCGTTGCCGTGGTCGACGGGATGCGGGCTCGGGGCCTGGTCGGCGACGAGGGCCGGTTCACGGACGTCGGTCGCGCTGTGAAGCAGCGGGTCGAGTCGCTCACGGACGACCTCGCGGCCGCGCCGTACGAGTGTCTCGAGTCCGCGGAGCTCGATGAGCTGATCGCCGGTCTCGAGCCGCTCGCGGCGCTGCTGATCGCCGCGCAGGGCTAGCGCGACGGTCGTCTGCGTGGCGGGGTGTAAGCCCGTTCCTCCTGTCGCACCCCGCACAGGTCGGACTCGTGGCTCGTGACGTAGACAAGGCCGACGATGACCAGGACCGCCGCGCCGAGGACCCACCAGATCATGTCCTCAATCGTGCGCGCCGGGTACGACAGCGACCATGGCGAAGTTGGGTGGTTTTGGGCTAGTTACCGTCTCCGCGAACTTGCGACTTCCAACCGGTTGTGGGCCCGATTCACGTGCGATATCGCAAGTTCGGCGTTAGGTGAAGTCGACCATCCGCCACGGGTCGACGAGCATCCCGGCAAGGTCGGCGAGGAACTCGCTGCCGAGCTGGCCGTCGACGACTCGGTGGTCGAACGACAGCGCGAGCGTCGTGATCTGACGGACCGCGATCTGTCCCTCGTGCACCCAGGGCTGCTCGCGAACCGTGCCGAAGCAGAGGATCGCCGACTCACCCGGGTTGAGGATCGGCGTACCGGCATCGACGCCGAACACGCCGACGTTGGTGATCGTGATCGTCCCGCGCTGCATGTCGGCGGGCGCCGTCTTGCCGTCGCGTGCCGTCGCGACCAGCGCGTCGAGCGCCGCCGCGAGCTGCGGCAGCGAGAGACCGCCGGCGTCCTTGATGTTCGGGACGATCAAGCCGCGCGGCGTCGCAGCCGCGATGCCGAGGTTCACGTAGTCCTTGACGACGATCTCCTGGGCGGCTTCATCCCACGTCGAGTTGATCATCGGGTGCCGCCGTACGGCGAGGATCAGCGCACGCGCTACGAGAAGCAGCGGTGACACCTTGACCCCGGCGAACTCGGGATAGGTCCGGAGCCGGCGGGCGAGATTCATCGTCTCGGTGACGTCGACGGTGATCCATTCGGTCACATGCGGCGCGGTGAACGCGCTCTGCACCATCGCCGACGCCGTCGCCTTGCGCACGCCCTTGATCGGGAGACGCTGCTCGCGAGTAGCGGGATCGAAGTCCGGCCGCGGCGCCAGAGCGACCGCCACTGAGCCGCGCGGCACCGCCGTACCGCTTGCCGCCGCCTGCACGTCCGCGCGTGTCACGGTGCCGTTCGGCCCACTGGCGCCCACCACGCGGAGATCGACGCCGAGGTCGCGGGCGAGCTTGCGCACCGGCGGCTTGGCGAGGACGTGCACCTCGGCAAGCACCGGCGGCGGCGCGGCCGCAGCAGGCGCCGAGGCGACTGCCGCCGCCGGAGCGGGAGCCGCGGCGGCCTGCTTGCGTGGACGCCGGGTGAGCTTGCCCGCCTTGGGGCCGCTGCCGACGAGCACCTCGATCTTCTCCTCGCCATCGGCCTTGGGGGCCGACGGCACGAGGTCGCCACCCTGGATCACCGGCGCTTCCGCGGTAGCTGCCGCGTCGCCACCACCGACTTCGAAGCTGATCAGCGGGAGCCCGACGTCGACCGTCGAACCCTCGGCGTGATGCAACGTCGTGACCACTCCGGCGTACGGCGAGGGGATCTCGACGGCAGCCTTGGCCGTTTCCACCTCGACGATCGGCTGGTTCAGGGTGACGGTGTCGCCTTCGGCGACGAGCCAGTGCAGGATCTCGGCCTCGGTAAGCCCTTCACCGAGGTCCGGCAGGTTGAAGCTCTTGAGCGCCATCAGTGCCTCGCGTTACGGATCGTTCGCCGGATGCGGTGAGCCTGGTGCACGTCCGGCAAGACGGAGGATGAGCTCGTAGCGACGCTACGGGGGACGACGACGCCGCCGGCGGGCAGCAGGGCGCCGCGGGTGCTGGACAGGTTCGTCACGCGAGGCACTTAGAAAGCCAATGCCCGGTCGACGGCATCGAGCACGCGATCGAGGTCAGGGAGGTAGTCCTCCTCGAGACGCGACGCCGGGTACGGGATGGAGAAGCCGCCGACTCGCAGCACCGGCGACTCCAGCGAGTAGAAGCACTGCTCAGTCACGCGTGCGGCGATCTCCGAAGCAAGCGAGACGAAGACGGGCGCCTCCGCCACGACGATCGCGTGCCCTGTCTTGCGCACTGAGGTGAAGACGGTTTCCCAGTCGATCGGTGACAGCGCACGCAGGTCGACCACTTCGAGCTCACGACCCTCTTGGGCGGCCGCTGCAGCCGCCTCGAGGCAGGTCCGCACACTGGGGCCGTACGTGATCAGCGTTGCGTCGGTGCCGGCTCGCGCGATCCTGGCCGACCACAGGTCTGCGGGGGTCGCGTCGGTGTCGACCTCGGACTTGTCCCAGTAACGGCGCTTCGGTTCGAAGAAGACCACCGGGTCGTCGCAGGCCACGGTCTGCTGGATCATCCAGTAGGCGTCGACCGGATTCGCACACGTCACGACCTTCAGGCCGGCGGTGTGCGCGAAGTAGGACTCGGGCGACTCGCTGTGGTGCTCGACCGCGCCGATGCCTCCGCCGTAAGGGATCCGGATCGTGATCGGCAGCTTCACGTGACCCGAAGATCGATAGTGCATGTGCGCGACCTGCGACACGATCTGGTCGAATGCCGGGAACACGAAGCCGTCGAACTGGATCTCGCACACCGGGCGGAAGCCGCGCATCGCCAGCCCGATGGCCGTGCCGATGATGCCGGACTCCGCGAGCGGGGTGTCGATGACCCGGCTTTCGCCGAAGTCCTTCGCGAGACCGTCAGTGACGCGGAAGACGCCACCGAGTGCACCGACGTCCTCGCCCATGATGAGGACCTTCGGGTCGTTCTCGAGGGACTTGCGCAGGCCTTCGTTGAGCGCCTTCGCGAGGGTGAGCGTCGCCATCAGTGGCTCACCGCCACGGGGTCTTCCTCGAACGTCGACAGGTACGACGCAAGCTGCTCGCGCTCCTCGTCGAGCAGCGCCGACCCACCGGCGTACACGTGGTCGAACATCGACAGCGGCTGCGGGTCCGGCAGCCCGATGCAACCGGCGCGGACGTGCGCGGCAAGCTCGTCGGCTGCGGCGTCGACCTCGGCGAAGAAGTCGGCATCGGCAACCCCGTGCCGGGAAAGGTAAGCCTTCACGCGTTCGATCGGGTCTTTCAGCTTCCAGGTCTCGAGGTCTGCGGCAAGCCGGTAGCGCGACGGGTCGTCCGAGGTGGTGTGCGGCGCCATCCGGTAGGTGTAGGCCTCGATCAGCGAAGGCCCGCTGCCCTCGCGGGCGCGGGCGAGTGCGGCGCGCGTGACGGCCAGCACGGCAAGCACGTCGTTGCCGTCGACGCGGGTGCCGGGAAAGCCGAAGCCCTCGGCGCGGTGGTAGAGCGGGATGCGGGTCTGGCGCTCGACGGGCTCGGAGATCGCCCACTGGTTGTTCTGGCAGAAGAAGACGATCGGCGCGTTGAATGACGCGGCCCAGATGAAGGCCTCGTTGACATCGCCCTGGCTGGTCGCGCCGTCACCGAAGAACGCGATGGCTGCCGCATCGCCGCCGTCGCGCTGGATACCCATCGCGTAGCCGGTCGCGTGCAGCGTCTGCGAGCCGATGACGATCGTGTAGAGAGCGAAGCCGTTCTCGTTGGGGTCCCAGCCGCCCTGGCTGACCCCTCGGAACAAACCGAGCAACGTGACCGGGTCGACGCCCTTGCAGTAGGCGACGCCGTGCTCCCGGTACGTCGGGAAGGCGAAGTCCTTCTCGGTCAGCGCGCGTCCGGCGCCCACCTGCGCGGCCTCCTGGCCGAGCAGGCTCGCCCACAGACCGAGCTGGCCTTGACGCTGCAGCGCGGTCCCTTCCGCGTCGATGCGCCGTACCAGGACGAGGTCGCGGTACAGGTCTTTGATCTCGTCATCGGAGATGTCGATCGAGTAGTCAGGATGCTCAACGCGCTGACCCTCGGGCGTCAGCAGCTGGACGAAGTCCGGACCTTCCGATGGTTGCGGTAGCAGTATGTGTTCGCGCGGGTTCCGCGACGCTTCAGTCAACGTGCACTCCTTTTGGGAATCCGCCTTCATCGTGGCACGCGGCCCAGAGCGTGGCTATGTGTGCATTGCACACAGCAACGGCCGGCGACGGTGCAGACCTCCAACGAGTGACCGCGGCCTGGACTTCGCCTACGCTTCGGCCGTGGACGCCTGGGTGCTCTGGGTGATCATCGCCGTGGTGCTGGCGATCGCAGAGGTCATGACGCTGACCTTCGTGCTGGCGATGATCGCGGTGGGCGCGACCGCCGCGGCGATCGCGGCCGCGGTGGGCACACCGGTGGTCGGCCAGGTGATCATCTTCGGTGCCGCGGACCTCGTGCTGCTCACGACACTCCTGCCCATGGCCCGCAAGCACCGCCACACGCCGCCGTCGATCCGGTCCGGCACGGCTCGTCTGATCGGCAGCCGGGCGATGTCGCTGACCGAGATCACCACTGCTCAGGGCGGACGCGTCCGCATCGGGGGTGCGACCTGGAGTGCTCGCCCCTACGCCGACGGCATCACCATCCCGTCCGGCGAGTGGGTAGACGTCCTTCAGATCGACGGGGCGACTGCGGTCGTGCACCCGACCGGCCAGGCAACGACCTGAACCACAGCGTGCCGACCATGCGGCCCATGAAGGGGGAGTCACCGTGAGCGCAGCCCTGATCGTCGTACTCGTCATCGTCGTGCTCGTCATCATCGTGGTCGCGCGCGCGGTGCGGATCGTGCCGCAGGCGAGAGCCGGCGTCATCGAGCGACTCGGCCGCTACAGCCGCACGGTCAACGCGGGCCTGACGTTGCTCACGCCGTTCCTCGACCGGATGCGGCCACTCATCGACCTTCGCGAGCAGGTCGTCAGCTTCCCGCCGCAACCGGTGATCACCTCCGACAACCTCGTCGTGAACATCGACACCGTCATCTACTTCACCGTCACCGACCCGCGGGCCGCGACGTACGAGATCGCGAACTTCCTGCAGGCGATCGAGCAGCTCACCGTCACCACGCTTCGTAACGTCATCGGTGGTATGGACCTCGAAGCGACGCTGACCAGCCGCGACCAGATCAACGGGCAGCTGCGAGGCGTGCTGGACGAGGCGACCGGCGCGTGGGGCATCCGGGTCAACCGCGTCGAGCTCAAGTCGATCGACCCGCCGGCCAGCGTGCAGGAGTCGATGGAGAAGCAGATGCGCGCGGACCGTGAGAAGCGCGCGGCAATCCTCACCGCAGAGGGCACCAAGCAGGCGCAGATCCTCAACGCCGAAGGCGAGAAGCAAGCGGCCATCTTGTCCGCCCAGGGCCAGCGGGAAGCCGAGATCCTGAAGGCCGAGGGCCAGGCCAAAGCGATCGAGACGGTGTTCGGCGCGATCCACGCCGGCAACCCTGACGCGCCGCTCCTCGCCTACCAGTACCTCGACTCGCTCGCGAAGGTCGCGTCGTACGGCAGCACCATGATCGTCGTGCCGAGCGAGCTGACGACCGCAATGCAGAAGATCACAGAGGGCTTCAAACAATCGGGCTGAGCCGAGCCGGTAGCGTCGGCTCGTGGCTGATCTCGCAAGCTGGCCCGAGCGTTTGGGTCGGGTCGGGGTGTGGACCGGCCAGCTCGACTACTCGCCGGCTGACGTCGTCCGCGAGGCCGCGCGAGAGGTCGAGGTCGCGGGCTATCGCGCGCTGTGGACCGGTGAGGCCGTCGGTCGCGAGGTTCTGACCGCCGCACAGCTGCTGCTCGCGGCGTCTGACTCGCTCATCGTCGCGACCGGCATCGCGAACATCTGGGCGCGCGACGCGCTCGCGACGGCCGCCGGCCAGCTCGCGCTCGGTGAGGCCTACCCGGACCGTTTCATCCTCGGCATCGGCGTCTCGCACAAGCCGCTGCTCGACGTCCGCGGCGAGGACTACCGCACCCCGCTGACGTTCATGCGCGACTACCTCGACGGCATGGACAAGGCGTACGACGTGTATCGCGCGGTGGCGCCATCGTCGCGTCCGCCGCGCTTGCTCGCCGCGCTCGGGCCCAAGATGCTCGCGCTGGCCGCGGCCGGCGCGGACGGCGCCCACACATACTTCGTTCCGCCCGAGCACACGGCCACGGCGCGAGAGATTCTCGGTCCCGATCGGCTGCTCGTGCCGGAGCAGGTCTGCGTGCTGTCGGAGGACGCGACGGTCGCCCGCGAGATCGCACGGCGCCACACCACGTCGTACCTCCGCCTCGCGAACTACACCGCCAACCTGCAGCGCTTCGGCTTCGAGCCCGATGACTTCGCCGACGGTGGCAACGACCGGCTCGTCGACACGGTCTGCGCGTGGGGCTCGATCGAATCAATCGCCGCACGGGTGAAGGCACATCTCGACGCGGGTGCCGACCATGTCGCAGTCCAGGTGCTCGTCGATGATCGGCGCGGGCTGCCGCGGCGGGAATGGCAAGAGCTGGCCCCCGCGCTGCTGGCCCTATGAGCGCCTTCGACAAGGCCACCGCGATCCGGCGCCGTGGCGAGTCCGACGTCTACGACGCGGAGCTGGACCCGGGCTGGGCGATCGGCGGCAAGCCCAACGGCGGCTACCTGCTCGCGATCCTCGCGCGTGCCGCATGCGACGTCGTCGGCACCGAGCATCCACTTGCGGTGTCGGCGCACTACTTGCGCGCGCCTGATGCCGGACCTGCGGAAGTCCGCACCGAGATCGTCCGTGCCGGCCGGCGCGCATCGACGTCTCGCGCTGTGTTGTGGCAGGGCGAGAAGCCCTTCCTCGACGCGACGGTCACGAGCGGCAGGCTCACCGATGTCGCTGCCGACTGGTCGCAGGATGCACCGCCCGACATGCCGCCGCCCGATGAGTGCGACGACCGGGGCAATCCCAATGTCGCGATCGAGCTGTTCGACAGCATCGATCTCCGCATCGATCCCTCGACGGTGCCGTTCAACCTCGAGACCGGAAAGCCCGCGCCCAACGGGATTCCTGCCGAGCGTTATTGGTTCCGGTTGCGTGACGGCGCCGAGCCCGACGTGATGTCGCTGCTCGTCGCGCTCGACGCCGCATTCCCCACCGTGTTTCATCTCGGTCGCTTCGGCTGGGCACCGACCGTCGAGCTGAGCGCCCTGCTGCGAGGGATCCCCGCACCCGGGTGGTTGCGATGCGAGGCGCACACGCGGCTCGTCGCCAACGGCTGGTTCGACGAGGAGGCCTCGGTGTGGGACTCGACCGGACGGCTGGTCGCCCAATCCCGCCAGCTCGCACTCGCCGGCGGCGAGCCACCGAAGGCATCGTGATGGAGGATCCCGCAGCAGCTGCGCCGGTCCGCATCGACCCCGCGCGCAAGAAGGTCGCGGACGACGCCAAAGGCTTCATGCCCGAAGCCGAAGCCGAAGCCTTGTACGACGCGGCCTGGGCGATGGCGCCGTACGGTCCGATCCTCGAGATCGGCAGCTACTGCGGGAAGTCGGCGACCTGGCTCGGCGCCGCCGCTGACGCGCGAGGTGGACGTGTCGTCACCATCGACCATCACCGAGGGTCCGAGGAGAACCAAGCCGGCTGGGAACACCACGACACCGACGTGGTCGACGAGTCGATCGGCTTGATGGACACGCTGCCGTTCTTCCGAAGGACGATGCACGCGGCCGGACTCGAGGACGTCGTCACCGCAGTGATCGCGAAGAGTCCGACCGCAGCCACGTTGTGGTCCACCCCGCTCGCGATGTTGTTCATCGACGGCGGTCACGCCGAAGAGCACGCGCAGGCCGACTACACGAACTGGTCCGGCTTCGTCATGACTGACGGCGTGCTGGCAATCCATGACGTGTTCCCGGATCCGAAGGACGGGGGCCAGGCGCCCTTCCACATCTACGAGCGCGCAATTGCGGACGGCTTCCGCGAAGTCCGCGAGGTAGGAAGTTTGCGAATCCTGCGCCGGTAGTCAGGACAAGCCGGGCAAAACACGGCAAATCGCGGCCTTGATAGTCCCGATTGTCTATTCAGGTCCTAGGCGCACACGAGCATCCTGATCGCTGGCGGCCACCCCAGCATGGCCGCGCAGCGGGAGGGCGCCATGCATCGGTCCGGGTGGTCCGTACACACCTGCCGGCGCTTCACGGCACTTGCCGCTTCGGCGTGTCTCGTCATCGGCGGCTCGTGGAACAGCGATGCGGGGCAGTGAGCCCAACGAGATGACGTCGACCAGACTGCCCACGCGTGCCCGTGCCCTGATCGTCGCGGTCGTCGCGGGGACCGCGATCTGTGTCGCGTGGTCAGCGGTCGTGGCAGCGAGTGAGGGCGTCGGATCGGTCACGACGCTCGTCATCCTCGGTGCGCTAGTGGTGCTGTGCACGCGGTATCCGCTCATCATCGACACGAACGACTACGCCGAAGCCATCTGCTTCGACGAGGGAATGCTCGCAGTCGCGCTCGCCCTCCTCGCAACGCCTGCCCTCATTCTCACCTTTGCGGTCAGTCAGGTGGTCGCGCACGTCTGGCGGGCTCGCGGTGCCGCCAAAGCCGCCTTCAACACCGGCCAGTTCACGCTCGCGTCAACTGCTGCTGTGCTCATGGCGGATCTCGTCGGCCGGTCTCCCGGCACCGTCGGCCCCTCCCTGCCCGTAGCCGTTCTCGCTGGCGTGCTGACTTTCATGACCGTCAACACCGCGCTCGTTGCGGCGATGCTCGTCGCGGTCAGCGACCGGCCGCTTCGCGACGTCCTCACCGAAGGAACCCGGCCGCGATTCCTGCTCGTCGCGACAGGCACGACCGCGGGCGTGCTCGGCGGTGCAGCGGCCGCCGTCAACCCATGGACGATCGCTCTGATCCCGGTGTCGTTCTTCCTGCTGCGTCACGTGCTGGCCGGGCATTTCGACGCCAAACGCGATCGCGACCGGGTCATCGGGTTGCTGAACGCTGCGCGCACGATTCACGCCGCGACGACGGACGGCAACCTCGACGGAACAGTCGAAGCAGTCGCGTCACGACTGCTGCGCGGCAAGGCCGTGATCGCGCCGTCAATGCATCCGGCTGCCGAGCCGACTGCCCTCCTGCCTTCACTCGACGCCGCGCTGGTCCTCTCCGGGCGAGGCGCGACCGAGCCGTTCGACGACGCGGACCAGCACGTCCTCACGACCATCGCCGAGATCGCGGACGGCGCGTTCACCAACGCTGCGCTCTACTCCGAGGTCCAGCAGCAGCGCCGCGACATGGCGGCGATCCTCGGCAACCTTGCCGAAGGTGTCTGCGCATTCGACGCCGCCGGCCGTCCGACGTTCTGGAATGCCGCGGCCGAACAGCTACTCGGCATGACGATGGAGATGTTCGATCCCGCGTCTCCGAGCGGCGACCTCCTTCTCGCGCCGGTCCGTCGTTGCCTGCAGTCGGGGACCACCTTGAATGCGTCGATGACCTTGGCGCGCTATGACAACGAGGCGCTTCCGGTGAGCTTCACGTGCGCTCCAACCCGAGAGGGCTCGGAGCTGAACGGCGTCGTACTCGCCTTCCGCGACGACACCGAGCGGCTCCACTTCGAGCAGCAGCTGTCGCACCACGCGTTCCACGACCAGCTGACCGGGCTCGCCAACAGACGGCTGTTCATCGACCGGCTCGACCAGGCACTGCGTCGGGGCGAGCGGCACAACCGCGCGACGGCAGTGCTGTTCATCGACATCGACCGGTTCAAGCTCATCAACGACAGCCTCGGCCACCAGGCCGGCGACCGGCTGCTCACCGAGATAGCCGGGCGGCTGAAGGCGATCGTCGACGAGCGCGGCACCGCGGCCCGTATCGGCGGTGACGAGTTCACCCTGCTGCTCGAGGAGATCCGCGACCCCGCTGAGGCGCGTGATGTCGCGACCCGGCTGGAGCAGGTGATGGCAGCTCCGATCGAGGTCGCTCCGTCACGCACGATCGTCGCGAGCCTGTCTGTTGGCCTCGCGATGTCACGGCCGGGCGCGACCGGCGACGACCTGCTCCACGACGCGGACCTCGCGATGTACGAGGCCAAGGCGGAGGGCCTCGGGCGCTGGAAGGAGTACGCCGGCGGCAGCAGTCATTCGCTGGCGCAGCTCGAGCTGGAGGAGGACCTGCGGCTCGCGATCGCCGACGGCGAGATCGAGGTCTTCTTCCAGCCGATGGTGCTCGCGACCGACGGCGTAGCCGCCGATGCCGAGGCGCTGGTGCGCTGGCGGCACCCGCGGCGCGGAATGATCCCGCCGAGCGACTTCATCCCACTCGCCGAGGAGACCGGACTCGTGCTGCCGCTCGGTCGCCTCGTGCTGCGGGAGGCATGCCGGCAGTGCCGGGCCTGGCAGGACGAGCTCGGCATCGAGATCGGTGTCAGCGTCAACCTCTCGCCCCGCCAGTTCCAGGACGGCGACCTCGTCGACGAGGTGCGCGCAGCTCTCGCCGAGGCGCAGCTTCCGCCTGACCGGCTCTGCCTGGAGATCACCGAAACCCTGGCGATGCGCGAGACCGACTGGACGATCCAGACCCTGAACCGGATCAAAGAGATCGGGGTACGCGTCGCGATCGACGACTTCGGGACGGGTCACTCGTCGCTGAACTACCTGAAGCGGTTCCCCATCGACGTCGTGAAGATCGACGGCAGCTTCGTCACGGACATCACGACCAGCGTCGTCGACAACGCGATCATCACCGCGATCGTGACCCTCGCGCGGACCCTCGACATCACTACCGTCGCGGAGTGCGTGGAGGACACCAACCAGCTCGTCGAGCTTCGCAACCTCGGCTGCACCATGATCCAGGGCTATCTGTTCGCCGAACCGATGCCGAGCCCGGAGCTGAAGCAGTGGTTCGGCGCCGCCCCGAGGCCCAAGGTCGTCGCGCTGCCGAAGCCGAGAAGCTCGGAGGTGCTCACCGCTTGACCCAAACCGTCGTGATCTTGACGAAGGCGGCGTTTTGAGCGCCGCTTAACGCCTTCGACGTCAAGATCAGCGGGGGTTAGCGGGTCGGCAGGCGCAGGTGGAGCTTCGAGACCCGGATCGTGAACGGGGTGTTGTCAGGGCGTGAGTACGGCGCGTCCTCGCCGAGCAGCTGAAGCACCGGGACGTGCCCGGCCGCGAAATGCCAGGCACCTGGATGCAGCTGGAAGACCTGGCGGCCGTTGGGGGCTTTCGGATCGATGCGATACAGACCGCGCGCGATGAGCGTCTCCCGGTGCGTCTTCGGGTCGACGTCGAGCAGCCGCTCGGCGAGGTAGGCGTAGACGCCGGTGACGTTGAGTGCGGCGGAGACGGTCGGCGCGCCGAGCAGCGTGTATCCCGAACCCTTCGCTGCCGGCAGCCGGTAGGTCGCGATGCCGGGACCCTGATCGGTCGACGGCGCGGTTGTGCATGCGAGACCACCGGCTACCGGGTCGAACGCCTTCGAGACCAGCGGGTTGCCGTCGACCGACAGCACGGTCTGAGCCGGCTTCGAGGTGTACCGCACGACGCGCGGATGCAGCTTCGCCCAGGTCGCAGCGTGGTACGGGCCGCCGGACGGCGCGCCCTTCTTGCAGACCTGCGTAGACGCCGTCACGCCCATCGTCGGGTGCGGGCCGGTGCCCTTCACGTAGTGGTCGAAGAACGCCTTGATGCGGCGAACTCGAAGTAAGCCGTCGGCCGGCTTGTTGTCGCCGCGCTGATGACCCACGTCCGCGAGCAGCAGCGCGATCGGATCCGCCGGGTACAGCGATCGCTCGAGGTTGTAGTAGCGCAACACCTCGTCGACCGGGAAGACGTCGTCGGTGAAGCCGTTCGCCAACAGCATGGGGGCGGGCGGCTCGCGGTGGAAGCCATAGGCACCGTCGAGCAGGTAGTACGGCGAGTGAAACCGTGAGATCTGCCGGACCTCTGCCTCGGTTGCCGGTACGTCGTACGGCTCACCTGCGGTGAGCGTCGCGAACCACTTCGTCACGTCGGCTTCCGGGTCGACACCAGGCGGTGCGTAGTACGCGCTCTCGGTGCCGACCAGGTACAACCCGCTGTCGATGGTCGTCTTCTGCACGCCGATCGGAGACAGGTCTGCGGTCGCCGACGTGATTCGCGTGTCGAGAGTGCGCCCGTTGGGCACGAGCGAGTAGGCGAGGTCGCTCCAGGTCGCGAACGGTGCGGCGGCCGCGATGTGGAGCGGGGTGCCGTGCGGGCTCTTCCACCTGCTGGTCGACCCGTCGGCGTTCACCACGCGGTTCTTCAACGTGGCGAGCTCGAGTGAAAGACCGGCGCCGTAGGACTCGCCGGTCACGCCGATGCGCCGCGGGTCCGCGATCCCTTCGTCGACCAGGACTCCGATCGCGTACTGCACGTCGCGCGCCTCGAAGCGGTAGTCGTCGAGGTGGACGTAACCCTTCGCGCACGCGGCCACGTTGACCAGCCGCGACTGCGCGCTTCCGCACGAGTCGCCCCACCCACGCGCCGCGAACTGCAGGACGGCGTACCCGTCGCGGGCCCACTGCAGGGCGGTCGGACCGCCGTACTGCGGGTCGTTCGGTCCGATCGGCGGATCGCCCCAGCCATGGCTTTGCACCACCAGTGGGTAGTGACCGCCCGCGCCCGATGCCGGCGCAGCGGGAAGAGTGACGTAGACCGCGAGCGGAGTGCCGTCGAAGCTCTTGAACCGCAGGTCCGATCCGCCGAGGCCGGCCTCGTTGCCGTGGCAGACCCGAAGACCGTGGGACTGCGTCACGCACGGCAGCGCCGCGCCGTCCATCGTGTGCCCGGCGAAGACGCCCGGCGCGGCGGCCGAGGCGCCGGCAGCGCCCGGCAGGACCGCGACCACCGGCGACACAGCGAGCGCTGCGGCAAGGACGGCGATCTTCCTAGCCCGCATGCCGGCGGCCCTCTGCGAACGGACTAGCGAACCGGGGCTTCGCAGCCGCACGCTTCGGTCTCGATGCGCACCGGAAGCGGCAGCTCGTCGGCACGGAAGATGCCGC
Source organism: Mycobacteriales bacterium (assembly GCA_035547035.1). Lineage (GTDB taxonomy): Bacteria > Actinomycetota > Actinomycetes > JAFAQI01 > JAFAQI01 > DASZTV01. The sequence continues at coordinate 101,035 of DASZVL010000087.1, read as the reverse complement.
TCGCCGCAGTCGATCGTGACAACGCGTCGGCGGCCAGCACCACCGCGGCGGCGGTCCAGGTCGACTTCTCGGCGGGCCAGTTGACCTGCGCCTCGAACTGCCAGCCCGTCCAGAACGAGCCGTCGTCGTCGCGCATGTGCTGGATGTCGGCGAACAGCTGCTTCGCTTCGTCCGCCAGGTCCACGGTGTCGAGTGCCATCACACACTCCGCCGACTCGGCGCCGGTGACCCACGGCTCGTCGTCGACGCAACGGATACCGAGCCCCGGCACGACGTAACGGTCCCACCGAGTGCGGAACCGCTCGATCGCCGCTGCGCCGCGGAGCGCACCGCCGAGGACCGGGTAGTACCAGTCCATCGAGAAGCGGTCCTTCTCGGCGAAGACGTCCGGGTGCTCGACGATGAGGTGGGCGAGCCGCCCGGCCGCGATCTCCCACTCCGGCTGCGGTTCGTCGAAGTGCTCGGCAAGCGCCAGGCCGGCGCGCAACGAGTGGTACGTCGAGGACGAGCCGGTGAGCAGCGGCCCTCCGTCGCGCTCCTCGCCCTCCGGTGTCACCGACCATGCGATCTCGCCGCGCTCACTCGCGAAAGAGGTGACGAAGTCGAGACCCGCCCTCACGTGCGGCCACATCCGCTCGAGCTCGGCTTCGTCACCGGTGATCAGGTAGTGGTGCCACGCGCCGATCGCGATGTAGGCGCACTGGTTCGTCTCAGCGGTCGGATCCTCGACGACACCGCCGGTGACCTTCGACGCCCAGGAGCCATCGGAGCGCTGCGTGCGCCGCAACCACTCGTACGCCCGCGTCACGGGTTCGTCGAGGCCCGCGACCGTCATCGCCATCGCGCCTTCGATGTGGTCCCACGGGTCGCAGTGACCACCGACGAACCACGGGATCGCCCCGTCGACCTCCTGCTGGCGCGCGATCGACTCGGCTGTCTCGCGGACTTGCTCAGCGGTGATGACACCGTCCACCGCGGGGATCGTCAGCGCGCTACGCCGCCGCACTTTTGCCTCCCGCGCCGGCGGACGCCTTCGGCTTGTCGGCGTAGACCACCAGGCTCTTGCCCATCACCGGGTTGAGCAGCTTCTCCGCCGTACGCGTCAGCCACGGCGCCGACATGATGTCCCAGACCAGCATCTTGTTGTAGAGCCGCGACGGCAGGCTCTCGCGGCCGAACGTGCAGTTGAGCCACCAGTACGGCGAGTGCAGCGCGTGCGCGTGGTGCTGCGCGCGAGGCACGACGCCGGCCTCGGTCAGCCGCTGCTTGAGCTGGTCGCCGCGGTAGATCCGGATGTGGCCGCCAGGCACGTGCTGGTACTCGCCCGGCAGCGCCCAGTTGAGCTGCTCCGGCCACCAGCGCGGCACGGTGACCGCAAGCCGACCGCCGGGCTTGAGGATGCGCGTGATCTCCGCCATCGCCCGCTCGTCCTCAGGAATGTGTTCGAGCACCTCGGCGACGATCACGGCGTCGAACGACGCATCCGGGAAAGGCAGCGAGACGATGTCGCCGCGCACGACCTTGGCGGAAGCCTGCTCGGGCACCTCGCCGCCGGCGCTCATCGCGTAGAACATCGTCGCGACCTGACGCAGCTCATCGAGGCTGTAGTCGCACGCGACGACGTCGGCGCCGCGACGGTAGAGCTCGAAGGCGTGACGCCCGCCCCCGCACCCGAGGTCCAGCACCCGCTCGCCCGCAGCGATCGGGAACTGGTCGAAATCGACGGTGAGCATTACGCGCTGCGAGCAGCTTCCGCGCGCCGGCGCTCGATGGCGTCGCGGTAGACCTCGACCATCGACTCCGCGACGCGGCGCCACGTGTACGACGTCTCGATCCGCTTGCGGCCCGCCGTACCGATCTTCTTTCGGCGCGCGTCGTCGCTGAACAGCGCGTCGATCGCGTCGGCGAGCTCGGCAGGATCGCCCGGTGCCACGAGCACCGCCGTGCTGCCATCGGTGCCGCAGACCTCGGGCAGCGCGCCGCCGGTGGTAGCGATGAGCGGCGTCGCGCACGCCATCGCCTCGACAGCCGGGATCGAGAAGCCCTCGTAGAGCGAGGGCACGACGGCGATCTCGGCGGAGCCGAGGAGCTCGGCGATGGCGTCGTTCGACAGTCCCGAGACGAACCTGACGATGTCAGACAGGTTGAGGTCCCTCACGGCACGGGCGACCGGGCCGTCGGGGTTCGGCTTGCCGACGACGACGAGCTCGACGTCGTGACCGGTCCGGACCTTGGCGACTGCCTCGAGCAGCACCTTGACGCCCTTGATCGGGGAGTCGGAGCTGGAGACGGCAACGATCCGGCCCGGGACTCGCGGCGCCTTCGGCGGGCGGAAGGTCGCGGTGTCCACCCCGATCGGTACGACGCGCATGACGGACGGGTCGACGTTGAAGTCGCGTGCGATGTCCTGCCCGGAGTTGGTCGACACGGTGACGATCGAGGAGAGCTGGCTCGCCACCTTCCCCTGCATCTTGGTGAAGGCGTACCAGCGGCGCTTGCCGAGCTTCTGCCTGATGCCCTGGGCGTTGGCGATCTCCACGACGCGGTCGACGCTCACCGGGTGGTGAATGGTCGCGATCAGCGGAAGGATCTCCTGGATCTTGAGCATCCCGTAGCCGAGCGTCTGGTTGTCGTGCACGACGTCGAAGTCGGCGGCGCGCGCCTTGAGCAGCCGTGCCGCACGCAGTGAGAAGGTCAGCGGCTCCGGGAACCCGCCGGTCCCCATGTGCAGGAACTCGAGGACGTCGATCCAGTCGCGGAACTCGCGCGGCTTCGGCACCCGGAACGGGTCCGGCTCGCGGTAGAGGTCGAGGCTGGCGAGCTTGGTCAGCGACGGGCCTGTCCCACCCGCGACCGTGTCGAGCTCCGGGTACGGCTGGCCGCTGATCACCTCGACGCGGTGGCCGAGCTCGACGAGCTCGCGGGAGACGTGGCGGACGTAGACGCCCTGCCCGCCGCAGTGCGGCTTGCTCCGGTAGGACAGCAGAGCGATCCGCAGACTCGCAGGATCGGAGATCTTGGGGAAGTCGTCGACCACGCGGCTGCCGCACCTCATTCGCTGGCGCGACGGTTTGCGCGCACGGATCTGCGATCCTATCGAACGCCGTTCTAGGACCCCAAAACGGGCAAATCGCTCGGCTACGTCAGACTTGTGGGCCGGCAGGTCACCGCGAGAGCCCGGAGAACAGGAACCAGGTGCGAATCAGACACGGGCGATCGCTCGTTGCGGCGTTCGTGCTGGTCATGGGCGTCGCGGGGTACGCCGGAGAGCCACTCGCCGCCGGGGCCGCCATCCCGCCGCTGACGGTCCACACGATGCCGGCCGCGTCGGGCCCGCTGAACGGCGCCGTCGTGGTGGGGCCGGGCGGCGCGTCGACGGGCTACTACACCCAGGTCTCGGTGATGACGACAGGCAGCAGCCTGACCTTCGTCAACCTCGACGAGCTGGCCCACACGGTCACCTCGGTCGCGCGAAAGCCCGACGGCACACCGCTGTTCAACGGCAACGCGCTGCCGGGCAAGACCGTTCAGGTCCAGGGCGCGAACAAGCTGCCCGCCGGCACCTATCAGTTCTACTGCCAGTTCCACCCCAACATGACGGGCACGCTGATCGTCGAGGGCAAGGGCAACCCGCCCCTCAAGACCGGACCGCAGAAGTTCCCGCTGCCGCTGCGGATCCCGAAGGTCCTCACCGGCTCGCACCTCACCATCCCGGTGAAGCAGGCGGACGTGCGGGTCATGCCGCACGGTCCGAAGACGCAGATGTGGACCTTCGACGGGATGTACCCGGGCCCGACGATCGAGCGGCCCGCCGGCAAGCGGACCACGGTCACGTTCGTGAACCACCTGCCCGGCTACGTCGGCGACATCACGGTCCATCTGCACGGCGATCACCACAGCTCGGCGAGCGACGGCCAGCCGGACTCGAAGCTGATCAAGCCGGGCGCGCGGCGTACCTATGTCTATCCGTTGACGGACAGCGGCAAGCCCGAGCCGGCGGCGTTCGACTTCTACCACGACCACCGGATGGGCAAGACCGGTCGCGACAACTGGTACGGCCTGCAGGGGATGTTCATCATCCACTCGGCCACGCAAGACCGACTGCGACTGCCCACGGGCAAGTACGACGTCCCGCTGATGGTCAGCGACCGGTCGTTCGACAACCTCAACCAGCTGACTGATCCGTTCGCGAACCCGAGCACCGGCCTGCTCGGTGCGAACAGCCCGCCGGGCGACGCCACCGTCGGGCAGAACGTGCTCGTCAACGGCACCTACTCCCCGCACTTCGACGTGCACGCCCGGCGCTACCGGCTGCGGCTGCTCAACGCGTCAGCCTTCTCGTCCTACGACTTCGCGCTGTCCGGCGGGATGTCGTTCACGCAGATCGGGACGGGTGACAGCCTGCTGCCGAAGCCCGTCGTGCGGAAGGACATCGTGCTCGGGCCGTCGCAGCGCGCCGACGTGGTCGTGAACTTCGCACACGAGGCGAACCGCAACGTCGTGCTGCGCAGCATCCCGCGCACGAACGGCCCACCGGAGGCGATCGGCACCGAAAACGGGCCGATCATGCAGTTCCGCGTCGGTGGGCACCGCGCGGACTCCAGCCGCGTCCCGTCCAAGCTGCCGTCGGTCGCACCGATCAGCGCGCCGTCAGTGCCCTCGGCCGTGTGGGTGTTCGGGCTCGGCGGCAACGTCCAGTCCGGCGGCCTGACGTGGACCGTCAACGGTCAGGCGTATGACCCGAAGCGCATCGACCTGACGGTGCCGCTCGGGTCGACGCAGACGTGGCTGCTGGTGAACCTCAGCACCATCACCCACTACATCCACATCCACGAGGAGCAGTGGCACACGATCCAGGTCAACGGATCGCGGCCGCCACCTTGGGACGACGGCTTGGTCGACACCTGGGAAGTCGATCCCGGCCAGACGGTCGAGGTAGCCGCGAAGTTCACCGACTACACCGGCGTCTTCATGCTGCACTGCCACATGCTCGACCACGAGGACCACGGGATGATGGCGCAGTTCGCCGTCACCAAGGGGGGCGGTTCCGGACTGCCGGCCGGGCTGACACGCGCCGGCTACTTCCTCGACACCGACTCGGCGACCCCGGCTGCGCTGGCCAAGCAGCCGCTGCCACGCGCGATGGAGATCGCCGCCGACACCGCCGAGGGAGTGCGACCCACCGCCCAGATGCGCAAGATGGGCATGGTGGGGATGGACATGACTCCGCCTGCCGTCGCGACTGCGCCGGGCCCGGACTGGGGTGCCGTCGGCGCCCGACTTGCCCGCTCCACGGCGGTCGTTCTCGTGCTTGGTCAGCTCGGCGCGCTCATCGCTTGGCGTCGCGGCCGTATCCGCGCGCCACGCCTACCCGTTTCCTTCGTCGTACGGTCGGTTCGTCCGTGAAGAGCACAAGGGGGATCTCTGTGAGCTTGTCCCGCCGAGTCATGCGTCCGAGGCGCGCGTTGAGCGCCCTGGTCGCGCTCGCAATCGGCACGACGTTCGCGATGGCGAGCACGTCGACAGCAGCAGCGAAGACGAAGCACCACGTGCTGCTCGTCTGCAACGGCACGGTGAAGTGCCCGAACGTCACGGGGGCGCACTACTTCAAGTCACTGCAGCTCGCGGTCGACCGCGCAACCAGCGGTGACTACATCCTGGTCTGGCCCGGCCTGTACAAGGAGTCGGTCACGGTGCAACCGGGACACGGCCTGTCGCACGACCTGCACATCATCGGGATGAACCGCAACGGCGTCGTGTTCGACGGCACGAAGACGGGTGGCTCGGCGGTCCACGTCCTGAACGTCAAGAACACGTGGGTCGAGAACATGACCGGGCAGCACTACCACTCGGGTTCGGCAAATGCCTTCTACTGGACCGGCGTCGACGGGTACTGGGGCAACTACCTCACGGCGTACGACAACGGCGACTACGGCATCTACGCCTACGACTCGACGTCGTCCGGCAGCACCCCGTCGACCTTCGCATTCGACTACGGCTCGTGGAACGCGGACAGCGGCATCTACATCGGCGGCTGCCGCGACTGCAACGCGGTCATCACGAACTCCCACTCCGAGTACAACCCGCTCGGCTACTCGGGTACCAACGCCGGCGGAGAGCTCTACATCATCAACAGCGAGTGGGACCACAACGCCGCGGGCATCACGCCGAACACTCTGACCAGCGAGCCGGACCTGCCGCAGTCGGGTGTCTTCATCGCCGACAACTACATCCACGACAACAACCAGAAGAACATCCCGGGCAGCGGCATCACGAGCATCGCGCCGGTCGGCGTCGGCGTCGAGATCGCGGGCGGCCAGGACGACATCGTCCGGAACAACCTGATCGTCAACGAGAAGCACGCCGGTGTCGTCATGCACTGGCTCTACACGCCCACCATGAACAACCAGGTGCTCAGCAACACGTTCAAGCACGACGGGTACAGCGGGTCACCCGGCGACGCGGACATCGCGAACGACGTCACCGGGATCCAGAACTGCTTCGACTACAACGTCGACAAGACCGGTCAGAAGAGCCACGTCGCTACTGTCGACCCACCGAACGTGATGGACCTCGAGAACTGCGGTCCGTCCAACCCCGGCCGCAAGCAGCTCAAGGGCATCTACGAGATCGGTGACCCGATCGTCAGCATCGAGACCGCACTCAACGCCGTCGGGATCACCGAGAAGAAGGACTACAAGGGACCCGGTCCGCATCCGGAGGCGCAGAAGACGATGCCGAACCCGTGCCAGGGAGTACCCGGCAACGCATGGTGCAAGGAAGGCTCGCCCGTCTTCCACGCCCCCGCTCACGACTAAGACCGGACCAGGCGCCGGCACCCCGTCCTCGCAGCTGGGGTACTCGCCGAAACCCGCGGCGAGCACCCAGGCTGCTGCGGCGGGATTGCCGACACCGGATGAGGACTGATGACAGAAGAAGATGGCGTGGGGGAGGTCTCGCGCTTCCTGACGTTGTTGGAGCTTGAGCCGGTAGGCGACGATCGGTTCCGGGCGTGGAACCCGCCGACGCCGCAGGAGTGGCACCAGCGGTCGCTGTTCGGCGGTCAGGTGGCGGCGCACGCGCTGCGCGCCGCACAGCTGACGGTCGAAGCCGACCATCGCGTGCACTCGCTGCACGGCTACTTCCTGCGACCGGGCAAGGACGACGCGCCGACGGATCTCCAGGTCGACCGGATCCGTGACGGGAAGTCGTTCACGACGCGCACTGTGGTCGCGCGGCAGGACGGCGAGGCGATCTTCAACCTCACTGCGTCCTTCCACAAGGACGAGGACGGCGGAGTCTTCGCGACTGCGATCGACCCGGAGATCCCTCACCCGGACGACCTGCTCACCGCCGAGTCGAGCCGGTTCGACCGCATGGGAGTCGAGTCCCCGTTCGAGCGGCTCGACGTACCCGGCTACTCCTTCCGCAGCGCAAGCGAGGAGCCGCGGCGGGCAATGTGGATCAGGATCCGCGCCTCGCTGCCCGACGATCCCGCGTTGCATGCCTGCGCTGTCACGTTCATCTCCGACATGGGGGTGCTGGGAGCGGTTCGCGCGGCACGCGGCCGGCTGAAGGACCCCGCCATGGCGGCGAGCCTCGACCACGCGGTCTGGTTCCACCGCCCGCTGCGCGCCGACGAGTGGCTGCTCTACGACATCCATGCGAAGTCGACAGCCGGCGCGCGCGGGCTTGGCATCGGCACGATGCACACCGTCGACGGGACGCACGTCGTGACGGTCGGCCAGGAGGGCCTAGTCCGACTGTTCGACTAGCCCGATCACGTATGAGCCGCTCGCCCGCCGTGGCCGCACGGCCCAGGCGAGCAGGACCGCGATCGCGCCGCCGGCAACGACGACCGCGGTCACGGAGGTCGCATCGGCGATCTGGCCGCCGACGAGCAGACCGACCGGAACCGTGCCGCCGAAGCCCATCATGTAGAGCGCCATCACGCGGCCGCGGACAGCATCGTCGAGATGTTCCTGCAGCCGCGTCGACAGCGACGTGACCGCGCCGAAGTAGAAGAGGCCGACGACGAAGACGACGGGATAGGCCTGGTTCACGTCTCGCAACAGCCCGAACCCGGCGAGCGCGACACCGAACAGTGCGAGCGAGACCGCGATCACCGGCTCACGCGGCCGGCCGGCGAGCACCGAGCCGACCGCGATCGCACCCGAGGCGGCTCCTAGGCCGAAGCTCGCGTACATCAAGCCGTACTGCAGCCCGTTGACGTCGAGGTGCAGGCTCTCGCCACCGATCGCCGGCATCAGGCCGATGAACGGCAGGCAGAAGAACGAGATCGCCGCGATGGTGAGCAGCACTGTGCGGATCAGCGGGTCGTCACGTGCAACGGTCACGCCGCCGAGCAGGCGCTTGAGACCGCCCTCGCCGTACGTCGCGACCTGGGCGACCGGGCGGATCGCCACCGCGCCGGCGACCGCGAACAGATAGGTGGCGGCGTTGATGGCGAACACGCCGCTGGCATGAATCGCGGGAAGCAGGAGACCGGCGATCGCCGGGCCGATGACGCGAGAGAGGTTCATCTGCACCGACTGCAACGACACCGCACCGGGGAGGTCGACCTTCGGGACGAGGTTCGGCAGCAGGCTCGACAGCGGTGGGCCGGTCAGCGCGTTGCCGATCCCGATTGCCACGACGACGACGAACAGCAGAACCCGCGACGGGTGGTGTGCTCCGGCGACGACCGCGAGGACCGCCGAGAACAGCAGCTGCTCGAGGTTGGTGAGGACGAGCAGGTTGCGACGGTCGACGACGTCGGCGAGCAGCCCGCCGACCGGCGCGAGCAGTAGCACAGGTCCTAGCTGGGCAAAGCCGACGTAGGCAACGAAGCTCGCATCGTGGGACAGCCGGTAGGCGAACGCGCCGAGCGCGACGTTCTGCATCCAGGTGCCGATGTTGGACGCGAAGGTCGCGAACCACAGCCTGCGCAGGTCACGAGACCGCAGTGCGGAACGTGCCGTACCCGGGCGAACCCGGAGATCGCCTGCGGCGATCGCGACATCGCCCTCGAGGATCGCCTCTTCCGCGACGACGACCGCCGCGGCATCGGTGTTCTCGATTACTTGACTCGCAGTGGCAAGGTGCGGGGACCACGGACCTGGCCGGTGGACCAGTGGACGGCATCCGAGTCCTCGAGTGTGAAGCTCGGGAACCGCTCGAGCCACACCTCGAGCGCGACCCGCAGCTCCATGCGAGCGAGGTGCGAGCCGACACAGCGGTGGATGCCGAGCCCGAAAGCGGCGTGCTTGTTGACCTCGCGGTCGATGACGACCTCGTCGGCGCGATCGAACTTCGCCGGGTCACGGTTCGCGGCCGGGAAGGACAGCAGGATCCAGTCCTCCGCCTTCAGCTCGACGCCGTTCCAGCTCATGTTTTTCGTCACGATCCGGCCCATCGTGACCGGTGCGAAGGCGCGGAGGAACTCCTCCATCGCGGTGGGGAGAAGCTCAGGCTCGGCGACGAGGCGCTGCAGATCCGAGGGCGTCTTCGCGAGATGCCAGAGCGATGCGCCGATCGCGCTCCACGTCGTATCGATACCGGCGACGAGCATCAGCGACATCGTGCCGGCGACATGGAACGGATCGAGCTTCTCGCCGTAGATCTCGGCATCGAGCAGGTACGTCGTGAGGTCGCTCTTCGGCTCGGCAAGGTGCGCGCGGATCTGCACGAGCAGGTAGTCGAAGAGCTTGCCGACCTTCTCGAGGCGCTCCTCGGGTGGGAGGTTGATCCCCTCCAAGGTGTCCTCGACGTACTGCCGGAACTTCGGTCCGTCCTCCGCCGGGAAGCCCATCATGTCCGCGATGACGCGCATCGGGATGTGCTGGGCGTAGTCCGACGCCGCGTCGACGACGTCCCGGTCGCCGAGTGCGTCGATGAGCTTGTGGCAGAACGCGCGGGTCGCGGGCTCCAGCTTCGACACAGCCGTGCGGGTGAACGCAGGGAGCAACAGCTTGCGTGCGTCGTGGTGGAACGGCGGGTCCGAGGAGATCGGTGGGATGCCGCCCACCGGCGCGAGCTCTAGCGGAGGTCGGAAGTTCCCGACGACGGGCGAGCGCGAGGAGAAGTGCTCGGTGTCGTACGCGATCTGCGCGACGTCGTCATGGCGGACCGGGAGCCAGGCGCCGCCGAATCGCTCGGTGCGCGCGATCGGGCAACGCTCACGAAGGTCGTCCTGGATCCGGTAGCAGTCCTGTGCCCACTCCTCTTCCATGTGGGAGAAGTCGGTCGCCCAGTCTTCGACCGGCCCCGTGACCGGGTCCACGCGGCTGCCGTACGGCCGGTCGCTGCGGAGCTCGTCGAACGACCGGACGAACCGCTCGTCCGTCGTCTCACTCACGAAACATCCTTACTCATCGAGAATCACCGCGCTCTCCGGGCAGTTCGCCTCGGCGAGCTGCGCGGCGGACAGCTGCTCCCCGGTCAGTGGGCCGGTAAGGATGACGGTGCCATTGCCCTCGTCGTCCTCGCCGAAGACCTCTGGCGCCAGCGTGTAGCAGCGTCCGTGACCCTGGCACTTCTCGCTGTCGATCCGAGCTCGCATCAGTTCCTGCTCCCGTCGCCGTCGGCTGCTCAGCGCGAGTTGACCGTACCGCCCGGCCCGGCCGCCGCGCGCGCTCGATACTCCTCACGGAGCCGGCGCTTGTAGAGCTTCCCGTTGTCCTCGCGGGGCAGGCGCTCGACGAAATCGATGCTGCGCGGGCACTTGTAGCCGGCCAACCGACCGCGGGCGAACTCGAGCAGCTGCGCCTCGAGTGTCCCGTCGTCGACGAGGCCGGGCTGCAGCTCCACGACGGCCTGGACCTCTTCGCCCCACTCCTCGCTCGGGACGCCGATGACGGCCACGTCTCCGACCGACGGGTGCGCCAGGAGGACCCCTTCGATCTCGGCAGGGTAGATGTTCACTCCGCCAGAGATGATCAGGTTGGCGCTGCGGTCGGTGAGGAACAACCAGCCTTCAGCGTCGAGGTAACCGACGTCGCCGACGGTGTAGTAGTCGCCGCTGTAGGTGTTGGCGGTCTTGGCCTCGTCGCCGTGGTAGGCGAAGCGGCCTTCGTCCGGCGCCTTGAGGAAGATGGTGCCGGCCTCACCGGCAGGCAGCGGGTTGCCGTCGTCGTCGCGGATCTGGATCTGGCCTTCCTCGGTCAGACCGACCGTGCCGGGACGCGCCAACCACTGTTCGGAGTCCACGATCGTGTTGAGTCCTTCGGTCGCACCGTAGTACTCCCACACGATCGGCCCGAGCCATTCGATCATCGCCTGCTTCACCGGCACCGGGCACGGCGCTGCGCCATGCCAGATCTGGCGCAGCGAGCTGACGTCGTACTTGCTACGTACGTCGTCGGGCAACGACAGCAGCCGATGGAACATCGTCGGCACCAGGTGTGTGTGCGTGATCGCGTGCAGCTCGACGAGACGCAGCGTCTCCTCGGCGTTCCAACCGTCCATCAGCACGACGCTCACGCCGTACGCGAGCGGGAGGCTGGTCCCGAACAACGCCGGTGCTGCGTGGTACAGCGGACCGGTGACGAGACTCGCGTCCTTGCCGGACTGGTAGCCGGCGGACTCGCGCAGCGTCTGCATCATCCGCATCGAGTGGTCGGTCATCCGGCCCGTGATCTCGCGATGCACGCCCTTCGGGCGACCCGTGGTGCCGGACGTGTACATCATCGTCATGCCGAGCTGCGGGTCGTCGAGGTCGTCGGTCGACTGACCGGCCAACGCGTCGTCGAGTGGCGCGAATCCTGGAATGTCGCCGCCGATCGACAGCGTGAGTGCGGGCGTGGCCGCCGCCGCTGCGGATGTGGCAACGTCGGCGAACCGGATGTCGGCGAACAGCGCCTTGGCACCGCAGTCCGCGATGACGTACGCCGCCTCGTCGGCCGTGACGTGCCAGTTGATCGGGGTGAGGCGCAGTCCTGACCGGTTGACCGCCTGGACGACCTCCAGGAACTCGAGCCGGTTCGGGCACAGCAGCGCGACGCTGTCCCCGTGCTCGACCCCCGCCCCGCGCAGCATCCGCACGATCTGGTTGGCACGATGGTTGAGATCCTCGAACGTCGCGACGGCATCCGGCGCGATGACCGCCGGCACGTTGGGCTGCAGCTGCGCCCAGAACGAGCCGAGCGACCCGGTGCGAATCGCCTGCTCGAGCGCGCTCTCGGTCATCCCAGCTCCCGTCATCCGCCGTTCGCGCTATCTGACCACGTCCGACGCGGGCCGATAGGTCAAAACTGGGGTCGTGCTGTTCCGGAACCGAATCGATGCGGGTCAGCAGCTCGCAGTCCGGCTCGCATCGGTCGGGTTGACCGACCCGGTCGTGCTGGGTTTGCCACGCGGCGGGATCCCGGTTGCATGGGTGGTCGCGAAGCGCCTCGGAGCACCACTCGACGTGTTCGTCGCCCGCAAGATAGGCGCTCCTGGCCATCAAGAGCTCGGAATCGGCGCCGTGGCGGAAGGCTCGGACGAGATCGTCATCACGGCCAGCGCTCGAGGTCTCGGGCTCGATGAGTCCTCGATCCAACAGCTCGCAGCTCAGACACGGGCCGACGTCGAGCATCGAGTCCAGGCCTATCGCGGCGGCCGGGCGCTCCCTTCGCTTGCCGCACGGGACGTCGTCGTGGTCGATGACGGGCTTGCGACCGGTGTCACCGCCGAAGCCGCCCTCAAGGCACTGCGACGGCACCAGCCGAGACAGCTCGTTCTGGCCATCCCGGTGGGGGCTCCGGAAACGATCGATCGGCTCGCGCGTGAGGCCGACCGGGTCGTGTGCGTCCACACGCCGGACACCTTCTATGCGGTGGGCGAGTGGTACGACGACTTCCAACAGACGACCGACGCCGAGGTGGAGCGAGTCCTTCCGCCGCGGCTTTAAGGCACCTCGCCGACCGCCTACCGACGACGGCGCGGCGGCTGCGCCCGGCGGCTACCGCTGACTGCCTGCGCACCCAACATCGCCGCGATCGCCGCGCCGAACACGCACCACGGGATCAGCCACCACATCAAGCGAGCTGGCGCGTCAGGAGCGATTGCGCTCCGACCGCAAGCGGCCGGCAACCTTGGCACACCGTCATCAGCGGGTCGGCCAGCAGCAACGCAGAACCCACTCCTCCGCCGCAAGCAGCGCAGGTTCCATAGCTCCCGTCGTCGAGTCGCAGCATCGCGGCCTCGATCTCCGTGAGCAGCTCTCGCGCTGCCGACAGGTCCGCTTCGACCTCGGTCCGGCTCCCCGCATCCGCACCTTCGGCGGTCGGCTCCGCGGCATCGGGGTCGTCGTACATCGCCAGCGAGAGCAGGGTGATCCGACGTACCTGCTGGCGCCAGCGATCCTGCAAGGCCTCCCGCAGATACAACCGCTCGAGCGGTACGAGCTCGTCAGCAACGGGAATCGTCATCGTCACTCCTCCTCCAAGGTTCGGTCGTGATGACCGCCGAGCGCCACCCGCCCGATTGGGGGAGCGGTGGGCGGCGCCGGGTCGCCTCGCGACGAGACGACGGTCCCCGGCCGCCGTGCGAAGCGGATGCGCTCGCCGTGGAGATGGGATGGAGGATCGGCGACGCTCAGCGGCTTGCGGGGAACCGAGCCGTCACCTGAGTGCCGCCACCGGGGCCGCTTGCCACATCGAGCCGCCCGCCGTGGGCGACCACGAGGTCGTGAGCTATCGACAGACCGATCCCGGTCCCGGTCGGGCTGGTCGCCGCGTGACCGCGCCAGAACCGCTCGAAGACGTGGGGGAGGTCCTCGGGGTCGATTCCTGGGCCGTCGTCGGAGACGACGAGCACGGCATCGCGTCCTTCCGGGCCGACCCGCACTGAGGTCGACGAGCCCGGCCCGCCGAACTTGACGGCGTTGGACAGCAGGTTCGTCACGATCTGGTGGATCCGGACCGGATCGCCTTCGATCATCACCGGGTCGAGCTGATGCGTCAGCCGCACGCCCGCCGATGCGGCGGACGGCTCCATGGCCGTGACAGCTGATTCGGCGATCCCCGCCAGGTCACAACGTTGACGTGTCAGATGCAGCGCCGCGGCCTCCGCGCTGGCCAAGGTCTGAAGGTCGTCGACCATCCGGGCAAGCCGGAGGATCTCCTCGTGCAAGGAGGCGGTCTGTTCCGGCGTGTGCGGGAGGACCCCGTCGAGCAGCGCTTCGGCGTTTGCCTGGAGCACGGCAACCGGCGTACGAAGCTCATGCGCGACATCGGCGACGAGGTCGCGGCGTAGCTGCTCCTCGGCAACGATCGTGTCGGCCATGCTGTCGAAGGTGCTCGCCAGGTCGACCAGCTCGGCCGGAACCCGCCGGAGCACCCCGACGCGCGCGTTGCGATTGCCGCGCGAGACATCGCTTGCCGCGGCGGTCAGCGCCCGCACCGGCTCGCTCAACCGTCGCGCCACGAGGACCGCGGCACCCAGCGCGAGAAGCGCCGCCACTCCTGCTGACCAGACGTCGGCATGCAGCAGCGAGCGCCGCAGCTTGTCCGTGGAGGCGACCAGTCCGCGTCCGTTGAAGTGGATGTCGAGCGTTCCGACCCGCTGGCCGTTGATGACGATCGGATGGCGCTGCGTTCCCGCCGCGCGACGCGGATGCGGGAACGTCGTCGCCACCACCGCTCCGTTGCCGTCCAGCACGGCGACATCCGTGCCGCTTCGCGCGGCCAGATCGAGCGCCGGCCCGAGGTCCGCATCGGACCAGCCGGGCTTGCCCGTGCTGTAGGTCGACGCGGCGTCGACGAGCAAGGCTCGCGTCAGGTTGTCGCGACGCTCGCTGACGAGAACGTTGACATACCGCTCGGTCGCGACCGCCGTGATTCCGGCGAGGATGACGACGGCGAGCAGCGCGACCCCCACGTAGGTCAGGCTCAGTCGCACCCACAGCGGGCGACTCGTCCGGCTACGCATCTCGGGTCAGCCCTAGCCGGTATCCCCCTCCGACGACGGTCAGCACGATCTCGGGGTGCGCTGGATCCACTTCGATCTTTCGGCGAAGGTTCTTGATGTGGGAGTCCACGCTGCGCTCGTAGCCGCTGAACTCGTGGCCCCGCGCCCGGTTGATCAGCTCCGCTCGCGAGTAGACACGCCCAGGTTGGCTTGCAAGCGCCAGCAGCAGATTCCATTCGGTGGCGGTGAGATCGCGCGGCACCCCGTCCACGACCGCAGTTCGACGAGTCTCGTCGATGACCAAGCGTCCACCGAGCTCCGCGACAGCCTGCGACCCCTCAGCTCCGGTTCCGCGCCGCAGCACGGCTCTGACCCGCAAGACCAGCTCACGCGGACTGAACGGCTTGACGACGTAGTCATCGGCACCCAGCTCGAAGCCACGGATCCGGTCCGCCTCTTCCGCGCGTGCTGTGAGGATCACGATCGGGATCGTCGAAACAGCTCGCATCTCGGTCGCGACGGCCTCTCCACTGATGTCAGGGAGGTCGAGAACGACCAGGTCGGGCCCGGCAGTCTTGGCCAGATGCAGGCCCTCGGACCCCGATGCGGCTGACAGCACCGCGAGCCCGTCTCGCTCGAGATAGGAACGCACCAGCTCCCGGAGCTTCGGCTCGTCTTCGATGATCAGTACGGTCGGCATCCGCCCGGCCCTGTCGCGCCACCTGTGCGCTTATCGTGCATCGACATCTCCGCGCCACGCTACGACTCGCTGCCCGGCCCGAGCTGCTCCGGCCGGCTTTCTCCACCTCGCCTCCACATCACCGACAACCGCGCTACGCATGCAGGCGATGCACTCCAGGTCATGGATACGAGCGGCCTCGACCTCTCTGCCTGGCTGACGTTGGTCGGCGTGGTGGTCATCTTCTTCGTCGTTCCTGGCACGTACCTCGAAGTCGACCGACGCCGCCGGCTACGCCGGACCAGGGCGCGCGCAGAGCGGGTCGGGCGGTGACCGTTAGCGGCCCGCACTCTCGACGCGTGTGGAAGCGTCGACGTGCCGCGTGGCTGCGACGGCATTTCGAGGCGGCAGTTGCCGACGGCCAGCCCGCTGAGGAGGTGGCGCGCCGCCTCGGGTTGGCACCGCAGACCGCGCAGCGGCTGCTGTCTCAGCTCGCTAGTCGCCGATCGAGTACAGCCGCCAGGCTCCCGTGAGTCCCTTGAGCTCGTAGTCACCGGCTTCCCGAAACTCAAGGCCGGATCCGGCGAGGAGATCGCGAACGGTCGACGACACCAAGAGCTCGCCGGGCAACGCGCACGCGCACACGCGTTGGCCGATATGCATCGCGAGGCCTCGCATCGCTCGACCTTGCTGCTCGACCTCGCCCGCGTGCACGCCGATTCGCACTTCGAGGTCGAGCTCGCGGGCGTGATCGCGTATCGCGCGGCCACACTGAACGGCCCCGGCAGGGGTCGGGAATGCGGCGACCACCTCGTCACCCTTCGTGAACACCTCGTGCCCGCCACAGGCTGCGAGATCGCCGAGCACCGTCCGTTGATACGAGTCGAGCAGCGTGTTCCAAGCCGCATCACCCACAGCGGCGGCGCGCTCGGTCGAGCCCACGATGTCGGCGAACATCACAGTCGCCACAACCCGCTTCGACTCCTCCTCGATCGACTCCGCCGGCAGGTCCACAACTCTCGATCCGGTCCCCTTCCTCGCGCCGGAGTGCCGACTGCTCCGGCCCGCGGCGATCAGCGGAATCGACGTACCGATGAGCACCCACATCGGCCAGAAGTAGTAGATGCCGCCGATACTCGTCGCGGCCCAGATCGCGATGCAGATGCCGTTGACGCGCAGCCACCACCCGCCCAGCCGCCAGCGGCGTCGGCCCCGCCGAACCGCCGCGTCGGGACCGGGAGCGGAGGGCAGCTCCCGAAGCGCGTGGTTGAGCGCCGACACGGACCGCGCCTGATACGCCTCGGTAACGCGCTCCTCGAACTCCTCGAAGGTCAATCGACCCTCGGCATGACAAGCGCGGAGCCGGGCGACGACACGCTCGCGCTCCGCGTCGGAGACGCGGTAGTCGACTTCTGCCGCATCGCCGGCCGGCATGCCTAGACGATCCCACCGAACCGACAGCCCGTCGACCGGTCGAGATGCAGGGAAGGTTGACGAACGTCCCGCGGTGGACAGTGACGAGCAGCGCCTTCTCCGGCGCTTCGGAGAAAGTACGACGGCGGGCGGGCTCTCAGCCGAAGCGCTCCCAGGCCGACTGGCGGCGCATCCCGAGCGCCGCTCCGATACGGTCCCAGGACAGCCCGCGGCGACGCGCCTCGCCGACCCAGCCGCGGAGGTCGTCGTCGACCTGATGTCGTACTGCCTCGATACGAGGCAGGTGTGCCAGGAGCCCGTCGTCGTCGACGATCTCCCAGACCTTGACGTCCTTGCGATCGCGCCCGGGCTGGTCGGGAACGATGTCGTGCTTGCTCTTGATGACCTCGCCACACAGGGCGACGCAGTCGTTGCAGATGAACACGCCCGGCCCAGCCACCAGGGTGTCGACCACCTCGGCCGACCGGCTGCAGAAGGAGCAGTGCGAGGCGATCGGCGGCACGGACACGTCTTGGAGCATCTCGTCAGGACTCACCTGACAACCGTAGGACGTCAGGACTCCCCTGACAAGGGAGCGCGCGGTGATCCGACGCCCGGCACCGACCCTTCACTCCGCGAGCATCGACTCAGCCTGTCGATCTTGACGGCGAGTGCGCATCAGCCAGGTCGGCTGCGTCTCGACCCGGCCATCGCCGTTAGCTGTGAGGCATGTCCACGAAGCGTGAGTAGTGCAGCTGCGAGGAGACCACGACGTCCTTGGTCGGGCCGTTTCGGTGCTTGGCCACGATCAGGTCCGCCTCACCCGCGCGCGGTGACTCGCGCTCGTAGGCATCCTCGCGATGCAGCAGGATCACCATGTCCGCGTCCTGCTCGATCGCACCCGATTCACGGAGGTCTGACAGCTGTGGCCGCTTGTCGGAACGCTGCTCCGCGCCACGGTTCAGCTGGCTGACCGCGACGACGGGTACGCCGAGCTCCTTCGCGAGCAGCTTGAGCGACCGGCTCATCTCGGCGACTTCCTGCTGCCGGTTCTCGACGCGCTTCGGGCTGCTCATCAGCTGCAGGTAGTCGACGACGACCAGCCTCAGGTCGTGGCGCTGCTTCAACCGCCGGGCTTTCGCCCGGATCTCCATCATCGTCAGGTTCGGCGAGTCGTCGATGAACATCGGCGCCTGCGCAACCTCGCCCATGCGGCGCGCGAGCTTGTTCCAGTCGTCGTCGTTCAGCGAGCCGGTACGGATTCGCGTCAGCGGGATCCGCGCCTCGGCTGACAGCAGCCGCATGGTGATCTCGCTCTTGCCCATTTCCAGCGAGAACAGAACGGATGCCTGCTCGTTGCCAATCGACGCGCTACGCAGGAAATCCATCGCCAGGGTGCTCTTCCCGAGACCTGGACGTCCGGCGACGACGATGAGCTGTCCGTCGTGCAGCCCGTTGGTCAGCTCGTCGAGATCGCGGAAGCCGGTCGGCACTCCGAAGAGCTCGCCGCCACGATTGCCGATTGCCTCGATCTCGTTGTACGTCGCCCACATCGCGGCCTCGAGCCCGACGTAGTCCTCACTCGTACGACGCTCGACGACCTCGTAGACGGCAGCCTGCGCGCGGTCGACGACGTCATCGACGTCGCCACCCATCCCGCTCGCGGCGCCATACCCGAGCTGCACGACCTTCGTGCCGGCCTCGATCAGGCGACGCAGGATCGCGCGCTCGCGGATGATCTCGGCGTAGTAGCCGGCGTTGGCCGCAGTCGGCACCGAGGCGATCAGCGTGTGCAGGTACGGCGCGCCACCGATGCGCTCCAGCGACCCGCCGCGGGTCAGCTCGGCCGCCACCGTCACCGGGTCGGCCGGCTCGCCCTTGCCGTAGAGCTCGATGATCGCGTCGTACACGACCTGGTGCGCCGGACGGTAGAAGTCGGCCGGGCGAACCACCTCGACGACGTCAGCGATCGCGTCCTTCGAGAGCAACATGCCGCCGAGCGCGCACTGCTCAGCCAGGATGTCCTGCGGCGGCGTGCGGTCGAGCTCGATCTGCCCCGACGCGGGCATCGGTACGACGTCACCGATGCTCACCGTTGACACACCCTCCCAGCCGCTGCGTGATCGTCAGCCGAAGGACACCACCACGCGCCGACGGTTTTCGAACTTAGAGGGGTGCGGACCGCATCACCACGCTTCGCGGTCGCCACTTCTCAGGCCTTGTGGGAAGCCCCGTGGACGGCATGTGAACAAGCGGTGATTCACGGTGCACAGCCTGCGGAAAACCGCGTGGATAACCGTGAAGATCGACCAGCGACACACCACCTGACCTGCGAAAACACTCGTCCACGGGTGTGCAGCGGAAAAACCGGAAGAGCCCTGGTGGCCAAGCAATGTGACGTCGGTAGTGCGATCTGCCGCCGAAAGTGTCCAGATCGCACTAGCAATGCCGCATTGCTTGGCCAGCATCCGGCGAAACGCCCTACGAGGCGACTACCTCTATGTCGAGGGCTGCGACGACCTCCGGGTGCAGGCGCACCGAGACGGAGTGCGTGCCCACATTCTTGATGTGAGCGCTCGGCAGCTCGACGCGGCGCTTGTCCAGCTTCGGCCCGCCGGCAGCGGCGACGGCGTCGACGACATCCGCCGTGGTCACCGAGCCGAACAGGCGGCCACCGTCACCGGCACGCGACGACAGCGTCACGGACAGACCCGACAGGGTCTCCGCAATCGCCTTCGCTTCGCCGAGGTCCTTGACCTCGCGTACCTCGCGACCACGACGCAGCGCCGCGACCTGGCTCTCACCGCCCTTCGACCACCGGATGGCAAGACCGCGGGGCACGAGGAAGTTACGGCCGTAGCCGTCCTTGACCTCGACGATGTCGCCGGCGCTTCCGAGCCCGGACACTTCCTGGGTGAGGATCAGCTTCATGACGCGTCCTACCGGGCCGTGCTCGTGTAAGGCAGCAGCGCCATCTCACGCGAGTTCTTCACCGCGGTCGCGACGTCGCGCTGGTGCTGCGCGCAGTTGCCCGTCACTCGACGAGCCCGGATCTTGCCGCGGTCGGAGATGAACTTCCGCAGCAGGTTGGTGTCCTTGTAGTCGATGTAGGCGGTCTTGTCCTTGCAGAAACCGCAAACCTTCTTCTTCGGCTTGCGGGCGATTGGCTTCGGCATTGCTCTGTGGCTCCAGTCGTAGTTCTCAGAAGTTGTCCGTGGCTCAGCGCGCTATAGCGATCGCAGCCACGGACAAGTGGCTGATTAGAAGGGCGGCTCGTCGCTCATGCCGCCGCCGCTCGGTGCGGGCGTGGCCCACGGGTCGTCGTCGATCGGCGCTGCACCGCCACCGCCGTACGACGAGCCCCCGCCACCGCCGCCACCGCCGCCGCGCGAGGCCTTGGTGACCTTCGCAGTGGCATAGCGGAGCGACGGGCCCACCTCGTCGACGTCGAGCTCGACGACGGTGCGCTTCTCGCCTTCCTTGGTCTCGAAGCTGCGCTGCTTCAGACGACCGGTCACGATCACGCGCGCGCCGCGGGTCAGCGACTCGGCGACGTTCTCCGCCGCCTGCCGCCACACGCTGCAGCGAAGGAACAGCGCGTCGCCGTCCTTCCACTCGTTCGTGGCCTTGTCGAGGATGCGCGGCGTTGAGGCGACCGTGAAGGACGCGACGGCCGCACCACTCGGGGTGAAGCGCAGCTCAGGGTCGTTGGTGAGGTTGCCCACCACCGTGACCGTGACGTCACCGGCTGCCATCTGCGGCTACCGCTGGTCCGGCCGCAGCACCTTGGTGCGCAGCACGGCCTCGTTGAGGTTCAGCTGACGATCGAGCTCCTTGACCGCTGCCGGGTCGGCCGTGATGTCGATGACGGCGTAGATGCCCTCGACCTTGTGGCCGATCTCGTAGGACAGCCGGCGACGTCCCCAGACATCGAGTGAGTCGACGGAGCCGCCGGCCTGGCGGATCACACCGAGAAACTGCTCGAGTGACGGCTGAACGGTCCGCTCCTCGAGATCAGGGTCGAGGATGACCATCAGTTCGTAGTGACGCATGCGTGCAACCCACCTCCTCTGGACTCAATGCTCGCCACCCGGTGTGGCGAGGCGGCCACGGCACTCGTTTCACCAGGAACGCAGCCTGGTCGCCGAATGTCGTAGCAGGAGGTTGCTCTGCGTCGAGCGCCGACCAGGCTAGCAGCGCGAGGCGTCTAGACCGTAGGGCGAACCGGGCGCGGAGCCCGGCGCCTGTCCACAGCCTCACCGGCAACGAGCACCGTCCGCCCGTACGCCGCTGCCAGGCCGAGCAGCAGAACGGCGGCCACGGTCGCCGGTAGGCCGCGATGCGACCCGCCCACCGGCTCGAGCACTGTCGAGGTCAGCCGCGGGTCGGTCGAGTGAGTCGACGCCTTCACACGCGGCGCGACGACGGGATGGCTCACGGTCGCGGGTGCCGCACTCGACGACGCGGGCGGCGGCGGCGCCGGCAGTCCGGGCAGCGCAAGCGCGTACTGCGTGTTCACCGCGGCGGGCGCCTCGGTCGACACGCCGCCTGAGACGCCACCTCCGCCACCACCACTCGCCGGATCCCCCGTCTTCGACGAGGCTGGCCTGGGGGGCGCCGTCGTCGAGCCCACTGTCGGCGGAGGGACGACGGCCGACCTCGTCGGGGACGGCGCGGGAGCGACCGTCGTGCCGGACTTCCGCTCGACCGTGATCTGGCCGCGCCCGCTCCGCACGCCGTCGGTCGCCGTCACCGTCGCCGACTTCCTCGCGGTGTAGCTCGCCGAAGCACTCGCCGGCGTACGCGCCGGAAGCCGCTCCGAGAACGACGACCCCGACACGGTGACGTCGACGGTCACGTCCGTCAGGTTCGCGAAGCGCACGCAGCCGCCGGGGTTCACCGTCACGGACGAGACATAGAAGGTGAGGTTTCGGCCCTGCGAGATCGTGATCGCGCTGCACGATCCCGCCGCCGACTCAGCCCTGGATGCCGCCGAGGCTCCAGCCGCTGCGCTCACCGCGGCAGCGCTCGACGCCGCGGCAAGGAGGACCGCGGCGCCAACGAGCCGCCGAGCGCGCATCACCCCTCCATGTTGCCAAGCGGCGCGACCAGTACGCCTCCCGCGGGATCATCAACGCCGTCGTGCCGCACGACGTCACGGCGCGGATTGAGCACCTCGCGCACGACCATCGCCATCAACCAGGCGAGCACCAGGTCCCGGAACACCACGACGACGAGGTAGGCCTGGATCGAGATGCCCTGGTTCGAGTGTTCTTGCGCGATGAGCGCGTAGAGGTTCACGGCGCCCAGGATCACCTCGGTCACCTGCCAGAACAGCAGCGACGCCCATCTCGGTCTAGCCAGCACGGCGAGCGGTACCAGCCACAGCGCGTACTGCGGCGAGTCGATCTTGTTGAGCATCACGAAACCCGCTACGAGCAGGAACGCGATCTGCCCGACACGTGGTCGCCAGGGGGCCACAGCAACCAGGACCGCCACAGCCGCGACGACGAACAGCACGGCGATTGCCGACACGATGTTGAGGTCGTACGGCGCCGCGCCGCACTGAGACGGCGCCCGCAACCACCCGGCGCCCGGGAACACGTGCTGCAGGACCAGCCACACGCTGCCCCAGTCCGCACCACGGATCTGGGAGAACGAGAAGAAGAAGCGCCAACCCGGCAGCGGATGCGACGCCGCGCATCCGGCGGGGAACGGGAACTTCGAGGACAGGGCGATCGCGGGGGCGTATGCGACGACGAGCCCGGCTACCGCACCGCCGACCGACTTCCAGCCCGCTCGCCACTGGCGCGCCCGCACGCAGAGCATCAGCAACGCGATCAGGACCAGCAGCGGATAGAGCTTGGTCGCGATGCCGAGCCCGAGGGCGACGCCGGCCCAGGTTGGGGAGCCTCGGCTCCACGCCCACAGTCCGAGCCCGGTCAGCGCCACCGCCGCCAGGTCCCAGTTCGTGAAGGCGTGCATGAACAGCACCGGAGACGCCGCAACCATTGCGGCATCCCAGGCGCGCGCCCGGCCGGCGAGCTGGGCGACGGTGAACGTCGAGATCAGTGCCAGCGTCGCGAGGCCCAACGCCGTGACGTTGAAGAACGTGGTCGCGCGGCTGCCGGTCGGATCGGCTCCGCCGCCATGAACAAGCGACGTCACCTCGGCGGCCGTCCACATCAGCCCACCGATGATCGGCGGGTACTCCACAGGGTGGTCGCGATAAGGCACCGACGTCGGTCCCGTCACCGCGCCGGACGAGTCGGTGCGCTGGTTGAGCCCTTCCGCCGTGTAGAGGACGTAGGTGTCGGTGTAGCAGAGCCGCGTGTACTGGTAGTCGTTGGTGTACGGGTGCGTCAGGCAGGTCGACTTCTGCAAGTAGCCGAACAGGCAGACCAGCACGGTGAGACCGAGCGCGACGCGCACCGGCGTCCACCACCGCGAGCCGGGACCGAGTGCATGCTTGCCGAACGGGCCGCCGATCAGCTCGCTGACACCCCTCGCGGCGGGGTCCTCACGTGTCGGTGGGTTCAGCGGCACGAGTGCAGTCTGTCGTGTGCCCGACCGACCGCTAGAACCGACCGCGCCGATGCGCGGCGCCCGTCGCAAATGGCTGCGGACTCGCGGTCCCGGTCGGCGTCGGGCTCGCCGGCGGGGTCGCCGTCTGCGTCGGTGTCGGCGGCGGCGTCACGGTGATCGTCGGCGTAGGTGTCGTCGACTGGACGGACGTTGCCGGCGCGGTAGGAGTCGAGCTGGATGACGGCGCCGCGGTCGTCGACGACTGCGACGTTCCGACGCGGGCGGGCCCTGGGAAGGTCTTGACCGGCTGACCGGCGAGCGCGGCGTTCATCGTCTGCTGCCACACCTCCGCCGGCAGCGTGCCGCCGAAGACCTCGCCGACACCGCCGGTCGACACCGTCTGGTTGCGGTTGACGTTTCCGATCCAGACCGAGGTGCACAGCTGCGGCGTGAATCCGGTGAACCATGCGTTGGTGTTGTTGTCAGTCGTCCCGGTCTTGCCCGCGGACGGTCGGCCGGACAGCGCATGGCCGTACGCCGTGCCGCCTGGCTGCAGCACCTTCGTCATCGCGTACGTCGTGTCCGCCATGACATCGGCCGAGAACACCCGGGTCGGGTGCGGCGAGGCGTGATAGACCCGCTGGCCGCCAATGGTCGTCACCGACCTGACGAGATACGGCTGCGCATACATGCCCTGTGCCGCAACGGTGGCGAAAGCGTCTGCAAGGTCCAACGGCGACACGTCGTTCGGACCCAACGCGATGTCGGGGAACGGCTGGAGGTTGCGCGATTTCGGAATCCCGGCGTCGTAGGCCGCCTGCACCACCTTGTCGGGACCGACCTGCTTCGCCAGCGGCACGAAGATCGTGTTGATCGACTCGGCGAACGCCTGGGCAAGGGAACAGCCGTAGCAGGACTCGCCTGGCGAGGAGTTGTGGATCGGCTGGCCATTCACGTCCACCGTGTAGGGCCCGTCGAACGCGCTCGTGAGCGAGATGCCCTTCTGCAACGCCGCGATCAGCGTGAAGGCCTTGAACGACGAGCCCGGCGGCCTCGCCCACGAGTCGGTAGCTCCCGACAGGTCGATGCACGCGTCGGCGTTGTCCTTGCTGTGGCTGCAGTAGCCCCGACCGCCGTACAGCGCCGCGATAGCGCCGTCGCCTGGGACGATTGACGCCGCGCCGCTTTCGGGGGTGCCCCTGCGGTTCTTCGGCACCACCGCCTTCTCAGCGGCGACCAGCGCGCTCTCGTCGTTGCGGTTGATCGTGGTCACGATCTTGTAGCCGCCGAGGTCGAGCTGCGAGGAGCTGATCCCGTCACGGGACCGAAGCTCGTACTCGACCGCATCACGGATGAAGCAGGTCTCGCCCTTGCACGCCGCCGTCGCGGTGGCGTCGAGGGGTTGCGTGTGCGGAAACCTCAGGTTGGCCGCGCGAGCCTGGGACAGCCAGTTCTGGCTGACCATCCCGTCGATGACGTACTGCCAGCGCGACTGCGCGGCGGCCTTGTCGGCTCGCGGGTCATAGATGCTCGGCGCGCGGATCACGGCGGCGAGCAGCGCACCCTGCGCTGCGTTGAGCTGGGAAGGGTCGACTCCGAAGTAGGCGTTTGCGGCGGCCTTGATGCCATACGCGTCGCGCCCGAAGTAGATCGTGTTGAGGTAGTCGTCGAGGATCGTGGTCTTCGACCGCGTCTGGCCGAGCTTCGTCGCGATCAGGATCTCCTTCAGCTTTCGCGACAGCGTCCGGTGCGGTGAGAGGTAGGCGTTCTTCACGTACTGCTGGGTGATCGTCGACCCGCCTTGGCTGATGTCGCCGCCTTTGAGGTCGACGAGCAGCGCCCGAATGATCCCGGTCGGTGAGATGCCGGGCTCGGAGTAGAAGTGCCGGTCCTCGGCGGCGAGCACCTCGTGCTGCACGACTTGCGGGACGTCGGAGAGCGGGACGTCGGCGCGCGTCGTCGCGCCGATGTGGGCAAGAACGGTCTTGCCGTCGCTGTAGTAGATCGTCGTCGTCTGCTGCGCAGCGAGTGCGCTCGGGTTCGGGATGTTGGTCCGCACATAGGCGATGCCGGCGACGAGGACGAACGCGATCAACGCGAACAGCGAACCCCACAGCACCTGCTTGGGGCGCGGCGCGAACCTTGCAAGCCCGCGGCGTTGGGCACGCGCGGACGGACGAGCCGAGCTCACCCGTGCGATCCGGACCTGCGCCGACGTGTCACAGGCTCACCTGTACCCAGAACCGCGGAGGTCACGAGGTGGTTCCAGCCGCAACCGGTGCAGACCTCCACGACGAACACGGAGAACTCCGGCAGCCGCTGCGCCAGGCCGGGCAGGTCGCGCGTCGCCCAGGCCCTGCCGTTCGTGTCGCCGTTGAAGCACTCGCCGTAGGCGTAGGTGACGTGGACCAGCTCCTCATGTGCGCACACCGGGCACGCCTCGCCGGTCGGCTCGCCGTGATACCTGGCGGCGCGGCGGAGATATATGTGTGCGTCGCACGCGTCTTCCTGCCGGATCCGGCCGCTGGTCAGGCCGGTGAGCACGGCCCGGCGCGCCAGCGCGTAGTCGATGACACAGCGCGCCCCCGCGACGTCTTCCACGGAAGTCGGGCGCAACATGCGGTGAGAGTACGCCGCGTGCCCGCTCGGTTTTCTTAACGGCTCGACACGCGGACGGCGTCGCCTGGCTTGCCTTCTCGTCGCGTCTCGCCTAGTCTCCTCGATGTATCGAACTGATACATCGGGTCGACGTACCGGTGCAATACGTCGACGTATGGCCGCACAGCAAGATCCACGAGCGAAGATCCACCATAGGAGACAGGCCTTGAGCAGGAAGTCCGGCGTGCTGGAGCTCGCCGTTCTCGGTCTGCTCAACGAGTCCCCGATGCACGGATACGAGCTGAACAAGCGGCTCAAGGGCGTGCTCGGCCCGTTCCGTGCGATCTCCTACGGCACCCTCTACCCCTGCCTCAACGCGCTGCAGACCGCGGGCTTCATCACCTCGGACACAGACGCCAGCGAGACGGGTGCCGGGCGTCGCAAGAAGACGACCTACAAGCTGACCGCCGAAGGCAAGGAGCGACTGCAGGAGCAGCTCGCCGAGGGCGGGCCATCAGCCTGGGAAGACGAAAGCTTCGGGGTGCGGTTCGCGTTCTTCGCGCAGACCGACGCCGAGACCCGGCTGCGGATCCTGGAAGGGCGACGCAGCCGGCTCGAGGAGCGGCAGGAGAACGCCACCTCCTCGATGAGCAGCGCCCGTGGCCGCATCGATCGCTACACGCTCGAGCTGCAACGCCACGGCCTGGAGTCGGTGGAGCGCGAAGTGCGATGGCTCAACGAGCTCATCGCAACTGAGCGCGCAGGCGTGGCAGTCCGCCCCGCTCGCACCCGACGTACCGCAACCCCACAAACCGCGAAGTAACCCGCAACTACGTCGCGCTCCGCGCGCCATTTGTTAGGAGACCAGCTAATGGGTTCCGTCCGAGTCGCCATCGTCGGCGTTGGCAACTGTGCCTCGTCGCTCGTCCAGGGCGTTGAGTACTACAAGAACGCCGACCCCGAGGCGCGGGTTCCCGGTCTGATGCACGTCGAGTTCGGCGGGTACCACGTCCGCGACGTGGAGTTCGTCGCTGCGTTCGACGTGGACGGCAAGAAGGTCGGCCGCGACCTCTCCGAGGCCATCGTCGCCAGCGAGAACAACACCATCAAGATCTGCGACGTCCCACCGAGCGGTGTGATCGTCCAGCGCGGCCACACCTACGACGGCCTCGGCGAGTACTACCGCGAGATGGTCGATGAGTCCGACGACGAGCCGGTCGACGTCGTGCAGATCCTCAAGGACAGCAAGGCCGACGTCCTCGTGTCCTACCTGCCGGTCGGCAGCGAGGACGCGGACCGCTTCTACGCGCAGTGCGCGATCGACGCCAACGTCGCCTTCGTCAACGCGCTTCCGGTCTTCATCGCCAGCGACCCGGTATGGGCCAAGAAGTTCGAAGACGCGGGTGTTCCGATCGTGGGCGACGACATCAAGAGCCAGGTCGGCGCCACGATCACCCACCGCGTGCTCGCGAAGCTGTTCGAGGACCGCGGCGTCGAGCTGCTGCGCACGTACCAGCTGAACTTCGGCGGCAACATGGACTTCAAGAACATGCTGGAGCGCAAGCGCCTGCAGTCGAAGAAGATCTCCAAGACGCAGTCCGTGACGTCGCAGATCCCGCACGAGATGCGCAATGCCGACGTCCACATCGGGCCGTCGGACCACGTGCCGTGGCTCGACGACCGCAAGTGGGCCTACGTGCGACTCGAGGGCCGCTCGTTCGGTGACACTCCGCTCAACCTCGAGTACAAGCTCGAGGTGCACGACTCGCCGAACTCCGCGGGCGTCATCATCGACGCGATCCGCGCGGCCAAGATCGCGAAGGACCGCGGCATCGGCGGCCCGATCCTGTCGGCATCGTCGTACTTCATGAAGTCGCCGCCGGTCCAGTACAGCGACGACGAGGCGCGCGAGGCGGTCGCCAACTTCATCGAAGGCACCATCGAGCGCTAGAGACGCCTGCCGCATCTGGGCGGGCCAGGTCCGAACGGAGTGCGGAGTCCCCGCGCAACGAGCTTGCGCGAGCTGTTCGGCCAGCAGTGGTTCACCACACTGCTGGCCGCTCGGCTTTTCTCGCAGGCGGCGGACGGCGTGTTCCAGGCGAGCCTGTACGGCGCGCTGCTGTTCAACCCGGAGCACCACACCCAGCCCGCGCAGGTCGCCGGCGGGTTGGTGCTGCTGGTGCTGCCGTACAGCCTGGTCGGCCCGTTCGTCGGGGTGTTCCTCGATCGCTGGCACCGCCAGCGCGTGCTGACCCGAGGTGCCGCGATCCATGGCGCGGTTGCGGGGTTGTCCGCTGTGCTGCTGGCCGTGGCGGGATCACGGTCGGCAGTGTTCGACCTCGCCGCCTTCGGTGCGCTTGCGGTCAACCGGTTCTACCTCGCCGCACAGAGCGCGGCACTGCCGAGCCTCGTCCCCGACGAGCAGCTGGTCCTCGGCAACTCGCTGAGCACAACCGCCGGAACCGTGATGACTCTGGCCGGGGCAGGCCTCGGACTTGCCGTGCGGCAGGTCGCCGGCGCGGGCGACCACGGCAACGCGGCGGTCGCCGCCGTCTCGGTCCTCGGCTACGTGACGGCAGCGGTCACGGCGGCCCGCCTTCCGCTCGACCGGCTCGGGCCTCACGAGCCGTCGCTCGGGTCGTTGCGGTCGGAGCTCGGCGCGGTCGCGGCGGGCTTGGCTTCCGGTGCCCGTTACGTCTGGCGGCATCGCCAGGCCGCTCGCGTGCTCGGCGTCATGTTCGGCATTCGCGGCCTGTTCGGGCTCTGGACGATCATGACGTTGCTGCTCTACCGCAACACCTTCCACGGCGAAGGCCCGCTGCGTGCCGGCCTGGTCGGAGCCGGCCAAGCGGCGACCGCCGGTGGTGTCGGTCTGGTCGTCGCGGCGCTGATCACGCCTCGGATGGCCCGTCGCATCGGCTTGCACCGCTCGATCACGATCGGCACGGCGCTGCCCGCCGTCTCGGGGATCGCCCTCGGCGCGCCGTACCGCCTTCCGCTCTACCTGCTGTCGGCAGCCGCGCTGGGATTCGGCATGCAGATCACGAAGGTCTGCGTCGACACGATCGTCCAAGAAGCGGTGGCGGACGACTTCCGCGGCCGCGCGTTCGCGATCTACGACGCCGGATCGAACACCTGCTTTGCCGCGATGGCCGTCGTCGGTGCGTTCGCGCTGCCGCTGTCCGGCCGCAGCACCGCATCCATCGTCGCGATGAGCGCGGCGTACCTGCTCATCGCCGCGAGCTACGCAAGATCGCATGTCACACAGGTGTCGTGATTCACGACCCGCATGTCACACAGGTGTCGTGATTCACGACCCGCATGTCACACGGGTGTCGTGATTCACGACCCGCATGTCACACGGAGGCTGCATCTCACGACACGCATGTGACACGCGTGTCGCGGAAGGCTAGCCCTGCGGATGCAGGAGGCCGCCAAGCAGGTTGCTCAGCAGACCGTTCGATGGAGTCGCTGTCGCTGCCGGGGTGGCCGCGTCGGTGGAGGCCTTCGCCGTCGACTTCTTGGTGGTCGTCGCGGTCCGCTTCGTCGTCGCGCTCGTCACCGCCTGCGTGGCGCTGGTCACGGCCTTCTTGGGCTTCGGCTTCGGCCGGTACACCGGCTCCTCGATGTTCTTGTCGTGCGGCAGGATGCCGAGCACGCCATCGATCACGTTCTGCACCGTTACGACGAGCCCACCGAGCAGGTTGTCCGGCGGCGGTGACGGGGCGACCACGCCGCCCGGGCCCGGACTCGCTGGTGGCTTGGTGTCGTCGGAGCCCGTCCGGCTGGGCCTCGTGACAGGCCGCGTCGCGCGAACGGTTGGCGGGTTGCCGGCGGCCGAGACCCCCGTCGGCGTGACGGTGCCGACCCGACCGGGTGACTGCCCACTGCGCTGCAGCGCCGCAAGTGTGGCCTCCACCGCCGAGGCTCGGCCCGACAGCAGGTGGAGCACGACGCCCCACGATCCGCCCTCGGCGCGCCATGCGACGGAGTCGTCGTAACGCTGCTGCGCAGTGCCACCGTGCGTCGAGTCCGCGATCAGCACGGGCAGGACGCGCTCGGAACGGTTCACGTGATTCGGGACCGGCGGCGTCGTCCCGGTCCACGACGCCTCGACGACATGAGCCGTCGAGCGGCCGGTCGTGTCGATCCCGCGCGCCAAACCTTGCAGCGCCTCGTCGTCGCGGACCAAGGCAGGTACGACGGTGCTCTCGTGGGCGCTGTCAGTCAGGTGGAGCGGGGTTGTCCCGGCCGGCAGCGCGTCGCCGCTGAGGACTGCCTGCGACAACGCAGTCAGCACGAGCCGTCGTCCGCCGGTGCTGGTGATGGCCGCTGGTCCGGACAGGGCGCCCACCCGCGTCGATGGCCCGCGAGCCGCCTCGGTTGCCGACCCTCGGGGGATCGACACGGTGTCGCCTGACAGATCGATGTCGAGCGACGGGCCGTGCAACGCATCGACCACGGCGGTGCCGGTGCGCAGCTGCTGCCGGCTGCCGTTGACGACGGCCAGTGCGCCGAACGCGCCGAGCAGGGTCGTCCGGCCGCGAGTGTTCAGCTCGGCTGAACCACCCGAGCCGGTGCTGACGACATCGCCATCGAGAAGGTGCATCCCGGCCGTCGCCACGCGCGTGGCGCCGGACGCGCTGACGATCCTCGCGTTGCGGACCGCGCCGAGCACGGTCGCGGCGCTCGAGACCGGCGTCGAGTCATTGGTCGCGACGACGACGACGCCCGCGGCCATGACCGCGACCGCCGCTGCACCCTGGGCAAGAGCCGAACGTCCGGTTCGCCTCATTGGTGCATTGTCGCCCGGCAAGTCCATGCTCTCCATAGTCCGAGATGACTATTCGGCGCGTGGTCCTGGGACCTCGACACGCCGGGGATCACCGGCCCAGGTGCTCCGCCGCCCAGGCGTGAAGCGCGGCGACCGCCTCCTCGCGCTCCATCGGACCGCGCTCCATGCGGAGCTCCAGCAGATGCTTGTACGCCTTGCCGATCTCCGGGCCGGGCGCCAACCCGAGCTCGGCCATGATCTCGTTGCCGTTCAGGTCGGGACGGATCGCCGCGAGGTCCTCCTGCTCGCTGAGGACCGCGATCCGCTCCTCAAGCGAGTCGTACGCCGCGGCCAGCGCCGCTGCCTTCCGTGCGTTGCGCGTCGTGCAGTCCGAACGCGTCAGCCGGTGCAGCCGCTCCAGCAGCGGGCCGGCATCGCGCACGTAGCGACGCACCGCCGCATCGGTCCACGCACCACCCGAGTAACCGTGGAACCGCAGGTGCAGCTCGACCAGCCGCGTGACGTCTTCGACGACGTCCTTCGGGTATCGCAGATCGGACAGGCGCTTCCTGGTCATCGACGCCCCGACCACCTCGTGGTGGTGGAAGCTGACCTTGCCGTCCGGGTCGACCGCCTTGGTCCTCGGCTTCCCGATGTCGTGCAGCAACGCGGACATGCGAAGCACGAGGTCGGGGCCGTCGGGCTCCAGTGCGATCGCCTGCTCGAGCACTGTGAGCGTGTGGGCATAGACGTCCTTGTGACGGCGGTGCTCGTCGACCGTGTCTCGCAGTCGCGAGACCTCCGGCAGGACGTGGTCGGCCATCCCGGTCTCGACGAGGATGGCGAGACCGAGCCGCGGGTTCGCGCCGAGCATCAGCTTGGTGAGCTCGTCACGCACTCGCTCCGCGCTGACGATGTCCAGCCGGTCAGTCATCTCACGGATCGCGTTCAACGTCGCGGGGTCGACCGCGAAGCCCAGCTGCGCCACGAAGCGAGCCGCGCGCATCATGCGCAGCGGGTCGTCGCTGAAGGACTGCTCCGGCTCGATCGGCGTACGGAGCAGGTGCGCAGCGAGGTCGTCGAGCCCCCCCGACGGGTCGACGATCGGCCGGGCGGCGTCGAGCGGAAGCGCGACGGCCATCGCGTTGACCGTGAAGTCGCGCCGAATCAGGTCACCTTCGATCGTGTCGCCGAAGTCGACCTGCGGCTTGCGCGAGGAAGGGTCGTAGACATCGCTGCGGAAGGTCGTGATCTCGCAACGGTGCTCACCGTGCTGCACGCCGACGGTCCCGAACTCGATGCCGGTCGTCCACGTCGGCCCGAGCGGCTTGACGATCTCCAGGATCCGTTCCGGCCTGGCATCCGTGGTGAAGTCCAGGTCAGCGGTCGGTCGACCCAGCAGGGCGTCACGCACCGGACCACCGACGAGGTAGAGCTCGTGACCGGCATCGCGAAACCGGGTCGCGAGCGGGTCGATGACAGGGCTCAGCCGCACGAGCTCCTGAATCGCCCGCCTCGCGGCAGCCGCGATCCACTCATCCCCTGCCGCCGGCACGGCCACCACATTAGGAAAGTTGGGCGGACAGGCGGTTCGAGGCCGCTCGTAGGATCGGATTCATGTCCCCCTCAGCGCGCCGCTACCTGCGACGCGTCGAGGAGACCTCGGCGGGCGGGCTCGTCGTGGACGGCAGCGACATGGCCGCTCGTGCTGCACTGATCGGCCGCCTCGACCGCCGTGGCCGGCTGCGGTGGTCGCTTCCGAAGGGTCATGTCGAGGCGGGTGAGACGACTGAGGACGCAGCGATCCGAGAGGTCGCTGAGGAGACCGGGATCACGGGTCGGGTGCTCGCCCCACTTGGAACCATCGACTTCTGGTTCGTGGCGGAAGGTCGCCGAATCCACAAGACGGTGCACCATTTCCTTCTGATGGCGCAGAGCGGAGAGCTCTCCGACGAGGACGTCGAGGTGGAGCAGGTCGAGTGGGTGCCGCTGACGCAGCTCGCAGAGCGGCTGGCCTACGACGACGAGCGGCGGCTGGTGCAGGCCGTGCCGGGGCTTCTCGCCGACACCGCATGACGGCGCGCCCCCGCGGGGTACGGCTGAGATC
This sequence comes from Mycobacteriales bacterium, assembly GCA_035547035.1. Taxonomy (GTDB): domain Bacteria; phylum Actinomycetota; class Actinomycetes; order JAFAQI01; family JAFAQI01; genus DASZTV01. The sequence goes on along the minus strand of DASZVL010000087.1, from coordinate 68,047 downwards.
CCGCGCCGCCGCCGGGTGCCTGGCCGGCGGCCTTGCGCTGTCGCCGATCGGGCTCGCCGCGCCGGCCGCCACGGCTCTCACCAGCCCCGCTGACGTGCTTCCGGTGACCCTCGCGCTGACGACGCTGCGCCCGATCGCACCGCAGCCCGGCGACACACTCGTCCTCAAAGGCACCGTGACGAACATCTCGGCAGAGCCGGTCAGCAACCTGACGATCGAGCTGCGGATGGGAAGCGCGATCTCCGCACGCAGCACCTTCGACGCCTACGCCGACGACCCGACCGGGACCGTGGCAGATCTGCCGATCACCCTCGCTGCGAGCTCGCCGCTCGCGGCGGGCACCCTCGCCGCCGGTCAGCACGAGTCGTTCTCGCTGCGGGCGACGATGGACCCGGTCACGACCGGGTTGCCGACCTCGAGCTGGCAGGTTCGAGCGCTCGGCATCGCCGTGTCCGGCGACACCGGCTTCGGCGCGGGTCCGGTCGGCAACCTGCGGACCTTCCTGCCGTGGGCGCCGAGACAGGCGGTCGGCCTGCAGCCACTCGACGTCGCGTGGCTGTGGCCGCTGGTCGACCGGCCGCATCGCGACACCTCAGTGACGTGGGGCGACGACGACCTCGCCGGCGAGCTGAAGCCGGACGGGCGCCTCGGTGGCCTGCTGGCCGCCGCTGCCGCTGCCGCTCACCAGGCACCGCCACCGGCCCTCAAGAGCCGGAGCCACCACAAGCAGCCCGCCACGGCGCGCCCCGCTGCCACCGACGTGCCGGTCACATGGGCGATCGACCCCATGCTGCTCGACGACGTCGAAGCGATGCGCGGCAGCTATCAGGTCGCCCACTCACCGAAGCCGACGGCGGGCACCGGCAGTGTCGAGGCGCGGGCCTGGCTCACTTCGCTGCGCGACGCGACGACAGGCGCCGACACGATCCCGCTCCCGTACGGCGACCCGGACGTCGCCGCCGCTGTGCGCAACGGTCTGTCGACCCTCGTCGGCGTCGCGGCCACCTCAGGCAAGCGGGTCATCCAGCGGCTGCTCCCGGGCGCGATGTTGCTGGACGCCGGTTGGCCGCCCGGCGGCCTGATCGACCAGCGTGCCGTCGACGCGCTCTTCAGCGACGGCGCGACCAGCCTGGTGCTCTCGGACAGCGCCCTTCCGCCGGTGATCGCTCCGAACGAGACGCCCTCGTCGCTCGCCTCTCTCGTGACCGCCGCCGGCCCGATCCCCACCACCTTGTCCGACTCGATCCTTTCGACCGCGATCTCCGAGGGCGCGGAGACGCCCGGCACCTCACGGGTCACGTTGCAGCGCTATCTCGGCGAGACACTGATGATCGAGGCCGAAGCGCCCTCCTACCGGCGGAGCATCCTGATCGCCCCGGCCCGCAGATGGGACCCGTCACCCACCCTCGCGACCGATCTGCTGGCCGACACCGGCAAGGTGCCCTGGCTGAGCTCGACGACGGTCGGCTCGATCCTGGCGGGCCCGCCCGACACGTCGGTCGAGCGGCAGCCACTGACCTATCCGAGCGCCGCGAGACACGCCGAGCTGCCGCCGTCGTACGTCAGGTCGGTGGCCAAGCAGCAACGTCTGCTCTCGCAGCTCACCGCTGTCCTGCCACCCGGTGACGCGGAGACTCGGCCGTTCAGCACCGCGCTGTTGCGTGCGCTCTCATCGGCCTGGCGAGGCGCGCCCGGCGCACGGCAAGCCTGGCTCAACGCGTTCTCAGCGAGCCTGCACACCCAGTACGACGCCGTGCACATCGTGTCCGCGCCGTACAGCACCGTGACGCTCACCGGTCACGGCGGCAAGGTGCCCGTCACCATCGCGAACAACCTCAGCGCTCCGGCAAGCATCACCATCCAGCTCGAGAACGCGGGGCAACGGCTGACACTTCCCCACCACGGCAGGGTGAGCGTCGCGATTCCCGCGAACCGGCAGACGACCGTCGACGTTCATGCGACGGCCAAGACCTCCGGCGTCTTTCCGCTCACGGTGCAGCTGCTCACGCCGAATGGACAGAAGTACGGCACGCCGGTGCAGTTGTACGTCCGCTCGACGGTTTACGGGACCATCACGCTTGTGATCACCGGAGCTGCGACCGCCGCACTGCTGGTGGCCGTCGGGATCCGGCTCACCCGCCGCGCACTCGCCACGCGCCGGGCCGGTAGCGCACCCGCCCCGTGACGGAACCGCTACCGGATACCGGGCGATCCGCGCTCGCCCGCAGTGGCGTCGCGATGGCCGTCGGCACGCTGGCTTCGCGCGGCACCGGGTTCATCCGCACTGTCGTCATCGCGTACGCACTCGGCGTCGGGGCCGTGAACAACGCCTACACGGTCGCGAACACCGTGCCCAACGCGCTCTACGACTTGCTGCTCGGTGGCATCCTGTCCGCGCTTGTCATTCCGCTGCTCGTGCAAGCCGCGCACCACGACACGGACGACGGCGAGGCATTCGCGCAGCGGCTCGTCACCATCGTCGCAACGGTCCTCACGGCGGTCGCGATCGTCGCCGTGCTGGTCGCGCCGTGGGTCATCTCGATCTACGCGCACAACGCCCGACCCGCGCAGAAGGCGTTAGCGGTCACCTTCGCTCGCTTCTTCCTGCCGCAGCTCCTCTTCTACGGGCTCGGCGCGATCCTGGGAGCGATCCTCAACATCCGCGGCAGCTTCGTCGCCCCGATGTGGGCACCGGTCCTCAACAACGTCGTCGTCATCGCAAGCGGGATCGCGTTCGCGGCGATCACGCGCTCGCCGCCTCGCGCGGGTCACCTCTCGCACCCGCAGATCCTCGTGCTGGCCATCGGTACGACGGCCGGTGTCGTCGTACAGACGATCGCGCTGCTTCCGGCCCTGAGGCATGTGGGCGTCCGGCTCAAGCCACGGTGGGACTGGCAACATTCCGGTCTGCAGCGCGCCGGGCCGTTCGCCGGATGGGTGCTCGGCTACGTCGTGACGAACCAGCTCGGCTACGTCGTGATCTCCGACCTCGCCGAGGCGATCGACCACGGGCGCGGACAGCTCGCCATCTACTCCTACGGATACCTGCTGTTCTCGCTGCCGTACGCGGTCGTGGCGGTCACCGTCATCACCGCCTTGTTCCCCTCGATGAGCCGCAGCGGGACTGCAGGCGACGATGCCGCGGTCGCACACACACTGGCCGAAGGGCTGTCGCTCGCGGGCGTCGTCCTGGTGCCCGCCACCCTCCTGCTCGTCACGCTCGGCACGCCGATCGCCGTGCTCGTGCTCGCACACGGTCACACGACGCACGCCGGCGCAGCCCTCACCGGACGTGTGCTGATCGCATTCGCGGTCGGCCTGTTGCCGTTCTCCGCATTCCAGATGCAGCTTCGGGCGTGGCTCGCCGTTCACGACTCGCGCACGCCGATGCTCGTCAATCTCTGGATCACCGGGCTGAACCTCGCGGCCGACGTCCTGCTCTACGTCGTGCTCCCGTCCGGTGACCGGGTTGTCGGGCTGGCAGCGGGCTACTCGATCTCCTACGCCGCCGGAGTGATCGTCTTCGCGGTGAAGCTCCGACGGCGGCTCGCCGCAACGCAACGGACGTTCGTGATCCGTACCCACGTCCGGCTGATCGTCGCGGCGCTCGTCGCCGCCGTCCCGACCGAGCTGCTCATCCTCGTGCTGCGCCACGCGACCGGCACCGGAACGACGGGCGCGCTCGCGACGATCGCCGTCGCCGCGCCCGTGGGTGCGGGGTGCTTCGTCCTGCTCGCTCGCCGGATGCGCATTCCGGAGCTGCACCAGCTGGTCGGTTTGCTACCTGTTGGGCGATTCCGAGCGCAGCATCGCTGACCCGCAACGGGTTAAGAAACCGGTCACGCGCGCCGACATTTTGCTCTATGCGCCTCGGCTCCGATCAGGGCGCCATCGGCGTGCCGTGGATGGTCAAGCTTGCCATTGCTTTGGCCGTCTTCGGCGTCCTCGGTTACGACACATTCGTGACGATCGCCACCCACCTCAGCGCTGAGAACGACGCCCAGAACGCCGCCTACGCGGCGAGCTCGGCGTGGTCGAGCGCCAGCAGCGATGGTGTCCCGCAGAACGCCGACACCGCATTCCAGGGCGCGATCACCTACCTGGCCGGCAAGCAGTCGGCGAAGTGCATGAGCGAGCTGAAAGCCAACTCCACCCTCGCGTCGCCCAGCTCGATACCGACGGGCTGCGACTACATCTGCACGGGCGCCAAGTCGCAAGCCGGCGTGTGTGGCAGTCACGGACGATTCGCCATCGACCCGGACGGCACGGTTCATCTCGTCCTGCGTAAGCAAGCGCAAACCCTCGTCTTCAGCCATCTGGGCTTCATGCACAGCCTGCTCGTCGCGTGGGAGCACGGCGACGCGAGCGTGGACACCGGCTGACATGCGGGGAAGCAGGTCGATCGCTGTCGCGGCCGTGGCGACGGTGGCCGGAATCATCATCGCCGGAGTTCCGGTTGCGAGTGCGGACCCGCTCGGCGACGCGCGAGCTCAAGCGGCGAGCCTGGCCCGCTCGATCGAGCAGCTGCAGACCAAGGCCGAGGTCGCGACCGAACGGTACGACGCGGCGCAGGAACAGCTCCAGGCAGCGGTCGGCCAGCAGATCCAAGCCGACCAAGCGCTCGACGCGATCCAGGCCAGCGCCGCGGCCGCTCAGCAGGAAGTCGCCGATCGCACGCGTGCCCTGTACGAGAGTGGCGGCGACCCCGCCATGCTCGCCGCGATGCTCGACGGCGAGGATCCGCTCGACGCCCTCGACAGGTACAAGCTGGCGACCGCGGTCATCGACTTCGAGGCGAACAACGCCGCCGCTGCCGAGCAGACGATCTCCAACGCGCAGTCGCTCGACGACCGTGACGCAAAGATCACCTCGAAGGTCACGCAGCTGCAGGTCAGCCGCCGTAACGAGTCGGCGAAGATCACCGCTCTGATCGCGGAGCAGAAGCACGAGCTCGCGAACGTCAACGGCACCATCCGACGGCTGTACTCGATCACCCTCGCCGCCCAGCAGGCGCAAGGTGCCAAGGACTTCGCCAGTGCGGTCGCGGCAGCCGGCGGAACCGTCGGGTCCGGCGAGGCTGCACCCCCGAACCAGACAGTTGCCGACGCCATCGCCTGGGCGAAGCAGCAGCTCGGCAAGCCCTATCAATGGGGCGGCACCGGCCCTGGCTCCTACGACTGCAGCGGCCTGACGCAAGGCGCGTACGCACACGCCGGCATCACGCTCCCGCGCGTCGCGGCCGACCAGTACAACGCCGGTCCGCACCCGTCGCTGGCCGATCTCGAGCCGGGCGACCTGTTGTTCTGGGCGACCGACCTGTCAAACGCGGCGACGATCCACCACGTGACGATGTATCTCGGAGGCGGGCTGATGATCGCGGCGCCACACACCGGCACCGTGATCCAGATTCAGCCCGTGTACATGGCCGGGTTCTACGGCGCGACCCGGCCGTGGGCCGCCTGACGGGCCCGCGCGAGCCTGCGCCGATCTCCTGAACCCTCCGTAACATCAAACCGTGGTGGCAGGTCTCGGCGCCGGGGACCTCATCGACGACCGCTATCGGCTGGACCGGCAGTGCCGTGCCGCCGGTGACCGCGAGCTGTGGCGCGCCACCGACCAGGTCCTCGACCGCTCCGTCGCGGTCCAGCTGCACGCAGCGCGAACCCGGACGGACGCGAAAGCGATAGCGGCGGCCGCCGGACGCGCGGGTGGCGTGCCGGACGCCCGGTGGGTCCGGGTTCTCGATGTCGGCACCGTCCCCGCCGGCCGCGCCGTCACCGTCTGGATCGTCTGCGAGTGGGTCGAGGGTCAGCCACTCACCACCTTGCTGCGACGTGAGGCGCTGCGGGCGCCGGTCGCGACCTTCCTCGTCGCGAGCTGCACGCAGGCAGTCGCGGCGGCCCAGGCAGCCGGCGCCCGGCATGGCTGGCTGCACCCGGACGAGGTGATGATCCCGGCCGACGGGAACCCGCGCCTGACCGGTCTCGAGATCAACCGAGCGTTGTCACCCGATGAGACGTACGACGACGTTCGCGGTCTCGGCGCGCTGCTGTTCGCAGCGCTCACCGGTCACTGGCCGCTGCGCGGTTGGGGCGGCCTTCCACAGGTACGCCGTGGCGACGGGATCCACCCTCGCACGCAGCGTCGCGGGGTTCCGCGAGCGCTCGGTGAGGTGACTGCCCGAGCGCTCGAGGGCGGCTACGCCGATGCGACGGCGCTGTCGCGGGCGCTGTCGCGGCTACCGCAGGCACCGCTGGTGGATCCTGCGGATGAGCTGGATCCGATGCGCCGCGAGCGGATGCGGCAGGTCGCGTGGTGGGTGGTGCCTCCGGTGCTCGTGGCCGGCGTCGGACTCGGGTCATGGACTGCGGGCAGCCGGCTCGGGCGGGTGCCGGGAGCGGACCGGGTCGCGGCATCGACGTTCCCGCAGTCGCACAACCACGGCTCCGCCGGCACCCGTCCGGTGTGGTCGACGCCGCCGACCGCCACCAGCTTCGATCCGGACGGCAACGGGACAGAGGACCCCGGCGGGGTCGGCCTCGCCGTCGATGACGACCCGTCGACGGCGTGGACGACTGACGTCTACCGAGGCAGCCCTCGGTTCGGCGGCTTGAAGGACGGTGTCGGGCTGCTGATCGACCTGGGCCGGGCAAAGACTGTCGATACGGCGCGACTGCTGCTCTCCGCTCCGGGCGCGGACATCGAGCTACGGGCCGGCTCCACCCCACCTGCCAAGGCCGACGACCTCCCACTCGTCGCGAGTCGCAACGCAAGCCCCGCGTCGGTAACCCTGCAGCTCGACCATTCGGTGCACGCGAGGTACTGGCTGGTCTGGATCACGTCGTTGCCGAAGACCGGCGCGAACCAGTACTCGCTCGGAATCGCCGAGTTCTCGCTGCTCCACTAGATACGCTCGACGTCAACCATGGGCGACGAACCGCTCGGCGACGCCGACCTGCTGGCGCGTCACGTCGGCGGCGACCCGGCCGCCTTCGCCGAGATCGTCACGCGACATCGCGACCGGCTCTGGGCGGTCGCGCTCCGCACGCTCGGGAACCCCGAGGACGCCGCCGACGCGCTGCAGGACGCGCTGCTGTCGGCGTACCGCGGTGCCGCCGGCTTCCGCGGGAGCTCCGCCGTGACGACGTGGCTGCATCGAATCGTCGTCAACGCCTGTCTCGACCTGGCTCGCCGGCGCGCGGTTCGCCCCACGCAGCCGCTGCTGGAGGAGCCGCCGGCGCCCGCAACCGATGCGATCGCCGACCGCGACACCGCGCTCGCGGTCACCGCCGCACTGCGAAGCCTGCCCGTTGAGCAGTCGTCAGCGGTCGTCCTCGTCGACATCGAGGGCTTCAGCGTCGAAGAGGCGTCCCAGATCCTCGGCGTACCGGCCGGCACCGTGAAGAGTCGCTGCGCTCGCGCCCGGGCACGTCTCGCAGAGCGGCTGTACGAGCTGGACCCGCGCACTCATGGGAACGGCGCGACCGACTCGCACGTCGAATCCAACGAATCACACGAGACCGAACCGGAGGAACAACCGTGAGCGAGCACCTGACCCTCGACGAGCTCGCTGAGCTCGACGCGGGCCTGCTCGCGCGTCGGCGCGCCGCCGCAGCGACGCGTCACCTTGCCGATTGCGACGAGTGCACCGCGCTGGCGGACGCGCTCCACAAGACGCAGCAGCGCTTGGGCGACCTCGGGCCGGTCGCGATGCCGCCTGACGTCGTGGCGCGGATCGATCGCACGCTTCGCGATGCGGAGGCGACATCCGGCACGGACGTGGTGCCCGACCTCGGCGAGGTACGCGCGCGTCGCCTCAGCGGTGTTCCCCCGTGGGCGTACGTCGCGGCCGCGGCTGTCGTCGTACTCGCCGGTGTAGGCATCGGCATCGGAACGACTCGTCACGACCACCACGACGACAACCACCTAGCGAGCGGGCTCGCGGCGAAGCCCGCTCTGGTCCCCACCAGGGCACCGCAGAGCTTGGTGCAGGAAGCAACCGGCCGCACCTACACGCCGCAGACCATCGGCGATCTGGCACCCGGACTTCTGCCCGGAGCGTCGGCCGACGCGCTCGGTGCGGCGCCGGTGCCGCTTGCGCAGAACGGGCCGGGCGTAGCCGGCGCAGGCGGCAGCGCCTCATCGACATCTCGCGCTCCGCAGTACACGTCGACCAACAAGCTCCCGGCGTCCGCACCACCGCAGGCAGCCCTCGCTGCACCCTCTGTCGCGGCGCCGTTGCAGCGCCTCGAGGGGTCACGCGCGGCGCTGCTGCACTGCGCCGCCTTCATCACCGACACCCCGAACGCCGCGCCGCTCGCCGCCGACTTCGGGCGGTGGACCAACAAGAAGGAACACCTCCACCGGGTGCCTTCGGTCGTGTTCGTCTTCGCGGACACAGACGATGCGAGCAAGCTCGACGTGTACGTCGTGGCCGCAGCCTGCGACGAGACGTCGCTGCTCGACTTCCAGGTGCTTTCGAGGCCGCACTAGGCGGGCTGGTCATCGCCGGGTGACTTGGGCTTGCGCGGCGGACCCAGAGCGATCGGCCACAGCACCGCGCCGAGTGCGGCGCACACGTACGGAAACGTGACCTCGTTCGCCGGGTGAAGCGGGTTGTGCGGGCCGTGGGGGAACAACCGGAACCCGAACGCGGTGCCCAGCACCGCGGCGACCGCGCTGATAGCGACGGCCGGCCGTGACAGACCGCCGCCACGCTGCCAGGCATAGGCACACGTGGACGAGCCGGCGACGCCGATCAGGGCCGGCACGAGCCACGAGAAGATGTGGACCTCGACGTACTGCGAGTAGATCCAGCCGCCCACGACGGCGACCGGGATGCCGGCCAGGCCCGCCGCGATCAGCCGCTCCGACCGGGAGCGAGGCCGCCGCTCGTCCGACTCGACCTGGCAGGCACCGCAGCCGCGGTCACCGTACGCGGTTGCGTCGTCGTCGCAGCGCGGCCGGTCGCAGCTCGGACAGCGATCGCGTGCCGCACGGCCGGGGTGCACCGCGCAGCGAAGCGCGGCGATCGTCTCGGGCACGCCTGCCAGCCTTCCATGTGCGGGAATGTCGTTCCTAGACTCTGCGTTGCCCGGATGGCTCTGCAAGTGTTCACGGCGAGGGAGCAGACACATGACCGACACGGTCAGAGACGTCGTCATCGTGGGGTCCGGTCCCGCCGGATACACCGCGGGGCTCTACACCGCGCGCGCGAACCTCAAGCCGCTGCTCATCGAGGGCTTCCAGTACGGCGGCGCGCTGATGAACACGACCGAGGTCGAGAACTTCCCCGGATTCCCCGACGGCGTCATGGGTCCCGAGCTGATGGACATGATGCGCAAGCAAGCCGAGAAGTTCGGCGCCGAGATCGTCACGGACGACGCCACCGAGATCGACCTGTCCGATGACGTGAAGCGGGTGACGGTCGGCGGTGAGGTCCACCAGGCCAGGACGGTCATCCTCGCGATGGGCTCGGCCTACCGCGAGCTCGGCGTACCCGGTGAGAAGGATCTCTCCGGTCACGGAGTGTCGTGGTGCGCGACGTGCGACGGGTTCTTCTTCCGCGACCAGCCGATCGCCGTGGTCGGCGGCGGCGACTCCGCGGTCGAAGAGGCCACATTCCTCACGAAGTTCGCGTCGTCGGTCACGATCGTGCACCGCCGCGACACGCTTCGCGCCTCGAAGATCATGGCCGAGCGGGCGCTGTCCAACCCCAAGATCTCCTTTGCGTGGAACAGCGTGGTCAAGGAGGTCGCCGGCGACGGCAAGGTCAACGGCCTCGTGCTCGAGGACGTGGCGTCCGGCGAGACCTCCACGCTGGCGGTCGGTGGGGTGTTCGTCGCGATCGGGCACGACCCGCGCAGCGAGCTGGTCCGCGGGCAGGTCGAGCTCGACGCCGACGGCTACGTGGTGGTGGATGCTCCGCGAACCCGCACCAACGTCCCCGGCGTGTTCGCCTGCGGCGACCTGGTCGACCGGACCTTCCGCCAGGCGATCACGGCGGCCGGGACCGGCTGTTCAGCCGCGATCGACGTCGAGAAGTACCTCGAAGACCAGCACTGACCGAGTCACCACCCGATCAATAACGTCTTCCCGGGATGGGAACATCCCCACTGAGTGGAGCGTTGACCCAACGTCCGCAACGACTTCGAGGAGAGCCTGATGGGTGCCGCCACCAAGACCGTCACCGATGCCACATTCGACACCGAGGTGCTCGGCAGTGACGTGCCCGTCATCGTCGACTTCTGGGCCGAGTGGTGCGGACCGTGCAAGATGGTCGCCCCAGTTCTCGAGGAGATCGCCGCTGAGCACGCCGGCAAGATCGTCGTTGCGAAGCTGAACACCGATGAGAACCCTGAGATCACCCGCCGCTACCAGGTCATGTCGATCCCCACGATGTCTGTGTTCTCCGGCGGCGAGGTCGTCAAGTCGATCGTGGGCGCCAAGCCGAAGGCGGCGCTGCTGCGCGACCTCGAGGACTACATCTAGTCCGAACCCGAACCGGCTGGACGTTCAAGACCCGTAAGGGGTTTCGACGCGTCGCGCGCTGCGTAACATCGCACCCGTGACCGAGTTCCGACTGGGCGATCGCGGCAGTGGTGTCGCCGAGATCCGCTCGAAGCTCGTCGGGCTCGGCTTTCTGGACGGCGCGCTGCGCGATGCGCGCAGTGAAGAGTTCGACCATCACCTGGACCGTGCGGTGCGCGGTTTCCAGCAGGCGCGCGGGCTTCGGGTCGACGGCATCGTGGGCGCGGAGACCTACCGCTGCCTCGACGAGGCTCACTGGCGCTTCGGCGACCGGGTCCTGACCTACACCGTCAACCGGCCGATCGTCGGCGACGACGTCGCAACTCTCCAGCAGCGCCTGCTCGAGCTCGGGTTCGACCCGGGCCGTTGTGACGGCATCTTCGGGCCCGCCACGGACGCGGCGCTGCGTGAGTTCCAACGCAACGTCGGGCTGCGCGCCGACGGGACGCTCGGGCCGGGCACGCTGCGGGCCCTCGAGCAGCTGCAGCGCACGGTGACTGGCGGGTCGCCTTCCGAGCGGCGCGAGGAGGAGCGGCTGCGTCGCAGCGGTCAGACCCTCACCGGCCGGACGATCGTGCTCGATCCGGGGCACGGCGGAGCCGACGAAGGACTCAAAGGCAACGGCCTGTCCGAGTCGGAGATCACCCTCGACCTGGCCTCCCGGATCGAGGGGCGGCTCGGGGCCCTCGGGGTCACGACGTACATCACCCGCAGCGCCGAGAGCAACCCGACCGAGGCCGAGCGCGCCGGATTTGCCAACGACGTCGGGGCGCAGGTCGTCGTCTCACTGCACCACGACGCGATCAGCAGTCCCCACGCCAGCGGCGTGGCCTGCTACTTCTACGGTTCAGCGATGCCGGGGCGGGCCGCCCGCTCCGCGGTGGGCCAACGACTGGCCGACCTGATCGTGCGCGAGGCGACCTCGCGCACCGACCTGGTCGACTGCCGGTCCCACCCGAAGTCCTGGGAGCTGCTCCGGCTGACGCGAATGCCCGCCGTCCGGCTTGAGGCCGGATACCTGTCCAGTGCGAGCGACGCGGCGCGGCTCGCGACCAGTGAGTTCCGCGATGCGCTCGCCGAAGCGGTCGTCGCCGCTCTGCAGCGCCTCTACCTGCCCGAACACCTCGACGTCCCGACTGGACAGTTCCGGATCGCCGCACTCGCCGGCTAGCGCACAGTCAGACTGAGTCTCGAGTCGAACTCAAGACCTTGGGCGAAAGAACATCTCGACCTGAGGAGAGGCGTATGACGTCACGGCCCAACTATGGGATTGTCAGCCCGCACTTCCAGGTCGGCAGTTCGACCCCATCACCTTTGCACATCGATCCCGACGAACCTCGCACGACACGCCGAGACGACGGGATCTTTGTTCGTGGTCACTACCGGCTCACAGAAATCAGGCGCGCTGAGCGGGCCGCTGCGGCCCTAGTTCGGGTTCGCCGGGGTGATGAGGCGTTGCGCGCTCAAGACCGGCGCACGCAAGCCCCCATCGCCTGCCATCGATCCCAGCAGCCGCTCGAGAGCAACTTCGACGTCTTCGCGCCAGGAGGCGACCGACTTGAGCTCCAGCCGCAACCGGGGGTAGCGCGGATGCGGCCGCACGGTCTTGAATCCGACGGCCAAGAGGTAGTCGGCCGGGATGACGCAGTGACCGGGTCCCTCGAACGCGTTGTCGCCGAACGCCTCGATCGCCTTGATGCCGCGACGTACGAGGTCCTTGGCGACACCCTGCAGCAGCATCCGGCCGAGCCCGCCGCCGGCAAACTCGGGCAAGACGTGTGCCGTCATGAGCAGCACGGCGTCGGCGCTGACCGGGGACGTCGGGAATGCCACCGATCGTGGCGAGTAGGCAGGCGGCGCGAACAGGACGTAGCCGGCGGCAACCGTGTCGACGTAGAGGATCTTGCCGCAGCTGCCCCATTCGAGCAGCGCGGAGGACACCCAGGCTTCCTTCTCGAGCTCGAGGTCTCCGCTCTCGGCGGCGCGCTCTCCGGCGCCGGGGTCGAGCTCCCAGAAGACGCAGCGGCGGCAGCGCCCGGGCAGATCGTCGAGGTTGTCGAGGGTGATGTTCACCAGCCGACGCGTCATCGCGTCACCAACATGCGCCTCAACCCTCCGGGCGGGGGAATCGCCGGGGAGAAACCCTACTGCGCAAAGGTTGTATAGACCAGACCTCAAGCGGTTTGTGCAGGATTCTCGGTGTCCTGGCGCCGAGAATCCTGCACAAACCCAGACCTACTCGTCCTCGTCGCGAGCGATGGGATTGCGCTCGACCACGCCCGGCGCGAGCAGCTTGAGAACCCGTTGCAGGTCGCCCATCGACGCGAACTGGACGACGAGCTTTCCGCGCTGCTTGCCGAGCTCCACGGTGACCCGGGTCTCGAGCAGGTCCGAAAGCTCTCCGGCGAGGCGATCCAGCGCCGGCGAGGCGAGCGCCTTGCGCTTCACAGCCCGCGGCCGGCCCAGCGAAGCCTTGTCGGACACCGCCTCCTCGGTGGCTCTGACCGAGAGCCCTTCGGCAATGATCCGAGCGGCCAGACGCTCCTGCGCCTCAGGGTCGTCGAGCGCGAGCAGCGCCCGCGCGTGGCCCGCAGACAGCACGCCTGCGGCGACCCGGCGCTGAACGGCGGGCGGCAGCCCTAGCAGCCGGATGGTGTTGCTCACCTGCGAGCGTGATCGTCCGATCCGCTCCGCGAGCTCCTCGTGGGTCGCGCCGAACTCGTCGAGCAGCTGGCGGTACGCCGCGGCCTCTTCGAGCGGGTTGAGTTGCTGGCGGTGCAGGTTCTCCAGCAACGCGTCGCGGAGCATCGCGTCGTCGCCGGTGTGCCGAACGATGGCCGGGACGTTGGACAGGCCGGCCTCGCGGGACGCGCGAAGGCGGCGCTCCCCCATGACGAGCTGGTAGCTGCCCGACTCGAGCTCGCGGACCACCACCGGCTGCAGAACGCCGACTTCGCGGATGCTGGTGACCAGCTCCGCCATGGCTTCCTCGTCGAACACATCCCGCGGCTGGCGAGGGTTCGGCTCGATCGCGTCCACCGGGATCTCCGCGAAGTGCGCGCCGATCTCCGCCTCGGCGTCCGGAGCCGCCGAGATCAAGGCTCCCAGGCCCCGCCCGAGCCCGCCCTTCTTGGCGTTCACACCTTCACCCCTCGCACGGCGAGATCGTATGCCGCCGCCTCATAGGCACGAGCGCCGGCTGAGGACCGGTCATAGGTCATCACGGTCTGCCCGAATCCGGGCGCCTCGGAGATGCGGACGCTGCGCGGAATCACGGCATCGAGCACGAGCGCGCCGAAGTGGCCGCGCACGTCGGCCACCACCTGGTCCGCCAGCCGGGTCCGCCCGTCGTACATCGTCAAGAGGATGGTCGAGACGGCGAGTCGGTTGTTGAGATGTGTCTTCGCCAGCTCGATCGTCTCCAGGAGCTGCGTCAAGCCCTCCAGCGCGTAGAACTCGCACTGCACCGGGATCAGCACCTCGGCGGCTGCTACCAGGGCATTGATGGTCAGCAGGCCCAATGACGGCGGGCAGTCGATGAAGACGTAGTCCATGCCGCCGGCCTCGGCTTCGAGCGCGCGCAGCAGGCGGGACTCCCGCGCCATCATCTGGGCGAGCTCGACCTCAGCTCCGGCGAGGTCGACCGTCGCGGGCACGCACCACAGGCTCGGAACCGCCGGCACCGAGGCGACCACCTCATTCAGCCGCTTCCTGCCGAGCAGTACGTCGTAGACCGACGCAGCACCGCGAGCATGAGGGAGATCGAAGGCAGTGGAGGCATTGCCCTGCGGATCGAGGTCTACGACGAGGACGCGTAGGCCGTGCTGGGCAAGGGCCGCAGCCAGGTTCACGGTCGTCGTGGTCTTGCCGACGCCGCCCTTCTGGTTCGCGACGGTGAGCACGCGTGTGCGGCCGGGGGCCGGCCACGTCGATGTTTCACGTGAAACCTGCGGCATGAGGGGCGGTTCCGCCGTCAGCGATGTTTCACGTGAAACATCGACCGGGGGTGGCGCCGGCGTGAACGGCGGCGGGCCCGGTTCGATCGTCATCTGGCTCTCCGCACGCGGGCGACCGTAGCGGAAGCGCCAGCCGGGTCCGTCACCACGACCACCTCGACCTCGAAGCGCCCCTCGCCGCGGACCTCCGCGACTTCCTTGTGGACACTCGCCCCCTTCAGCGCGATCAGCTCGGCAAAGCGGTTCGGCCCGGTCAGCGCCAGCTCGGCGAGGGAGGGGAGCGCCGCGACCGCCCGAGCCACGACAACCTCCCCCCGCGGAACGTCGTCAGGTGCGCGACCGTAGTGGATCTCGACGCGCTCCAGACCTAGCGTGTCCACACACTCACGGAGAAACGCGACCCGCCGCGCCATCGGCTCGACGAGAATCACCTTCAGGTCTGGTCGAGCCAGGGCGACCGGAATCCCCGGCAGCCCCGCACCGCTACCGAGATCGACAACGGTGGCGTCGGGCGCGATCAGTGGGGCGAGTGCGACGCTGTTGAACAGGTGCCGGTCCCAGATCCGGTCGGCTTCACGCGGACCGATCAGCCCGCGCTCGATCCCCGCCGTGCACAGCAAGTCGGCATATCGGGTCGCGAGGTCCGCTCGCTCGCCGAATCCGCGTTCGACCGCGACCCGCAGATCGGCGGCGCCGCCAGGAGCTGGCTGCAAGCTCAGGCGGGCGCTACGACGACGCGACGCTCGGGCTCCTCGCCCTCGGACTCGCTCACCACGCCGTCGACCGCGGCGACCGCGTCATGCACCACCTTGCGCTCGAACGGCGTCATCGGCGCCAGCCGCTCCGCCTCGCCGGAGGCGAGCACCCGCTCGGCGGCCTCCCGGCCGATCGTCGCCAGCTCCGCGCGGCGCCGCGCACGATGGCCGCCGATGTCGAGCATCAGGCGGCTGCGCACGCCCGTCTCGCGGTAGACCGCGAGCCGCGTGAGCTCCTGCAACGCATCCAGCGTCGAGCCGCCGGGACCGACGAGCGCGTCGAGACCATCGCCGATGATCGAGACGCTGGCACGGTCGGCCTCCACGTCGATGTCGATGTCGCCGTCGAGGTCGGCGATGTCGAGCAGCACCTCCAGGTAGTCCGCGGCGATGTCACCCTCACGCTCCAACAGGCTTCCCTCGCCGGCTGCGGCGGTCTCGGTCGCGGGCGCTGCCACCTCGGTGCCCGCGTCGTCGCTCTGCGTGGTCATCTACGTCCTCGTCGCTTCTTCTTGTTGGAACGGTTCGCCGGGCGCTTGGCCGGCGCAGGTCTCGGCGGGGCGGCCATCGGGCCGCCGATGGCGCCACCCGGGGGCAGCACCACGTCAGCCGTCGACCGCGACGGCTTGCCCGCAGGCGGATCGGCCGCGGGCTGTGGCCCCGGCTTCGGCGGCACCTTGGGAGCGGCTCCACGAGGCTGCTGCGGTTTCGCGCCGGGCCTCGGGCCACTCGGCGTCGGTGCAGCGGGTGCGGGCGCCGCCTCCATTCGATTGATCACCAGGAACTGCTGGCCCATGCTCCAGATGTTCGTCGTGACCCAGTAGATCAGGACGCCGACCGGAAAGAACCAGCCGTAGACCAGGAAGCTCAGCGGGAAGATGTAGAGCATGATCTTCTGGGTCTGAGCGGCTTGCCCCTCGAGCTGGGCGCCATTGCGCGCCATGAGCTGGCGCTGCGTGAGGAACGTCGTCGCGATCATCACCAGGACGAGAATCGCGCAGACGATCCGGGTCGAGCCCTGGTGTCCGCCGAACGCCTCGAGGACCTGGTGGCTGGTCTTGAACGACGCCGGAATCGGGACGATCCCGAACAGCTTGGCGTGCGCCGCGCTGAAGATGTCCTTCTGCGGGAAGCCCTGAATCGTGTGGGGGTAGTCGCAGATCAGCTTGGTCGGCGAGACCCCGCGAGCCTTGGCGAGGTTGAGGCATGCGCTCGCGGCTGAGCTCACCGCGTGCCCGGTCTTGTCGGTCAAGGTGAGCGGCTTGATCTCACGCAGCGTGTGGAACAAGGAGATGAAGATCGGGAACTGCAGCAAGATCGGGAAGCAGCCCGAGAACGGGTTGACGCCGGCCTCACGCCACAGCGCCATCATCTCCTCGTTGAGCTTCTCCTTGTCGTTCTTGTACTTGGCCTGCAGCTCTTTCATCCTCGGCTGCACCGACTGCATGACCCGCTGGCTCTTGATCTGCTTCACGAACAGCGGGAACAGCACCAGCCGCATCGCGACGGTGAGGAGTACGACGGACAGCGACCACGCGGCGCTGGCGCCCACCACGTGCGCGGTGCCGGTGTGGATCCCGACCAGCATCCACGCGACGACGTGGTAGACCGGATTCAAAACGCCCATCTAGTGCTTCACCCCGGTCTTGGTGGCCATCGGGACGTGGTCGACCCCGCCGGCATGCCACGGGTGGCAGCGGCTGACCCGCCGCAGGGCCAACCAGCCACCCCGCACAGCGCCGAACCGGCTGACCGCCGTGACGGCGTAGCTGCTGCACGTGGGGTAATACCGACAATGCGGGGCAAACAGGGGCGAAACCCACCGCTGATAGGCGCGCAGCGCGCCGAGCAGGACGTGCGCTACCGGACCGGTACGACGGCCGGGCGCGTCGATCACGACGATGCCGCTCACGCCGGGTATGCCTTCGCCAAGGCCTCGTCGAGGGCGACGCCGAGGGAGTCGAAGGTTCGGTCGGCCGCGGCGGGGGTGGCCCGCACCACCAGCCTGGTCCCGGCAGGCAGCTGCTCGAGTCGTGCGGCGATCAGGTGCTGCAGCCGGCGACGTACCCGGTTGCGGGTGACGGCGGGGCCGACAGCGCGACCTACCACGAAGCCGACCCGACGAGCCGGGTCGTCGGACAGCGCCTGAGCGTGGAGCACCAGCCCGGCAGCGCTGATCCGCCGCCCACGGCTGGTCGTGGTCCGGAAATCCGTGCGGCGGTGCAGCCGCGACGAGCGCGCAAGCACGCTGACGCCTCAGGCGTTCGTCAGGCGGAGAGCGCCGCGCGGCCCTTGCGGCGGCGCGCGGAGAGGATCGCGCGCCCCGCGCGCGTGCGCATCCGCAACCGGAAGCCGTGGGTCTTGGCCCGACGTCGGTTGTTCGGCTGGTACGTGCGCTTGCTCATGACTGCCTCGGTCTCCAGGTCGTGCTGCAGCGCATGAATCGCTGCGAGGTCGTGGTGGCGCTGCGATCGGTACGCCGCCGGAGGTCCGCGAATGACGCGCGGCGGCGGGCCGTTCGAGCGAACGCGCTCAGCCACGGTACGGGCGAGCGCGAAGTCAGGTCAAACCACGCGGAGCACCGCCGCCCCCGGGAACGCCACCGCTGTCAAGGTGACACGCCGGGTTACCCGGCGCAATCCACGGTAGACCGTTGAAGCACGAGGCACCGGGCTGTTAGCGTTTCGCCGCCGACCTTCCCCCAACACCCCGTGAAAGCGGGGTGTGGACACGCCTGTGTTGACGTCGGCGGCGTTGATCCCGGTGCCGGTGCGGCTTTCGCGTCCTCCCCGAACATCCACAGTCTGTGGATGGCGGTGTGGACGGTGGTCTCGTCGGTCACGCTAGTCACACGTCACACGCAGTTGTCCGAACGCCGTCAGATGTCATCGCGCCGCTGGGGAGTGCCCGTTGTCGGACCAGGTCCAACTCGATCTCGAAGCGGTGTGGACCCGGGCGATCGCCGGCCTCGGCGAGGACGTGGTCTCTGCGCAGCAGCGCGCCTGGCTGCGACTGACCAAGCCCCTTGCCCTCGTGCAGGACACGGTGGTCCTCGCCACCCCGAACGACTTCGCACGGGACGTGCTCGACACCCGGCTGCGTCCGCTGGTCGTCGACGCGCTGTCCCGCGAGCTCGCGCAGGACGTCCGCGTCGCCGTCACCGTCGAGACCGACGCGGCGAACGAGACCGAGCACGACACGGCAGCGCCGGCCGGCGCCGTCGAGCCTGAGCCGTACCCCGAGGACGAGCCGGCCCCCGCTCCGGCAACGCTGGCCCGCCGTGGCGAGTCCGACCGGCTGAACCCGAAGTACCAGTTCGAGACGTTCGTCATCGGGTCGAGCAACCGGTTCGCCCACGCGGCGGCAGTCGCGGTCGCAGAGGCTCCCGCCAAGGCCTACAACCCGCTGTTCATCTACGGCGACTCGGGACTGGGCAAGACCCACCTGCTGCACGCGATCGGGCACTACACCCGAGCCCTCGCGCCCGGGACCCGGGTGCGGTATGTGAGCTCGGAGGAGTTCACCAACGACTTCATCAACTCGATCCGCGACGGTCGCGGGGAGATGTTCCGCAAGCGCTATCGCAACATCGACGTCCTGCTCGTCGACGACATCCAGTTCCTGGAGAACAAGGAGCAGACGCAGGAGGAGTTCTTCCACACTTTCAACACGCTGCACAACGCGAACTCCCAGATCGTCATCTCCTCCGACCGGACCCCGAAGCAGCTGGTCACCCTGGAGGACCGGCTGCGCAACCGGTTCGAGTGGGGCCTGATCACCGACGTCCAGCCGCCCGAGCTCGAGACCCGCATCGCCATCCTGCGCAAGAAGGCGGCCGCTGAGCGGCTCGATGCTCCTGCGGAGGTGCTCGAGTTCATCGCGAGCAAGATCTCCTCGAACATTCGCGAGCTCGAAGGCGCCCTGATCCGGGTGACCGCATTCGCCAGCCTCAACCGGCAAGCGGTCGACCTCGCGCTCGCCGAGATCGTGCTGAAGGACCTGATCGCCGACGCTGCCGGCCCGGAGATCACCGCCTCGACGATCATGGCTCAGACAGCCGCGTACTTCTCGATCTCGATGGAGGACCTCTGCGGCTCCTCACGCTCGCGGGTGCTCGTCCAGGCCCGCCAGGTCGCGATGTACCTGTGCCGCGAGCTCACCGAGCTGTCGCTGCCGAAGATCGGCCAGCACTTCGGTGGTCGCGACCACACCACAGTCATGCACGCCGATCGCAAGATTCGCTCGCTGATGGCCGAGCGGCGCTCCGTCTACACGCAGGTCAGTGAGCTCACGAACCGCATCAAGAGCCAGGCCCGCGCTTGAGCGGGCACCGGAACGCTGCAGGGGTCGGTCGCCTCGTCAAGCCGGCCGGCGGAGCTCGGCATCACGTCCCCTCACCCCCGCCGTACACAACCTGGGGACAAGGCTGTGGACGTTTCCGGGGTACTTCGTCCAACCCCAACGGGTATGACGCTCGATCCCCAGCCCGACCACAGCACCAGCTGGTCTGTCCACACCCTCCCAAGCCGCTCACACCCAGGCCGACCTGCGGTTTCCCTGGATATCGACAGGACCCACAGCTCCTATGACGACAACCATTCGATCCATAACTTGTCTGACCCAACGCCTAAAACCATGTGGATGGCACCGCGCTTGCCCCAACGACCGAGAGGTGCGCTGACGTGAAGATCCGAGTTGAACGGGACGCATTCGCTGACGCCGTCGCCTGGGCGAGCCGGATCCTGCCGCAGAAGGCTGCGCTTCCGGTGCTTTCCGGTCTGCGGATCGACGCGGGCGGGGATGCCGGACCGGGGGTTCGGCTGTCCGGCTTCGACTACGAGGTCTCGGCCCAGACGGATCTCGACGTGACCGTCGCAGAAGGTGGGTCCGTGCTCGTCCCGGGTCGGCTGCTCGCCGAGATCACCCGAAGCCTTCCACCGTCGCCGATCGACCTCGCAACTGACGGCACACGCGTCGTCGTCACCTGCGGCGCCTCCCGCTTCACGTTGCCGACGTTGCCGCTCGAGGAGTATCCGACCTTGCCGGAGATGCCGACGGTGTCCGGAACGGTGGGCAGCGACGCGTTCGCCGCGGCGGTTTCCGCGGTTGCCGTGGCGGCCGGACGCGACGACGCGCTCCCGGTTCTCACCGGCATTCGGGTCGAGATCGACGGCGAGCACATGACGCTCGCGGCGACCGACCGCTACCGGCTCGCGGTCCGCACGCTGCGCTGGCAGCCGGAGGAGCCGTCGATGCAGGCCACTGCGCTGGTTCCGGCTCGCACGCTTGCCGAGGCCGCCAAGTCGCTGACCTCCGGTGCGCAGCTGTCGATTGCCCTGTCAGGCGCGGGCACGGGTGAAGGCCTGATCGGTCTCGCCGGCGGCGAGCGATCCACGACGAGCCGGCTGCTCGACGGCGAGTTCCCGAAGTACCGTTCCCTGCTGCCGGAGACGTCGACCGCGACGGCCAACGTCGATTCGGCGGCGCTGACCGATGCAGTACGACGCGTCGCGCTCGTGGCGTCGCGGACCTCGCCGATCCGGATGTCGTTCTCCGCGGACGGGATCACGCTCGAGGCCGGCGGTCTCGACGACGCAGCGGCGACCGAGTCGCTGCCGGCGGAGTTCGAGGGCGAGGCGTTGTCCATCGCGTTCAACCCGACGTACCTGCTCGACGGACTCGGCTCGATGGACTCGGACGCGGCGACGCTGTCGTTCACCGGCCCCACCAAGCCGGCCGTGCTCACGGGCAAGGTCGACGGCAACGGCGGCGCCGATCACAAGTACCTGCTGATGCCCGTTCGACTCGCATCCTGACCCGCGGCGCAGGGAAGCGAACAACTCATGCAGCTTGGCATGGTGGGTCTGGGCCGGATGGGCGGCAACATGGTCGAGCGGCTACGCCGCGGCGGCCATGAAGTCGTCGGCTTCGACCTTTCGCCGGACTCCGGCCGTGATGTCGACACCCTCAAGGCGCTGGCTGAGGCACTGAAGCCGCCGCGCTCGGTGTGGGTCATGGTGCCGGCCGGCAAGCCGACCAGCTCGACCATCGCCTCGCTCGGCGACGTCCTCGAGGCGGGGGACCTGGTCGTCGACGGTGGCAACTCGCGCTACACCGACGACCAGCTGCACGCCGTCGCGCTTGCCGACAAGCAGATCGGCTTCGTCGACTGCGGCGTCTCCGGTGGCGTGTGGGGTCTGACCGAGGGCTACGGCCTGATGGCAGGTGGCGAGGACGAGTCGATCGCCCGGCTGATGCCGATCTTCGACACGTTGCGCCCGGATGCCGAGTCCGGGTTCGTGCACGCCGGCAAGGTCGGTGCCGGCCACTTCGTCAAGATGGTCCACAACGGCATCGAGTACGGGATCATGCAGGCCTACGCCGAAGGCTGGGAGCTGCTGGAGGCGACCGACCTCGTCACCGACGTGCGCGCCACCTTCGCCTCCTGGCAGAAGGGCACCGTCGTACGGTCCTGGCTGCTCGACCTCGCGGTTCGCGCGCTCGACGAAGACGAGCACCTGGCGAAGCTCAAAGGATTCGCGCAGGACTCCGGTGAGGGCCGATGGACGGTTGAGGCAGCGATCGACCACGCGGTTCCGCTGCCGGTGATCACCGCCGCGCTGTTCGCTCGCTTCGCCTCCCGTCAGGAAGACTCGCCGGCGATGAAGATGATCGCCGCGTTGCGCGCCCAGTTCGGCGGTCACGCCGTCGAGTCGACCGACGGCTCGACCGGCACGTCTTCGGCGGCGGACTCGTTTGATCCGTCATGATGCGCAACGCCTCATGACACCCAGCCACCTTCACCGCTGATGTACGTCTCACGACTGTCTGCGACTGACTTCCGCTCCTACGCCCAGGTCGACCTCGACTTCGATCCGGGGATCACCGCGCTGGTCGGTCCGAACGGCCAGGGAAAGACCAACCTGGTCGAGGCGATCGGCTACCTCGCAACGCTCGGCAGCCACCGGGTGTCCGTCGATGCGCCGATGGTTCGCGAGGGCGCCGAGCGCGCGATCGTTCGTGGTGTCGTGGTTCAGGACGGTCGCGACACGTTGCTCGAGGTCGAGCTCAACCCGGGCAAGGCCAACCGGGCGCGCCGCGGCGGCGCCGCGCTACCGAAGGCCCGCGACCTGCTCGGCTCGCTGCGGACAGTGCTGTTCGCGCCGGAAGATCTCGCGATCGTCAAGGGCGATCCATCGGGCCGCCGTGACTTCCTCGACGAGCTGCTCGTCGCCCGGGCGCCCAGGTACGCCGCGGTGTGTGCCGACTACGACCGCGTGCTCAAGCAACGCAACGCGCTGCTGAAGTCGGCCGGCGGCGCGCGGCGCGCGGGTGCCGAGCTGCGCACCCTGGATGTGTGGGACTCCCACCTGGCGAGCGCCGGTGCTGGGCTGCTGGCCGGCCGCCACGAGCTGGTCGACGCGCTGCGCCCGCTCGTCGACAAGTCCTACGCCGCCGTCAGCCGCGGCGGCGGCCCCACAGCGCTGGACTACTCCTCGTCCGTGGCGCCGGAGCTGGCCGGCGTCACCGACCGTGAGGTGCTGTCCGCCGCGATGTCCGCCGCACTCGCGGCGAGCCGGGACAAGGAGCTCGACCGTGGCCTGACGCTGGTCGGGCCGCATCGCGACGACCTGGTGCTCTCGATCGGCGGGCTGCCCGCCCGCGGCTACGCCAGCCACGGTGAGTCGTGGTCACTGGCACTCGCGCTGCGGCTGGCGGCGTACGACCTGCTTCGTGCCGATGGCGGCGAGCCCGTGCTGATCCTCGACGACGTGTTCGCCGAGCTCGACGCGACCCGCCGCGAGTCGCTGTCCGAGCTGGTCGCTCCCGCCGAGCAGGTGCTGATCACCGCCGCGGTAGCCGGTGACGTGCCGGAACAGCTCGTGGGTGCGCGGTACGACGTGGCCGCCGGCGTGGTGACGCGTGTCCGATAGCGAGGACCGTCAGGCGCCGACCGATCCGGCCCGGCGGCTGCTGGCCCGGGCTAGGCGGGCCAAGCCGGTGCGGCGTACCTCGTCGTCCCGCACTCCGGGTGAGGCGACCTGGAGCGGCGCCGGGCCCGACCCGCGGGACCCGACCCCGCTCGGCGCCGCGGTCGACAACCTGGTGCGCGACCGGTCCTGGGAGCAGACCCTCAACAAGGCGGGGCTGCTGCCGCGCTGGGCGCAGATCGTCGGGGCCGAGGTCGCCGAGCACTGCCGGCCGGAGCGGCTGACCGACGGCGAGCTGTTCTGCGTTGCAGAGTCGACGGCATGGGCCACCGAGCTGCGGCTGCTGAACCGCCAGCTGCTGGCGCGGATCGCGACCGAGGTAGGCGACGGCGTCGTCACCCGGATCCGGATCTCCGGGCCGACCGCGCCGGACTGGCGGCACGGGCCGCTACGGGTGGTCGGAAGAGGCCCCCGCGACACCTACGGATAGCGCGGTGACGCCGAGCCTGACGAAGAAGGCGCTATGCGGCCGCCAAAGCGCCCTTTTCGTCAAGATCGCGGGGCGTCGATCGAATAGGCTTGCTCTCAGCCCCGTGAGCCCGTTCGGCACCTCATCCCAAGTAGGGGGACATTAATCCGAGGGCATTTGGGCGCCACGCCCCTCCACAGGTGCCCCGAACGGCCAGTTCTGTCGTGGTCCGAGGGTAGAATCTGAGCAGGAAACCCCGAACCAGCCGCCGAGCGCGTTTCTGACGCGTTTTCCGCGGTGCAATGCAGGCTGGAGAGCCAACGTTGTCCTACGACGCCAAATCCATCACCGTCCTCGAGGGCCTCGAGGCGGTCCGCAAGCGCCCCGGCATGTACATCGGCTCGACCGGTGAGCGCGGCCTGCACCACCTGGTCTACGAGATCGTCGACAACTCCGTCGACGAGGCGCTGGCCGGCCACGCGGACACGATCGTCTGCACCTTGCTGGCGGACGGCGGCGTACGGGTCACCGACAACGGTCGAGGGATGCCGGTCGACCGGCACCCGGTGGAGAAGAAGCCGGCCGTCGACGTCATCCTGACGACGTTGCACGCCGGCGGGAAGTTCGACGGCAAGTCCTACGCCGTCTCCGGTGGTCTGCACGGCGTGGGTGCCTCGGTGGTCAACGCGCTGTCGACGCGTATGGACATGCACATCAGGCGTGACGGCTTCAACTGGTTCCGGACCTACACCGACGGCGGCAAGCCCCAGGGCCAGCTCGAGAAGGGCGACGCGACCACCGACACCGGGACCACCACCACCTTCTGGGCCGACCCCAAGATCTTCGAGACGACCAGCTACTCCTACGAGACGCTCGCCCGGCGGCTGCAGGAGATGGCGTTCCTCAACGCCGGCCTGTCGATCACCTTGCGCGACGAGCGCGACGAGGTCCCGGTCGAGAACGTCTACCACTACAAAGGCGGGCTCGAGGACTTCGTCAAGCACCTCAACGCAACCAAGACCGCGGCGCACGACTCCGTCATCCACTTCACCAACGACGGCCAGGGCATGGCGCTCGAGGTCGCCATGCAGTGGAACTCGACGTACGCAGAGTCGGTCTACACCTTCGCCAACACCATCAACACCCACGAGGGCGGGACGCACGAGGAAGGGTTTCGGGCGGCGCTGACCACGGTGGTCAACAAGTTCGCCCGCGACCAGAAGATCCTCAAGGAGA
Organism: Mycobacteriales bacterium; assembly: GCA_035547035.1. Classification (GTDB taxonomy): domain Bacteria; phylum Actinomycetota; class Actinomycetes; order JAFAQI01; family JAFAQI01; genus DASZTV01. The sequence continues at coordinate 43,170 of DASZVL010000087.1, read as the reverse complement.
AAGACGACAACCTCACCGGTGACGACGTCCGCGAGGGTCTGACCGCGATCATCTCGGTCAAGCTCGCCTCGCCGCAGTTCGAAGGCCAGACCAAGACGAAGCTCGGCAACACCGAGGCGAAGTCGTTCGTGCAGAAGGCGTGCAACGACTGGCTGTCGTCATGGTTCGAGCGCAATCCCCGCGAAGGCAAGGTCGTGGTGTCGAAGGCGGCGTCAGCGGCAACTGCGCGCATCGCGGCCCGCAAGGCGCGCGACCTGGCGCGTGGCCGCAAGGGCCTGCTCGAGTCCAGCGGCCTGCCGGGCAAGCTCGCCGACTGCCAGTCGACGAACCCGGAGGAGTGCGAGCTCTACATCGTCGAGGGTGACTCGGCCGGCGGCTCCGCGAAGGGTGGCCGCAACCCGGTGAACCAGGCGATCCTGCCGATCCGCGGCAAGATCATCAACGTCGAGAAGGCGCGGATCGACCGCGTGCTGCAGAACACCGAAGTGCAGGCGCTCATCACCGCGCTCGGCACCGGCATCCACGACGACTTCGACATCGCGAAGCTCCGCTACCACAAGATCGTGCTGATGGCCGACGCAGATGTCGACGGCCAGCACATCCGCACGCTGTTGCTGACGTTGTTGTTCCGCTTCATGAAGCCGCTCGTCGAGGCCGGACACGTGTATCTCGCCCAGCCGCCGCTCTACAAGCTGAAGTGGAACAAGCCGCACGAGCCCGACTACGCCTACTCCGACCGCGAGCGCGACGGCCTGATCGAGGCAGGCAACGCCGCCGGCAAGAAGCTGCCGAAGGAAGAGGGCATCCAGCGCTACAAGGGTCTCGGCGAGATGAACGCCGAGGAGCTGTGGGAGACCACGATGAACCCGGAGAGCCGGGTGCTCCTGCAGGTCAGCCTCGACGACGCCGCGACCGCAGACGAGATGTTCAGCGTGCTGATGGGCGAGGACGTCGAAGCCCGTCGCGCGTTCATCACCCGCAACGCCAAGGACGTTCGCTTCCTCGACATCTAGTCCCAGTTCGTAGATCGACCGCGAAGAAGCGGAAGGAAACCCGTGACCGAGATCACCACGCCACCCGGCGGAGGCCGCGTCGAGCCTGTCGGCCTCGAAGTCGAGATGCAGCGCAGCTTCCTCGACTACGCGATGTCCGTCATCGTGTCGCGTGCGCTGCCCGACGTCCGTGACGGACTGAAGCCGGTGCACCGCCGCGTGCTGTACGCGATGTACGACGGTGGCTACCGGCCGGACCGCGGCTACTCGAAGTGCAGCCGTGTCGTCGGTGACGTGATGGGCCAGTACCACCCGCACGGTGACTCCGCGATCTATGACACCTTGGTGCGCCTCGCGCAGCCGTGGGCGATGCGCCTTCCGCTCGTTGATGGCCAAGGAAACTTCGGCTCGCCAGGCAACGATCCGGCCGCCGCCATGCGTTACTGTCTCGCCGCTTCAAGCCTGGTTGAGACCGCCGATGGCGTCGTCGCGATCGGGGACATCGTTCCCGATGCAAGGCCCAACACCGACAACCCAGTCGACCTGAAGGTTGTTGGCGCTCGTGGTGAGTACGTGCGTGCGACCACGCTGTTCCACTCGGGCGAGCACGAAACCTATCGGTTGACGACAGTCGACGGCCGGACTCTGACGGGCACGAGCAACCACCCAGTTCTCGCGTTGGTGAAAACAGCGACCGGGCTGTCTGTCGAGTGGGTTCTGCTTGAGGAACTGACGCCGGGCGACGTTGTCGCCGTCACCGAAACGGGCGCTTCCGCGGAAGCGTTTCCTGCCACCCGGGTGGGTGTGTCGGGACGTGAGCTGGCGAGTGGTGGAGGCGTCGAAGACTTCGGCTTCGCGCAGGTCCGAGATGTGCGATGGGCGGGCCTTCAGCCGGTCTTCTCGTTGCGTGTCGACACCGACGACCACGCGTTTCGCGCCGAGGGCTTCATCAATCACAACACCGAATGCCGGCTGGCTGCTGTCGCGATGGAGATGCTGCGCGACATCGACCAGGAGACCGTCGACTTCGGACCGAACTACGACGGTCGTTCGCAGGAGCCGCTGGTTCTCCCCAGCCGTTTCCCCAACCTGTTGGTCAACGGCGCCGCCGGCATCGCGGTCGGCATGGCGACGAACATCCCGCCGCACAACCTCAACGAGGTGTCGGCAGCGGTGCAGTGGGCGCTCGAGAACCCCACGGCCACCGAGGACCAGCTGCTCGAGGCATGCGTCGAGCGGATCCACGGCCCGGACTTCCCGACCGGCGCGCTCATCGTCGGCCGTGACGGCATCGACTCGGCGTTGCGGACCGGGCGCGGCTCGGTGCGGATGCGTGCCGTGGTCGAGGTCGAGGAGGACTCGCGCGGGCGGCAGCAGCTCGTTATCACCGAGTTGCCGTATCAGGTCAACCCCGACGCGCTCGCCGAGAAGATCGCGGATCTGGTCCGTGACGGCAAGGTCGCCGGCATCGCCGACATCAAGGACGACTCGTCGCTGCGGACCGGTCAGCGGCTGGTCATCGTGCTCAAGCGCGACGCCGTCGCGAAGGTCGTGCTGAACAACCTCTACAAGCACACGCAGCTGCAGGACTCCTTCGGTGTCAACATGCTGGCGCTCGTCGACGGTGTTCCTCGCACGCTGAACATCGCGCAGATGGTGCGGCACTACGTCATCCACCAGATCGAGATCATCGTTCGCCGTACCAGGTTCCGGCTGCGCAAGGCGCAGGAGCGGGCACACATCTTGGTCGCGCTGCTCAAGGCGCAGGACCGCATCGATGAGGTCATCGCGCTGATCCGCGGCAGCGAGTCGGCCGAGGCCGCGCGCTCCGGACTGATGGAGCTCCTCGACATCGACGAGGTGCAGGCCACCGCGATCCTCGACATGCAGCTGCGTCGTCTCGCGGCGTTGGAGCGGCAGAAGCTGCAGGACGAGTACGACGAGCTGATGGCCGAGATCAAGGAGTACGAGGCGATCCTCGCCAGCGAGGACCGGCAGCGGTCGATCATCAGCGAGGAGCTCGCCGAGATCGTCAACCGGTTCGGCACCGAGCGGAAGTCGCGGCTGGTCGCGTTCGAGGGCGACATGAGCCTCGAGGACCTCATCGCGCAGGAAGACGTGGTCGTCACGATCACGCGCGGCGGCTACGCGAAGCGCACCAAGACCGACCTCTACCGGGCGCAGCGTCGCGGTGGCAAGGGCGTGATGGGTGCGCAGCTGAAGCTCGACGACATCGTCGAGCACTTCTTCGTGACCTCGACGCACAACTGGATCTTGTTCTTCACCAACAAGGGCCGCGTCTACCGCGCGAAGGCACATGAGCTCCCGGAGACCAACCGCGCGGCGCGCGGCCAGCACGTCGCCAACGTCCTGGCCTTCCAGCCCGACGAGCGCATCGCGTCGGTCATGGACATCAAGGACTACAGCGTCGCGCCGTACCTCGTGCTCGCGACGAAGCGCGGCCTGGTGAAGAAGACGAAGCTCACCGAGTTCGACTCGAACCGCTCCGGTGGCATCGTCGCGATCAACCTGCGCGAGGACGACGAGCTGATCGCGGCGCGGCTGGTCGCGCCGACCGACGACATGCTGCTCGTCTCGCGCAACGCCCAGTCGATCCGCTTCCACGCCGACGACGAGATGCTGCGTCCGATGGGCCGCGCGACGAGCGGCGTGATCGGAATGCGGTTCTCCGAAGGCGACGAGCTGCTGGCGATGGAGGTCGCCACGGACGACGATCTCGACATCCTGATTGCCACCGACGGCGGGTACGCCAAGCGCACCAAGGTGGGCGAGTACCCGGTCCAGGGCCGCGGCGGCAAGGGTGTCGTCACGGCGAAGATCGTGGCCAAGCGCGGCGCGCTCGTGGGAGCCTTGGCGGTGCGCCCAGAGGAGGAGATCTTCGCCATCACGTCGGGTGGTGGCGTGATTCGCACTCGAGTTAAGGAAGTACGCCGAGCCGGTCGACAGACCATGGGCGTACGTCTGATCAACCTGCCGGACGAGCAGACTGTCGTAGCTGTCGCGCGCAACGCGGAAGCCGAGGAAGAAGAGGAGGGCACTGAGTCGTGACCATCGGCTCGGGGGAGCCGCCGGGATTCGACGGCGGATCGCTTTCGGGCGGTCCCGCCGGCGTGGCCCGCGGTCCGCTCCGGGCTGACCCGTCCGCGGGGATGGCCGGATCGCTGGCCCAGATGTCGTCCTCCGCCACGGTCGTGCCGGGTGGAGCCGCCGGGCGGGCGACCGTCACGGTCGGAGCCGCCTCGGTCGCGCGCAAGCGTGGCCGGCGCGCCCGGCTCACGCTGAAGCGGATCGATCCGTGGTCGACGCTGAAGTTCTCGCTGGTCTACGGCCTGGTCGGGATGATCGTCCTGGTGGTGGCCGTCGTTCTGCTGTACGGCGTCATCGACGCGATGGGCGTGATCGAGTCGCTGCGCAAGTTCCTTGCCGACGTCAGCGACAGCTCGAACGGCTCGGGCCTCAGCGCCTGGCTCAGCTTCAGCCGGGTGATGATCGTCGCGGCCGTCGTCGGCCTGGTGAACGTCGTCCTCTTTGCCGCCTTCGCGACGCTGACCGCGTTCATCTACAACGTCTGCACCGACATCACCGGTGGCGTCGAGGTCACGCTTTCCGAGCGGGAGTAGGTCCAAGCAGGCTTGCCCCCTGCTCAGGTAGGCTCGCTTGCCGCACCGGGTGCTTGTCTCCCGTGCCCGAGGGCCTGTAGCTCAGCTCGGTTAGAGCGCTTCCCTGATAAGGAAGAGGTCGATGGTTCAAGTCCATCCAGGCCCACTCCCGGACTAGCCCCTTTAGGGGACGTAGCTCAATTGGCAGAGCACCGCCTTTGCAAGGCGGGGGTTAGGGGTTCGATTCCCCTCGTCTCCACCCTGTGTGATGTCGCAGGACATCGTTGCCACCCTCAGCGCCGGTGGTGATGGTGCTTGTGGTGACGCGGGTGGACGTTCGCCTCTCCGACCATGCCGAAGTAGGCGTGCAGCGCGCAGATGTAGCCGTAGTGGCCGGCCTTGGTGAAGGTGACGGTCAGCGACCGCGGCACGTGCGTGACCGCCGGAGGCAGACCCAGCATGATGCCCGAGTTCAGCGAGGTGCGCGTCCCGGTGAAGCCTCCGTTGCGCGCCGGGTAGCGCGCCTTCAGGTTCCCGTGCTTGGTCGTGGCGACGTTCCATGGCTGCTCCGGGTTGCACGGCGCGGTCCCGCAGCCGGCACCGGGATCCCCGAACGTGACCGTGTGCGGCTCATCCATGCTCGTGACGAGGAACGTCACCTTGTCGCCGACGTTCACCTTGTCTGCCGGACCGACGAAGCGCATCAGCATCGCGCGCTCGTTCATCGCGCCGACGAGGATCACAGGGTGATGGCCGGTGCTCAGCTTGCGGTCCTGCCGACGGGTCTGGGTGCGAAGGGCCGCCCCCGAGGCCAGGTCCGTGCTGATCTGCTGCGCGTTGCTCGCATCGATCTGCTCCTGCGTCGCGGGGTACGCCGAACCGGCCGGTTGGACCACCACGGTGCCGGCCATGTCCTGGCCGTGGACGAGGCAGTAGTACGTGTAGGTGCCGGCCGCCAACGTGTCGGGGAAGCTCAGCGTGTAGGAGGTGACCAACGGCACGGTCGGCGGGAACGGCAGGCCCGGGCCTCCCGCGGCCGTCGTCATGACCCCGGAGTTGTAGTACGACGTCCCGTCGTACGACGCGCCGCCTTGCGGTGTCGACTGCAGCGGCGAGCCGAGGTCGAAGCCGGTGGGCGGCAGCGCGCACAGAGCGGTCGTCGGGCACGGGTTGGCCGTCGACAGGAAGGTGACCGTGTGCGGTTCTTCCGAGTTCGCGGTCCAGGTGATGCTGTCGCCCTGGTCGATGGTGATCTGGCTCGGGTAGAAGCCCATGGTCTGAATCGAGCCGTGCGGCGTCTGGGCCCCGACCTCGACGTGCCAGGTCTGGGCGGCCGGTGCGGCAACCGCGGCGGAGACGCTCGGCAGCCCTAGGCCTGCCGCGAGGCCGCAGGCCAGGACTCCGATCGCCCTTCGAGTGGTTGTCCTGATGCGCATGGCCGCTCCTTCCCCGTGTGACCCCCGGATGTGCAAATGATCCGGTTTACGGACTATTGCCCTGTGCGGCTTATCAATGGCGCAAGCCGGCTGTCAACCCCTGGAGGTGCCTGGAGGTGTCTGGGGGGTCAGGGACAACCGCTCGTAGCATCGCCAGTACGACCGCCTACCGAACCCGGGAATGACAGATGCTCCGAGCTCGCCCGATTCACCGTTCCATCACCGGTCTCGCCGTCGGCGCGGCACTCGCGGGGGGCGCATTCATGGCGTCGCCGATCTACGCCTCCGGCGCGGTGAGCACGCCCACTCACATGAAGGTGGTGGCGACCACTCACCATTCCTTCACCGTGTCGGTCAAGAGCAACGGTCACCGGTTCAAGCTGTACGCCGCGCACAAGATCAAGGGCGTTGCCGTCGCGAACCTCCACTCGGCGGCCTCGTCGCGGTGGACGCATTCCCACCGCGTCACGATCAGCGGGCTGAGGTACTCGACCGCGCCGTACTACTACCGGGTGCTTGCCGGGTCCGGCCGGCACCACGCGTACTCGCTGACGGTGGGTCCGGTCGGTCTCGCGCCGTCGAAGCCGACCGGGCTCGCGATCGCGACCGTCGACGGTGCCCTGTCGTTGACGTGGAGCAGTGGTGCGGCGACGGGCTACCAGGTCGTGCAAGCGACGAACTCGCAGCTCACTGCCGGGCGCAAGATCTACACGATGCGCGGCCCGGACGAGCAGCTCACGCCGTACGGGCTCGCCCCGGGAACGACCTACTACTTCGCGGTGCGCGCTCGCAACCTCACCTCACACTCCGGCTGGACGAGCCCGGTCAGCGGCAGTCCCACTGCCAACCAGCAGGCCGTGAAGACGCTGACCTACAACATTCGCGAGGCGCAGTACGACAACGAGCCCGACGGGTCCAACCACGGCGCGCCTTGGGCGCAGCGCAAGGGGCCGGCGGCCGCGCTGATCCGTACGGCGATGCCTGATGTGATGGCGATCGAAGAGGGCGCGTCGTTCGTCGACGGCAGCACCACCATCCGGCAGGTGGACAGCCTCACCACCGCTCTCGGCAGCCCTTATGCGCTCGCGCGAACGGAGATCCCGCCGACGGAGAAGCACTACTTCCGCACCGGCGACTACATCATCTACAACTCCGACACCCTCAAGACCGTCGGCAATGGTGACCACTGGGACACCGGCGAGGCCAGCCTCGGGCCGCAGCACTGGGCGGCATACCAGGAGTTCCAGGTCATCGGCAGCGGTGCGAAGTTCGTGTTCGTCGCCTTCCATCTCGTGCAGAAGAACACCGACCCGTCGACCGACGACGCCGCGCGTGAGCGGCAAGCGACGTCGATGATCCAGCAGGCGCATGCGAAGTTCCCGAACCTTCCGATCGTCTACGGCGGCGACACGAACAGCGCGCTCGAGAAGAAGCACGTGATCGACAGCGCGAGGGTCGCCGCTCGCGCGTTCCACATCGACGACTCGCTGGACGTCGCGCAGTCACGGCACAACGCGAAGTACAACAGCGCCAACGGCTACAGCCCGAAGCCGCCGGCGTTCGGCGACGACATCGACGCCATCCTCGCCGAGCCCGGCGTCGGCGTCAGCGCCTGGGACGAGCTGCTCAACCTGTCCCACGGCAAGTTCGTCCCGCCGATCCCGTCCGACCACAACCCGGTTGTCGCCACGGTGCAGATTCCGTACTGACCGCGACCCGACACAGGAGATCGCCCGCACGGCTGCAGAACCCGTACGGGCGATCTCCTGCACCTCCGCCCCTACCTGTCGGGGCGGCGGCTACATCTTGAGGACGGTCTGCGCGATCCGGATCGCGCCCGGGCCGATCGTGACGACGAACATCGCCGGGAAGATCGTGAAGACGACCGGGAAGAGGATCTTCACCGGCGTCTTCGCGGCTTGCTCGCGCGCGTGCTGCCGACGGACCAGCCGAACTTGCGCCGCCTGAACCCGCAGCACCTCGCCGACTGCCATGCCGAGCTCGTCGGCCTGCAGGAGAGCGACGATGAAGGCCGACAGCTCACGGACGTTGGTACGACGGCGGAGGAATTCCAGCGCGGTACGGCGGCCGACCCCGAGCTCGATCTCGCGGAGCATCCGTCGCAGCTCGTCGCCCAGCGGACCACCGAGCCGGTCGGTCACGATGACGAGTGCCTGCTCCAGCCCGAGTCCGGCCTCGACCGTGATCGCGAGCAGGTCGAGCGCGTCGGGCAGCGCCCGCGCGATCTGCCCTTGGCGCTCCTTCGCCCGGGAGTCGAGCACGACGTCAGGCACGAAGGATGCGAGCAGGCCGACGATGATGCCGGCGACGATGCCCGGGATCTTGTGCGGGTGGACGACCAGGCCGAACAGCAGACCGGCAACGGCGCCGACGGCCTTGTAGGTGAGCATCTGCTCAACCGTGAGCTTCGCCTCGAGGCCGGCGTAGATGATCCGCTGTCTCGTCAGCTCGAGTCGCTGACCTGGTGACAACCGGCGCATGATGCGGACGGCGACTTCACCGAACGGTTCGAGCATCCGGTACACGACACCGGCTTCCGGCGCGGGGGCCGATTCGAGCTCGGTCATTGCCGCGTGCGTGTGCGAGACGATCGCGGTGCGGCTTGCGAACAGCCCAGCACCGGCGACGCCGAGACCTGCGGCGACGAGTACGACGGCGAGAAGCACCATTGCGCTCAGACCTCCACTCGGACGATGCGCTTCATCCACGCGAAGCCGACGAGCATGAGCGCTCCGGCGATGCAGACCATCACGATTCCGACGGTTTCGTGGAACAGCGGCTTGAGGTAGCTCGGGTTGACGACGAGCATCACCAGAGCGATGAGGAACGGCAGGGCGCCGAGGATGACCGCCGAGAGCCGGCCCTCGACGGTGAGGGCGTCGACCTCGCGCAGCACCTCGGCGCGACCGCGCATCGTGCGCGCGACGATCCGCAGGATGTCGGCAAGCCGGCCACCGGTGCGCTGCTGCACCGAGATCGCCTGAACCGTCCAGTCCACGTCCCGCGAGCCGAGGCGTTCGCTCATCGCCGCGAGCGCGTCGGACAGCTCTGCGCCCATCCGGCAAGCGGTGAGGACGCGACCGAACTCACTCGCGGTCGGCTCGTCGGACTCCTCGACGACCAGCTCGAGCGCGCGCATGACGCTCGCACCTGATTCGAGACTCGCGGCGATCAGGTCCAGCACTTCGGGGAACTGCTCTTCGAATGCCCGCTTGCGCTTGTTGACCGACCGAACGACGAGTGTGTACGGCGTGATCGCCGCGATGATCGCGAAGATCAGCGCGAGCACCGGTCCGGCGACGAAGAAGCCGACAACCGCGGCGAGCACTGCCCCGATCGCAGACGTAATCGCGAACTCTCCGGCGGTCAGGGACCAGTCACTGCGATCGAGCAACGATCGGACGCGCTCCAGGAAGTGGGCGTCACCCAGCGCGCGTTCGGCCGCGAGACCGCTGCGTGCGAGCAACGAGCTGGTGCGCTCCGCGTCCTCGACCCGAGCCGGTTCGAGCGACTGCAGGTCGAGGGCGGCACGCAGGTCGTCGACCCGGCGGCGGCCGCTGGCAACTCGGGCGAGGATTGCTGCGACGATGCCGCCGGCCACCATCAGCGCAGCAACGAGGGCGATCATCGACGCGCTCCGCGGCGAGCCGGAGCGCCGGTAGAGGTCGGGCTCGACGTACGACGGAAGATCGACAGCGGGATGTCGACGTTGCGCTCGGCGAGCCGGTCGGCGCTGCGCGGCCGAAGACCCGTCGCTCGCAGCGGTCCGCCGTGGCGGTCGAAGATCTCCTGCAGCGTGATCGTGTCGCCTTCGCGGCCCGGCACCTCGGTCACGTGAGTGATGACGCGGGAGCCGTCAGTGTTTCGGCCGAGCTGCACGATCAGGTCCAACGCGCTCGCGATCTGCTCGCGGATCGCGTGCAGCGGCAGGTCGACGCCGCTCATCAGGACCATCGTCTCCAGGCGCAGCAGCGCGTCGCGCGGGCTGTTGGCGTGGATCGTCGTCAGCGAGCCCTCGTGGCCCGTGTTCATCGCCTGCAGCATGTCGATCGCTTCACCACCACGAACCTCACCGACGACGATTCGGTCGGGCCGCATCCGCAGCGCGTTGCGGACGAGGTCGCGGATCGTGACCAGACCGGCGCCTTCGGTGTTGGCGGGGCGAGCCTCGAGACCGACGACGTGTGGCTGACCGAGCCGCAGCTCCGCCGCGTCCTCGATCGTGATGATGCGCTCGCCGGTAGGGATGAATGCGGACAGCACGTTGAGCAGCGTCGTCTTACCGGTCGACGTACCCCCGGAGACCAGCACGTTGAGCTTGCCGCGAACCGCGGCCTCGAGAAAGACGGCGGCGTCGGTCGAGATGGACTCCTTCGCGATGAGGTCGGCCACCGTCATCGACCGCTCCGGGAAGCGGCGCACGGTGAGGATCGTTCCGCCGGTCGACAGCGGAGGAACGATCACGTTGATCCGGCTGCCGTCGTTCAGGCGGCCGTCGGCCATGGGGCTCGCCTCGTCGACTCGGCGTCCGGCGACGGCGAGCATCCGGTCGGCGACCTGACGCAGAGCCGCTTCAGAGCGGAACCGCACGGGGGAAAGCGAGATCTGGCCGGCGCGCTCGACGTAGACCGTGTGCGGGCCGTTGCACATGACCTCCGTGATGTCGGGGTCAGCCATCAGTGGAGTCAGTGCGCCCCAACCGAGCATGTCGGCGAGGGTGGAGTCGATGAACTCCTCGCGCTCGGAGGGGGAGACGCTGATCGTCGACGTGCGCAGGACCCGCTCGAGCTGCTTCGCGATGGAAGCGCGGATCTGACGTTCGTCGACGTTCGACTCAGACAGGGCGGGGCCGAAGTCGGAGATGACAGCCGAGCGAACCTGCGTGCGCAGGTCGTCGAGTCGGTCCGGCTCGATGCGCTGGTCCGGAAGTGGCGTTACCGTCGCCAGCTCGTTGGCGCTGGCGGCTGAGGTCGAGCGCCGGGCTCGCTCGGTGGTGGAGGTCGCCGCCGGCTTGCGGTCCGACCGGTTGCCGGCTGTCTTGCGGCGCTCCTGGAGAGCGCCGGCCAGGCCCGAACCAGTCCGTTCCGCGGGCCCCTCGTCACCGACGCGGGATGGGAGCTTCACGAGTTACCTCCAGAGATCGCACGCCACAGTCGGCGCAGTGGGGGTCGGGCGGTGTCGGTCGCGGCGATGCCGTGCGCGGACGTACGAGGAGTGAGCGCGAGATTCGCCGCCATCGCGTCGGTCGCGGGGAGGATCGCGCGCGCGATCTTCGACCGCGGCTCGTGCGCCGGCGCGGTGGTGCCGCGGTTGACCGCGCGGCTGACGGCACGGTCGGCGGGAAGGATCGTGCGGAACCGCCCGCCGAATGCCTCGTTCGCCTGGGCGACCGTGACCCCGACATCCGGCTCGACCTTGTTGAGCACGAGCTGGAGCCGTTCGTCTTCCAGCCCAAGGCGGCGCAGCACGTCGGTGAACGCGGTGAGGTTGCGCAACGACGGCACGTCAGGCGTGGCGAGCACCTCGACGACGTCAGATCGGTCCAGTGCGGCGATCACCACGTCGTTCAGTGACGGAGGTGTGTCGACCAGCACCACGTCGTACCGCGGCGCCACGCAGTCGAGCACGACACTTGCATCGCGAGCTCCGACGTAGTCGGCGAGTGCGGGGTCACGAGGAGCGGCGAGCACGTCGAAGCCGAGCTCGTGGTGGCACACCAGCTCTGGCAGGTGCACCTCGAACTCGTCTTCCCCGAGCCGGCGACCGTCCGCGCGATAGAGACCGTCGTAGATGCTGTACGGGTGGTGAATCTGTAGCGCGGCGGCGACCTCGCCGAACTGCAGGTCGAGGTCGACCAGCAGGACCCGATGGCCCATCCGCGCGAGGACCGTTGCGACCGACGTCGCGAAGAACGTCTTGCCGCACCCGCCGGTCGCAGACGCAATGGTGACGATGCGTGCGTCCCGGGCGTCCGGCATCCGATCAGGCTCGTCGTAGGCTTCGGCGCTCTCATCGTCGCCGAGGGTCTCGTCCTCGTACTCCTCGTCGGAGTCCTCGGCTTCGAGCTCGTCCTCGTACTCGTCGTACTCCTCGAGGTCTTCGTCGTCGGTGTCGACGACGTCCGCCTCGGACGCAAGCTCGTCGTACTCCTCGTAGTCGCCCTCGTCCTCCTCGGCGGGCAGATCGTCATGCGCGACCGTCGGCTGCGACGGCACGAGGATCGGCTCGTCGTAGGAGCGCTGCCCGTGCGGGGACGGCCAGTCGTCCACGGCGAGCGGTCGGCCGTGCGTACCCGTCTCGGTAGCGGCGGTGACGTCTGCGATCACGCCGCGGATGACACCGGCAAACCTGCCGGCTGCGGAGGTCACGCTTTCGGTGTCCTCGTCGTCTTCGTATTCGTCGTCGTAGTCGCCGACCTCGTCAGCCGCGTCTTCGTACGACGCATAGCTCGCGTCGTCGTCCATCGCGTCGTCGTCCATCGCGACGTCATCCGGCTCGTCGTACGCCGCCTCATCAGCGACCGCGAAGCCGTGCCGCTCGGCGGCGTCGAGCAGCTCCCACAGCGCGGAGTCGGCGCGGTCCAGCACCGCGCGCAGCTTGGTCACGGTCAGCGGTCCGCGAACCGACTGCGAGATGCCGGCGCTTGCCAGCTCCGTCTTGTCCCTCGCCGTCCCGTTGAGGTGGGCGATGGCGATCGACACCGGGTGGTCACGACGCCAGCGTGCGATGCGCCGCAGTCCCGTGCTGCTGAGCTCTTTGGATCCGACGAGCAGGACGTCGACGTCCACCTCGCACTCGTCGAGATCACCGGGACGGACTACGTCGAGCTCGTCGAACCGTTCGGCATCGATTCGCGCGAGGGCTGACTGGACCACACCGGTGCGGTCCAGCGTCCCGATCGAGCGGATGACGCTAAGGGTCACCTGTTGCTCCGGATCACGTCGTTCGGCGTGGCGCCCGAGGGGGTCTTGTCGGAGGCGTTGGTCGTGTAGGCGAGGTACACCGAGCCGAGAGTGACGGCGTTGACGACCTTCTCGGCGTTCACCGGTGTCAGGTCGAGCAGCACGATGACCGAGCCGTCAGGAGCGCTGTCGCCGCCCGTGGTGTTGGAAGCCGTGCCGTCGGAGGTCGGCGCCGCGACGCTGACCGAAAGCACCTTGACGCCGCTCGCGAACAGCTTGGTGCGCGAGGCGAGCTGACCCGCCGAGCTGCCGCTGCTGCCGCCGCCGGCGCCGTAGGTCACGAAGACGTCGACGAGCTGGCCCGGCTGCAGGTAGCGCGCCACGCCCGAGGACAGCGGCGTCTCGATGGACAGCGCGATGTGGCCCGCGCTCGGCGCAAGCCGACCGGATGACGCAGAAGTGCCGAAGTCGCCCGCGGACAGCTGACCGCCCTGCGGCACGCTGCCGACGAGGATCGCGCTGGCTGCCTGGGGAGCCGTCAACGCGCTGGTCGCGCTGATCGCGCCCTTCACGACGTACGCGGACGGGATCTGCGCGACGTGGACGTGAGACACCACATCGGCCGCCGTCATGCCGGCGCCCAGGCTCTGGTCGGCGACGAGCACGTCAACCGTGCGTTTGCCGTCGGAGATCTTGTTGTCGACGTTGTGTCCGTAGACGAACACGAGGCCCGCGCCGATCAGCGCGACCACGATTCCGACGATGACAGTGATGTTGAGCTTGCGCATTGTTACTCCTCACGCCCTGAGGCGGCCGCTGAGACGGTGACGCTCGATGAATGGGTGATGCCGGCGAGGCTCAGCAGGTCGCCGAGCGGACCGAGACTTACGGTCTTGGTGACCGTGACTGTCACGGTCTGGCCCGACTCCGAATCAGACGGGCAGGTCGGGACTGTGACGTCGTAGTTGCTCTTGTCCGAGTCGCTGGTGACGCCGGCGACTCGATAGAACTCGTTGGTGACCTGGGTACAGGTCGGCCGACGGCTGTTGTTGGGGTTGTCGACCGTGCCGTCGGGGTCGTACTCGGGACTGTTCGGCGCGGCGGACGCGTACCGGATGACATCCGACATCGCGCGGTCGAGCGCCATCTTCTGCAGCAGCATCTCGCCGATCGGGTAGACCAGCGCGAGGACGGCGAGCAGCAGGGAGAACACGAGCGCGAATTCGACTGCCGCGACGCCCTCGTCATTGCGCCGGCGCCTGCTCACTGTCGACGCTCCGACGCGGAACGGCTGATGCTGTCGATCGAGGACAGCCCGGGGACCAGACCACCGAGGCCGGACAGGAGCGGGAGCTTGTAGGTCACGGTGACCGTCACCAGGTCGCCCTGCTCCGGGGTGCCGCTCGAGGGCAGACTGGTCGCCACCGCAGTGGTCGGGTTGGGGATCAGCGTGCCGGCCGCGGACTTCGCGTCGGAGAGCACGGTCGCCGCACTCGAGTCGGGGTACGTCGTACCGCTGTTGGTGGTCGGGATCGAGACCTGACGCGCGACGGTGCGAGCGACGTGGTCGGCGACCGCGCTGTAGAAGAAGAACATCGCGCCGTAGATCGCGAAGAAGCAGACCGCCACGACAACCGGCAGCACGAGCGCGAACTCCAGGGCGGTGGCGCCTTCGTCGTCGCGGCGTGCGCACCGTCGATGCTCGACGTTACGGACGGCCCGCGCGAGCATCACGAGTTCCTCAGTACGGCGCGGAACGGACCTTGGTGGGTGATCACGCAGCTGCCGAAGCTGGTCAGGTGCGCGATGTACTGGCCGTTCACCTCTTGCAGGCAGACCGGAACCATGTCCAGGAACGGGATGCCGAGGCCGACCACGGTCGTGGAGACTGCAAGCACGGGCTGCTGCGACTCGACGCCTTCGTCGAGGAGGGTCTGCAGGCTCGGCCCGTTGCTCGGCGGGTCGACCGCGTCGGCGAGGTCGCCGGAGAGGTCGTCGATGACGGAGGCGCAGCTGCCGATGCCGGGCACCAGGGCGTTCAAGGTGTGCAGCACGGTCTCCACCGAGGTCAACGTGCTGAGCAGGTCGGTGCGCGCGATCTGAAGCGTCGGGTTCACGTTGACCGTCGTCGTGCCGATCGGGATCTCCGGCAGCACGACCGCGTTCTTGAACTTTCGACGGGCGATGGAGACCGCTGTCTGGTCTGATCCGTCAGACCCGAAGACCGAATCGAACGGCGCCTTGACGTGCCAGGTTGCGGTGACCTTGATCGCCGGGTCGAGCAGGCCGGGAAGAGTGCTTTCAAGGGCCGCGAACAGCTTGTCGGGGCTCAGTGCGCCGAGCCCCAGCAAGCTGAGCAGCGAGCCGAGCCCCGAGGTCAGGTTGTTGAGGCCGGCGAGGCTGTTCAGGCAGCTCTGGGCGGCGCCGAGGACACCGTCGTCAGGCAGGTACACCGCCGTGCACGTCGGGGTGCTCGCATAGGCGTGCCCGAGGTTCTCGGTGTTGCCGGCGTCCTGCTCACAGACCGACTCGGCGTCGGTGAGCGGGTCGCGCAACGACGGGTCGTTCTGGATGCCGAGGGCTTGCAGCGTCGTCGCGACGCCGGACGTGACGGTGATCGCCGACAGGTAGTTCTCGGCGAAGTTGAGGTCGCCGAGCGGGATCTCCGCCGCACCGGCGAGAGACCCGGTGTCCGCCGCTCGCTGCAGCTCGGTGGCGGTGCTGGACCGCACATAGGTTCCGGTGCCTAGTGCGAGTGCCGGAATCATCGCGAATGCGAGAACCAGCGCGACGATGACGGCTACTGCGCCACTGTCGCGCCGTTCGCGAACCGCTCGCACGGAGGTGCCTCTCTCTGCAGTGAGGTGATTCGACTTGCTGACGGTGGTGCGTGGACGGCAATGGGCCACGGCCACGCACCACCGGCCGGAGTTACGAGGTGGGGCTGGAGACCACGCCGGACCCGTTGCAGCTCGTGCTCTGGGCGTTGTTGACGCACGTGTTGACGCTGCTGAACTTGTCGTGCAGCGACGTGCCGAGCGTGTAGACGACGCCGGCGATGACTGCGGCGATCAGGGCGACCATGAGGCCGTACTCAACGGCAGTCGCTCCCTCGTCGTTCTTGAATGCGCGCCGCACCCGAGCGACGGCTGCGTTGAAGTAGTGCATTGGGATGTCCCTTCGCATGGGTCGACTCCGTGATTCGGCGTCAGGTTTCAGAATCGGCATCGAAGGACTCTGTGCGCATGACGATCCGGGATGGTTTGAGTGGGCTCCTTGTGACTAGCCCGCAGTCCGCTTCGCTGCCATTCGACCCGCACGTGTCCGGACATGACTGTCAGGCCCGGAATCAGCGAGCCCGGAGTCATTTGGGGGAAGCCGCGAATGGTCAGAAGTGACTACGGATGCGGGCAGTCGTGATCATCCATGTCGGCCGACAGCGGTGCCGTGCAAGGATGGCGCGATCCGCGATCGCGGGTCGGCAGCCGTGAGACGAGGGACCGTGGCCGAGGACATCTACGTAACGCTGACGACGTCGATGGGTGACGTGCGCGTGCAGCTCTTCCCGAACCACGCGCCGAAGACGGTCGCCAACTTCGTCGAGCTCGCCGAGGGCACTCGCGAGTGGGTCGACCCGCGGACCGGGCAGCGCGGCAAGACGCCGCTCTACGACGGGACGGTCTTCCACCGCGTGATCAGCGGGTTCATGATCCAGGGCGGCGATCCGCTCGGCACCGGCACCGGCGGGCCGGGCTATCGGTTCAACGACGAGATCCACCCGGAGCTCGCGTTCACCAAGCCCTACCTGCTCGCCATGGCCAACGCCGGGCCCGGCACCAACGGCTCGCAGTTCTTCATCACCGTCGAGCCGACGACGTGGCTGACCGGCAAGCACACGATCTTCGGCGAGGTTGCCGACCAGGACAGCCGTGACGTCGTCGACCGGATCGCAGCGACCGAGACCGGCGCGATGGACCGTCCGAAGACCGACGTCGTGGTCGAGAAGGTGACCGTCGAGCGGGTGGCCAGCTGAGCACTCCCGGCGAGGCGGTGACGGCAGCGGAGTACTGCTACCGGCACCCCGACGTCGAGACCGGCGTTCACTGCACCAGATGCGGCCGAGCGATCTGCCCGCGCTGCATGATCCCGGCCTCGGTCGGGTTCCACTGTCCCGAGTGTGTGGCCGAGGGGCGTCGTACGACGCGGACGGCGCGCACCATCTACGGCGGCCGGGCTCGCCCAGGCCAAGCGCCGGGCCTGGTCACCAGGACGTTGATCGGGATCAACGTCGTCGTGTTCATCGTCACCGCGGCGAGCGGTGCCAACGTGCTGACCGGGAGCACCGGCAAGTCGACGATCTACGACCGCTTCGCGCTTATCCCGATCGACGTTGCGCACGGGCAGTGGTACCGGCTCATCACCGCTGCCTTCCTGCACTACGGAATCCTGCACATCGGCTTCAACATGTTCGCGCTGTGGAGCGTGGGGCCGCAGCTCGAGGCGGCACTCGGCCGGCTCCGCTACGCCACTCTCTACGTGCTGGCAGGTATCGGCGGCAGCGTGCTCTCGCTCGCCATCGGGCCGGCATTCGAGCAGGCCGCGGGCGCGTCCGGCGCGATCTTCGGGCTGTTCGCGGCCTTCTACGTCATCGCTCGGCACTTGAACCTCAACGCCGGGCCGATCGCCACGACGATCGTCATCAACCTGGTCCTCACCTTCTCGCTGTCCAACATCGACTGGCGTGGTCACGTGGGCGGGCTGGTCACGGGCGCCGCCATCGCCGCGGTCTTCGCGTTTGCTCCGCACGGCCCGGCGCGGGCCCGCTATCAGGCCGCCGGCGTCGCGGTGGTCGCCGCCGTACTCGCGGTCGGCGGCTTGATCGCGGCCCATCACACGTACGACAAGTGCCCCGACCTGATCACCCGCAACAGCGTCCCGATCGGATGCGGCATCGCCACCTTCTCCCCGCTGGGACCGGGCGCCTAGCCAGTCGGGAAGATCACAGAACCCGATTCGGTTGACGTCGTAGGATCACTCTCAAGAGCCGGGACTCGCCCGGACTCACGGAGCGTTCGCCAGGAGGCGCGCCATGCGTGATGCAGTCATCGTCGAAGCCGTACGCACCCCGGTCGGGAAGCGCAACGGCTCGTACAAGGACACCCACCCGGTCGACCTCTCGGCGCACGTGCTCCAGGCACTCGCTGAGCGCAGCGGAATCGACCCCGCCGTCGTCGACGACGTCGTATGGGGCTGTGTCGGCCAGGTCGGCGAGCAGGCCATGAACGTCGGCCGCAACGCGGTGCTCGGCGCCGGCTGGCCCGAGTCCGTTCCCGGCACCAGCGTCGACCGCCAGTGCGGCTCGAGCCAGCAGGCCGTCCACTTCGCCGCGGCGGGTGTGATCTCCGGCCAGTATGACGTCGCCGTCGCCGGTGGCGTCGAGGTCATGACCCGCGTGCCGATGGGCGCCTCGGTCGGCACCAACGTCGGCTACCCGTTCGGCCCGATGATGCTCGAGCGGTACGACGGCAAGCTGGTCAACCAGGGCATCGGCGCGGAGATGATCGCCGAGCGCTGGGGCTTCTCCCGCCAGCAGGTCGACGAGTTCTCCTTGCAGTCCCACGAGAAGGCAGCCGCCGCCATCGACTCCGGCGCGTTCTCCAAGCAGTACGCGATCGTCCCCGGCACCGGGCTCGAGGTCGACGAGGGCGTACGCCGTGGCGGCACCCTCGAGAAGATGGGTGAGCTGAAGACGGCGTTCAAGGAGGACGGCGTCATCACCGCCGGCAACTCCTCGCAGATCTCCGACGGCTCCGGCGCGCTGCTCATCACCACCAGCGAGAAGGCCGCCCAGCTGGGCTTGAAGCCGCTGGTGCGGTTGCACACCTTCGCGCTCGCCGGTGACGACCCGATCATCATGCTGACCGCGCCGATCCCGGCGACCGCCAAGGCGCTCCAGCGCTCGGGTCTGAAGATCAACGACATCGGTGCCTTCGAGATCAACGAGGCCTTCGCCACCGTGCCGCTGGCATGGCTGAAGGAGACCGGCGCGGACGAGAAGGCGCTCAACCCGCTCGGTGGCGCGATCGCGATCGGTCACCCGCTCGGTGGTTCGGGCGCGGTCCTCATGACCCGCCTCGTCCACCACATGGTCGACAACGGCATCAAGTACGGCCTGCAGTCGATGTGCGAGGGCGGCGGCCTCTCCAACGCCACCATCCTCGAGCTCATCTAGTCATTCGCTAACAGCGGAGGGCGAGCCCGTCCTCGCAGCTGGTGTCCTCGTCGAAACCCGCGACGAGGACACAGGCTGCTGCGGTGGGCTTCGCCCTCCGCTTTTGCGTTGTTGGGTGCGGGTGGCGGTTTCGAGACCTTGCCCTTACCTAGGAGTCGGAGATCTTCTCCGCGGTCTCGCTCAGCTTCTTGAAGTCCTTGCCGCGGCTGTCTCCGACGAGCTTGTCGGTCGAGGTGAAGCCCCAGCCGGCGTACTTCACGGCGACCCGTGAGAACCGGTGCTTGGCGGTGCCGCCGCATTCCGGACACGTGCGGTCCCCGGTCTCGCCGAGGTCGAGCAGCGCCTCGTGCTCGGCGCCGCACGTCGCGCAGCGGAACAGGTAGGTAGGCATAACTACGCCCGAACCGGGCACGAAGCGGCTGTCCACACTGTGGATTCCGGCTGTGGGTAAATCACAGGCGTGTGACTACAGGCGTGTGGTGGACGCTAGCGCCACTGAGTAGAGACGCCGAAGCCCGCGATGATGAAGCCGAAGCCGATCAGCAGGTTCCAGTTGTTCAGCGCCTTGACCGGCAAGCTGCCGCCGGTCACGTAGAACAGCACGAGCCAGACCAAGCCGACGATGAAGCACCCGAGCATCGACCAGCCCACCCACGGTGGGCTGACCCGCTTCTTGGCGGAGCGGGTCTGCGGCGGGGTGTACGCCTGCTTGGCGCGAACCTTCGACTTAGGCACGGACCCTCCAGCTCACATCACGGACGCTACTCGGCGTCCCACCGGGCCACTAGCGTAGACGCGTGGGCACCGGTCACTGGCGGACCGTCCTGCGCGGGATCGGGCAGCTGTTCATCACGGCAGGCCTGGTGATCCTGCTGTTCGTGGTCTACGAGCTGTGGTGGACCGGCTTCACCACGAAGCGCGACCAGCACCGCCTCCTCAACACGCTGCACCAGCAGTGGGCTCATGGCGTGACGATCGAGGACCCACCGCTCGGCTCCGCGATCGCCATCCTGCGGATTCCCCGGCTGGGCCCGAAGTATCTGTTCGCCATCGTCGAAGGCACGTCGACCGCCGACCTGATCAAGGGCCCGGGCCACTACACCGGTACGGCGATGCCCGGTCAGGTCGGCAACTTCGCAGTCGCCGGACACCGCACGACGTACGAGCACCCCTTCTACTCGATCAACCGGCTGCGGCCGGGCGACGCGATCGTGCTCGAGACCCGGACCCGGTGGTTCACCTACACCGTCGAGAACATCCCGGGGACCAGCGCTCGCTACCAGGAGATCGTGTCGCCGGGCGACGTGTCGGTGGTCAATCCGGTCCCCGACCAGCCGAACCCGGGACTCGCCGCGACACAGCGCGTGCTGACCTTCACCTCCTGCAACCCGCGCTACTCGGCGTCGCAGCGGATCGTCATCCACGCGCTGCTCACCGGGTCGATGCCGAAGTCGGCGGGCGTGCCGCAGGCGCTTCACGGCTATCGGATCAAGGAAACCTGAGATGTACGGCTGGATCTGGCGCAAGCTTCCCGGAGGCATTCCCGGCAAGCTGCTCGGCTGTGCCGTGCTGCTGTTCGCGACGCTCGTCCTGCTCTTCCTCGTCGTGTTCCCCTGGGCCGGCCCGAAGCTGCCGTTCAACCACGTGACGGTGGACACGACACCCACAGCGCATCCGACGGCGACCTCGTCGCCGGCGGTGCCGGACTGACATGATCCGCGCGTGGCGGGATACAGCGATCGGCCGTGGTTGGCCGCCTATCCGCCGGGCGTCCCGACCGAATGCAGCTTCCCCCACGTCCCGCTGACCCGCCTGCTCGACGACGCGGCGCAGAGCTATCCCGGTCACGTCGCGATCTCCTCGCTCGGCAACCGGATGACCTACCGGACGTTGCAGGAGTCCGTCGACCGCGTTGCCGGAGGTCTCGCCGAGCGCGGCGTCGGCCCGCTGTCGCGAGTGGCGATCGTCTTGCCCAACTGCCCGCAGCACGTTGTCGTGTTCTTCGCGATCCTCCGGCTCGGCGCCATCGTCGTGCACTGCAACCCGCTGGCCACCGCGGACGAGCTGCGTACTCAGCTGATCGACTCGGGCGCGACCGCGGTGGTGTGCCTCGACCGGGTCGCGCCGGCGGTCCTCGCGGTGCGCGCTGAGACCAGGGTCAAGTCGGTGGTCGTCACCTCGCTCGCCGACGGGTTGAGCCGCGCGGCGCGTGGCACGCTCGAGCTGCCGCTGCCGATCACCCGCAACCGCAAGGCGCGGATGGTCGCGACCGTCCCCGAGGACCCCGCCGTCGTACGGTTCCGGGCACTCCTTCGCAGTGCGCCGACGCGCCAAGCCGGTCTCAACCCGGCTGACGACGTCGCGGTCCTCCAGTACACGAGCGGCACCACTGCCGAGCCGAAGGCAGCGATGCTGTCCCACGCGAACCTGGTCGCCAACGCCCACCAGATCAGGCAGTGGTTCCCCGACGCCGTGGCGGGCAAGGAGGTGACGCTCGCGACGGTGCCGCTGTTCCACGCGTACGGGCTGACGTTGTGCATGTTGACGACGGTCCTGTTGGCGGGCCGGCTCGTGCTGCTGCCCCGGTTCGACGTCGAGGCGGTCTTCGATGCGATCGACCACGAGCGACCGACGCTGTTCCCCGCGGTGCCGCCGATCTTTCGCGCGATCATCGACTCCCCGAAGCTGCGACGTCACGACCTCACAACCATCAAAGCGTGCGTGTCGGGAGCGATGAAGCTGCCGACCGACCTGCTGGAGCGCTTCGAGCGGATGGCGGAGGCACCGCTGATCGAGGGCTACGGCATGACCGAGACCTCACCCGTGACGCACTGCGTGCCGCTGACCGGAGACCGCAAGCGCGGTTCGGTCGGCCTTCCGCTGCCGGGCACGTCGGCGCGGATCGTCGACCCGGACCACCCCAACGTCGAGCTTCCGGTCGGCGAGGAGGGCGAGCTCGCCGTCAAGGGACCGCAGGTGTTCCTCGGCTACTGGTCGCGCGACGCCGACGTCGTGCCGCCCACGCTCGACGGCTGGTGGCTGACCGGCGACCTCGCGACGATGGATGCCGACGGCTGGTTCACGATCGTCGACCGCAAGAAGGACCTGATCATCGCCGGCGGCTTCAACATCTCGCCGACCGAGGTCGAGCAGGTGATCCTCGCCGTACCGGGTGTCGTGGAGTGCTGCGTCGTCGGGCTGCCCGACCGCTACCGCGGCGAGACGGTGAAGGCTTATGTGGTGGCGCCGGAAGGCGGTGTCACCGAAGATGAGGTGAAGGCCGCCTGCGCGGCCAGTCTCTCGGCGTACAAGGTGCCAAAGCTCGTGGAGTTCCGCGACGAGCTCCCGCACACCGCTGTGGGCAAGGCGCTGCGTAGGCTCCTCGTCGCCGAGGAGCTGGCGGCGAAGGACGACGCATCGAGCTAGGGCGGTTGTTGGTGAGCAGGGTTCTCGTCGTGGACAACTACGACAGCTTCGTGTTCAACCTCGTGCAGTACCTCGCCCAGCTCGGCGCCGACGTCGAGGTACGCCGCAACGACGCGATCGCCGCGAGCGACCCGCTGTTCGGCGAGGTCGACGGCATTCTGCTCTCACCCGGCCCGGGGCGGCCGGAGGACGCCGGCTGCTGCATCGACGTCATCAAGACCCACGGCGCGACGAAGCCGATCTTCGGGGTCTGCCTCGGGCATCAGGCGATCGGAGTGGCGTACGGCGGGACGGTCGACCGGGCCCCTGAGCTGCTGCACGGCAAGACCAGCGAGGTGTCGCACGACGGCAAGGGCGTGTTCGCCAACGTGCCGAACCCGTGCATCGCCACCCGGTACCACTCGCTGACGGTGCTCGAGCCGGATCTGCCGGAGGTGCTCGAGGTGTCCGCGCGTACGTCGAGCGGCGTCATCATGGGCGTCCGCCACCGGGAGCACCCGGTCGAGAGCGTGCAGTTCCACCCCGAGTCGGTGCTGACCCAAGGCGGCCACCAGATGCTGGCAAATTGGCTGGGCCAATGCGGTGACCTCGGCGCCCACGCCCTTGTGCCCGAGCTGGCAGAGAAGCTCGAACGACAGCGCGCCTCCGTCGGGTAGGCCTTCCCGGTCAGCGCGCCTCCGTCGGGTAGGCCCGCCTTTTCGGCGTTGGCCCGAAACGCCAACCCGCAGCTACCACGGGGTGGCTGCCGCTTCGCTCGGCTCTCGCTGCCCCTCGCGTTGTGCTGCGAGATCGCATGTGACATGGCTGTCGTGACACCTCACCCCGGTGTCACATAGGTGTCGCAAATCCCCGCTCCTATGTCACATGAAGGTCATATTTCACTCCCCCTATGTGACATGCGATCAGCCGCAGCCGAAGGCGACGCCTCGGTGGCTAAGAGAGCGCCTAAGACCTCGGCGTCTGGGGTTGCGCGGAATATAGGGAATCCGTCCGATGTGTCGGGCCTCCTTAGAAGCGGATTGTGGTCTCACGACCACGAGAGACCGCTGAAGGAGGCGATCGAGATGTCGTTGCCAGTACCCCCGGCGTTCGCCAACGCGGAGCTGGAGTATCGCCAGCAGCGGATCCGGTCCGAGTACGCAGCGCATGCGTCCCGGCCTCGGCGGACCCAACTCCGCACCCGGCTCGCTGCGCTGTTCAAGCCGCGCCGCCGGCCCGACCCGGTCACGCGGCGGCCGATGCCGGCCCCGCACCACCTCACGTCTCGGGGGTAACCCCGAGCGTGGGGTCGGTTGGGGCGCACCGTCGTTCTGGCGCGCGGAGCGCGGTGCAGCCTCCCGGCGCGCGGAGCGCGGTGCAGCCTTCCGGCGCGCGGAGCGCGACAAAACCCGTCGCACCGGCGCGGGATGATGGCGACGTGGCGGTTGGCCTGGAGACGCCGCTCGTCGGACGCGTCGGCGAACGGCGGGAGCTTGCGTCGCTGGTCGGTCTCGACCTCGGCGGGTCGGCCGGCCGCGCTGTCCTGCTCGGCGGGGATGCCGGTTCGGGCAAGACGAGGCTGGCCAAGGAGGTCGCCGGGCAGGCCCTCGAAGCCGGCTGGCGGGTCCTGGTCGGCCACTGCCTCGACTTCGGCGACGGATCGCCGCCGTACCTGCCGTTCAGCGAGGCACTCGGGCGGCTGTCCACTGAGCGACCCGAGATCACCAAGTCGCTCGTCGACGCCAATCCCGCTCTTGCCCGGCTGCATCCGGCCCACCGCCGGCTTGCCGAAGCCGACGTCAGCTCCGAGCCGACCCAGCGCACGGCGCTGCTCGAGGCAGTGCACGACGCACTGAGCTCACTCGCCGCCCAGACGCCGCTGCTCGTCGTCATCGAGGACGTCCATTGGGCCGACCAGTCGACGCGGGACCTTCTGCACTGGCTGTTCACCCGCGGTTTCGACGGACCGGTGACGATCCTGGCCACCTATCGCAGCGATGACCTGCACCGCCGCCATCCGCTCCGCGCGACGCTGGCGGAGTGGGTCCGCCTACCCAGCGTGGCCCGGCTGCAGCTCGGTCCGCTGTCCGCCGCCGAGGCGCGGTCGTTGGTGCACACCCTGCAACCTGACGCAATCGCGGACCGCGACCTGCGCATGATCCTCATGCGGGCCGAAGGCAACCCGTTCTTCATCGAGGAGCTCGTCGCGGCTGCGACGACGGGCGACGGTCGTCTGCCGACGGACCTCGCGGACCTGCTGCTGGTGCGGCTCGAGCATCTCGACGACGACGCACGGCTGGTCGTGCGCGCCGCGAGCGTCGCGGGCCGTCAGGTCTCCCACGAGCTGCTTGCTGCCGGCACCGACCTCGGCCCGACCAGCCTCGACGCAGCAGTTCGCGCCGCGGTAGAAGCGAACATCCTCGTCTCGACCGATGGCGAGCACTACGCCTTCCGTCACGCTTTGCTCGCCGAGGCGATCTACCAGGACCTGTTACCGGGTGAACGGGTGCGACTGCACGCGGCGTACGCCGAGGCGCTTGCGACGCGGGCAGTCGACGGCTCCGCTGCGGAGCTCTCTCGCCACGCGTGGGCCTCGCACGATCTCGTCACGGCGACCCGGGCGAGCGTGCAGGCCGGCGACGAGGCGATGGCCGTCGGCGGTCCGGAAGAGGCGATTCGCCACTACGAGCGCGCGCTCGAGCTCCTTGTCGATCCTTCGGTGGCCGAGAAGCTCGACGAGGCCGGCGCCCCAGAGCGCTTCGATCGCGTGGATCTCGTCATCCGAGCCAGCTATGCCGCTGCTGCCGCGGGGCACTTGGCGCGCGCCGTCGCGCTCGCCCACGACTACCTCAACGCACTTCCGGGTGATGCCCGTGCGACGGATCGCGCCCGCCTCATCTACTGCGTCGCGACGACGGCCCTCGTCATGGACAACAACCTCGACGTGCTCAGCCTCACGACCGAGGCCGTGCGGCTGATGGCGGACGAGCCGCCCAGCGCACTGTCCGGGCACGTCCGCCTCATCCACGCGCGCGCGATGTACGACCGCGCCCGCCTCGACGAGGCTGCGCGATGGGCGAGCGATGCCCTCGCAATGGCGCGCGAGCTGCGCGTTCCGGAGATCGCGTCGGACGCCACGATCCTGCTGGCGAAGATCGACGACCGGTCTGGAGACTCCCAACGGGCGCTGACCGCGGTCGAAGCGGCGATCGAGGAGGCTCGCACGTCGGGCGAGCCGCTCGCAGAGCTTCGCGGCCTCTACACGCTCGGCAGCGTCCACTACGGGCAAGGCAGAGTGAAGGATGCGATCGAGGCGTTCGACCGAGCCGCGCAGCGCGCCAACGCCCTCGGCCGGCAGTGGGCGCCGTACGGCTTCGAAGCGGTTGCCTTCGGCGCGATCGCTGCGTACGTCGCCGGTGACTGGCCCCGCGCGGCGCGCATGGTCGACACGACAGGGCGCAACCCGCCGGAGATCGCCGCCGCGCTCGCCGACGGCATCTCCATGGACATCGCGGCCGGTCGCGGCGACCTGTCGGCGCTGGAAGGCATGCCCCGACTGCGGGCGCGCTGGCATCTCGACGGTCTGGTCGCGATCACCAGCGCGAGTGGCGCAATCGAGCTCTACAGCCAGCGCGGCGACATCGCCGCGGCCCTTGCCACGCACGACGACGTGGTCACCTTCGTCGGCACCCTGTGGCAGCGCATGGGCTTCAACGCCCGGGTCCGCCTCGCCGCTCAGCTGATCGGCGCGGTCGCGGGCGCGGCTGTCGAGGCAAGCGCAAGCGAGCGCGAGCAGCTCGTGCTTCGCTGCAGCAAGGTCACCGACGCCGCCCGCGCGGTCGCGGCGACCGCCCGGTATCCCGGGCCGGAAACCCGCGCATGGGCTGCTCGCCTCGAGGCAGAAAGCGCGCGGCTGCGCTGGCTCGCCGGCGCCGAGCCGCAGCCCAAACCCGACGAGCTGGTGAAGCTGTGGCGTGCGACGGTCGAAGCCTTCGACGACTTCGGGCATGTCTACGAGGCGGCCCGTTCGCGGGCGCGGCTCGCGGTCGCGCTCGCTGCTGCGGGTGACACTGCCGCGGCCGCTGCTGAGTCCGATCAGGCGCGCGCGGTCGCGGCTCGGCTCGGCGCAGCGCCGCTGCTGGCCGAGCTTGGCGCGCCCAACGGCACCGTTGCCGCGGGACGGCGTGCGCCGAAAGTTCGAGAGATCGATGCGCTCACGCCGCGTGAGCGCGACGTCCTCGAGCTCGTGGCAACAGGCCGTAGCAACCGCGAGATCGCCGCTGCGCTGTTCATCAGCGCGAAGACGGTGAGCGTTCACATCTCCAACGTTCTCGGCAAGCTCGATGCCGGCAGCCGGACCGAAGCCGTCGCGATCGCGCGCCGCCGAGGGATGCTGAGCTGACCGCTGCTACGGCGTCGGGCTGACGGTCTCGATCGGTTCGGTCGACTCCGTCGGTGACACCGACGAGGAGGCGGACGGGCTGGGTGACGAGGGCTTCTTCTCGTCGATGTAGATGACCACCGTCGAGCCGGAGGTCGCGTACGCGCCGCCGGCCGGCGTCTGGCTGACCACCAGGCCGTCGAGCTTCCGCTTGTAGACCGCGGCGGGCTTCGAGGTGACGACGAAGCCGTGCTGGAGCAGGATCGCGGTCGCGGTCGGCTCGTCCTGGCCCTTGACGTTGGGGACCTTGGACTTCGAGTTCGAGACCGTGAGGGTCACCTTCGACCCGGCAGGCACCGAGGTCCCGGGCTGGGGATCGGTGGCGAGGACCTGCCCCTCGGGGCTGTTCGAGTTCTGGAAGACGATGTTGCCGGTCTTGAGGTTGGAGGCGGCGAGGGTGCTCTTGGCCTCAGCCGTCGACAGTCCGATGAGCCCGTTCGGCACCGCGACATACTGGATCCCGCTCGAGATCACGAGCGAGACGGCCTGCCCCTTCCGCAAGAGGATGCCGGCGGGCGGGTTCTGGCGGATCACCTCGCCCTTGTCGTTCTTGGCCGTGTACTCCTGGGAGACGGTGCCGACGCGCAAGCCCTGCCCGAGCAGCGTCGACTGAGCGTCGGCGTAGCTCTCGCCGACGAGGCTGGGAGTGGTGAGGTCGCCGCCGCCGTTGGTGAGGACGTTGCGCGCGATCAGCAGAGCGATGACGAAGACCGCCAGTGTCGCCGCGGCGAGCGCGAGGTACGCCGCACCGCGACGGCGGGCGCGGGGCTCCCGGAGCAGGACGGTCGTCGGCGGCAACGTCGTGGCCGTCGGTTCGCCACCGGACCGGACCGGACGCGCGACGACCGGCCGCCCGGCCAGCGCCCGCTCCAGGTCGGCCCGCATCTCTGCCGCGGAGGCGTACCGGTTGACCGGGTTCTTCGCCATCGCGACGAGGACGATCGCGTCGACGGCTGCCGGTACGTCCGGCTCGACCTGCGACGGCGGGAGCGGATCCTCACGAACGTGCTGGTAGGCCACCGCCACCGCGGACTCGCCAGTGAAGGGTGGCGCGCCGGTGAGCAGCTCGTAGAGCATGCAGCCCGTCGAGTAGATGTCGCTGCGCGCATCGACGTGCTCGCCACGGGCCTGCTCGGGCGACAGGTAGTGGGCCGTGCCGACGACCGCGGCGGTCTGCGTCATGGTCGCGGTCGAGCTCGTCAACGCCCGCGCGATGCCGAAGTCCATGACCTTGACCTCACCGGCAGGCGTGATCATCACGTTGCCCGGCTTGATGTCGCGGTGCACGATCCCCGCGGCATGTGCCTGCTCGAGCGCCGCGCAGATCGCGGCGGTGATCTCAAGCGCTCGGCGCGGCAGCAGCCGTCCTTCGGCGGCGAGGATGTCGCGAAGGGTGCGCCCTTCGACGTACTCCATGACGATGTACGGCGTCGCAGTCCCGTCGATCGTGCCTTCGCCGGTGTCGTAGACCGCGACGATCGAGGGCGAGTTCAGCGAAGCGGCGGACTGCGCCTCGCGCCGGAACCGCGCCTGGAACGTCGGATCTCGGGCGAGATCGCGGCGCAGCAGCTTGATGGCGACGTCACGGCCGAGCCGGACGTCGCGACCGAGGTGCACCTCTGCCATGCCACCGTGACCGATGACCTCGCCGATCTCGTAGCGACCGGCGAGCAGGGCTCGCTTCCTAGTGGGCGGCACGATGCATCCAGCCCCGCCGCTTCACAGCTTCGACGCTACCGGCCCGCCTTGCACCGACCTGCCGTGTCTGCTGGGCGTTCATTCTGCTTCCGATGTCGCGACGGTGAGGTCGACCAGAGTGCCGACCTTGGTGCGAGTCCCCGCCGGGGGATCCTGTGCGATCACCGTCCCGACCGTGCCGACCGGTCCGGTGGTCAGCGTCTCGTCGGCGCGCAGCCCGACCTCGTTGAGCTGGTGCTGTGCCTGCACGTACGGCAGCCCGACGACGCTCGGGACGGTGGCCTGACCGGCACCAGCGCTGAAGATCCGCAACAGGACGGCGCCACCCAGTACGACGATCGCGCCGAGCGCGATCAAGCGGTTGCGTACCCGCTTGCGCTCGCCCTCGTCGTACCAGGGCCGGCGTGCTTGGGGGATCTCGGCTTTGGCCGATCCGCTCCGGTCGCTCGGCACGACGGCGGCACTGGAGGTGCTTCCCGCCCGGTGCGTCGCGGCCAGCGCCAGCGCGGTGCGCCCGATCTCGTGCGGATCGTCGGCCGCCGCGCGACCCCTTCCGGCGAGCCAGTCGAGGAATCCGCCGACCTCGCGATCCGCGGAAGCGCGGTCGACGAGCTCGCCGGCGAGCGTGGACAGCGCGCGCAGGTCCGCGGCCGGCGAGGCAGCCGAAGCCGGGGCGAAGCCGATGACTGCCACCGAGCCGTCCGGGCGGACCAGGATGTGGTCAGCGTCGAGGTGTCCGTGACCGACTCCCGCGCTGTGCGCGGCCGCGATCGCGAGTGCGGTCTGTCCGACCACGGCGAGCGCGTCGTCGACGGTGAAACCGGAGTCGGCCACGAGGTCGGCGACGGTCTCGCCCTCGACCCACCCGGTGATGAGCCACGGTGGCTCGTCCTGGGCGTCGTGGCGCAGCGCGGTGGCGATGCCGGGATCGGACAGCGCCTCGAGGGCGCGCGCGCGCACGTCGAAGCTCTGCCGCCACTCCGCCGTGGCGTCGAGGTACCGCGTCACCGCGACCGGCCGGCTCGCGAGGTCGTCGTGGCCGCGCCACACCTCGCGGTGGTCGTCCGCCGTGACGAGCTCGACCAACACATAGCGGTCGCCGACCGTCGCCAACCGGACCGGTTCCTCGGGCGCTGTCATCTGAAGGCTCTGATCATCAGCAGTTCAGGACGGCGCACATCACGGACTTGGCGATCGGCGCCGCGACCTGGCCGCCGGTTGCGTCGCTGCCGAGACTGCCACCGTCCTCGACGAGTACGGCGACGGCGACCTGCGGGTTGTCGGCCGGCGCGAAGCTGACGAACCACGCCTCGGGCGGGAGGTGCTGCGACGCGAGCCCGTGCTGCGCGGTTCCCGTCTTGCCGGCGACCGTGATGCCGGGAATCTGGGCGGCGACACCGGTCCCGGACCGGACCACGAGCTCCATGATCGACTTCACTTGCGCGGCGACTGACTGGCTCACCGAGCGGCGAAGCTCCTGCGGCTTGGTCTGCGACAGCACCTCCGCGTTGGTCCCGCGGACCTCCGAGACGAGATACGGCTTCATCTCGACGCCACCGTCGGCGATCGCGCCGGCGATCTGCGCCGCCTGCAGCGGGGTGAGCGCGTCGTCGTACTGGCCGATCGCCGAGAGTGCCGTGTTGGGACGGTTGGCACTCGAGTTGAACTGGCTCGTCGCGACGTGCAGCGGGATCGACTCCGACGACCCGATGCCGAATGCCTTGGCCTGCGCGGCCAGAGTATGGATCCCGATCTTCAGGCCGAGGCCGGCGAACGCCGTGTTGCACGAGATCCGGAAGGAGTCGGCGATGGTGTCGGTGCCGCCGCTGCCGCAGGTCTCGCCGCCGAAGTTGTGCAGGAACACGTTCGTCTGCGGAAGCTTCAGCTGTTGCGGAGTCGGGATGGTGCTGCTCGGTGTGAAGCGGCCGGTTCCGAAGGCGGCCGATGCGGTCACGATCTTGAACAGCGAACCCGGCGGGTACGTCTCGGAGATCGCCCGGTCGATGAGCGGGTTCCCCGGATCATGAAGCAGCTGCTTGTAGTTGTGGTTGATCGCTTTCGAGTTGTGCAGCGACAGCACCGAGGGGTCGTACGACGGCGACGTCGCGAGCGCGAGGATCGCGCCGGTCTTGGGGTCGAGCGCCACGACCGCGCCTTTGACGCCGTGCAGGCCCTGGTACGCCGCCTGCTGCGCGGCGGGATTGAGAGTCAGCACCACCGAGCCGCCGCGCGGCGTACGGCCGGTGATCTCGTCGGCGATCCGGTGCAGGAACAGCCGGTCGTCGGATCCGGACAAGATCGGGTCTTCGGCCTGCTCGATGCCGGACGCGCCGATGACGAGCGAGTAGTAGCCGGTGACGGGTGCGTAGGCCTGACCACCCGGATAGGTCCGCAGGTACTTCAGCGCGTCGTGGGTCTTCACCGATCGGGCGATGTCGTTGCCGGCGACGACGATCGCGCCGCGCTGGCGGCTGTACTCGCTGTAGAGCACGCGCACGTTGTGCGGGTTGGCGCGCAACGAGGACGCTTCGCCGACCTGTACGACGTTGGAGTTGATCAGCAGCGCCGCGAACATCAGCAGCGCGGCGATCGCGACATGCTTCAGCGGACGGTTCATCCCGGGCTCCCCGCGGCGGAGTAGGGCGACGCGGAGCAAGTTCGTCGGGTCCTCATAGCTTGATCGCCATCGTCGCTGACTCGTCGGGCTCCGCGGGCCGCGGTGGGGTTGGCCGCCGCGACGCATCACTGATGCGGACCAGCAACGCGAGCAGGATCCAGTTGGAGACCAAGCTGGAGCCGCCGTAGGAGAGGAAGGGGAGCGTCAGTCCGGTCAGCGGGATCAGCCGGGTGACACCGCCGACCTGCACGAAGACCTGCAGCGCGAGCCCGAACGCGAGCCCGGCCCCGAGCAGCTTGCCGAAGTCGTCCCGAGTGCCGATCGCCGCGCGCAGGCCGCGCATCACGATCAGCAGGTAGACCACGAGCACGGCCATCAACCCCGCGAGGCCGAGCTCCTCCGCGACTGTCGAGGCGATGAAGTCGGTGTTGGCGAACGGTACGAGGTCCGGTCGGCCCTGACCGAGACCGGTGCCGAAGATGCCTCCCGTCGCTTGCCCGAACAGGCCTTGCGCGAGCTGGTAGCTCTGATCGGTGATCGTCCGTGGATCGAGCGGGTGGAGCCAGATCTGGACCCGGTCGTGGACGTGACCGATCACGGCGTACGCGATCAGCGACCCGACGATGAAGAGGACCAGGCCGATCACCAACCACGAGCGGCGCTCGGTCGCGACGTAGAGCATCGCGACGAAGATCCCGAAGAACAGCAGGCTCGACCCGAGGTCGCTCTCTCGGGTGAGGATCAGCAGGCTCGCGCCCCAGGCGACGAGCACCGGACCGAGGTCGCGGCCGCGCGGGAAGGTGAGTCCGAGCACGCGCCGTCCGGCGAGAGCCAGGACGTCGCGCTTGCGGACGAGGTATCCGGCGAAGAAGACCTCGAGCGCGATCTTCGCGATCTCGCCGGGCTGGAAGGAGAACCCGCCGAACCGGATCCAGATCCGCGCGCCGTTGACAGTGCTGTGGCTGGCCGGCAGGAGCGCAGGGAGCACGAGCAGTCCGAGCCCGACCGCCATCG
The DNA here is from genome assembly GCA_035547035.1 of Mycobacteriales bacterium. Lineage (GTDB taxonomy): Bacteria > Actinomycetota > Actinomycetes > JAFAQI01 > JAFAQI01 > DASZTV01. Next base: position 10,792 of record DASZVL010000087.1, on the reverse strand, counting down.
CGGTGTAGGTCAGCGTCTCCAGCCTGCGGTGGTCGCGAACGACGAAGAGGACCGCGACGAACAGCACGATGCCGATCACGGTCCACACGAGCTGGAGTGGCGCCGCGGCCGTTCCGGCTGACACGCCTGCGCCCTTCGCGCGGCTCGCGGCCGCGAGGTCGAGACGATGGATCAGCACGAGTCCGAGGCCGTTGAGCATGACCGCCGCAGGGAGCAGCACCGGGTCGGCGTACGGCGCGAGCCAGCGAACCGCGAGGTGCGCGACGCCGGCCAGCACGACGAAGCCGAGCCCGTCGCTGACCAGCCCGCTCGGGAACTTCGAAGAGTAGGCAGCGCTGGCCGACGTGAAGGCGACCATCGTCAGCACGAGGCTGAAGCCGATCAGTGCCAGCTCGGTGCCGCCGCGCTTGGTCCCGATCGCCGGGGCGAGATCTGTCATGGCTGCTGCGGGCACCAGCTCGGTGGCGTTTGTCGCGTGGTGGGCCGCGGCTGCCGCTTGGTGGTCTTGCGGTGCTTGGCCACGGTCGGCTTCGGCGGGTGCGCCGCGGTCCACTGGTCGCAGGCATCGCCGCGCACCCTCGTGTACTCGGAGTCGACCTTGCTGCGACCTGAGACCTGTCCGCTGCGCAGCAGGTCCTGGTCTGCCTGTACGACGGCGGAGATCGGGAGGTCGGTGCGCGAGGCGAGCCGCGACAGCGAGAGGCCGGCTGCCTTGCCGCGCTCGCCGTGGTAGATCGCGACGTAGCCGTTGTCCTCGGCGAGGTACCACTGGCTGCGCACGTAGAGGGTCGTCGCGGCGATCGCCGCAGCCACGAGGAGCAGGATGATCACGGCAACGAGGGTGAGGCGGCGTCCGACGCTTCGCGTCCGCGTTCGACCACCGCCGGAGCTAGAGGCGGTGGGCGGCGCTGCCGAACGGCCGCGGTCCGGGGCTGTGGCGGCCCCGCCGATCACCGGTCGCGTGGTGGGCGGGTCGCCGTCGACCGGCTCCGCGAGGACACACGTGACGTTGTCCGGTGCACCCGCCGCGAGAGCGTGGTCGACGAGCGCATCGCAGACCAGCTGGAGGTCGCCGCTGGTTTGCAGGGTCGTCGCGATCGTGTCGACCTTGACGTAGTCCGACAGCCCATCGCTGCACAGCAGGTATCGATCACCCGCGACTGGTTCGAGGAGCTGTACGTCGGGCTCGGCCTCGCCGCGACCGTCCAGCGCGCGAAGGATCCACGACCGCCGCGGATGGACGAGTGCCTCCTCGGCCGTGATCTGCCCTTCGTCGACGAGTGACTGTACGAGCGTCTGGTCGCGGGTGAGCTGAGTCAGCTCTCCGTCGCGCATCAGATAGGCCCGGGAGTCGCCGAGCTGTGCGAGCCCGACCTGGTCGCCGGCCCACAGCACCGCGGTGAGGGTCGTACCCATGCCTGACAGGCCCGGGTCGCCGGCGATCGCGTCACGCAGCTGGATGTCGGCTTCCTGGGTCGCGTCGCGAAGCGCGTCCAGTGGGTCAGTGATCGTCGCGTCGGTGTCGAGCGGCGACAGCGTCGAGATCGTGATCTTGCTGGCGATCTCTCCTGCGACCGAACCACCGACGCCGTCCGCGACGGCGAGCAGCCGCGGCCCGGCGTACAGCGCGTCCTCGTTGCCGTCGCGCACCAGGCCGACGTGCGTCTTGGCCGCGAACCGCCACCCGCTCACGGCTGGAGCTCCAGGACGGTGCGGCCGATGCGGATCTGCGAACCGGCGTGTACTTCGGTCGGAGCGGTGACCTTGGCGGCATCGAGCATCGTGCCGTTGGTCGAGCCGAGGTCCTCGAGCAGCCAGACCGACCCGTTCGGCACGAGGCGGGCGTGGTTGCTGGAGACGTAGTCGTCGTTGATCGCGATCGTCGAGTCGTCGGCCCGCCCGATCGTGACGGGCAGCGAGGACAGCGCGACCGACGTACCGGTCAGCGGTCCGTCGACCACGACGACTCGCGTCGGGCTGACGTTGTGTGCCTTGGACGGCTTGGCGGGCCTAGGAGCGCGCGCCGGCTTCGGTGCCTTCGTTCTGCGCGGCGCCCGCTCCTTCGGCGGCTTCGTCCCGAAGACGTCGTGGCGCACGGCGACGACCGCGGCGATGACGAAACCCCACAGCAGGATCAACACGACCGTGCGGAGGAGGAATACGACGGCGACCGGCAACGACCGCTCAGCCTTCGTCGCGCCGGAAGATCAGCGTGGAGTGCCCGATGTCGATCCGGTCGCCGTCCTTGAGCTCGACCCGCTCAGCCGGCTTGCCGTTGACCGTGATGCCATTCGTCGACCCGAGGTCGACGACGCCGACCCGGCCGTCGCTGTAGCGGATCTCGGCGTGCTTGCGCGAGACGCCCGGATCCTCGATCCGCAGGTCGCACTCGCTGGCCCGGCCGATCACGGTGACCGCGTGCGTGAGGAAGTACGCCGACTCCTCGTCACCGACGGTCGTGATCAGGCGAGGACGATGCGGGTAGGCGCCGGCGGGCGCCGGAGCAGGCGCCGATGCCGCCGACTTCCTCGGTCTCGGCTTCGGTTTCGGCGACGACGTCGGAGCGGCAGCCGGGGCGTCCTCGCCTGCACTCATCGAGCTGCGGACCCGGAAGACCCCGGTGCCGATTCCCGCCTGGTGTGCGAACCCGACCTGGACCGGCCCGACGAAGGAGTAGCCGTTCTCGGCGGCGTGCTCCTTGACCATCGCCGCCAGCTCCTCGCCCAGCGGCTCGGCCCACTCCTCGAGCCGTCGGTAGTCGCGGTCGCCGAGCTCGACGACGTACGCGTTCGGCGCAAGAACCCGGCCGCGCGCCACGACTTCCTTGCGGTCGTCGGACTCACGCTGCAGGGCGCTGGCGATCTCCGCGGGCTGCACCTCGCCCTTGAAGACGCGCGCGAACGCACCTTCGACCAGCCCGCCGAGTCGGCGCTCGAAGGACTGAAGGACTCCCACGTCGCGTCCCTTCCCGGACTGCCCGCAACGCACGCCTCACGACGATGGTGACCCGCTGCGGAACGGCCTGAGCTTGATCGTAACGGGAGGGACCGGCGATGCCTGCGTGCTAGCGTGGCGATCCCCCGCGGGCGAGTGGCGGAATGGCAGACGCGCACGGTTCAGGTCCGTGTGTCCGTAAGGACGTGGGGGTTCAACTCCCCCCTCGCCCACCATTCCGGTTTGTGAAGCCATACCGGTGTCCCGCCCCCGGATTTCCTTCACAAACCGCGTCATCGGGGCATCCGGTGTGCTGATGCCGCAACCGCGACGAGCAGGCCCGCCAGCAGCGCCGTGCTGATCTCGAAGCCGCGGGCGATGGCGTGCGGCGAGCCCGCGCCGGCGAGGTGGAAGAACACCAGACCGATGAGCGCAACGCCCGCGGCGTTGCCGACCTGCTGCATCGTCGACAGCAGACCCGACACCGCGCCGGCGTGTTGTGGTCCAACGCCGGCCATGACGACGCCGGTGATCGGCGCGAGGCACAGTCCCATGCCGGCGCCTTCGAGCAGCAGACCTGGTGCGAGCGCGCCGACCGCTCCGCCGTGGGCCGCGGCCAGCGCCGTACCGATGTGTCCGAGTGCCAGCAGGAGCGCACCCGCGACGACGACGTTGCGACCGAATCGTGCGACGAGCTGCGGCGCACGCATCGACGCAACGAGGTAGGACGCGGCGAGAATCGAGAAGACGAGTCCGGACTGCATCGCCGACAGCCCGCGACCGAGCTGCAGGTAGAGGGCGAGAACGAGGAAGTACGACGCCTGGCCGGCCCAGAAGCCGAACTGCGTCACGACGCCCACTCGGAAGCTGCGCACGGCGAACCACTGCGGGTCGACCAGCGGTGACCGTCCCGCCCGTGCCCGCCGCCGCTGCCACCACGTGAACTCGGCGAGCAGCACCGGCGACAGGCCGAGTACGACGAACGACCACGCCGGCCAGCCCTGCGAGCGTCCGTCCACGAGGGGCAGCACCAGAGCGGTGAGTGCGAGGGTTGCGAGGACAACGCCGACCACGTCGATGCGTTCGGGTTTCGGGGCACGTGACTCCGGGAGGTGCCGCGATGCCGCGACGACGACGGCGATGCCGATCGGGACGTTGATGAGGAAGACGACCCGCCAGCCGAGTCCGGCCGGGTCGACGCGGAGCAGGATCCCGCCGACGAGCTGCCCACCGGCGGCCGCGACGCCCATCACGGTTGCGTAGATGCCGATGGCGCGCGCTCGCGCGGACGCTTCGCTGAACAGGACGCCGATCAGAGCGAGCACTGATGGGCTGATCATCGCGGCGCCGCCACCCTGGACGAAACGGGCCGCGACGAGGGCGCCGGCACTCGGCGCGACGCCGCAGCCGAGCGAGGCCACTGTGAACAGACCGGTGCCTGCGATGAACATGCGGCGCCGGCCATATCGGTCGCCGAGCCGTCCGGTCGCGAGCAGCAGAACGGCGAAGGTCAGGCCGTAGCCGGCGACGACCCACTCCACGGCCGTCGACCCGGCATGCAGGTCACGCTGAAGCGAGGCCATCGCGACGTTGACGATGAAGAAGTCGAGGACGATCAGTGAGGTTGCGGCGAGCAGCACGGGAAGCGCGAAGCGGGAGGCGGCGCGCTCATCCTCCGCCGGTCGCGCGACGGCACGTGGGACGCGGACTTGGGTCAGTGATTGGCTCATGCGACCGTTGTCCGGTCTCCGCCCGCCGGAGGGTCAAGTGCCTGATTTCGCGGCTTGACCCTCCTGTAGGGGGAGAGTCGAAAGTGAGGCCATGACCACCACGGCGAAGCTGTCGATCGGGGACTTCTCCCGGATGACCTACCTGTCGGTGAAGGCGCTGCGCCACTACCACGACGTCGGCGTCTTAGAGCCTGCCGAGATCGATCCGGACAGTGGCTACCGCTTCTATCGGCCTAGCCAGGTCGGCCTCGCGCAGATGATCCGCCGGCTGCGCGACCTCGGCATGCCGCTGGACGAGGTGCGGACGATCGTCGAGGCGCCCGACGCCGCGGCGCGGGACGAGGCGCTCGTCACCCATCTGCGGCGGATGGAAGCTCAGCTCGAGGCGACGCAGCAGACGGTGGCGTCGCTGCGGACGTTGCTGCAACAGCCCGACGACCGGCTCTCAGTGGCTGAGCGCGACATCGCGGCGACCCCGGCACTCGCCATCCGTGAGCACGTCAAAGGTGAGGACGCGGTCGCCTGGTGGATGGCGGCGTTCGAGCTGCTGCACCGGACCTTGCGGGAGGCGGGCGCGCGTCGCGCCGGTCCGGACGGCGCGCTGTTCCCGATCGAGTTCTTCGAGAACGAGGAAGGCGAGGTCACCGTCTTCGTGCCGGTCGACGAGGTCACGGCCACGCATCTGCCGAGCCGGGTGCTGGCCACCGTCGTACCCGGGATCCGGGCAGCGGTCGCTGTGCACGACGGACCGTTCGGCGACCTCGACCGCACGTACGGCGCGCTGGGCACCTGGGTGCTCGACCGTGCCGCCGGCGCGCCGGGCCCGATCCGCGAGTACTACCTGCCGACCGGCGATCCTGACGACCTGCTCGCCCACACGACCGAGGTGTGCTGGCCGTTGCTTGCCGGTTAGGACCCCTGTGCTGAGTAGTGCCCCTTCGGGCACCACGGGTTGGCCGGCACCCCGTCGCACGGGTCGTGCATGGTCTTGAGCCCCGCCGACGCGGGGTTCTCGATCGCCGGTCGGCCGTGCTTGGCACGCGCGCCGGGCAACGCGTGCATGACGACCTTGGTCTGGCGCGGGTAGTTGCTCTCACCCGGCAGGCACACCGTGTCGGTCGACAGGCCGGCGAGCGAGGCGTTGCCGGAGTCACACGCCACCTCGTCGAGGAACAGCGGGTTGAGGTCGGGTGCGACGAGGCCGCCGTCGCAGGTCGGGTACAGGGACTCGGCGTCACCGGGTGAGGTCGTCGCGGCTCCGCCGCCGACCTCGACGTTGCCGCCGAAGCAGTCCGTCGCGTCGGGCTCGAGGTTGGTGGCCGCGATGTCCCCGTTGGTCGGGTTGCCGTAGCCGCCGTTGTGCTTGAAGGCGTTGCCGATCACCGCGTCGCCGTACTCGTCGTACAGGCAGGCCGCAGGCGTGAGCGTCCCGCCGGTGCAGGGCGGACCGCTGTCGGGATACGGCACGAGTGCGACGCCCCAGGCGTGGTTGTTCGCGAACAGGTTGTCCATGATCGTGTCGTTGCGACCGCCCGAGATCGTCATGCCGGTGCCGACCGGTCCCGCCGCCGCGGAGCCGGCTGTCGGGACGTTCGGGTTGTTGTTGTCGTGGACGTAGTTGTGCATGAACACCCAGCAGGACGTGGTGTGCGTGATCGGCGAGACCCCGTCGTTGGGGCAGGTGCCGTCCTGCGGCGGCGGGTTGTCGCCGTTCTGGCTGTTGGTATCGAAGCCGTCTTCGTTGCGGTCGAACTCGGAGTTCTTCACGACGAGGCTTCCGCCCGAGTTGGAGCCGGAGTAGCCGAGGGCGTTGTACTCGGCCCACGCGTGGTTCACGACCTGGTCGCACACGTCGCGGCAGGCGCCGATGTAGTAGCCGGAGTCGTTGAAGTTGCTGGCGTAGCTCTGGTTCCACGTCCCGCCGCGCCAATTGCTGGAGAAGATGCCGTACTGCGCGGCCGTGCTCTCGTCGTGGAAGTACGTGTTGGTGGTCGTCATGTAGGAGCCGAGGAACCCCCGTCCCGCGCCGAGCCGCCCGCTGTCGTCGCCGTCGTTCCACCAGATCTCGTTGCCGTTGCCGCCGGATCCGCCGAGGAAGTTGCAAGCCGTGAGGTTCTGCACCCACACGTCACTCGCTTCCCAGACCATCACTCCGTTGAGGCCGAGCGGAGTTCCGTGATCGTCCTTGGGCCCGAAGTTCTGGTCTTTGGTGGCGGTGCTGCAGGGCGGTCCGGACTTCGTGCCGTCCACAATCACCTTGTTGCGGTTCATCCCGCGAATGAACAGGTGTGAGGTGTGCACGTAAACGCCGGCGGGCTGTTCCGGCGCATCCTTGGGTGCCCAGCTGCCGTGGGTCTTGTAGTCGCCTGGAGCGATGAGGATCCAGTCGCCCGGCTTGGCCGCGTTGACCGCCGCTTGAATCGTCCTGAACTGCCCGCGCTTGCCGTCGTAGGTGCCGACCCTCAGCGCGTGGGGCTTGCGGTGGTGGGCCGAGGCGGCACGATGCACGCGCGGCGTCGCGGTGGCCGACCCGCCGAGACCGGCGACTGGTACGACGACGGTGGTGACCAGCGCGGCGGCCCCTGCCGCTGCTACGAGGCGCATGTGACCTCCCCAAACTCCCCCGGGCTGGGGCCTACCCAATCAAGCCGGCCGGACGAAGTCGAGTACGGCGCGCGCCGTGAGGCGATGCCAGGTGGGTGCGCGCAGCAGCATCGCGTGGTTGTCCCCGTGCACCACGCGGTACGAGATGTCGGCGCCGGCGGCCCGCGCGCGGGCGGCGAACCGCCGGGACATCCGTGGGCTCGTGACGAAGTCGAGGTTCCCGTGCAGGATCATCGTGCGCGGGCCGACGAGCGGTGCGACCGGGTCGTTTGGCGTCAGCCAAGGCGCGAGCGCGACGACGCCGACGACGCGGCCGTGGTCCGCCACCCGAAGCGCGGCCCGACCACCCATGGAGTGTCCGACGAGCACGACGGGGACATCTCCGTGGCGATCGCCCAGCGCGTCGAGTGCCCAGCGCGCGTCGGCGACCGGCGACGCCTCGTCCCCGTTCCAGCCCCGGTACCGGTAGCCGAGCGACGAGACGGCCAGGCCGTGCGCGGCCCCTCGGCGTTGCAGCGTCTTGGCGAACGGGCGCATCCGCAGGGCGGCAAGCTGTGACGGAAGGGCGGCGTCGTGGCTGCGTTCCTTGCCGCCGTGCAGCACCAGGGCGACCGCGCGGACCTCAGTCGGCGGCGACAGGTCGACGAGTGAGGGACCGAGCACTGGTCTAGGCCGTGGCCGGCGTGACCCTGACCGACACCCGCTTCGCACCGGGGTTGGCGGCGATGAGCAGCAGCGGGTCGTCGTTGCCGGACACGACCGCGCCCCCGACCGTCGAAACCTCATAGCCATGCGGGTAGGCGATCCGCGGCACCGCGAACTGCGACACGGCGTCGCCACCGAAGCGGCCACTGCCCTTCGCGCGTCCGGTCGAGTACGACGCGGTGAAGACGTGTGAGGTCGCGTCGTAGCCGTATCCGGTCGGCGTCCCGGCGATGAGCTGCGGATAGGGCCGTGCGAGGCTCGCAAGGACCGGTCGGTCGGGGGTCTTGCTCGGCGGCGTCGTGAACGCACCGCCGCTTCCGCTGCCCACCAGCTCCTGGTAGGACCAGAACATCCACGGCACCATCGCCGCGTCGTACGCCGTCGCGGCCTGCGTGATCGGCGCCGGCTTCGTCGTCGCGCCGAACTCCGTCTCGAGCAGACCTGTCGAATGCGCCGCCGCGTAGCTCACCGCGTTGCTGATCGCGAGCTTGCTCTCAACGCCGCACGCTGTGTCGATCGACACCGGCAGACCGGCGTCGTCGGCGGCCGAGCACAGCGGGTAGTCGTGGAAGGCGAAGGCCACCTTTGCGTCACCTGGCGGCGGCGTCACGGATGACGGGATGCCGTAGTTGAAGGACACGAGCGGCTCGAAGAAGACCAGGTGGTCCGGGTCAGCGGCCCGGATCGCCTTGTCCATCGCCGCGTAGTAGCTGCTGAGCTTGCCCTGGTCGAAGCTCGGGCATCCGACGAGCAGCACGAAGCAGCTCGCGTACTGCGAACCGGGCCAGGGTTCGTTGATGATCTCGTAACCGAGCACGCCAGGCGTCGAGTGCAGCGCGCTGACGGCGGTCGAGAGGATCTGCGCGTCGTCGGTCCACATCGGCGTCCCACGGCTGTCCTTGCCGTTGTTCCAGAGGTTGTCGAAGGCGTGGTTGACCGCCGGGTTCGCCAAGTACTGGAACGGAAAGCCGACCGACGTGACGTTGGGAAGGCCACCTGTGCTGGTCATCCAGGCGGGATAGCCGTTGTCGTGGAACACCGGACCGAACTCGTCCTGATGGAAGTCGATCAGCGTGAGGATCCCGTAGGAGCTGAGCAGCCTCACCATGCGGCGGACAAATGCGAGGTACGCCGGGTCGAAGTGGCCGGGCGTCGGCTCGATGTCGTAGCGCTCGACGGTCAGGCGGACCGCGTTGAAGCCGTTGTGTGCGAGGAACGCCGCATCGTCCCCGCCGAACCGGTAGGCCCGCGACTGCGAGAGGGAGCCCTTCATCGACAGGTTGATGCCGTGGATCAGCAGCACGCGGCCTTGCGCATCGGTCAGCCATCGACCTGCGTGGTCGATCGGCAGCGCGGGCTGCGCGAGCGAGGTAGCGGCGATCGGGTGGAGCGCGCTGCGAACCATGGTGCGTGGTGCGGCGGAAGCGAGCCCGGTTGCGGCCACGCTCAGGCCGATGCCGGCGACGGCGAGCGAGACAGCCGCGCATCGCCGGAAGCTCACCTAAATACGCTAGCCGGATGCGGCTTCCTCGGCTGACACCTTCGATCTTTCGAAGGCTGGCAGTCGTCGTCGCCCTGCTGCTCGGGTTGGTCGTGGTCAGCGGTGCGGCGGTTCGGCTGACATCCTCCGGGCTCGGCTGCCCGACCTGGCCGCGCTGCACGGCGCATTCCTATGTCGCCCCGCCGTCGTACCACGCCTGGATCGAGTTCGGGAACCGCATCGTCACGACGGTCGTCGGCATCGTGGTCGGCCTCGCCGCGATCGGCTCGCTGCTTCGTAGCCCTCGTCGCCGGGATCTGGTCTGGCTGTCCTGGAGCCTCATCGCCGGCTTCGTCGGTCAGGCGGTGATCGGCGGGCTGTCGGTTCTCTACAAGCTGTCGCCAGGGTGGGTGATGGCTCACTTCCTGCTGTCGATGCTGCTGATGTGGGCCGGGCTGGTCCTGGTCCACCGCGCGCACCCGGACTGGCGGCCGAGGAGTCCTGACGCGCCGCACGAGCTGCTCCTGCTGGGCCGGGTTCTGGTCGTGGTCGCCGGCGTCGTCCTGTTCCTTGGAACCGTGACGACCGGCGCCGGCCCGCACGCCGGAGACAAGGCTCACGTGAAGCGGCTGCCGTTCGCGCTGGAACGGGTCACGCAGCTTCACGCCGACTCCGCGCTGTTGCTGACCGGCCTGATCGTCGCGACCTTGTTTGCCGTTCGGCTCGCCGGCGCGGACGCGACCGTTCGCAGGCGGTCGAACTGGCTGGCGTACACCGTCGTCGCACAGGTGGCGATCGGCTACACGCAGTACTTCCTCAACCTGCCACCGGGAGTCGTCGAGCTGCACGTCGCGGGGGCGACGCTGCTGTGGAGCGCGACCCTGTGGCTGCAGCTGGGCCACTCCGCGCCGCAGCCACGCCCGCGCGCTGTGACCGAGCCGGCGCTGGTCCGCCAGACCGAGGCGACCGCCTCGAGCTGAGGATCTGTGCCGGCTAGGGCGCTTCCCTGTGTTCGCTCAGAGCGTGGCCACGTTGCAGGGCAGACTGGCGGGGTGCCGGAGCTGCCGGAGGTTCAGGCGCTGGTCGACTTCCTCGACGAGCGGGTGGTCGGCCACGTCATCGCCCGAATCGATGTCGCGTCGATCGTGGTGCTCAAGACCTTCGATCCGCCGGTGACATCGCTGGCCGGGCTGACGGTGACCTCGGCAACCCGACGCGGCAAGTTCCTCGACCTCGATGTCGACGGCCTTCACCTGATCACCCATCTGTCCCGGGCGGGATGGCTGCACTGGCGCAACGACCTGCCCGCGATCCCGCCGAAGCCCGGCAAGGGACCGAT
>DASZVL010000086.1:0-100498 GCA_035547035.1 Mycobacteriales bacterium | reverse complement strand
CAGAACCGCCGCCGATGCGGGGGCCTTGCGGGCCCGCTTCGCCGGGGCAGGCGTCCCGGGCTCGGCGTCAGCCGTCACGGTCGGCTCGGCGTCAGCGGTCGGCGCAGCGGCTACCGCCTTCTTGCGGGTCCGTTTCGCGGGTGCCGGCTTGTCCGCTGGCGCGTCGGCCGGCGCGGCGGCGGGCCCGTCTTCGACGGGGGCCGGCGGGCCGGCAGGTCGTCGCGCGGCGCGTCGGCGCGGCGCGGCGGGAGCGCCGTCGTCTGCCGATCCGGTCGGTTCGTTGGGGGTGTCGCTGGTGCGCTCGTCATCGAGCACGTGTACTCCTGTCAGCTCCCGGGAGCGCCACGGGCACTGAGCCCGGGCACCCCGCGCGGGGCGAGGTCTAGAAAGCTTGTGGGCGACGGCGCCTCGATCGCGAGGTACGTGATCGATTCGCTATCCCAGCGGGTCGACCAAATGCCGCGCGGTCTGCGGCGGCGCCGCATCGAGCAGGCCCTGCGCCAGCCTCGTCGCCACCGGGGCCACGGGCGTCGACAGACCGGCTGCGCGTCGCAGCGCTGTCACAACGTCGTCGGGTCGAACAGCGGGTGTCAAGTGCCGTACGACCACTTCCAGTGTCGCACACGAGGCCTCCTCGACCACCCAAGCAGCCTCGATGGCGGCCCGCGCGTCGACCGTGCGGGTGCCGTCCTTGGTCGACCGCTCGACCGGAGCCTCGTCGAGCGCCAGGAGGGCGGTGAGCGCGCCCGCCCCTTCCGCCACCGAGACCCCGGGCAGCTCGATCCGCCACGTAGAGGCCTCGATCCGGTCGGCGAGCGCCGGTCCGCCGGGCTCGGCCGCCACCACCTCGACGATGTCGAGACCGTCCGGGAGGGCAGCATCTAGCGCGTCACGCACCCATGCCGGCTCGCGCTCCTGGGACAGCCCGATCTCGAGGTACTCCGCCTCCGAGGCGGCCCCGGTCGGCGCCGCCCCGGCGTAGGAGACCTTCGGGTGCGGCGAGAACCCGGCGCTGAACGCGATCGGAACGCCGGAGCGGTGCAGCGCCCGCTCGAACGCGCGAGCGAAGTCGCGGTGACTGATGAAGCGGAGGCGACCGCGCTTGGTGTAGCGGACCCGCAGCCGCTGTACGACGGGTGGCGGTGGCGGGCCCTCCGGCTGCCGGGCCATCAGACGGGACTGAGCGGGAGCAGCGCGCGCCCGGTCGGGCCCACCTGCGTCTCGGTGCCCATCGACGGGCACACCCCGCAGTCGTAACAGGGGCTCCACCGGCAGTCCTCGACCTCGGACTCGCCGATCGCGTCCTGCCAGTCGCCCCAGAGCCAGTCCTTGTCGAGCCCGGAGTCGAGGTGGTCCCACGGCAGCACCTCGGACAGGTCGCGCTCGCGGGTGGTGAACCAGTCGAGGGACACCGACGACCCCGCGAACGCCGCCTCGCTGGCGGCGACCCAGCGGTCGAAGGAGAAATGCTCGCTCCAGCCGTCGAAGCGCGCGCCGTCCTCCCAGGCGCGACGGATGGCAGCGCCGACGCGGCGATCGCCGCGGGAGAGCATTCCTTCGATGATCGACGGCCGGCCGTCGTGGTAGCGCAAGCCGATCGACTTGCCGAAGCTCTTGTCCTTCACAACCGCGGCCTTCAACGCGGCCAGCCTCCGGTCGACGCTCTCATGGTCGAGCTGCGCTGCCCACTGGAACGGCGTGTGGGGCTTCGGGACGAAGCCACCGATCGACACCGTGCAGCGAATGTCCTTGCGGCCCGACGCCTGCCGACCGGTCTCGATGACGCGACTGGCGACACCGGCGATCGCCGTGACGTCGTCGTCGGTCTCGGTCGGCAGCCCGCACATGAAGTAGAGCTTCACCTGCCGCCAGCCGTTGCCGTACGCGGTCGCGACCGTGCGGATCAGGTCCTCCTCGGTGACCATCTTGTTGATCACCTTGCGCATCCGCTCGCTGCCGCCTTCCGGCGCGAACGTCAGGCCGGTACGCCGGCCATTGCGCGACAGCTCGTTGGCGAGCGTGACGTTGAACGCGTCGACGCGGGTCGATGGCAGCGACAGCGAGACGTTGGTGCCGTCGTACACGTCGGCCAAGCCTTTGGCGACCGACGCGATCTCGCTGTGGTCGGCGCTGGACAGCGAGAGCAGTCCGACCTCTTCGAAGCCGGTAGCCGCGACGCCCTTCTGCACCATCTCGCCGATCGTCGTGATCGAGCGCTCGCGCACCGGCCGGGTGATCATGCCGGCCTGACAGAACCGGCAGCCGCGAGTGCAGCCGCGAAAGATCTCCACGCTGTAGCGCTCGTGCACGGTCTCGGCGAGCGGGACCAGCGGCTGCTTGGGATAGGGCCACTCGTCGAGGTCCATGACGGTCTGCTTCGCGACCCGCCACGGCACGCCCGGCCGGTTGGGTACGACGCGCTGGATCCGGCCGTCGGGCAGATAGCTGACGTCGTAGAACCCAGGGACGTACACCACACCACTCGTCGCCAGCCGCAGCAGCAGGCCGTCGCGCCCGTCCGGGCGACCGTCGTGCTTCCACGCTCGCACGAGATCGGTGATCGCGAGCACGGCCTGCTCGCCGTCGCCGATGACAGCAGCGTCGATGAAGTCCGCGATCGGCTCGGGGTTGAAGGCCGCGTGGCCGCCGGCGACGACCACCGGATGGTCGTCCGTACGGTCGGCCGCCGCTATCGGGATGCCGGCGAGGTCGAGCGCGGTCAACAGGTTCGTGTAGCCGAGCTCGGTCGAGAACGAGACGCCGAACAGGTCGAAGTCGCCGACCGGCCGGTGGCCGTCGACGGTGAACTGCGGGATGTCGTGCTCGCGCATCAGCGCTTCGAGATCGGGCCACACCGAGTAGGTGCGCTCGGCGAGGACGTCTGCGCGTTCGTTGAGTAGCTCGTAGAGGATCTGCACGCCCTGGTTCGGCAGGCCGACCTCGTAGGCGTCGGGATACATCAGCGCCCAGCGAACCGCGACACTGTCCCAGTCCTTGGTGACGGCGTGAAGCTCGCCGCCGACGTACTGAACGGGCTTGCGAACGGAAGGCAGCAGCGGCTCGAGCCGGTCGAACACGCTGACGCCACGCATCCGCCCAGAGTAGGTCGCCCGCCCGGATGCTGGGTCTCGTTCGCATGTCACATACGCGCAAGGCGTTTTGCTCTTGGACCTACGTGTTGGAGCGGACTCTGACGTTCTGCAGCAGGCCGATCGCGATCATCGACGCGAACATCGAGGTGCCGCCGTAGGAGACGAACGGCAGCGGCAGGCCGGTGATCGGCATGATCCCGAGGTTCATGCCGACGTTCTCGAAGGTCTGGAACGCGAACCAGCACACGATCCCGACCCCGACGAGCATCCCGAACCGGTCGCGGGCGTAGCGGGCAATCCGCAGCGCCCGCCACAGCACGATGCCGGACAGCAGCACGATGAGCCCGGCGCCAACCAGACCGAGCTCCTCGCCCGCGACCGAGAACACGAAGTCGGTCTGCTGCTCAGGGACGAACTGGCCGTTGGTCTGCGTGCCGTGACCGAGGCCCTGCCCGAACCAGCCGCCGTGACCGATCGCAATGCCGGCTTGCTTCTGGTTGAAGCTGAAGGTCTGCGCCGCCACGGAGTTGTTGTTGTGGCTCAGCGCCTGGAAGCGGGCGAGCTGGTAGCTGTGCAGCAGGTGGGCGTGAATGACGAAGAACGCCCCGACGATCGCGAGCGCGAGCATTCCGCCGACATAGCGGCCGGGAATGCCCGACAGCGCCAGCATCCCGAAGATGGTGATGACGAAGACCATCACCGATCCGACGTCGGGTTGCGCGAGGATCAGCACGACCGGCAGAGCGGACAACCCGAAACACCACAGAATGTCGTTGCGGGTCGGCTCGGTTCGGCCTTCGCGCTTCTCCGCAAGCAGCATCGCGATGCCGAGGACGACGGCGATCTTGGCGAACTCCGAGGGCTGCACCTCGAAGCCGCCGCCCAGCCGGATCCACGAGTGCGCGCCGTTGATCGTGCTGCCGAGCGGTGTCAGCACGGCAAGCAGCCCGATCAGCGAGGCGCCGTACAGGACCGGCGTGTATGCCCGCAGCGTGCGGTAGTCGACGAGCGCCGCCAGCACCGCAAGGCTCGACCCGATCGCGATGTTGAGGATGTCCTTCTTCAAGTACGACGAGCCGAGGCCCTGCGGCTTGGCGGCGGCCCAGACCAGCGCACATCCGAGCACGCACAGCACCGCCACGGCCGCGACGAGCACCCAGTCGAGCTGACGCAGGAACGAATCCCGGTCCATGGCGCGCTCGCGAAACGTCTCGCGACGCAGCGAGATCGGCGCCGAGCGAGTCGACTCCGACCAGTCGGTCATTGCGCGCTCCCCCGCCGCTCGGTCCGCGCCTCAAGCGCGGGCGGCGGCCCATCGGCCGCCTGCGAAGCAGGCGTGGTCGAGGTCGAGGTGCTCGTCGTGGCCCTCGACGTTGACGACGACGAGACCGTTGCATGCGCGTGGTGGTGGCGCGGCGGGCCGGCCTCGACGATGCGGACCTTGGGCAGCTTGGTCGGGGGGACGCCGTTGGGGAACAGCGCCTTGTTGCCGCCGATTCCGTAGATCTGCTCCCACATGTTGCGGACGAACGGCGCCGCGCTGACCGCGCCCTGGTCGGACTTGTCGACCTCGATGACCGTGACGAACTGCGGCGCCTGGCCCGCGGGCCCGGCGAACGAGGCGAACCAGGAGCCGTTCTGGCTGGTGCCGGTGAGCTCCGCGGTGCCGGTCTTGCCGCCGACGTCCACCCGTCCCATCGGGAAGCCGGCGAACACGCCGTAGCCCGTTCCGCCCTGCTCATGGGTCACGCCGTACATCGCGTTGCGGATGTAGTCGAGGTCGATCTTGCTGACCGGCAGGTGGTCGCGCACCGGCGCCTTGATCCGCTTGATCAGCTTGCCGGTGGGGCTGACGATCGCCTTCGCGACGCGGGGCTCGAACACGGTCCCGCCGTTGGCCAGCGCGGCGTAGGCGACCGCGAGCTGGAGCGGCGAGAGCGTCACGGTGCCCTGGCCGATGTCCTCGTTCATCTGGTCGCCGGGCTGGAACAGGTACCCGTCCTTGCAGTTGAACGCGTCGAGCCGCTGGAGCGGGCTTCCCCTGGTACGACGTGCGGCCCCCGCGCAGTAGTCCTTCTTGAGGGCGAGCCAGTTCAGCCGCTGGTTCTTGCGATCCGCGATGTGCCCGGTCGCCGCGCCAGGCAGGTCCACGCCCGGGTTCTTCACCCCGATGCCGTAGGCATGCGCGATGCGCTGGACGCCCTCGACCGGCGGCTTGTGCTCCTTGACCAGCCGGTTGTCACGGTTCCAGTCGGCCACCGCGAGCCGGTAGAAGACGGTGTCGCAGGACTGCACGATCGCCTGGTGCAGCGACTCGAACCCGCCGACCTCGCCCTCGAAGTTGGTCTTGCCGAGATAGGAGCCTGAGCAGTCGTAGGTCCCGTACCGGCTCGCCGTGCCGTCCCACAGCAGGCCCGACGACGAGATCAGCTTGAACGTCGATCCCGGCGCGCTCGCCCCCTGGAACGCCTTGTCGAACAGCGGGCTGCCCGGCGCGTGCAGCAGCTGGTTGTAGCGCTTCGTGGTGAGCGTCGGGGGCGCTTGGTTGGGCTGGTACGTCGGCAGGCTCGACATCGCCACGATCCCGCCGGTCCGCACGTTGAGGACGACACCGGCGGCGAAGTCCGCGGTGAGGTGGGAGCTGCGCGCCGCGTTGATCGCCGCCTGCAGCTCGTGCTCGAGCGCCGCTTGCACGCCGGCGTCGAGGTTCGTGACGACGTCGTCGCCGGGTACCGGCGGCGTGTCCTTCACGGTTCCCGTGACGGCCCCGAGGTGGTCGACACTTACCTGCTTGACGCCGGGCACACCGCGCAGGTCCTGCTCGTACTCGGACTCGAGCCCGGTCGCCCCGACATCTGCGTTCTGGTAGATCGCGCGATCGGCGGTGGGCAGCTTGTCCAGCTGCCCGAGGCTGATCGGCTGGATGTATCCGAGCATCGAGCTGGCGAGCGCGCCGTCCGGCTTGGGGTAGTGGCGGATCCCGGTCAGCTCGACCGTGACGCCGGGGTAGTCCTCCGGCTTCTCCTTGATCTGCAGCGCCTTGCGCGCCGCCGCGAGCGTCGGCTTGAGCTGGCTCACGACGACGGGCTGGTAGGCGACGCCGTTGTTGCACGGCGTCGGCGACGAGGTGACCTCCAAGCCGTGCGAGGTCTGCACCTTCTTGTAGCTGCAAGGCTTCGTCTCGTTGCTGAGCAAGGTGTACGACGTACCGAGCTCGACCGCCAGGCGGTGAAGCACGGTCGACTCGACCGCGGTGCCGAGCCGGTCCAGCGCCGTGCGGTCGACCGAGACGACCAGCGCCGGCTTGTTGTCCACGAACGGCTTGCCGGTGTCGTCGAGGATCTCGCCCCGCGGCGCCGGCGTGACGATGTCGTGGATCTGCTGGTTGAGCGCCTCGGCACGCAGCTGCGGAGCGTTGAGCACCTGGAGGTACCAGAGCCGGCCGAGCAGCGTCGCGACCAGCGACAGGACGAGCACACCAAGCACCACGAGTCGCAGGCGCGAGCGGTCAGGCACGAGGCGAAGCTTTCCGTCTGGCGATCCGTGCGGTCAGGTCGAACACTTCCGTGCGGCTGGCGCTATCGCGGTCCGGCCGGCTCGAGCCGGCGTGCCACCCCCGAGACGAGCGGGACCACGAACGGCGCCAGGATCACATCGTAGACAACGGTCCCGGCCAGCGCATGAAGCGTCGCGCCGCCGCGAATGTGCGCGTTTCCGAGCAGGTCGCCGAGCGCCGCGAACAGCAGAACCACCGTGACGGAGGCACCCGCGACCACCGCGATGATCGTGAAGACCGAGCTCTCCTCACCCGCGTCGAGCATCCCCGCGAGGTAGCCGACGATCGTGTACGCGAAGGCCAGCTCCCCCGCGAAGTGGTAGGTCGGCGGCATCACGTCAGCTGACAGACCGGCGAAGAAGCCGAGCACCGCGCCGCGCTGCGACCCCCCGACGAGGGCAAACGCCACGACGACGACGAGCAGCAGATCGGGGCCGCCGAGTGGCAGGTGCATCCGGTTGATCACACAGACCTGCGCGAGCACCACGGTGATCACGACCGCGATCCGGAGGGCGATGCGCTGGGCGGTCACGGGGACGCCGTCGCTCGGCTGGTCGGCGTGGAGCCGGCACTGGGCGAGGTCGTCGGTGGCGGCGGCGAGCCGGTGCTGCCGCCCCCGGTGGAACCGCCCGGGCTCGCCGTCACCGTGACGGTGACCGTGGGCGCGGGCGTGGGAGAAGTCGGGAGCAGCTTGTCGTGCGGGATCGAGCTCGGTGCGGCGACCACCACGGCGACGATGTCGAGCGAGCCGAAGTCGACGAACGGCACCACGGAGGCGGTCTGGGCGAGCTGCCCGTTCGCCGGGGTCACGTGGGTGATCCGCCCGATCGGGACCTCAGGCACGAACGGGCCGCCGGGCCCCGACGCGAAGGTCACCAGCTGCTGGCCGACCGCGAGGCGCACGGTGTTGTCGAGCAGGGTGAGGTCCATGGGCTTGCCGCGCCCGTTGCCGCCCACCGCGCCGACGGCCAGACGAGCGGTCGACAGCCGCGCCCCGGCGGTGAACGCGGAGTCGTTCGCGAGCTGCACCGTCGCCGTGCTGCGCCCGACGTCGACGACCCGCCCGACGAGCCCGGCACCGCTGATCACGGTCTCGTTCTTGCGGATGCCGTTCGAGGTTCCGCGGTTGATCGAAATCGTCGACTCGAAGCCGAACGCCCCGCCGTACGCCGTCACCCGCGCCGCAACCGAGGTGTACTGGCCGAGCCCGGCAAGGTGCAGCAGCGCCTGCTCCTGCTGGTACTCGGTGCGCTCGACGGCCGACATCCGCAGCTGGGTCTCGAGCTGAGCGACCTTCTTGTGCAGGTCCTCGTTCTCGTGCTTGTAGCTGCCGAGATGACCGAGCGAGGAGAACCACGACCCGATCGGGTGCACGACGTGGTCGATGCCGTCCTCGATCGGACCGAAGACCGTCGACGCCACCTTGCGGACGCCGCCGAGCGCGCCCGAGCGGTAGTCGAGGGTGATCAGGGTGAACGCACTGAGCAGCAGCAGCGTGAGAATCAGCCGCGCGCGGCGCGCATTCCTCACTGCTGCACTCTCATGATCGAAGAGACGTTATCGGGAGCATCAAAGGTCAGACGAAGACGCAATGACCGGGGCGCCGGTTGGTACCCGGTTGGCGTCCACTCCGCCGCGTCGTTGATCTTGACGAAGCCCCGCTCCGACCCGGTCCGCTCTTCGGTCGTAGCGCTCTTTGGCTTGCTCTACCGGCGCGGTTCGCTGATCAGGACCTGCTGCAACGCTTCGAACTCCTCGACGCACTTGCCGGCACCCATGGCAACCGAGTCCAGCGGGTTGTCGGTCACGTGGATCGGCATGCCGGTCTCGTGACGGAGCCGCTCGTCGAGGCCGGTGAGCAGCGCACCGCCGCCGGTGAGGACGATGCCGCGGTCCATGATGTCGCCGGAGAGCTCCGGCGGGGTCTTGTCCAACGTCGTCTTCACGGCGTCGACGATCGCGTTGACCGGCTCCTCGACCGCCTTGCGGATCTCGTCCGCGCTCACGACGATCGTCTTCGGCAGGCCGGTGACCAGGTCGCGGCCGCGGATCTCGGCATGCGGCTCGTCCGGCGCCGGGAACGCCGAGCCGATCGCCATCTTGATCTCCTCAGCCGTCCGCTCACCGAGCATCAGGCTGTACTCCTTCTTGACGTACGCGATGATCGACGCGTCGAGCTCGTCGCCACCGGTACGGATCGACTGGCTCGTGACGATGCCGCCGAGAGAGATGACCGCGACCTCGGTGGTGCCACCGCCGATGTCGACGACCATGTTGCCGGTCGGCTCGTGCACGGGGAGTCCGGCGCCGATCGCGGCGGCCATGGGCTCCTCGATGATGAAGACCTTGCGAGCGCCCGCCTGGTAGCCGGCGTCCTTGACCGCGCGCTGCTCGACGCCGGTGATGCCACTGGGCACGCAGACGACGAGTCGCGGCCGGGCGGTACGACGGCGCTTGTGCACCTTCTGGATGAAGTACCTGAGCATCCGCTCAGTGGTCTCGAAGTCGGCGATGACGCCGTCCTTCAGCGGCCGGATCGCGACGATGTTGCCCGGCGTACGGCCGATCATCCGCTTGGCCTCGGTGCCTACAGCGAGGATGCCTGCCGTGTTGGTGTTGATCGCCACCACGCTCGGCTCGTTGAGCACGATCCCCCGGCCCCGCACATAGACGAGCGTGTTGGCCGTGCCGAGGTCGACGGCCATGTCACGGCCGAGGAACCCTGCGCTGTTGTTCGCCATACGGCGTCAAGCCTTCCGAGACGGGGAAATCGAGCACTGCCAACAAAACCAGCACTCGTGAGGGGCAGGCAAGACTCTACCGTCGATCCCCGTACGACCGAAATGCCGCGACTACCCCAAGTCGGGGAAGAACAGCTTGACCTCGCGGGCGGCCGACTCGAGCGAGTCGGAGCCGTGCACGAGGTTCTGCCCGATCTCGAGGGCGAAGTCGCCACGGATCGAGCCGGGAGCGGAGGCAACCGGGTCGGTGACACCCATCAGGCCACGGACTGCCTCGACGGCGCGGTGGCCCTCGGCGACGATCGCGACAAGCGGACCACCGGTGATGAAGTCGACCAGCTCGCCGAAGAACGGCTTTCCGTCGTGCTCGGCGTAGTGCTGGCTCGCGGTCTCGCGGTCCAGCGTGCGCAGCTCGAGGGCGACGATCGTCAGACCCTTGCGCTCCAGCCGGCCGACGATCTCCCCGATCAGGCCGCGGCGGACGGCGTCGGGCTTGACAAGGACAAGGGTGCGTTCAGCCACCCGCAGAGGCTACCTACCGGTCGGTGATCTTGACGTTGGTGGCGTTTAGCGGCCGTCTAACCGCCACCTAGGTCAAGATCACCGAGGTTCTGGGAGGTGCCACTGACGCAACCAGTAGACCCAGATGCCGGCGAACGCGGCGCCGACGACGTACATCGGCCAGCTGATCACCCCCGCCGCGATCACCAGCACCTGCACCGTGCTCGAGATGACCTTGCCGCCACGCCGGCGCAGGACCGCGGCCGCAACGACCAGCAGCACGACCAGACCGCAGAGGTAGCCGATGTGGGCCCCAGACACGTGGCCCCGCTCGGAGCTGGCGACCGCCGGTACGGCGAGCAGGACGACCAGCGCCTCCAGGCCGAGACCGGCCGAGCCGACGGCGTACAGCCCGCGCGGCGCGGACCGCTCCTGGCTCAACGGCCCGGGTGGAGCAGGTGGCGGGCCTCGCCGACAGTGACGATCGAACCCGTGACGACGACGCCGGAGCCGCCGAGTGCGCCCTGCTCCTCCGCCGCTGAGACGGCCATCTCGATCGCGTCGTCGAGCCGTTCGGCAACCCGGACCCGGTCGTCGCCGAAGACCTCTCGCGCGACCTGGGCCAGTGCCGCCGCCGGCAGTGCACGGGGCGAGCTGTTGGTCGTGACCACGACTTCGGTGACCACCGGCTCGAGCTCTTCCAGCAGCGCGGCGGCGTCCTTGTCGTCGAGCACGCCGACAACCGCGACCAGGCGGTCGAACCCGAACGCGTCATCGAGCGCGGCCGCGAGCGCCGCCGCACCCGCTGGGTTGTGCGCGCCGTCAATCAGCACCGTCGGGCTCCGCCGGACCACTTCGAGCCGGCCCGGCGAGCGGACCGCGGCGAAGGCCGTGCGCACCGCGTCGATGTCGAGTGGGCCATGGTCGGGTGCGCCAACGAACGCTTCGACCGCTGCGAGGGCGCACGCCGCGTTGCTCGCCTGGTGCTCGCCGTAGAGCGGCAAGAAGACTTCCTCGTAGCTGCCACCCAACCCCTGCAGCTCGAGCAGCTGGCCGCCCATCGCGACGGCACGGGACCGCACTCCGAAGTCCAGCCCCTCCCGCACGATGCGTGCCTCGACCTGGGCCACGCGGTTCGCAAGGACGAGCCCGGCAGACTCCGGCTGCGGCGCGGAGATCACGGTGGCGCCGGGGTGGACCAGGCCCGCCTTCTCCGCCGCGATTTCCTCGATCGTCGAACCGAGGATCCCGACGTGGTCGAGGCTGATCGGCGTCACCACCGCGACCGGCGCGTTGATGACATTGGTCGCATCCCAACGGCCGCCGAGCCCGACCTCGACGACGGCGACGTCGACCGGAGCATCAGCGAAGGCCGCGAAGCTCATCGCGGTGAGCAGCTCGAAGAACGTGACCCGCTCGGAGTGCCGGCCGTCGACGAGCTCGGCGTACGGCGCGACCTCGTCGTACAGCTCGGCGAACCGTTCGGGTGACAGCGGCTCACCGTCGATGCAGATCCGCTCGGTGACGTGCTCGAGGTGTGGCGAGGTGTGCCGACCGGTGCGCATGCCGAGCTCGCGCAGCAGCTGGTCGACCATCCGGGCCGTCGAGGTCTTGCCGTTGGTGCCCGTGAGGTGGATCGACGGATAGGCGAGCTGCGGGTCGCCGAGCAGGTTGAGCAGATCCACGATGCGGTCGAGATCCGGCACCATCCGCGTCGGATAGCGATCCTCGAGCGCTTTGTCCACCCGCGCGAGAAACTCTGCATCCTGGTGCGCGGAGCGCGACGCGTCGCCCGGACCGGAACTCACGTGCTGAGGCTACGTGCCGGTTCCTAGACTGGCGCGCTGTGAGCATCCCGGACAAGCCGACCCTCGACGGCCTCGAGGAGCGCTGGAATGCGTCCTGGGAGGCGAACGGCACCTACCGCTTCGACCGGTCGAGATCGCGCGACGAGGTCTACTCGATCGACACGCCGCCGATCACGGCAAGCGGATCGCTGCATGTCGGCCACGTCTTCTCCTACACGCACACCGACCTGGTCGCCCGCTACCAGCGGATGCGCGGTCGCGAGGTGTTCTATCCGATGGGGTGGGACGACAACGGCCTGCCAAGCGAGCGACGGGTGCAGAACTACTACGGGGTGCGCTGCGACCCCTCGCTGCCGTACGACCCGGACTTCACCCCGCCGGCGGGTGGCGGGACGTCGAAGGAGCAGTTGCCGATCTCGCGCCGCAGCTTCGTCGAGCTCTGCGACCGGCTGACCGCTGAGGACGAGAAGTCCTACGAGGCGGTGTGGCGCCGCCTCGCGCTGTCGGTCGACTGGTCCGCGCCGTACCGGACGATCGACGCCCGCTCGACCGCGATCTCGCAGAAGGCGTTCCTGCGCGACCTCGCGCGCGGCAACGCCTACAAGGCCGAGGCGCCGACGTTGTGGGACATCACGTTCCGAACCGCGGTCGCGCAGGCCGAGCTCGAGGACCGCGACCGGCCAGGTGCCTACCACCGGATCGGCTTCCCGCGCAGCGACGGTGACGGAGTCATCTCGATTGAAACCACCCGGCCCGAGCTGCTGCCGGCTTGTGTCGCGCTCGTCGCGCACCCGGACGACGAGCGTTACCAGCCGCTGTTCGGTACGACGGTCCGGACGCCGTTGTTCGAGGCCGAGGTGCCTGTCGTCTCGCACTACCTCGCGGCGCCGGACAAGGGCTCAGGCATCGCGATGATCTGCACGTTCGGCGATCTCACCGACGTCGTGTGGTGGCGCGAGCTGCAGCTGCCGACCCGCGCGATCCTCGGCGAGGACGGCCGCCTCCTCGCGGAGGGACCGGCCGAGGTCGACGCGACCGTCTACGCCCGGGTGGCCGGCAAGACGGTCCACGCCGCCCGCGAGGAGATCGTGGCGATGCTGCGCGAGTCCGGCGCGCTCGAGGGCGATCCGAGTCCGATCACGCACCCGGTGAAGTTCTACGAGAAGGGCGACCGCCCGCTCGAGATCGTGACGACCCGGCAGTGGTACAT
The DNA here is from genome assembly GCA_035547035.1 of Mycobacteriales bacterium. Lineage (GTDB taxonomy): Bacteria > Actinomycetota > Actinomycetes > JAFAQI01 > JAFAQI01 > DASZTV01. Next base: position 87,590 of record DASZVL010000086.1, on the reverse strand, counting down.
CCGAAACGGCGCGCGCGACGAGGATCTGCGTGCCGCGCTGATCGCCCGCGGCGAGGCGCTCAGCTGGCATCCCCCACACATGCAGGTGCGCTACGAGCACTGGGTCAACGGATTGACGGGTGACTGGCTGATCAGCCGCCAGCGCTTCTTCGGCGTCCCGTTCCCCGTCTGGTACCGACTGGGCTCCGACGGCGCTGCCGACTACGACAACCCGATCGTGCCGGACGAGGCCGCACTTCCGGTCGACCCGTCGAGCGACTGCCCACCGGGGTACGACGAGGCACAGCGCGGCAAGCCCGGTGGCTTCACCGGAGACACCGACGTGATGGACACCTGGGCGACGTCGTCGCTCACGCCGCAGATCGCTGGTGGCTGGACGTTCGACGACGACCTGATGTCGCGAGTCTTCCCCTACGACCTGCGACCGCAGGGGCAGGACATCATCCGGACCTGGCTGTTCTCGACCGTCGTCCGCTCACACTTCGAGTTCGACTCGCTGCCCTGGACGAACACCGCAATCAGCGGATGGATCCTCGATCCGGACCGCAAGAAGATGTCGAAGTCGAAGGGCGACGTCGTCACGCCGATCTCGCTGTTCGAAGACTTCGGCAGCGACGCCGTCCGTTACTGGGCGGCGTCCGCGCGGCTGGGCACCGACGCGGCCTTCGACACCGGTCAGATGAAGATCGGCCGCCGCCTGGCCATCAAGCTGCTCAACGCGTCGAAGTTCGCCCTCACGTTCGGAGCGACACCGGACGCGGCCGCCGTGACCGAACCGCTCGACCGCTCCCTGCTCGCGGCGCTCGGCGAGGTCATCGCCGACGCGACTGCGGCGTTCGACGCCTACAACCACACTGCGGCGCTCGAGGTTGCCGAAACCTTCTTCTGGACGTTCTGCGACGACTACATCGAGCTCGTCAAGGAACGTGCCTACGGCAGCCGCGGCGACGAAGCCGCGGCGTCGGCGAAGGCAGCGCTAGGTACGACGCTGTCCGCCCTGCTGCGGCTGTTCGCTCCGTTCCTTCCCTTCGTCACCGAAGAGGTGTGGTCGTGGTGGCAGGAAGGATCGGTGCATCACGCCGGCTGGCCGACGGCCGACGAGCTGCGGAGTGCTGCCGAGGGTGACAGCGGCCTGCTCGGTCTCGTCGGGGTTGCGCTGTCGCAGGTGCGTGGTGCGAAGTCGAGTGCCCAGGTGTCGATGAAGACCGACGTTGCACATGCCGTCGTGCGAGGCGCGGCAGCAGATCTCGACCGACTTCGTGCTGCCGCCGACGACCTCGCGGCCGCAGGCCGGATTGCGTCGCTGACCTTCGAGCCCGCGGAGTCGGAGAATCTGACCGTGGACGTCACGCTCTGACCGGCTGCCTCACAGGTAAGTGAAGACCGCCCCCGTTGCGGCGCTGCGCCCGCCGCCGGTACTCACGACGATCGGGGCGGTCAGACCGTAAAGGGACCTGATGTTCGGCGTGCCCAGCGCCACCTTTCCAGCTGACGGCGCGAGCACCTTGAGCGTCGTGGCATTCACCACCCGCACATCCTTCGCCGCGACGGTACCGAAGTAGACCTTCGCGCCAGGGACGAACCCGGTGCCGATCACGGTGACGTCGGTGCCGCCGTCCAGCGGCCCGGACAGGGGTGAGACCCCCTGCACAGTCGGCACCGGCAGCCGGGTCGGGGTGCTCGCGCGCGAAGACGAACGATGCTGTCTCGACGTCGATGCCGCGGTCCCAGACCTCCCCGAGGTCGCCGACCGCGGGCCGAGTGCTCGCGTGACCGGTCGCTCGCCGGAACCGCCCGGCGCGACGGAAGCGCTCGGCGCCGTCGAGTGCCGCTGCGGTATGACGCTCGACACGACCGGCGCGGCCCCGATGACGACCTTGCTGTCCCCACCGTGCGAGCCACCTTCGGTCACGACCATCGCACCGGCAACGACAACCGCGGTCGCCGCCACGGCGGCACCGGCCAGCCAACCGGCGCGGGCCCGCGCCGGGTACACCGCCGGCTGCGGCAGGCGCGGCGCAGGGATGCGGCCGGACAGTCGCAGCGTCGCAAGCCAGCCGAAGCGCCGAACCCGGTGGTCGAACACCGCGTAGAGCGCGGCGGAGCCCGCGAAGGTCAAGACGACGTCGACCAGCATCGTCGGGTACACCGGCAGATTCGGCGCCGCCGCGGATACCGCTGCGATCACGATGAGGTTGACCAGATAGAGCTCGTAGGAGATCTTGCCGATCGCGTCGAGCGGACGCCATGACAGCGCGCGGGTGACCACCGACTGCCGGTCGACCGACACGAAGCAGTGACCGACCACGAGGCACACGCAGACCGAGAAGGGCAGGTAGCCCCCGCGGTACTGGTAGCTCGTGTGGTCGACGATCTCCAACCCGGACACGAGCGCGCCGAGGATCCCGGCGATTGCCACGACCCGGCGGCGCAACAGCCGCGCCAGCCGACCGGCGGGGTTCACCGTCAGCTCGAACCCCAGGGCACATCCCAGCAGGATGCACGGCAGCTGCGTGGGAGTGGCGAAGTACGTAGGCGTCAGGCCGTAGTGGTGTTGGATCAGTGCGGCTGTCGCGACGCTGAGCACGACCGCGAATCCCAGCCCGAGATAGAGGTTCCGCCGGCTCACTCGACGTCGCATGCAGACCATGAGGACAGCCGGCCAGGTCAGGTAGAACTGCTCCTCCACGCCGAGGGACCAAGCGGGGCCCATCCACGCGAGATTCGAGTCGCCGCGGAAGTTGGCCCAGTTGCCGACGAACAGCGCGACCGAGACGACAACCAGCAACGGGTGCGTTCCAAGCGGTGAGCCGACGCTGCTGCCCGTCCAGAGCAGCTGGGCGACGATCAGCAGTGGCACCAGCACGACGAGCGCAGGGCCGAGGCGTCGCCATCGCCGGAGATAGAACCCTCGAAACGACACCGTCGCGGTCCGCCGGCGCTCACTCACGAGCAGACTCGTGATGAGCGCACCGGACAGCACGAAGAACGCCTGCACGCCAAGCACGAACGGGCCGACGTGGACGAGCCACCCCGGCGCGTGCGGATGTTTCGAGAGCACCAGACCGAGGTGGAAGAGGATCACGCTGAGCACCGCTAACCCGCGGACACCGTCAAGCCCCGGGATGTACCCGATCCGGGTCTGTCGGGTCGTCACAGCATCAGTGTCAGCAGACATCGTCGTCCTAACGGTCTTCGGCAACTGGGTCGATCCGCGGTACGGCGAGGGGCTCAGGCTTCACCGCGCGGTCAGGCTGTGAGCGGAACGCGCCACGCCATCCTCGCCGGCGAATCGGCCGCTCGATGAGGTAGTAGAAGGCACCCGAGATCACTGCGATCAGCACGACATCGAGGATGACCATCGCCGAGACGTTCATGGTCGGCGCGGCCCGCAGGACGGCAACGATGACGATGACGTGCACCAGGTACGCCTCGTAGGACACCTGGCCGATGACGACGAACGGCCGCCACCCGAAGAACCTCGACACGATCGACGGCCGGTCCGCGACCGCCAGGCAATGACCGATCAGCAAACACGCCAGTGCGCCGTACAGCGCGTATCCACCAGTGACCAGAACCGTGAAGTGGTCCCACAGCAGAGCGGACAGGACAACCATCCCGGCAAGTCCGACGAGCGCGGTTGCGCGGTACTGCAGCAGTCGCACAAGGCGGCCGTCGGGGTTGGTCGTAAGTGCATAGCCGAGCGCGCAGCCCATCAGGATCGGTGGCACCTGGGTCGGCGTCATGTAGATCGCGGGCAGCCCGCCGTAGTGGTGGCCAAGCGCCGCGCCCACCAGCAAGGACACGACGATGACCACCCAGAAGCCGACCATTACGTGGCGGCGCACCCACCCGCGCCGCAGCGAGATCCGCAACACGGTGGGCCAGGTCAGGTAGAACTGCTCCTCGATCCCGAGCGTCCACGCCGGTGTCAGCCAGCCGAGGCTCGTGTGGTGCCAGTTCCCGACGAACGTGAACAGCAGCAGGACGGCCAGCCACGGGGAATGACCGAGCGGCTGGTTGCCGCCGGGGGAGATGGCGTACTGGGTGATGAGGAGCGCGGGGACGACCGCGATGAGCGCCGGCCCCAGCCGGCGCGAGCGACGCAGGTAGAAGCTGTCCAGGGCGATGTCGCTCTTTCGCTGGTACTCCGAGACCAGCAGGCTTGTGATCAGCGCTCCCGAGAGCACGAAGAACATCTCGATGTTCAGCTCGAGCGGGCCGGAGTGGTTCAGCCAGAACGGCGCGGTCGGCAACGCCGACAACAGGATCTGGAAATGGGTGTAGATCGTGCCGGGCAGGCTCACCCCACGCAGCCCGTCGAGGGCCGGCACGTAGGTGATGCGTCGCGATGGCGTCGGTGCCGCGTCTGGGGTGCTGCTCACGATCGATCCGCCCACCCCTCACCCCGCGGCGACTACGACCCGGTCCGGAGACCTACAACCTGGGCTCAGCGACGCTACCAAGAGTTTCCGGTCGGCGCCGAGACGCGAGCACCCGCCATCCGTTGCGCCGGATCGGTTGCTCGACGAGGTAGTAGAACAAGGCCGAGCTGATCGCCACCAGCAACGTGTCGATCGCCATCATCGGATACACGCGCAGGTGCGGCCACGCCTGAGCCACAGCGATGATCACGATCGTGTGCACGAGGTAGGCCTCGTAGGAGATCTGCCCGATCACCACGAACGGCTTCCAGCCGAGCACCTTGCTCACGAGGGTCGGACCGTCAGCGACCGCAAGGCAGTGACCGATCAGCAGGCACGCGAACCCGGCGTACAGCACGTAGCCACCGCGGTACATGAAGCCCGGGTGGTGCGCCATCTTGATCGAACCGACGACCATCCCGGCGAGCCCGAGCAGCGCGACAAGCTGCGAGCGGAGCAACCGGCGTAGCCGGCCTTCGGTGTTGGCGGTCAGCTCGTAGCCGAGCGCGCAGCCGAGCAGGATGCTCGGCAGCTGGGTCGGGCTCGCGTAGAACGTCCGCTGCGGCACGAAGTGGGCGTAGAGCAAGTCAGCTACGCCGAGCCCGACCACGAGCGCGATGCCGAGAGCGAGAAGTACGGCGGCTCGGCGCGCACGCTGGTTCAACAGAGCGCGCAGACCGATCGGCCAGGTCAGATAGAACTGCTCCTCGATCCCGAGCGTCCACGCCGGACCGAGCCAGCCGATCCCTCCGCTGATGCGGAAGAGCACCCAGTTGCCGAAGAAGACCGCAACGGCGCCGAGGGCGAGCCAGGGATGAGTGCCGAGCGGCGAGGCGCCGTTGCTTCCGGTCCAGAGCAGCTCGGCGACCGCCATCACCGGCAGCACCGCAAGCAGCGCCGGGCCGAGCCGGCGGGACCGCCGAAGGTAGAAGCTCTTCAGCGAGATCGCAGCGTTGCGCTGGTGCTCCGCGACGAGCAGGCTGGTGATGAGCGCTCCGGACAGCACGAAGAACATCTGGATGTTGAGCGCCAGCGGCCCCACGTGCGCCAGCCAGCTCGGCGCGCCTGGCCGGAACTCGAGGAAGAGCGCGTAATGGGTGAGGATCGTGCCGGGCAGGCTCAGTCCCCGCATCCCGTCGAGGGCCGGGACGTAGCGCAGGCGCGAGGACTTCGGAGTAGCGGCCAGTGCAGGCGGCGGCGCGGTCACCGTTGCGCGCTGTCAGCGGTAGGTGTAGCGACCGGCGACGTTGACCCCGCGGGTGTCGCGGACCGACACGGTGACGCGCCGCCCGTGCAACGTGGCAGGCGACGTGTCGTGTGCCACTCGTCGAGCCGACGGCGTGACGATCCGCAACGTGGTGCTGTTCACCCGCGTCACACGGCGAATCCGAACCGCGTTGAAGTAGACCTGCGTGTCACGCGTGAAGTGCCGGCCGCGGATGGTGAGGGTCTCGCCCCCCAAGATCGAGCCGCCGGCCGGTGCCATGGTCGTCACTCGCTCAGTTCCGAGTCTCGGCGAGGCGGGGTGAACCGCCGCGTTGGTCACCGACGACCCGGACTTCGCCACGACAACCGGAGGCGGCACGGGCGTCGCGGTACGGGCAGCGATGACACCGACTCCCGCGATCGCGACGACTCCCGCCAGACCACCGACGATGGCGATGCCCCGCGGCCCGGTCAGCCGCCGCGGACGCGGTCGGCTCGCAAACGCTGACTTCCAGCCGCGCTTTCGGATCGGCTGCTCGACCGAGTAGTAGAAGATCGCCGACACCAGCGCCACCACGATCGTGTCGATCGCCATCATCGGGTAGACGTGCACCGTCGGGAACAGCTGCGCCATGCCGATGATCACGATCACGTGGATGAGGTACGCCTCGTAGGAGATCTGTCCGATGACGACGAACGGCTTCCACGCGAGCACTCGCGTGATTGCGGTCGGCTCGGCAGCGCGCACGAAGCAGTGCCCGATCAGCAGACAGGCAAAGGTCGCGTAAACGGCGTATCCACCCTTGTACAGCGGGGCCGGATGGTGCACCAGGAAGATCGAGGTCGCGACCATGCCGGCGAATCCGGTCAGCGCAACCAGGCGGGAGCGCACGACCCGAGACAAGCGGCCGGTGGGATTGGTGGTCAGCTCGTAGCCGAGCGCGCAGCCGAACAGGATGCTCGGCAGCTGAACCGGAGTGGCGTAGAACGCTCGCCACTTGCCGACGTGGCTCTCGAAGGCGGAGGCCGCCAGAAGCGTGCCGGCAAGCACGACCGCGAAGCAGAGATAGAGGGTTGCGCGGCGCATCCGGCGGCGCAGTGCCGCGACCAGCAGGATCGGCCAGGTGAGATAGAACTGCTCCTCGATCCCGAGCGTCCAGGCCGGCCCGAGCCAGCCGATGCCGCCGCTGATGCGAAACAGGACCCAGTTGCCGACGAACGCGGAGACCGCGCCAAGCGCGAGCCACGGATGGGACCCGAGTGGCGAGTCGGCCCGCGATCCTTGCCAGAAGACCTCGACGAGGCCGATGACCACGACGGTCGCGAGCAGCGCGGGACCGAGCCGGCGGGAGCGCCGCAGGTAGAAGCTCTTGAGCGAGACTCTGCCGGTTCGCTGATGCTCGGAGACCAGCAGGCTGGTGATCAGCGCACCGGACAACACGAAGAACATCTGGATGTTGAGGGTCAGCGGGCCGACCTGGGTCAGCCAGTGCGGCGCGCTCGCGTTGAACTCGAGGAACAACGCGTAGTGGGTGAGGATCGTGCCGGGCAGGCTCAGCCCTCGCATGCCGTCGAGCGCGGGGATGTAGCGCAGCCGAGACGGCTGAGTGGCGACGCCGCTCATCGCGGAACGCGGCGGAGGACAGGGATGCGCGAGCACATATCGGCGACGACTGTAGGTGAGCGGCGCATGAACGGCCTAGGGACCAATGTCCCGAAATGCGTCGACCTGCGGCTTACGCCGACTTCTCGCGGCGCTCCCGCTTCGGCGGCTGCGCGTCGCGCGGCACCAGCGTCGGGTTGACGTTCTTCAGCACGACCTCGCCGTTGATGACGACCTTCGCGACGTCCTTGCGGCTGGGCACGTCGTACATCACGGAGAGCAGGACCTCTTCGAGGATCGCGCGCAGCCCGCGAGCGCCGGTGCCCCGAAGGATCGCCTGGTCGGCGATCGCGTCGAGCGCGTCGTCGGTGAACTCCAGCTCGACGCCGTCGAGCTCGAACAGCCGCTTGTACTGGCGGACGAGCGCGTTCTTCGGCTCGGTGAGGATCCGGATCAGCGCCTCGCGGTCGAGGTTGTGCACGCTGGTGATGACGGGAAGCCGACCGATGAACTCGGGGATCATGCCGTACTTCAGCAGGTCCTCCGGCATGACCTCGGCGAAGGTGTCCGTGGTGTCGATATCGCGACTGCTGCGGATGTCGGCGGCGAAGCCGATGCCCTTCTTCCCGATCCGCGCCTCGATGACCTTGTCCAGACCGGCGAAGGCGCCGCCGACGATGAACAGCACATTCGTCGTGTCGATCTGGATGAACTCCTGATGGGGGTGCTTGCGCCCACCCTGGGGCGGGACGCTCGCCGTGGTGCCTTCGAGGATCTTCAGCAGCGCCTGCTGCACACCCTCGCCCGAGACGTCACGGGTGATCGACGGGTTCTCGCTCTTGCGCGCGATCTTGTCGATCTCGTCGATGTAGATGATCCCGGTCTCGGCCTTCTTGACGTCGTAGTCAGCGGCCTGGATCAGCTTGAGGAGGATGTTCTCGACGTCCTCGCCGACGTAGCCGGCCTCGGTGAGCGCCGTCGCGTCGGCGATCGCGAACGGGACGTTGAGCATCTTCGCCAGCGTCTGGGCCAGCAGCGTCTTCCCGCAGCCGGTCGGGCCGAGCAGCATGATGTTGGACTTCGCGAGCTCGACCGGCTCCTTGTCGGTGCCGCCGGCCTGCACCCGCTTGTAGTGGTTGTAGACCGCCACGGACAGCGTCTTCTTCGCGGTGTCCTGGCCGATCACGTAACCGTCGAGGAACTCGTAGATCTCCTTGGGCTTCGGCAGCGAGTCGAACGAGACGTCCGAGGACTCGGTGAGCTCCTCTTCGATGATCTCGTTGCACAGGTCGATGCACTCGTCGCAGATGTAGACGCCGGGACCTGCGATGAGCTTCTTGACCTGCTTCTGGCTCTTGCCGCAGAAGGAGCATTTGAGCAGGTCGCCACCGTCACCGATGCGTGCCACTCGGTCTCCCTCTGCTAGCCGTCCTGCCAGGTGCCGTGCTCAACTCGGCCCGTCCACCGCGGTACGACGAGCGGGCTAGGTACGACGGTATCGCGCCATGCCGACATCGCGCCCCAAAAACACCCTTCAGATCGGCGCAGCGGCGTGTCTCTCAAGCCGAGGTCGAGGCGAACCAGCCGCGAGAGCGGTCCGCGGGTGGGCGGGCTGGGGAGGCGGCCGCGAGAGCGGCCTGCGGGTGGGTGGGCTGGGGAGGCGGCCGCGAGAGCGGCCTGCGGGTGGGCGGGCTGGGGAGGCGTTACGAGGGATTCGGGACGGCGGCGAGCTTGCGGCTGCGGATGACCTCGTCGACGATGCCGTACTCGACGGCCTCCTCGGCGGTGAGGATCTTGTCCCGCTCGATGTCCTCTTTCACCTGCTCGGGCGACCGGCCGGTGTGGGTGGCGATCAGGGACTCGAGCAGGCTGCGCATCCGCAGGATCTCGCGGGCCTGGATCTCGATGTCGCTGCCGGAGCCACCGCCCTCGCTGTAGGGCTGGTGGATGAGGATCCGGGAGTTCGGCAGCGCCAGCCGCTTGCCCGGCGTACCGGCAGCCAGCAGGACCGCCGCGGCGGAGGCCGCCTGCCCGAGGCAGACCGTCATGATCTCCGGCCGGATGAACTGCATGCAGTCATAGATCGCCGTCAGTGCAGTGAAAGAGCCGCCCGGCGAGTTGATGTAGATCGAGATGTCACGGTCGGGATCCATCTGCTCGAGGCACAGCAGCTGGGCCATCACGTCATCCGCGGAGGCGTCGTCGATCTGCACGCCGAGGAAGATGATGCGCTCCTCGAACAGCTTCGTGTACGGCGATAGCTCCTTGAAGCCGTAGCTCGTGCGCTCGGTGAACGTCGGCAGGATGTACCGGCTCTGTGCTCCGTAGCCGGCAGCGGCGGACGGTCCCTTGGACGCGTCGTACATGTCTGTATCCCCTGATCTCAAGCGGCGGTCAGGAGACCGCGCCGTCGGACGGCACCTGGTTGGCCCGCGCTACGACCTGGTCGACGAAGCCGTAGTCCTTCGCCTCGTCGGCAGTGAACCAGCGGTCGCGATCGGAGTCGCGCTCGATCTGCTCGACCGTCTGCCCGGTGTGGAACGCGATCCGCTCCTGCATGATCTTCTTCGTGTAGAGCATCTGCTCGGCCTGGATCGCGATGTCACTCGCGGTACCACCGATCCCACCGGATGGCTGGTGCATCATGATGCGCGCGTGCGGGGTGGCGTAGCGCTTGCCCTGGGCGCCGGCGCAGAGCAGGAACTGCCCCATGCTGGCCGCCAGCCCGACGGCGACCGTCGCGACGTCGTTGGTGATGAACTGCATCGTGTCGTAGATCGCCATGCCGGCGCTGACCGATCCGCCGGGCGAGTTGATGTAGAGGAACACGTCGCGGTCGGGGTCCTCAGCGGACAGCAGGAGCAGCTGGGCGCAGATCTGGTTGGCGATCGGGTCGTCGACCTGACTGCCGAGGAACACGATCCGCTCGCGGAGCAGCCGCTCGTAGACCGAGTCGTTGAGGTTCAGGCCGGAGCCGTTTCCCCGCATCACCGGGTTCAGATCGCTCATGACAACGACACTAACCGCCGGTTGCGCCGAGATCCGTGCCGGTGGCACGCCTGTTCACTCTGGGCGGAGGCTGTTCGCTGAGCCGGAACAGCGATCGCATGTCACATAGACGTCGCGAGATGCTGCCCTGGTGTGACATGCGGGTCGTAAATCGCAACACCGGTGTGACATGCGATCAGCGCAGGCCTAGTGGTCGTGGCCTTCGTGGTCGTGGCCCTCGTGGTCGTGCGACCCGTCACCGGATCCACTGAGCTTCTCGAGGTCGACCGGCCGGCCTGACGCGTCGGTGATCTTGGCGCGCTCCATGACGAGAGCCAGCGCCTTGCCGCGCAGGATGTCGGACATCAGCGAGCCGAGAGCGCCTGAGCTGACGAGCTGCTGCGCGTAGGCGTCGGCGCGGACGCCGGCACGCTGGGCGCGGCGCACGATCTCCTCGGTGAGGTCGGACTCGTCGACCCCGAGCTCTTCCTTCTTCGCGATGGCGTCGAGGACGAACTGCGAGCGGATCGCGCGGGCCGCACTGGTCTCGATCTCGGCATCGAGCTCTTCCACCGACTGGTCCTGGGACTTCGCGTAGTCCGCCTTGGACAGCCCGGCGTGCTCGAGCTGGTGGTCGAGGTCCTGCTTGCGGTAGCCGATCTCGTCGTTGAGGACGTTCTCCGGCATCGGTACGTCGACCTTGTCGAGCAGGGTCTCCAGCACCTTGTCGCGAGCGGCCACGCCCTGCGTCAGCGCCTTGACCCGCGTGAGCCGGTCGGTCAGATCGGACTTGAGCTCGGCGATCGTGTCGTACTCGCTCGCCATCTGCGCGAAGTCGTCGTCGAGGTCAGGGACCTGCTTCTCCTTGACCCCGCGCACGATGACGGTTGCGGTCGCGGCGTTGCCGCCCTCGTCCCCGGAGCGCAGCTGGGTCTCGAACTCCTTGGACTCCCCTACCGACAGCCCGACGATCGCCTCGTCGAGCCCGCTGACCAGCGCGTCGCTGCCGACCTCGTAGGACAGGTTGTTGGCGGATGCGTCCTCGACCGGCTTGCCGTCGACGGCCGCCGAGAGGTCGATCGACACGTAGTCGCCGGTGGCGGCAGCACGCTCGACGGTGGCGAGCGTGGCGAACCGGTCGCGCATGCCCTGGAGCTGCTCCTCGACCTCGGCGTCGGTGACGTCCGCGTCCTCGACCGAGACCGGCAGCCCGTCGTACTCGGGAAGCGCGATCTCAGGACGTACGTCGACCTCTGCGGTGAAGGCGAGCTCCTCGCCGTCGGCGAAGTTCGTCACCTCGATCTCGGGCTGGCCGAGGATCTCGAGCTCGTTCTCACGTACCGCGTCGCCGTACAGTCCGGGCAGCGCGTCGTTGACCGCCTGCTCGAGCACCGCGCCGCGGCCGACGTGCTGGTCGATCAAGCGCGGCGGGACCTTGCCGGGCCGGAAGCCCTTGAGCCGAACCTGCTGGCCGATCTTCTTGTAGGCCTCGGTCATGGCGGGCTGGAGCTCGTCGAACGGCACCTCGACGGTGAGCTTGACGCGGGTCGGGCCGAGGGTCTCGACGGCGCTCTTCATTGGGGCGCGAATCTCCTGATGGATCGACGTGTCGGGCTGGCTGTCGGGGCGGGGAGACTCGAACTCCCGATCTCCTGCTCCCAAAGCAGGCGCGCTAGCCACTACGCTACGCCCCGCGGCTTGCACTGCGATCTTAGGTCGAGCGGTCCGCGCGGGCGTAGCTCAATGGCTAGAGTTCCAGCCTTCCAAGCTGGCTATGCGGGTTCGATTCCCGTCGCCCGCTCCACTTGTCAGGCTCTCGACCCGCTCCGGGGCGCTGAGCACCTGACAAACCTGAGCACCTGACACGGCTGAGCGCGTGACAGCGTTGAGCGCACTCAGAGCGACTTGAGCCAGTCGACCAGCAGCTCGTTGACCTCGTCGGGCTTCTCCTGCTGCACCCAGTGACCGCAGCTGTCGAGGATGTGGCTGCCCCGAAGCGCGGGCATGCTCTGCGGGAACCGCCTGATCGCGTTGGCTCCCCACATCGTCGGACCGTCGCGGTCACCGCCGATGAACAGCGACGGTTGACGGATCGGCGCAGCCGTCCATGCCCGCAGGTCGAGCCAGTCGCGGTCGAGGTTGCGGTAGCGGTTGAGCGGCCCGCGGAACCCGCTGTACTCGAACTGCTCGGTGTAGAAGTCGAGGTCGGCTTGGCTCAGCCATCCGGGAAGTGAGTCCGGCAGCGTCACGCGGTCGAGCAGCAGCGTCCCTTTTGCAACCGTCGCCGTGGTCCCTCCATCGGTATGGCGGTGCGCATCCGCCGACGCAGCGACGTAGAACTTGAGAAGTGAGGTCCGTACGTCGGCCTCGAACTCCCGTTCCGCCCGCCCGGGCTCCTGGAAGTAGTTCATGTAGAACTCTTCTTCCTTGCCCGTCACCTTGCCGATCTCGTCGGCCATGCGGGCGAAGGCCACCGTCGGCTGCGGCCCGCCCGGAGCGTTGTAAGGCACGCTCAGCAACGCCACCGCGCGGAAGACGTCGGGCCGTAGCAGCGCTGAGTGCGCCGCGATCGGCGCGCCCCAATCGTGGCCGATGACGACTGCCCGCTCTCCCGCACCGGCGAGCGCTTCGACGACGCCGACGTTGTCACCGACGTGATGAACCATGCCGTAGGCGTCGACCTCGTACGGCGCCGACGAGCGGCCGTAGCCACGCACGTCGATCGCCACTGCGCGGAACCCGGCTTCGGCAATCACCGGGATCTGGTGGCGCCAGGAGTACCAGGACTCGGGGAACCCGTGCACCAGAAGGACCAGCGGCCCGGCACCCAGTTCGACGCAGTGGATGCGCGTGCCACGGAAGTTCACGATCTGATGCTTCACGCGCGAGACGTTATCGCTGGCTAGGGTGCGCACATGCTGGTCTGCCCGGTCGACAACGAGACTCTGAGCAGCTGCGAGGCCACCGCGGTCGCCCGCAACGTGGAGCTCCTCCAGCGGGTGGCGGCGGACACGCGGTTGCTCACCGGGACGTGGACCGCGCACGACACGGCCGCGCACCTGGTCACGATGGCTGGGCGGTACCTCAACGCGAACCGTGAGCTGGCCGGCTCGCAACGCGAGCTCCGGGAGATGAACCAGCGCGAGATCGAGGAGTTCGCCTCGGCGACGATGGGCGAGCTGGTCGGACGACTTCGATCCAGGAACGCGAAGTACGCCGTCTTCTGGCCGGACCAGCCGTTGGATGCCCCGTTCCCCTATCGCACCGGCTTCCCGCTGGACGCGGCCACGCTTCGAAGCAACTGGATCACCGAGCTGCTGATCCACGGTCGAGATGTGGCACTCGCGTCCGGCGAGCAGTGGTCACTCGACGACACCAGCTGCCTGCTGGCCCTGCGCGTCCTCGCCCAGGTGCTGCCGCGGTATGTCACCGCCGCGGCGCCGACCGACTACGCGCTCGTGATCGCGCCGGACGGCGGGCTGCCGTTCTCGATCGTCATGAAGGAAGGCGTCGCCGAGATTCACAATGGTGCTGTCGAAGGCGGCGACCGGCTCTCGGGCCCGCCGGCAGCCCTGGTTCTGCTGTTCTACGGGCGGGTCGGACTGGCCGACGCACGGCAGATGGGAGCCGCCGTATCCGGTGACGCGGGCGGCGTCGAGCGCTTCCTCAACAGTCTCGACAAGCCCTGATCGGCGCGACCGCCGTTCAAACGGGTTAGTGCAGCGCCGTCAGCGGGCGGCCCGGACGGCGTGACCACTAGGTCTTCGCGACGGTCAGCAGGACGACGGAGTCCTCGAGGGCGACGAGACCGTGGCGAGTTGGCGGGATCACGATCAGGTCGCCGGTGCGGCCGTCCCAACTGTCATCTCCGGCAGTGAGGCGCACCCGACCCGACAGCACGTGCAGCGTCGCGGCGCCGGGGCTTTCATGCTCCTTCATCTCCGTGCCGGCGACCAGCGCAATCACGGTCTGACGCAGCACTTGCTCGTGCCCGCCGAACACCGTGCTCGCTGCGCGCCCACCGTCGCGACGCGCCTGGTCGAGCTGCTCTCGCGCGGTTGCCTCCAGCGACAGCTTCTGCATCACGCACCTTCCATCCGGGTCTCAGGGCGACCGCGGGACCACTGGGCGATGCCCGGCATCTGCTGCCGCGCCATGAGCGGAACGTACCGCGATCTGTCAGGCTCTCGTCCGTGAGGTGGCCAGGCGCGGTCGTCGTCGTCACAGGCGCGTCGCGCGGAATCGGCGCCGAGGTCGCCCGGCAAGCGGCCGCGAAGGGCGCCCGGCTCGGTCTGCTCGCCCGCAACGAGGCCGAGCTGAAGCAGCTCGCGGCCGAGCTCCCGACGGAGTCGCTCGTCGTACCGGTCGACGTCACGAAGAAGGCCGAGCTGGTGACCGCGCTGCGGCGCGTCCGCACCGAGCTCGGCCCGATCGACGTACTCGTCAACAACGCCGGCATCGGCGCCTACGGGCCATTCGTCGACGGCGGTGCGGAGCAGCTCGCCGAGCTGTGGCCGGTCAACGTCGCCGCGGTCGCGAACGGGATGGCCGAAGTCCTCCCGGAGATGCAGCGGCGGGGCAGCGGCGTGATCGTCAACATGACCTCGATCGCCGGCCGGATCGGCGCACCCGGAGAGGCCGCCTACTGCGCCAGCAAGTTCGCAGTCGTCGGGCTGTCCGAGACGGTTCGCGCCGAGGTGCACGACTCGGGGGTGAAGATCTGCCTGATCAACCCAGGACCGGTCCTGACCGCGTTCGGCGAGACCCGAGGCCACCCGTACGACCGTGACTTCCCGAAGCCGGTGTCCGCGGCGCGTGTCGCGAAGCTGACCATCCGCGCGATCGAACGGGGCACTCCGGAGATCTTCATCCCGCGGTGGCTGCGACCGTCGCTGATCTTCAAGAACCTGGTACCACCTCTGTTCGACCTCGGCGTCCGGCCTGAAGCGCGGCGCATGAGCAAGAAGTGGCAAGCCACTCACCAGGGCTAGAACCGGGCAGGACTCGGGCCATTCGGGGACGAAAACTCACCGGTAACCGCGGTTCCCTCGGCGTGCGGCGATCCCGCGGCCCCAAGAAATCGAGAAGGACGCCCACGATGAACGTCCGGCGCGCTGCCATCGGCCTCGCCTGCCTGTCCGTGCTCGGCACCTCCGTCGCCACCGCGAACGCGGCCGCGAGTCATGGGGTGCAGCTGGTCCGCACCAAGGCGGTCCTGCCCGGTCTGGCCAACGCCCATCGCCTCGGCGCGGCTTCCCCAGGCGACCGGCTCACCGTCGGCATCGGCCTCGCGCACCCGAACCCGGGCCTGGAGCAGAAGCTCTACAAGCAGCTCTACAAGCCGAGCAGCCCGCTTTACCGTCACTTCCTGACCCCGCAGCAGTACGACGCCGCCTTCGGCGTACCGGCCGCGACCGAGCACTCGGCGGCATTCTGGCTGCGCTCGGGCGGTCTGAAGATCGAGACCGTGTCCGGCGCGCGCGACTACCTGACCGCCACCGGCACGGTCGCCCAGGTGAGCAAGCTCATGCACACCCAGTTCGGCGCCTTCCGGGTCGGCACGCTGCACTTCATCGCCAACGAGGTCGCGCCCGAGGTGCCGGCGAACCTTCCGGTGACCGGAGTCCTCGGCCTCAACACGCTGCAGCGGATGTGGACCAGCGGCCAGGTGAACCGCGTCAACGCGGCCAACGGCATCGAGAGCGCCGGCGCGGCCGTGCCGCACGCGAAGGTCAAGAAGGGGCCGTACCTCGGCCTGCTCTACCCGCGCAACCTGTGGGGCGTCTACAACGAGCCGAGGAGCAACGAAGGACAGGGCATGACCTCCGGTTTGTTCATGGAGGGCTACACAAACAGCGTCGTCGCGAACCTGCGTCTGTTCGAGCAGCACAACAAGCTGCCCCAGGTGCCGGTGCGTGTCGTCGAAGCGGCGGGCAAGGGCAGCCCCGCCCAGTACGGCGACAACAGCGCCGCGGTGGAGTGGTACCTCGACAGCGATGCGATCACGGGCATGGCTCCCAAGCTGCGCGAGCTCGACCTCTACACGATGAAGCAGCTCTTCGACGCCTCGATCGGCGCCGGAATCGCAACCTGGGTCAACGACCCCAAGGGTCCGCTGCAGATGAACGCGAGCTTCGGTGAGTGCGAGACATCGCCGGCCAACCCGGTACTCGGTCCGCTCGCCCAGCCGCCGTTCTACTACGGCACCGAGGCGGGCGACGAGCTCGAGCCGATCGCCGAGCCGATGCTCCAGCAGGCGAACCTCGAAGGCCGTACCCTCTTCGCCTCGACCGGCGACACCGGCGGATCGTGCCCGGCCGTCGTCGTACCGGTGGTCGGCGCGGGCAACGGGCTCACGCCGCAGCCGGTGCCCGAGCAGAACTACCCGGCCGCGAGCCCGCACGTGACCGGCGTCGACGGCACGACGGTGACGACGACCACCCACGCCCCGCGAATGGTGGCCACGCACCGTCAGAGCGAGGTCGGCTGGACCTACTCCGGCGGTGGGTCGAGCCTCTGGATCGCCGAGCCCGACTACCAGAAGGGCATGACCGGGATCGACGTCCCGTGCGTGGTCGACCCCAGCGGCACGCCGTACTCAGCGGGAACGATCTGCCGCGGCGTGGGAGACATCGCCGACATGTCGGGGACCGTGCAATCGCTGCAGTCCGGCTCGCTCCTCGCGGAGAACCTCTATGAGATCGAGTCCGACATGAGTGACAGCAGCGAGGGCGGCACCAGCCTCTCCTCGCCGCTCGCAGTCGGCATGTGGTCGCGGATCCAGGCCGCGGCGCCGACGCGCAAGGGCCTCGGCTTCGCCAACGAGACGTTCTACCGAATCGGCAAGAGCTCGAGCTACCACCGCGACTTCACCGACATCACGCAGAGCGAGACCGCCGGCGGCAACGTCTACTACCGCGCCGGCAGCGGCTGGGACTACGTGACCGGTTGGGGCGCGATGAACGTGAAGAACCTGATGCAGGACGTCGACCACCGGTTGACACCGACGCACCCCACGCCGCAGCGCAAGCTCCCGCTCCACCTGAACGGGTGTGTCGCCTTCACCAGCCCGGCAGGCAACGCGACCAACCCGCTCTACCCGGGCACGAAAGATGCGAACCAGGACATCACCAACGCCTCGCTGCACGTGTCCGGCAAGACCCTGGTCGCGACGATCTCCGGGCAGAGCCTCTCGACGGCTCCGCCACTCGGTGCCACCGGCGGCAAGGCGTTCTACCTGCTCTGGACCGCCGGCAAGAAGACGTACTTCGGTGCCGCGAACGTGACCGAGGAGGGCAACGTGTCCTTCGTCGACGGGGTTTCGAAGACCAGCTACGCCGCGAAGCACACGATTCAGGGCTCGTTCCGATCCGGCACCGTCACGATGCGGATTCCGCTGAAGGACGTCGGCGACCCGAAGCGCGGCACGATCCTGAAGTACCCATATGCCATGTCGGTCTACAACCTCGCCGGTGCAACCCCGGCGACGAACCCGCTCGGCTTCACGGAGGATGTCGCGACCGCGCCACAGCCCGGCCAGGGGCTCAAGCTGGGCGCTCGCTGCCGGGCCTGAGAACCTACGACGCAGCAGGATCGCAGCGGCCTGACGACATGGGGGTGACGAGCGCTTGAAAATCCGTCACGCCCACTGGCGGCTCGCAGCGGTCATCTCTGTTGCGGCGCCCGCGATTGCGATGCCCCTTGCACTCGCGTCCACCTCGCCGTACAACCAGGCGTGCCGCCGCACCTCGAGCGTCGTCGCTCGCACGGACGGGTGGACGTCGATCCGGCCGCCCGCGGCGCTCGCTGCGCTGCGCGGAGCCGCGGCAGACCCGCAGGTCGCCGGTCGGCTCTATGCCTACGACGCGACGACGGTCGCGCGTTCCGACGACGGCGGCTGCTCGTGGAACACCGTCTTCAACGCGCCGGCGACGACGAACGCCAAGCCCGCCGGCCTCGCGCAGAGCCACATCGACGGCGTCGTGGTCGGTGCCGGCGTCTGGGCGACCACCGCAACGACAGCGGGGAGCCTCGGGGCGGCAGCGGTCTGGCACAGCGCGACCGGCACGGGCGGCTTCTCCTTCGCCGGCGCCGGGCTTCCGGTCGGCGGGACGGTGATGCAGCTCGTGCCGACGGCGAAGGCGGGAGTCGCCTACGCGCTCGTCCAGACCCTGACCGGTCCGCAGCTCTACGCATCCGCGCCGTCGCTTGGCAGCACGATCGCGTGGCAGCGCCGTACAGTGCCGAACTTCATCCGGCTCACCGCGATCTCTGCCGACCCCAACATCCCCGACCTCGTCGACGTCGCCTCCCCCTTCGCCTACGCGCGGTCGGCAAACGGCGGCGTGACGTTCCAGACCGAGCACAGCGTTCCGAGCCGGATCTCCGCGATCGACGCGACGGGTTCCTACCTCGACGTCTATCTCGCGTCCGGACACCTGCTGACGGTCGGCACCCGCAAACCCGCGATCTCCGCACCCGCCGGGGTCCTGAGCGCGACGCACGTCAGCCTCGAGCCGGGCGTGCGCGCCGTATCGACGGCGTACGGCGACTTCGGCTACGACCCGAGCAAGCATCAGTGGCGGCCGATCAGCCCACTCGGACTCGTCGCGCAACATCTGCAGCTCGTCAGCCCGAGCCTCCCGCCGGTGCTGTACGGCGTCGCCGCCGGCTTCATCTTCGAGCTGCCGCTGCACTTCCCTGCGGCCTTCATCACCACTCCGCCAACCGCGCAAGGCCCCGGCAGCGCGGTGTCGCTTCACGGCGTCTCCGGGTTCGGCAAGACACTGCCGTCGTTCGCGCCCGCGCCGAAGACCATCACGCTGCCGGTCGGCGCAACACGGGTCGCGCACTACCTGTTGCGGGTGCCCGCCCGCTCGGGGCCACTCGACGTCGACTTCCTCGTCGACACGACGAACAGCATGTTGCCCGCGATCGACGGCCTGCGCCACGGCATGCAACAGATCATCGAGGCGCTCGGCCATCTCACGCCGAACCTCGAAGTGGGTCTCGCTGACTTCCGTGACTACAACGACGGAGAGGGCATCACGCTGCCCGGCGCGAGCGGCCAGATCGCCGACGGACTGCTCCACAAGCGCCACCTCTACGTCCTCGACCAGCGGATCGCGCCGGTCGGGGCGAGCCTCGGCCAGGCGCTCGGCAAGCTGTCGGCCGCCGGCGGTGGTGACATCCCGGAGGCAGACACGATCGCAGTGATGCAGGCCATCACCGGCTCGGGTGTGCCCAACTGGGTGGCGCCGGGCCAAGAGGCAGGCTTCCGGCCAAACGCGACGAAGGTGATCGTGCTCATCACCGATGCGCCGATGCATCTGCACGGCAGCTACCCGTCGCTGGCAGCGACGACGTATGCGCTGCGCGCCTATGACGTGCGGCTCGTCGGCATCAGCATCAACGACGGGCTCAACGAGGCCGCGACGGATCTTCGAGCCCTCGCGGCCGGGTCGCGGACGGACGCCCCACCCGGCGGCCTGGCCTGCGGCGGACGCGGCCAAGCCGTCGTGCCGGCGGGCGCGCCGATGGTGTGCAGCGTGCCCATCACCGGGGCTGGCATCGCCGTCCTCGCCGGACCGGTCGCACGGTTGATCGAGCAGGTCGTCGCGCCGGGCTTGCTGTCGGTCCGTCTCCACAGCGCCCGGCCCGGCGTCGCCGCGATCTCCGGCGCCTCGACCGAGCACGCGAACCTCCATGACCGGAGCCTGCTGCCCGTCACGGTGGTCTACCACTGCCCGGCGGCGGCGGCGGGAAGCACGACACCGATCACGTTGAGCGGTGCGGTCGGCAAGGCCACCGTCGCCCATGCCGACGTCCAGCTGCAGTGCCTACCCAACCCCGCACCGCTCATCCCGGCGGCCGCCATCGTCCTGCCGGCGATCGCCGCACAGCCACCGCCACCGCCGCCGATCAGCAGCAACATCAACCCGAACGTCAACCCAGGGACGGGGGCGGCGACGGAGCAGGAGCAGCAGAACCAGCTCGCCCTCGCCGACCTGAGCCAGCGCGACGGCACGGAGCCGGCGAGGGAGAGCGACGGCCCCGACATGGGCGCACCGATGCTGTACGCCGCGGCCCTGCTGATGACCGCGGCCGCCGGATACGCCCTACGGCTTCGCACCCAGCCCACGCCGAATCTCGCCCGAGCTCGCAAGAAGGGGACCAGATGACCACCGCCGATCCGATGCCGCGGGGAGGACGTCGCGCACCGATCGCGGCGGTCCGGACGGCAGTACGGCAATGGGCGCGTACCCGCGCGATCAAAGGCCGGGGGCGCACGCAGCGGCGCGGTGTCACCGCCGCGTTGCTGCTCGCGCTGCTCGTCCTGCTCGCCGGCTTCGGCTGGTCGCTGTCGTTCCTGTACGGCGGCACCGACCCCGGCCAGACCGTCGGCCTCGGGGTCGTGACCTCGTTGGCCGAGCAGGGACGTCTGTCTCAGGTGACGTTGCGTGACTTCGACAACGTCGTCGTCGCGCACTACGGGCCGCTGCCGGTCCGACTGCCCACCCCAGCAACGAAGCACAAGACCAAGCGGACGAAGTCCGCGAGGAACGGGCCCACCCCGACGGTCTCCGCAACCGCAACGGTCGCGCCGACGCCGACGCCGGCGACGACGCCGGCAGCCACCGCCGGCTCGCTTCGCCCCCCGTCGCAGGGCATCCTGCACGCCGCGGTACCCGGCGGCGGGTCGGCGTTCCAGGCTCTCGGCAACGTGCTGCGCGACACCAACACGCCATACGTCGTCGACCAGCAGGGCAACAAGCACGCGGTGCAGGCGATCTCGACGTTCCTGCTGCCGCTGATGGTGCTGGCCGACCTGTTCGCGTTGCTGTTCACCGTCACGCGCGCCGGCGGCTCCGCAATCGGTGAGGTCATGGTGTTCGGCACGATCGGCCGAGGCCGGCTCAAGCGCGGCGCGTCGACCATCGGCTTCGAGGACGTCGGCGGCGCCGACGAGGCCGTCGCGGAGCTTCGCGAAGTGCGCGACTATCTCGCCGATCCCGAGCGCTATCAAGCGCTCGGCGCTGCCCCGCCGAAGGGAGTGCTGCTGTTCGGCGCGCCCGGCACCGGCAAGACGCTGCTCGCAAAGGCCGTCGCGGGCGAGGCCGGCGTGCCGTTCTTCAACGTCGCAGGCGCGGAGTTCGTCGAGTCACTGGTCGGCGTCGGCGCCGCCCGGGTCCGCGACCTGTTCGCGCGGGTGCGCGCCGCGGCGCCGGCCATCGTGTTCATCGACGAGCTCGACGCCGCCGGGCGCAAGCGGGGAAGCGGCGCCGGCAGCGGTGGATCTGACGAGCGTGAGCAGACGCTGAACCAGCTGCTCGTCGAGATGGACGGCTTCGAGATCGCCCAAGGAATCGTCGTCGTGGGCGCGACGAACCGGCCGGACATCCTCGACCCCGCGCTGCTGCGTCCCGGCCGGTTCGACCGTCACATCACGATCGACCGTCCCGATCTCGAAGGTCGCGCCCACATCCTGCGCATCCACGCCAAGGGCAAGCCGCTCGCGTCGGATGTCTCGCTGGACGAGGTGGCGCGCCGCACACCTGGCTTCACGGGTGCGGACCTCGCCAACGTCATGAACGAGTCGGTACTGCTCGCGATCCGCGACGGCCGCAACGAAGTGACCGCATCCGACGTGAGCGAAGCAGTGCAGCGAGTGCTTTCCGGCCCGAAGCGCCGCGGCCGGCTGCTCAGCGACGAGGAGCGGCGGCGGCTCGCGGTGCACGAAGCGGGTCATGCGACGTACGTCGCAGCACACGGCGATCCGACGTCGCTGCACCGGATATCGATCCTCTCGCGCGGTGCGGTGGGAGGCACGACGCAGGTCGCGGCCGACGATGCCGCCGTCCTGTCGCGTGACAACCTCACGACCCGGTTGGCCGGACTCGTCTCCGGCCTCGCCGCGGAGCGGCTGGTCCTCGGCAGCGGCTCGACCGCGGGCGAGCCGGACATCGCGCGCGCATCCGTTCTCGCTCGCGACATGGTGGCCCGCTACGGGTTGTCGGAGCGGGTGGGGCCGGTGCGCCTGCTCGCGGCGTCGGGCGCAGGCTTCCTCGACGAGGACACCCCGCTCGCCGACGTCTCCCCGCAGCAGCAGGACGCGCTCGACGCGGAGGTACGTCGTCTCGTCGACACCGCGGTCGACGACGCAACGGGTGTGCTGCGCAGGCATCGCGCCGGATTCGACGCTCTGGTGCAGCAGCTTCTCGACCAGGAGACGCTCGACGGCGAGACACTGGCGGAGGCGCTCGCGCGCATCACCACGCCAGCGACGACAAGCAGAAGCGTGACGCGCAAGCGCTCCACGGCGAGGCGCTCAAACACGACGTGACCAACCTCACGATGTGCGTTTTGCCGGTCCTGAGCGGGCACGCCTAGTCAGACCCCAGCAGGACACACATCGCGAAGGAGTCTTCGTGGGCACGATGAACTCGGGTTTCGCCGCTGGTATCGCCGATCGCGTGAAGGGCACCGCGAAGCATGTCGTGGGCGCTCTCACGGGCGACGAGAGCCTCAAGCGTGAGGGCGAGCTGCATCGAGACAAGGCTCAGGCTGCCGCCGATGCGCGCCGTCTCGAAGGCGCAGCCGAGCACGAGCAGCGCAAGGCCGAGGTAACCGAACGTCGCCAGGAAGTCAGCACCGAACGAGACCGGCTGCAAGCAGAGACGGCCGCCGACACCCGCGAGCAGAAGATCCAACGCGAGCAGGCCGCCAGGCAGCGTGAGGCCCAGCAGGAGGCTGCGCGGCGCGAGGGTGCCGTCGAGCAACAGGCCGCAGCCCAACGCGACGCGCTGGCCCGCCAGGAGCAGCAGGCGGCCGCCGAGCGGGTCCGCGCCGACACCGAGGCGGCGCGCTTGGAAGCCAAGGCGCGGCAGGCGGAGCGCGCAGCCGACGTCATCGACCCTGACAACGCTTGAGGATTCGAGGAGGCAGGTACTGATGGGCGCGATTCGCACCATCCCACGCACGGTCGTCAACGGCTATCTGCGAGCGCTGCGGCTGCCACTGTCGGCCGCCGAGCGCGTCGCGCGCCAACAGGACAACGACACCTGGGCCCCCGCCATCACGTTCGAACGGCTGGAAGCGAAGATCGAGGGCGCGGCCGGGTTCCTGCTGCGCGACGAAGACCTGCTCCTCGCCGCTCAGATGCGGGAAGAGAAGCTCGCAAAGCTGCAAGAGGCGAGCACGCTCAAGGCGGCCGCCGATGTCGAACGCGACAACGCGCACGACAAGCAGCGCGCCCGGCAGGCGAAGGTGTCCGAGCAGCGCGCACAGACGCGTCGCGCCGCCGCGCAGCGCAAGGACGCCATCAAGGCCGACGCCGAGCAGAAGAAGCGCTCCGCCGAGTCAGATGCCGCAACCAAGGAGCGTGGCGTCCAGGCCCAGAAGGCGGCTCAGGAGACGGTCATCGACCGGCGTGAGCGCGCCTCGAAGGCTGAGGCGCTGCGCGCCGAGTCCGAGGCGCTGGATCTCACGGACGAGGCGCTCGCCGCGCGGGAGAAGGTCGACCTGATCGACGAGACGATCGAAGGCAACAAGGAAGCCCGCAAGACCGGCTAGCGCCGGCTAGCGCCGGCTAGGGCCGGCGGAGCTCGACAGTCAAAGCGGAAGGCGCCCGCGCGCCGTACTTGATCGAGTAGACACCGCCGACGAGCTTCTCGAGCTGGCTGGGCAGCGGAGTCAGGTGCGGCGTGTCGGCCGTCGACAGCGTCACCCGCAGCCGGTCGCCCCTGGCGATCGTGGCGAGGGTCGGGAAGATCTCGATCTCGTACTTGGTGACCTTGCCCGGGACGACCGGCCGCGCCGATGCGAGCGTGTAAGGGTGGTACGGCAAGACCCGCAGGCCGTTCGCCGTCCAGCTCCGTTTCGGGTCGACGGCCCGCAGCGAGCCGAGCAGCGCGCCTTCCGACAGCGGATAGGAGCCGCCGGTCGGCGTGACGTCGTCTATCGTCGCCACCCATTGGGTGTTCGTCGTGGTCGCACTCGCGTAGACGGTTGCCGTGATCGGTCCCGCGATCGCTCGCGCCCTGCGGAACGGCGCGGTCGTGAAGCTCACCTGTCCGGGTCCCAGCTTCGACAGGCTGTCGTCGTCGGCACACGGCGCCATCAGCCCGGCCATGTGGGTCGGGATCGAGATGCCTCCCATCGCCCACTGGTCGATCGACCGTGAGCACGGGCTGCCGGACGGCAGCCACGCGATCGGCGTGCTTCCGGCGGCTGTGCGGCTGGTCGCCAGCGACTGACCCGGCCCGAAGAAGAACTGCGTAGCGTGCGCACGGCTGAACGGGTAGGTCGTCGTCTCGTCGAACTTTCCGGTGCCGAGGTCGTAGTAGTGCAGCGGTGTCGGTGTGTGCGCCATTCCCGTGCGCTCGCCTTTGAGCCAGGTGTCGAACCACTCCAGCTCCAGGTAGTCGACGTCGACGGCCGAACCGTTGAGGTGCTCCCACGGACCGTCGATCAGCTGGTAGCGCCCGGTCACCTGCTGCCCCGGGCGCATCGGCGCCTTCACGCTTCGGCCGGCCCACGCGTTCTGCAGCTCCGCGAAGTTGATCGGCTCACCGTGCTGGAAGATGTCGAACTCACCTCCGACGAGATACGCCGGAATGTGGTTGGCGACGATCCGCTCGAGGATCGACTGCGGCGCCCGCTGCTTCCAGTAGTGCTCGTCGTACGCCGCCGGCCCTCCCGTCAGCGTCGACGCCGTGAAAGCCGCGTGATAGCTGGCGAGCCCGTTGACGTGGTCGGTCTCGATGGTGGCGAGCCGGTCGAGCAGCTGCTGGTCGGTGAGCGTGTCGGTGACCGGCCCTTCGGTGTTCAGCGCGCCGGTCAGCCCGAGGTAGGCGGTGCTGAACTCGGCGTCGAGCAGGCCGCCCATGAACGACGTGTCGCGGTAGGCGTCATTCGCGGTGACCATCGGAAAGATCGCCTTCAGTGGCGAGTGCTTGCCGACTGCACCGGCGAGCAGCGCCTGGTCGATCCCGAGGTACGACGGCCCGTAGGTACCCACCTTGCCGTTGGAGTGCGGCAGGTGCGCGGCCCAGTGCAGGACCTTGATCGCGTCCTTCTGCTGGATCGGGTCGAACAGTCCCCACGAGCCGCCGGAGTCACCGGTCCCCCGGACGTCCTCGACGATGTCGATGTAGCCCCGCTGCACGAGGTAGTTGTTGGCGCCACCTGTCGCGCTGCCGCCGGTCGGGTTCTGCGCCGTACCTGGTCCGCTCGATCCGCCGCTGCCCTTTCCGTACGGCGTCATCGTCATGATCACCGGGAACGGGCCCTTGGCCGGCTTCCCTTCGGACGTCGGGTAGATCTCGTTGACGCGGATCGTCGTGCCGCCGGCGCCCCTCACGGCGATGTTGTTGCGCGAGGCCGTGCCGTAGACCGCCCGCTCCGGCTTCCAGTGGCTGCCAGACGTCGTGCTCGCCGCGATGACCCCGCGCGGCAGCTCCGGACTCAGCCCGACAAGACTGGCCGGCGCGTCCAGCACCTTCGGTCCTCCACCGCGCTGCTCGACGGCACCGACCGGCCCGCCCACCGCCACGACCAACGCCCCCGCGAGCAGCCCACTGCACGCGCCCGCGAGGCGCCGGCGAATCATGATCTTGAGGTTAGACGTGCGCCTTCACGGCGCGCTTCTGACCCGCGGCATCAACGATGCGGAACCGCACCTTGCCCTTGGTCGACTGGTGCGACCTGG
Source organism: Mycobacteriales bacterium (assembly GCA_035547035.1). Taxonomy (GTDB): domain Bacteria; phylum Actinomycetota; class Actinomycetes; order JAFAQI01; family JAFAQI01; genus DASZTV01. The sequence goes on along the minus strand of DASZVL010000086.1, from coordinate 61,660 downwards.
TGACGACGATCCGCAGCTTGTTGCGGCCGCCCTTGAAGTGCTTGGCCTTCGCCGAGCCGAGGCTCCACTTGCAGTGACGGAGCTTGACGTCGATGAGGTCCGTCACGCGGCTTCCTCGCGCGAACAACGTGATGATCAGCCGCGTCCGATGCTTGTTCGTCGCGGTCTCGTGACGGAAGCCCACGATCGGCGGATGCGCAACCGCGGTGGGGCTCGGAGTGGGCGACGCCGTGGGGGTGGGCAAGCGCGTCGGCGTCGCACTGTGCGATGGGGTCGGCGTCACCGATAGCGACGAGGTCGGGCTGGCCGTGGCTGAAGCCGTCGACGACGCAGTCGCTGAGGCGCTGGGTGAGGTGCTGGTGCACACGCCCGGCAGCGGGATCGGCAACGGACACGATGACGAGGTCGACGAGGCGGTGGGCGACACGGTTGAGGTGCTGCTCGCCGTCGGCGACGAGCTGTCGCACACGCCGGGAATCGGGAGCGGCAGCGGGCACGTCAAGGCAGGCGCCGCGGCGGGACTTGGAGCCGGGCTGGACGCCCGCGCCGCCATCAGACCGATGCCGGCAGCACCGCTTCCCAGCATGGCTCCGGCGACCACGAAGAGCGCGGCGCGATACCGCGCGACGGACCAACCTGCTCGCATCGGACCTCCAGCTGCTCAAGCGGGCAAGGAGTTGCCACGTCTGATCATGCTGCAGTTCTTGGCCGCCGTCAGCCGGGTCAAACTCCGCTAGTGCTTGAAGGTGTAGTCCCAGACTCCGCGACCGTACGCGCCGAGCACGAGATGCTTGCCGTCGAGCGAGAGCGACATGCTCCGGAACGTCACCTCGGGCAGGCCCTTGCCGAGCCGTGACCAGTGCTCGCTGCCCGCCTTCGCGGTGAACACCCCGACGTCGGTCGCCGCGTAGAGACGACCCGCCCGAAGGACCAGCCGGTTCACATCGGCCCGGGGCAGGTTGCCCGACAGGTCGTGGAAGGTGTTGCCGCCGTCATGGCTGACCAGCACCTTCTCGGCGCCTGTGGCCTTGTTGCTCGCTCCCATCACGATCATCTGGCGCATCCCGACATAGATCGTGTTCGGGTGCTTCGGGTCAACGGCAATCTCACCGACCTGCTGGTGCGGCAGACCCTTCGACGCGGCCATGTGCCAGCACTTCGGGCTTGCAACCGCGTTGGCGCAGCCAGCCTTCACGTTGGTCGCGATCTTCGTGACCACCTTCTTAGGAGTCGCCGCGGAACCCGTTCCCAGCGAGGGCCGGCACACCGAGCAGAACGCGACGTACGACGTCTTGCCCTGCGTGTAGACCGCGCTCGAGTCCCACGGACCATTCGGCGCCTTGCCGGGTGTGAAGACCGTCTTCCAGGTCGAGCTGAGCAGCTCCTCCTCGGTCGGGTCATAGGTGTTGCTCGCCATGCCCTGTGTCGTCTCGTCGACGTTGCCGGCGGCGGCGATCAGGTGATTGGCGTTGGTGCGGTCCACCCACCACGGCGACAGGAACGTCGCACCCGTCGCGTTGTCCTGCGGGGTGAGGTTGATCGTGTGCTTGAAGTCGTCGGTCGTCCCGAGAATCGTCTGGCCGTCGATGCCGCAGTAGTACGAGTGCGCGTTCGGGCCCGGGAAGACGTAGACGCCGTCACCGCCGCAGACCTGGTACGCCGTGCCGTTCGGCAGGACGTGCGCGACGCCGTTGTCCTGGAGCGCCAGCAGGTACGAGCCGTCCTGCAGTCGCGTGACGTCCCACGGCAGCACTGTCGCCGGCGCGTTCAACGACGTCCACGACGAGTTGTCGAAACCCTGATATGCGACGCCGGTCGTATCGGTGACGGAGTGGGTGTTCTGCGCCCACCAACCGCCGTCATTGCCGCTGTAGAGCCGCTCACCGTGCGCCGTGACGGCGATGGCCGCGCTGTGCTGGTCGGGGTGCGTCGTGCCCTTGCCGTACTCCGGGATCACAGACGGGCAGGCGACTCCGTTGCTGTTGGGAATCGTGTTGAAGTACGTGAGGAAGCCGCAGACGTTCGCGTACTTCTCGATCGCGGTGAACGTCGTCCCGAGAGGCACGTTGGTGCTCGTCGGGCCGTGGTACTCGCCGGTGAAGGCCTCCTCGAGTCCGACGTAGACCCGGTTCGGGTCCTTCCCGTCAGCGAGAACCCAGTTGTTGTACGACGCCTGGACGCCCTCGGCATAGCTGAGCGGGTAGCCCACGAGCCCGGTCGCCGCACCGAGCGCCGTCGTCAGTGTCTGCGCGCTCGCCTGCAGCTGCCAGGTCTTGCCGTCGTCGTTGGAGCGGTACAGACCGTTGAGCTCCGTGTTGCCGTCGACGACCACCGGCAGCACGGGGTTGTCGATCGTCAGGTGATCGCCGTCGGCCTTGCCGGCATCCTGCACCAGCGCCCACAGGACGCCGTTGCCACCGTCCTGCACCGGGCTGTAGGAGAGGCTGATCCGGCCGAGCGGGTCGGAGGACGCGAGCGGTTGTGTGAGCTGGCTGTTGCTCGCCATGTACTTGAACGTCCGGCCGTAGTTCTCGGAGCGGTACAGGCCGTTGCCGGGCGCCAGCACCTTGCCGTCGTACACCTTCTTGCCGAAGGCGTAGCCGACGTCGACCGTGACCTCGCGCGGGTTGAACGGGTTGATCACGATCGACGGCACCCAGTTGCCTAGCCCGTACCTCGCGTGGTCCGGCAGCTTGATCCGGTGGAAGCTGTGGCCGCGGTCAGTAGAGCGCCACAGGCCGTACGTCGTCCCGACGAAGACGTCACCGTTGCTCGGGTCGACCGTCACCGCGTTGATGCCGTAGCCGTGAACGTTCGCCTTCGGGCGCGTCCACGTCCTGCCACCGTTGCGCGAGACGTAGACGCCGGTGCCGGCGGCGTCATCGGAGAGCGTGAAGATCGACACACCCGTGCCGAGATACAGGAGCTTGCGGTTGTGCGGGTCGACGGCGATCGCGCCCACCGCCTCGCGGGGGACCTTGCCCTCGGTGATGTTGTGGACCGTCCGGCCGCCGTTCGTCGTCTTGTACAGACCGCCGATCGTGCCGAGGTAGACGGTGTTGCCAGACCGGTCGTTGGGATCGACCACCATCGCGGTTCCGATGCCGCCGACCTTGCCGAGCAGCTCCGCCCCGCTTCCGGTCCCCAGGATGTCCTTCACGCCGTGGAACGGACCGACGTTGCGCCAGGCGCCTCCCGTCTCGGGAAGGTGCGCCGCCTGGCTCGTCAGATGCAGGAACCGCTCGTCGGTGTTGCCCTGGTACAGCGCGTTCGCAACCGGGCTCATCGCCTCGCCCGCGTCAGGATCGCCGCCGCCATCCGCGTCGGCGTCACCGCCGTCCGCATCCTGGTCCCCGCCGAGCGTCTGCTTCGGGTATATCCGATGCGCCCAGAACTCCGAGCTCGGGATGCCGATCGCGGGCGCGTGGCCCACGTGCCCGCCACTTGAACGCGCGATCAGATTGCCCGTGCCGATCAAGATCACGGCTGCCGATGCGGCGGCGAGCAGGCGATGGCGGTTCATCCTGAGCTCCTTGCGAACGTCTGTGCGAACCCGCCCAGGCTATTCGCGATTTCGCGGATCCGGACCTGCCTGGTCCCCGTCCCGAACGCCGTTTCCCGCCTCGCGCTTCCAGCCGTATCGAAGCGCCCGATCAGCAAGCGGACCGGGATCGACCTCCCACCACGGCCGCTCGGCCTGCGGTTCTTGATCGACTGGAGTCAGCGCTCGCCTGCGGGCCTCCGCGACGTCGAGTGCCGCGTCGACCTCTCGGGCATGGGTCGCGTCCTCACGGATCCATGCCACGAACAGGATCGCGACGAACGGCACTGCGACCACTTCCGCGACAGTGAGCATCAGGCCACCGCCGATCGTCTGGTCCCAGGCCCGCGTCGGACCCCATGACCGCGTCACCGTGCCGTAGTAGCCGCCCGCGACCAGCGAGCTGCTCGTCATCAGGGCGAGCCCGGGGATCGCGTCGAGCAGGCCGTCGATCGCGGCGAACGTCATGCGGACCGGCTGGGTGCACCACACGGGCAGGATCTCTACGCCGAGCAGCGGGAGCGCGAAGAGGCATCCGGTGACGACGAGCTGCAGCTCGAGCAGGCGCATCACCGCGTCGTGCCGCAACGCGACGCCGACGTACCCCGTGTAGAAGACGGTGAACTGAGTGGCGACCGCCAGGAGCGGTGCGACGGCCGGGAACGTCAGCACCCGCACCGGCCAGGTCCGCAGCATCCCCTGCCACCTGGCAGCGCCGGCCGGCGAGAGCGCCGCGCTGACCAGTCCGACGGGGTCACCGAGCCCAAGGCCCACTGGGACGATCGCGAGCAGCAACGTCACCCGCAGCGCCATCGGCCACAGCAACACCCGCGAATACACCGCGAGCGACGACATCGTCGCGATCACGACAACGCCCAGGCCCAACCCGACGAAAGCCACCACGCGCAGGACGGGCCACGGGTCGCCGAGACGACGTACCCGACGCACTCCGGCCAGGTAGGCCACGAGCGCCGCCAGACACGCGCCGAAGACCCACGGGTCGAAGTGCCACGTCCCGAAGAAACGCTCCGACGTGAGCGGCGCAATCCCTGTCATGAGTAGTACTGTCCCGCGCAGGATCGAAGGGGGACCACATGACCCAGGCGCAGCCACCTGCCGGCTGGTATCCGGACCCGCAGGACGCCACGCAGCAGCGCTACTGGGACGGCGCAGCCTGGACCGGCCACACCGCGGCGGCCGGCGCGGCAACGCCGCAGCACGACACAACCGAGGGCGCGGCTCCCGCGACGCCGCAGGGTGACGCAACCGCGGGAGCGCCGATCCCAGCAGCGAGTGCGCCGGCGTGGTCGATGCCGGCAGATGCCGCCATGGCCGCCCCGGCGGCCAAGAGGTCGTGGTTCAAGCGCCCGGCGATCATCATCCCGATCGGCATCGTCGTGGCCCTCTTCGTCGTGGGCATCATCGTCGCCCTGGTCAACGGCACCGACCACTCGACAGAGCTCGCAAACGCGATCAAGAGCGACGGGCAAACCCAGCTGCAGACGCTGATCAGCCAGCAGTATCCGGGCGCCACCCTCAAGATCACCGACGTCAAATGTGTCGAGGACAGCAACTCACAGAACTACACGTGCCTGATTCACGAGACCGTGACCTATCAGGGCGAGACGAAGGACTTCATCCAGAACGCCGACGGCAACTGCGACAAGAAGATCAACGCGCACTGCCTGTGGCACACCACCGACGCGCCACAGCTGTCGTCCGGAGCGCAGTAGCCGAGTCCAACCCGTACGCCGGCCCGGATCCACCGGCCGAAGAGCGTCAGCGGCCGTCGACCGAGAAGTGCTGGTAGTCAGGCGAGGAGCTCCAGCGACCTCCCCAGCCCCAGCCGACCGCGTCGAAGGCGTGGACGACCGGGCCACCGGCGAAGATCATGCCGCGCCGGTGCTTCGAGCGGTCGGCGTACCTCGCGCCCGACGGCGGCAGGATCTTGCCGTTGAGCCGGTAGGGGTTCTCGCGAGGGTCGATGTCGACGGCCTCCCCGAACGCGTGCTCTGACCAGGTCTTCGGGCCATTGGCTACGGCGTATCGGCAGTTGAACGCCGACGTGTTGTCGTGTGCCATCGACTTGTTGTCGCTGCCGCCGTACTCGGCCACCGGCTCGATCTGGCGGATCGGGAAATGCGCACGGCGGATGCTGCGGAATGCGACGCGCACCGGGTGCACTGCAGCTTCGTTGACGATGACCACGCCGCTGTGACGTAGGCGGTCGAATCCCCAGAACGTGACTCGCAGGGCGCGAAGGTCGCGGGGCGGCACCGGGCAGCCGTGATGCCAGCTCTTCCCGAGCTGCTTGGCGGTCACCCGCGCAACGCCGTGCGCGTCGAACTGGTAGCCCGGCGCCAGCGCGACCTGTGCCGGCCGGACGCGCGCATCAGATGCGTGAGAGCCCGTGAACGATGTGATCGCGGCCAAGACGGCCACCAGAGCGCTGGTTAGCTGGCTCGCCATGAGGCCAGACTAGAAGCGCCATGAAACGGAGTCTCCTTGCAATCGCCGCAGCCGCCGCCCTGTTGGGCGGCGCAATGCCGGCATCTGCGACGCGAAGCGCAAGGCACCTGCTGCCGACCCGCCTTGTCGGCGTCCACGACGCCACCCAGGTCATCTCTGTCGTGAGCGGCGAGTACGGCGCGACGAGCGCAACCGTGCGGGCGTTCGCCAAGCGGAACGGACGGTGGCATCAGGTCTTCGGCCCGTGGCGTGCGTGGATCGGCTACAACGGCTTCGCTCCACGTGGCGCGAAGCGCGAAGGTGATGGGCGCACGCCCAGCGGTTCCTACACGTTCTCCTTCTTCTTCGGCGTCGACCGCGACCCGGGCGGCGTGCACTACCCGTGGCGCCACGCGCACCGGTACGACGTGTGGGACGACGACTCGTCGAGCCCCCGCTACAACGAGTGGGTCAACACACGGCGCCATTCGGCGGGGCGCTCCCCCGAGCCGCTGCACGTCGTTCCGGCATACCGCGACGTCGCCGTCATCGACTACAACACCACGCGCACGCCCGGCCGCGGCAGCGCGATCTTCCTTCACGTCACCCATCACAGCGCGACCAACGGCTGTGTCTCACTTCCGCGGTCCGAGGTCATCGCGCTGCTGCGCTGGCTGAGACCGAGCCACCAGCCGAGAATCATCATGGGGACCGCCGCTACCGTGACCCGGTGACCGAACAGAGCTCCGGACCGCTCCACGGCATCAAGGTGATCGAGCTCGCCGGCATCGGCCCGGCGCCGTACGCCTGCATGCTCCTCTCCGACATGGGCGCGGAAGTCCTGCGTCTGGAACGCGCGAAGGGCACGATCTCCGGGGTGCTCGGCGGGTACGACGTGCTGTCGCGTGGCCGCCGATCGGTGGCGATCGACCTCAAGGCACCTGGCGCCCGCGAGCTCGTGCTCGAGCTGTGCAAGGAGGCCGACGTCCTGGTCGAGGCCTTCCGGCCCGGGGTCGCCGAGCGACTCGGCGTGGGTCCGGCGGACTGCCGCGAGGCCAACCCGCGGCTGGTGTACGCGCGGATGACGGGTTGGGGGCAGGAAGGCCCGCTCGCCGACCGGGTCGGACACGACATCAACTACGCCTCGATCACGGGCGCGATCGCCGCGATCGGCGAGAAGGACCGCAAGCCGGTCCCGCCGCTGAACCTGGTCGCCGACTTCGGCGGCGGCTCGATGTTCTGCGTGATGGGTGTCCTCGCGGCACTGCTCGAACGGCAGACCAGCGGCGAGGGCCAGGTCATCGACGTCGCGATGGTCGACGGGGTCTCGAGCCTGCTGTCGATGGCACATGGTCAGGCGAGCGCGGGCATGATGCCGGACGCCCGCGGCAGCAGCCTGCTCGACGGTGGCGCGCCGTACTACGACACGTACAGGTGCTCCGACGGCGAGTACATGTCAGTGGGCGCGATCGAGCCGCAGTTCTACGCGGCCCTCAAGCAGACCTTGGAGCTGGCTGACCTCCCCGATCAGGGTGATCACGCGGCATGGCCCCGGATGCGCGAGATGCTCGCGGAGAAGTTCGCGACGAAGACGCGCGAGGAATGGACCACGATCTTCGCCGACGTCGATGCCTGCGTCGCTCCGGTCATGTGGCTGTCCGAGGCCAAGGACAACCCCCACCTGGTCGCCCGCGGCACGTTGGTGGACATGGGCGGCGTGACCAACCCCGCTCCGGCACCGCGGTTCTCGCGGACACCCGGCCGCATCGCCGGCCCCCCGAAGCACCCGGGAACTGACACCGTCGCCGCGCTGACCGACTGGGGCGTGGACAAGGCCGAGGTCGACCGGCTCGTGGAGGCCGGCGTCGTCGTACAGGTCGACACTTAGATCTGTGCAGGAAGTCCGGCGCCCCGACGCCGGATTCCCTGCACAAACGACTAGGTGCGCCAGATCAGGGCTAGCGCCCGGTCGTCCTTCGCGTCGGGCGACGCCTCGTCCAGCAGGCGCCTCGCCCCACCGTCGAAGCCGCGCGGGATGAGCCGCTCTGCCGCACCGAGCAGCCGGTCGATCCCGAGGGCGAGGTCGCGGCCCGGCACCTCGACGAGACCGTCGGTGTAGAGGAGCAACGCGTCGTACGGGCGCAGCTGGCCTTCGACCGCGCCGAAGTCACCGACGCTCAGCAGACCGAGCACCGTGCCGGGCGGCTCGACGACCTTCCACACGCCGGTGCCGCCGGAGTAGTGCACCGCCGGCAGGTGACCGGCGTTGGTGATCCGGTACTTGCCGGTGCTGAGCTCGATGGTCAGGTGCAAGGCGGTGGCGAAGCCCTCGACCCAGTCCTGGCGAATCAGGTACTCGTTGGCCGAGGCGAGGAATCGCTCCGGCGACACTGCGCCGAGCAAGCCCCCGAGCGCACCGGACAGCGTGAGTGCCCGGGTGCCGGCGTCGAGTCCCTTGCCGGACACGTCGACGAGCACGAGCTCGAGAGTGCGCCCGCCGTCGGTCAGCGCCGAGAGCAGGAAGTCACCGCCGAAGCTCGCACCACCCGCCGACTGCTGCTCGACCTCGGCATGCCATCCGGTCGGCAACGCCGGAAGGTCGCTTTGCAACCGGAGCCGGTCTCGCAGCTCCAGCAACATCGCCTCGCCGCGTCCCGCCGACAAGCCGAACCGCTGGCGGTCGCTCGACTGCTTCACGGCGATCGATGCGACGATCGCCAGGACAACGTAGGAGCCGGGGCGGATCGTGCCGTGACCCACTCCTAGGTTCTCCGCGATGACCACGATGTAGGCGCCGCCGATGACGACCGACAGCGGCCAGGGCTCGAGCAGGAGGCCGCCAAGGATCACCGGTACGACGACGGTGAGGGCCGGGAACGCGGTCCCGCCGAAGTCGACGTTCAGCAGGAGGACGAGGCCGGTCAGACCTACCAGGCCGGTGATCGCGGCCAACCGACCGCGCAGCGATTCCGGCGCCGCGAGCACGCCCAGCCTTCGCCGGGCGCGCACCGCGATGCTTTCGCCGTCGAGCCCCCGCTGCTCCATACCTTCGCGACCCTAGTAGCCGTTCGTGATCTTTGACATCAAAATGTCAGAACACGAGGCGCTCAAGGCGCAGGCGTTGCATCCTCGCGTCGCGGCGGCAGCTCGCCGGTCTTCTCGTACTCGGCGATCAGATCGATGCGGTGCACGTGGCGTTGCGCATCGCTGAACGGAGTGGCGACAAACGCCTCCGCGAATCCAACTGCGGCATCCTCGTCGTACATCCGCGCACCGAGACTCAGCACGTTGGCGTTGTTGTGCTCGCGCCCGAGCTTCGCGGTCTCCTCACTGAACGCGAGCGCGCAGCGCACTCCCGGGACCTTGTTGGCCGCGATCGCCTCACCGTTGCCGGAGCCGCCGATCACGATGCCGAGACTGCCAGGATCCGCGACGACCTTCGTCCCCACCAGCAGGCAGTACGGCGGGTAGTCGTCGGAGTCGCGCAGCTCGAACGGACCGCAGTCCACCACCTCATGACCGAGCTCGGCGAGCCGAGACAGCAGGCGTGCCTTCAACCTCCAACCGGCATGGTCGGACCCGATGTAGATGCGCATCGGCAGAAGGTATCCCGTCGCCGTCATCAGCTCGCGAGCTGCGCCCGGCGTCGCTCGAGAATCCCTACAAGCTCCGACACGACTCCACCCGCATCGGTCGTAAGACGCTGGTGCGTGTACCGAACCGTGACCCACCCGGCATGGGCAAGCAGCGCGTCCCGCCGGTTGTCACGCTCCCGCTGACCAGGCGCACCGTGGATCGTTGATCCGAAGCACCGACGTGCCGCTGACGTCCGAGAGCGTCGAACAGACGTTGCGCTGTCGTTCGCCGCTCGCGGACCGCGACGATCGCCGGCGCGAGCGCGTCCGTATGTGAGATCGCCCCGCGAGGACAGTAGGCGAGCGCAGCACGACGACGTGCAGCGACGTCGTCGAGTGAGCCTGGAAGGCAGTAGACGCCTGGAAAGGCGATCTGCACGACGCCGGACCTAACCGCGTCGTCAACCACGTAGCTCGGGCAGAGCGTCAATGCGTCGACGCGTGTGAGTAGGCCGCGTCTTCGAGGAGGCTGGCCAAGAGAAGGTCACGCACGCGCGCAGGGTCGGACGGGTGCCCACTCGCCATTCGCTGGCCCGTTGCGTTTCGTTGTTCGGCCAGCGCAACGCAACAGGCCAGCGAAAGCCAACCAGGCAGCAACCCGCGACCTGGTCTTAGCCGCCGTTGACTTCGACCTTGGCTTGCTAAGTTCCTACAGCTGCATGGACTTCGGCTGCAGGAACTCCTCGATGCCGTAGCGGCCGAGCTCGCGCCCGATACCAGACTTCTTGTAGCCGCCGAACGGCGCGACCGGGTTGAACGAGCCCCCGTTCACGTCGACCTGTCCGGTGCGCATCTTGCGCGCGAAGGCGATCGCCTTGTCCTGGTCGCCCGCCCACACGGCGCCGGCGAGGCCGTACTGCGAGTCGTTGGCGATGCGAAGAGCCTCGTCCTCGTCGGAGTAGGAGATGATCGACAGCACCGGGCCGAAGATCTCCTCCTGCGCGATCGTCATGTCGGTCGTCACATCCGCGAAGACGGTCGCGCTGACGAAGTGGCCCTTCTCATGCGGCCGCTCGGCGCCACCGACGACGACGCGCGCACCCTCCTCGATGCCTTTCTGGATGTAGCCGACCACGCGCTCGCGCTGCGCGCCGGACACGAGCGGCCCGAGCCGTGTCGACTCGTCGAGCGGGTCGCCTGTCGCGTAGGCCGCGGCGCCCTCCGCGGCCAGCTCGACGGCTCTGTCGTACTGCGACTCGTGCACGAGCATCCGGGTCCACGCCGTACAGGTCTGCCCGGAGTTGATGAAGCAGTTGGCGAGCCCCACCTTCACGGCCTTCTCGAGGTCGGCGTCCGGCAGGATCACGTTGGCGCTCTTGCCGCCGAGCTCGAGCGCGACCTTCTTCACCGAAGCCGCCGCCAGCTCGGAGACTCGCGTGCCGGCACGGGTCGAGCCGGTGAACGACACCATGTCGATGTCGGGGTGGGCGGCGATCGCCTCCCCGACCGTCGGGCCGTAGCCGGTGACGAGGTTGGCGACACCTGCCGGCAGCCCGATCTCGTGGATCGCCTCGAAGAGGAGGTACGCCGACAGCGGCGAGACCTCGCTCGGCTTCAGGACGACGGTGCAACCGGCCGCGAGCGCGGCGCCGAGCTTCGCGGTGACCTGGTGCAGCGGGTAGTTCCACGGCGTGATCGCGCCGACGACCCCGATCGGCTCGAGCACAACTGTGGAGTTGCCGATCTGCTCACTCCAGCGAATCTCGGCGGCGCCGGTCGCCGCCGTGCCGATGTCCGCGAGCGGAAGCCCCGCCTGGACCATCTGCGCGAACTTCAGCGGCGCCCCCATCTCGGCGGAGATGCAGCGCGCGATCTCCTCCATCCGGCTGGCGAGCGCCTCGCCGAGACGTCCGAGGTACTTCGCGCGCTCCTCGGGGTCGGTGGCAGCCCAGCCGTCGAACGCGGCACGCGCTGCGGCGACCGCGCGGTCGACGTCGGCGGCGGTGCCCGACGGCACCGTGCCGATGGTCTCCTCGGTGGCCGGGTTCTCGACCTCGATGGTCTCGCTGCCGGAGGGCGCGACCCACTGGCCGTCGATGTAGAAGGTGTCGCGAACGATCGTCTCGGTCATGGGCGCAGCGTATGCCCACGAGATCGGCCGCGACAGTGCCGGTAGCGTCGCACGGTGACCGTGCAAGCCGTCGTGTTCGACCTGGGCGGCGTGCTCGCGGAGTTCTCCGGGGTCGCGACGATGCGAGAGCTTGCGGGGATCGACTCCGACGCGGAGCTCTGGCGGCGCTGGCTCGAGTGCGAGTGGGTTCGCCGGTTCGAGCGCGGGCAGTGCTCCCCTGAGGATTTCGCCGACGGCATGGTCGGCGAGTGGGGGCTGCCGATGACCGGGGCCGAGTATCTGGTCACGTTCGGCGACTGGGTGCAGGAGCCGTACGACGGCGCCGAGGAGCTGGTCGTCGAGACCTCCGAACGAGTTCGCGTGGCGATGCTGTCGAACATGAACGCGGTGCACTGGGACCGAGCGGTGTCCGCCTGGCCGTTGATCAAGCGCTTCGACCACGTGTTCACGTCGTTCCAGCTCGGGCTGATCAAGCCCGACGCCGAGGTCTTCGAGCACGTCGTCGCCGTCCTCGAGCTCGCGCCGGAGCAGGTGCTGTTCCTCGACGACAACGTGATCAACGTCGAAGGCGCTCTCGCTGCGGGCCTGCAGGCGAAGCAGGTCCGGGGCGTCGCGGAGGCGCGAGCCGCGGTCAGTCGAAGCTTGGGCGCTGGTCCCGGGTCCGCTTGATCTCGTAGAAGCCCGGCGTCTGCGCGACCAGCAGCACACCGTCCCACAGCTTCCCGGCCGCATCACCCCGCGGCACCGGCGTGACGACCGGGCCGAAGAACGCAGCGCCGTCGACCCGGATGATCGGTGTGCCGACATCGAGCCCGACCAGAGCCATCGCCTCGTCGTGAGAGGCGCGAACCGCATCGTCGTACGACGGATCATCCATCGCGTCGGCGAGCGCGGCCGGCAAGCCCGACTCCTCGAGCGCGGCTTCGATCGTGGACCGATCCTGCGGAAGCTGCTGCGGGTGGAAGCGGATGCCGAGCGCGGTGTACAGCGGCCCCACCACCTCCGGCCCGTGTGCCTGCTCCGCCGCGACGCAGACCCGCATCGGACCCCAGCCCGCCTCAATCCGCGCGAGGTAGTCGGCGGGAAGGTCGCGGCCGGCGTTGAGGATCGCGAGGCTCATCGGGCGCCATCGCACGGTGACGTCGCGGACCTGCTCGACCTCGGTCATCCACCGCGACGTCAGCCACGCCCAGGGGCACAGCGTGTCGAACCAGAAGTCGGCGATCGTTGCCATTGCAACCACCTTACGCTGCAACGAAGGTTTGATCGGAACTGACCGTGGCAGACTCGGCGCCGTGATCGCCGAGAACATGACGCTCGCCGAGTCCGGCGAGCGCCGGCGGCTCCTCGACGTCGCGCTGTACGACGTGCACCTCGACCTCACGACGGCCGTTGCGGAGCCACGGCGGTTCCGGTCCACGACCACGGCGACCTTCAGCTGCATCGAACCTGGCGCGACGACACATCTCGACATCACCGCCGACCTGATCGAGTCCGCCACTCTCAACGGCACCACGATCGACGTCGAGACAGCCTTCAACGGGCAGCGGCTCGCACTTCCGCCACTCGCCGCAGCGAACGAGCTGACCGTTGTCGCGCAGTGCGTGTACTCCCGCACCGGCGAGGGTCTGCACCGCTTCGTCGACCCGGTCGACGACGAGGTCTACCTCTACACCCAGTTCGAGACGTTCGATGCGCACCGCATGTTCGCGTGCTTCGACCAGCCCGACCTCAAAGCCGTGTTCCGGTTCACGGTCGATGCGCCGAGCCACTGGCGGGTGTTGTCCAACATGCCGGGCAAGCAGGATGGCTCGGGTCAGGGCGGCGTGACCCACACCTTCGAGCCGACGCCGCGGCAGTCGACGTACATCACCGCGATCGTCGCCGGCCCCTACGAAGGCACGACCGACAGCCACGACGGGATGGACCTCGGCGTCTACTGCCGCAAGTCGCTGCTGGCGCATCTCGACGCCGCCGAGATCCTCGACGTGACCAAGCAGGGTTTCGACGCGTTCCACGAGCTGTTCGACACGCGATACGGCTGGCCGAAGTACGACCAGGTGTTCGTGCCCGAGTTCAACATGGGCGCGATGGAGAACGCCGGGTGCGTCACCTTCACCGAGGACTACATCTTCCGGTCGCGGACCACGGACTACTCCTACGAGCGGCGCGCCGTCACCGTCCTGCACGAGATGGCGCACATGTGGTTCGGCGATCTCGTCACGATGAAGTGGTGGGACGACCTCTGGCTCAACGAGTCCTTCGCGGAGTTCGTCTCGACGTACGTCACGGCCGGCTACACGAGATGGCCGGACGTCTGGACGTCGTTCTGCAACATCGAGAAGACCTGGGCCTACCGGCAGGACCAGCTTGCGACGACACACCCGATCGCGGCGGTCATCCCCGACATCGAAGCCGTGACGACGAACTTCGACGGGATCACCTACGCGAAAGGCGCCTCGGTCCTCAAGCTGCTCGCGCACTGGGTCGGCGAGGACGCGTTCTTCGCGGCGACGCGCGCGTACTTCGCCAAGCATGCACACTCGAACACCACGCTGCAGGACCTGCTCGACGCGCTCGAGACGGCGAGCGGTCGCGACCTGTCGTCGTGGGCGCAGCAGTGGATCCAGACCGCCGGCGTCAACACGCTGCGCACCGAGTTCACCACTGGCGCCGACGACCGCTTCACGTCGTTCGCCATCCGGCAGGAGGCGCCGGAGGAGCATCCGACGCTGCGCATGCACCGGCTGCGGATCGGCCTGTACGCCAACGGTTCGGACGGCCTGCAACGGCAGCACCAGGTCGAGATCGACATCGACGGCGAGCGCACCGAGGTACCCGATCTCGTCGGCGTTGCCCGGCCCGACCTGGTGCTGCTCAACGACGACGACCTGACCTACGCCAAGATCCGGCTCGACGAGCAGTCCTGGGAGACCCTTGTCAGCTCGATCGGCCGGCTCACCGATCCGCTCGCGCGGACACTGTGCTGGGCGGCCGCCTGGGACATGACCCGTGACGCCGAGGTCAGCGCCGGCGAGTACCTCGACCTGGTGCTCGGCGGCATCGAGCGGGAGAGCGAAGTCGGCACGGTGCAGAGCCTGCTGCGGCTGGCATCGCAGGCCATCGATCCCTACGGCGATCCCGCGCGGAGCGATGAGCGACGGACCCGGCTCGCCGCGCGAGCGTTCGAGCTCCTCGACGCGAGCCCGGCGGGTAGCGACGTGCAGCTCGCCTTCGCACGGGCAGCCGCAACCAGTGCGACCAGCGCCGATCAGCTCGACCGGGTCGCGGCGCTGCTCGACGGCGGCGAGCAGCTCGAGGGTCTTGCGGTCGACACCGAGCTGCGCTGGCTGCTGCTGCGCCGCCTCGTGACGACCGGCCGCGCCGACGACGCGCGCATCGACGCGGAGCTCGCCCGCGACGACACGTCCGCCGGGAGATGTCATGCGATGACGCTGCGCGCGGCGCGGCCCACCGCGGCGGCCAAGGCAGAGGCCTGGCGGCAGGTGGTCGAGCTCGACGAGCTGCCGAACGCGGAGCAGAACGCGACGATCGCGGGCTTCGTCAGCTACGAGCAGCGAGAGCTGCTCGCGCCGTACGTCGAGGCGTACTTCGCTGCGATCGGCGAGGTCTACCGCACCCGCTCGGCCGAGATGGCGCAGCAGGTCATCGCCGGCCTCTTTCCCTACTGGGCGACGGACGCCGAGACGATCGCCCGCACCGAGGCCTATCTCAGCGAGAAGCAGCCCGGCGCGGCACTGCGCCGGATGCTGCTCGAAGGCCGCGACGCGCTAGCCCGCGCCCTGCGCTCACGCGAACGCGACCTCGCCACCGCCCCCGCTTAGGGCGGCCAGGCTGTTCCGTCTCTTTCGTCAGAGGCGATCACACCCGCAACGCGCTGCACGAGGCGCGGGAGCATGAGCACGATGCCCAGCTCGCGATCGTGCAGCAGCGAAGCATCGGCGAGGTTCTCCGAACCGACGAACGCGATGCCGCGCGGCGTCCCGGCGTCGATCGCCATCAGCTTCGCGTGCAGGTAGAGCGGTCGCTCGCCGTACATCACCCGAATCCTCGCGCCGGCCCGGGCCAGTGCCGTAAACGCCGGGCGCCAGGTGTCCTGGTAGGTCATCGCGACGCTGACCCGCACCCCCCGACGCGCGGCCGCGACGAGCGCCGACACGACCGCCGGACTGCTGAGCTCCTCGCTCTCGAGGGCAACCGAGGCTCGCGCGCGACCGATCAGCACCAGCATGTCGGCCCAGGACTGGCCCGGGCTCCACACCAGGTCGTCCGCGGCCGGGACCCCGCCGGCGCCGCGAAGGTCTGCGCTGAACACCGACTCGATCGCTGCGACGTCGGCGAGGTCGGCGTCGACGACGGCGAGGTCCCGGCTGGTCGCGTAGTAGCGAGCGGTGAGGTTCAGCGACATCACGACCGCTACCCGGTCGTCGATCACGAACGCCTTCTCGTGAGTGGCGAAGTAGCGCCCCGATGACCAGACGACCTGCACGCCTCGGTGGGCGAGATAGTCGTACGCCGGAAGGTTGCGCTGCCGCTCCAGGCGGCGGTCGAGGATCACCCGCACCCGCACGCCGCGGCCGGCATCACCGGCGATGATCTGCTCAGCGGTCGGGTCGTCGAGCTCGTACATCGTCATGTCCAGGCTTCGCCGCGGCGACGACAGCAGGGAGTAGATCGGCGTCATGCCGTCATCCGGCTCGACGATCAGGCGGTCTCCGGACGCGGCCCGCGGCGCAGTCGACGGCAGGACAGCCACCGGCCTCCCACCGTGACCGGCAAGGTGCCACCCGACGAGCGCGGCAACGACACCGAGCGCGGCCAGCAGGCGTGAGGATCGCATGCGGACACCGTCCGCAACGGCTCAGACAGTGCTGCCGCGACGGTCAGGCCGTTGTGGATATGCGCTTTCGTGGAGCGGCCTGTGCCTTCTTGGCCGGAGCCCGCTTGGCGGGCGCCTTCTTCGGCGGCGGCGGTGGATCGCCGCCCAGATCACTGATCCCACGACCCTCGGTCTCAGGCGGGGGCTGTCCGCTCGTCGCGAGAGACTTCATGACGGCGTAGGACACGGCGACCACCGGCACTGCCAGCACGGCGCCGTACACGCCTTCGAGGACCCCGCCGCCGGCGATCGCCACCGCGACCGCGAGCGGATGCAGCTCGACGTAGCGGCCGACCAGGAACGGCTGGAAGACGTGCGCCTCGATCTGGTTGTCGATGATCAGGATCCCGATCAGCACGACGCCGAGCACCCAGCCCTGCGTCACGAAGGTGATCGCGACCGCAAGCCCGCCGAAGAGGAACGCGCCGACGATCGGCAGGAAGCTGCCCATGAACACTAGGAGCGCGAGTGGCGCGACGAGTGGAACACCCATGATCGACAGCGCGATCGCCGCGACGATGCCGTGGAACATCGCGATCAGGAAGGTCCCGCGCACGAAGCCGCCAAGCCGGTCCCAGGCCTGCTCGCCTGCGGCGTGCACCCGATGGCGGCTGCCTGCCGGGAAGAGGTTCGCGAACCAGTTCCAGATGTTGTGGCCGTCGTACAGCATGAAGAACGTCATGAAGAACCACAGGACGACGCCGCCGAGCGTCTCGGCGACCGTGGCGATGCCCGACAACGCGCCTGATGCGACCGCCGACTGGTGCTTCGACAGGTAGTCGGTGATCGTCTTCTCGAGGCTCGCCGTGGACGAGGATTTCACGTGCAGGTCCACGGTGAGGAAGTGGCGGAACTTCGTGACCGCCGCTTGGACCTGGGTGACGAGGTCGGAGTACTGGCTGATGGCACGGTTGATGACGAAGATCGCGATGCCGCCGAAGACGAGAGCGGCGAAGATCACGGTCACCCAGGTCGCGGCGGCACGCGGTATGCCGCGCCGCTGGAACCACGAGACGACCGGATAGCCGAGCGAGCTGGCGAAGATCGCGGCGAAGAACGGCAGGACGATGAAATACAGCCGGTCCATGAAATGGATCAGCCAGATGACCGCGAAGACGACGACGAGAATCCGCCAGGTCCAGCCCGCAAGGTCCTTCAGCAGCGAAGGCACCGGCATCGGGGAGCGGCGGTCGCTCTCGACCGTCTCGGAGCTCACGGCGTCACTCTGACACCGCCGGCGGAGGATTCCGCGGACCCGCGCCGCAGCGCCGGTTAGCGAACCTGGATGGGGTGGCCGGCCGCCTCGGCCAGCATCCGTATGCCCGTGATGATGCCGCCGGCAAGGTCGCCGCCTTCGAACGACGTCGTCATCGACAGCGCGGCGAGCGCGCAGGCGCGGTCGGTCAGCCGACGGGCCGCTGCCTCGCCGGTCACGATCTCGAGCATCCGGTCGCCGGGCGAGATCACCATCAGGACCGTGTGCGCAGCCGCGGGCCCGAACGCGGCATGCTTGGCTTCGGCGGCGTCACGGATGTCACCGTCGACGTTGCCGACGAACACCGAGAACGCGAGCGAGGTCTCGCTGGTCGCGAGCGCGATGACCCGCTCGATGTCGCTCAGCTGCTCGTTGGTGAAAGCCTCACCACTCGGCACTGGCGCCACCCTTGGTGGTTTCCTTGGCCGATTCGTCACTGTCGCCGTCGGACGGCAACCCGATCCACGTGTCGCTCTGCGCCCACGGCTTGCCGGGCCGATAGCGCGGCTTGCTCAGCGTCGACGGCAGGATCGCCAGCGCCGCGATCACGAGAAACGCGCCGACCGGGATCACGACGAAGTAGAAGATCGTCAGGCCCGCGCCGAGCGACGGGCCGCCGAGCGTTCCCCCGTCGTCGCGGTGCAGGGCAAGTGCCGGCGCGGCAACGCTCAGCACGGGCAGCATGGCGCCGATGGCAATGGTGGCGACGCGGGCAGCGGTACGACGTGCCGGCAGGCGGTTCCTCACAGCATGCAACTTATCGAATCCGCCTGCGCTACCAGCACGAAGGGCGGCGAGCCGACCAGGGAGCCGCGCTCTCCAGCTGCGCCGCGAGCGACAGCAGCGTCGCCTCGCCGTACGGGCGCCCGACGAGCTGGATCCCGATCGGCAGCCCGGCGTCGGTCCAGTGCAGCGGAACGGTCACCGCCGGCTGTCCCGACATGTTGTACGGCGCGGTGAACGGCGTGAACCGCTTCTGCGCCTCGAAGTCGGCGGCGGGATCGTCGTCGTCGCGAAGCTCGCCCACCAGCGCCGGTGGCCGCGCCAGCGTGGGAGTCAGGATCGCGTCGTACTGCGCGGATGCCGCGAGCTCGGTGCGCGCCGCCTGACGCAGCGTCGCGAGCGCGGCGTAGACCTGCTGACCGCTCGCCGACCGGCCGCGCTCGCGGATCCATCGGGTCAGCGGGCGGGTGTTCGGCTCATCCGCGGGGCTGATCGGAAGGCTCAGGAACTCAGCCGACCAGACCGTCTCGAACGCAGGCACCAAGTCGGCGTTGAAGGTCGGCTCGTAGTCGAAGACGTAGTGGCCGAGGTCGGAGAGCAACCGGCTCGCGCTCTCGTACGCGGCCAGGCAGTCGGGGTGGACCTCGGCGTCGGCGATGACCGGCGTTGCGAACCGCCCGATCCGCATCCGGCCGGGCGCCGCATCGCAGACCGACAGGAAGCTCACCGGAGGCGGTGGAGCCCACTGCCAGTCGCTGACCGCCGGCCCGGACATCGCGTCGAGCAGCGCAGCGGCATCGCGGACGGTCCGCGCGAGTGGTCCGTTGACGGCGAGGCCGCTGATCTCCGAGGACACAGGCGCGTTCGACACCCGGCCGCGCGAGGGCTTGATGCCGAACAGCCCGCAGACGCTCGCCGGGATCCGGATCGAGCCGCCGCCGTCACTGCCCTGCGCGGCGCCGACGAGTCCAGCCGCGACCGCCGCGGCGGCGCCCCCGCTCGATCCGCCCGCCGACCGCTCGAGATCCCACGGCGTGCGTGCGGGCGGTGCGACGTCGGGCTCGGTGTAGCACGGCAAGCCGAACTCAGGGGTGTTCGTCTTGCCGAGGCTGATCAGCCCAGCCGCCTTGAGCTTTGCGGTGACGGCGTCGTCGATGCCGAGGTCCGCGGCCGGCCATGCCGAGGTGCCGAACCGAGTGGGCACTCCCGCGACGAGGTTGAGGTCCTTGATCGCGGTCGGTACGCCGTACAGCGCCGGCAGGTCGTCCGTGCCACCGGCCAGCATCTGCTCGGCGGCGCGCGCCTCGTCGAGTGCAAGGTCCGCGGTGACGGTGACGAAGGCACCGACGGTGTCGCTGAGCTTCTCGATCCGGGTCAGGTAGTGCCCGACCAGCTCGACCGGCGACACCGACTTCGAGCGGACCGCCTCGGCCTGCTCGAGCAGCGTCAGGTCGTGCAGCTCGGTCATCCGCCGGAGCCGGGCGTCAGCGGACGGACCGACGAGCGGCCCGCCTCGGTGGTGCATACCGGCAGGTTCGTGTTGGTCTCGATCGTCGTCTTCTGGTCGGGCGGGTAGACGAGGATGAACGCCGCCGTCGCCTGCCGGCAGTCCGCCGACGAGAAGTTGCCCGGTTCGGGGACCTGCAGCTGGGCGTTTGCCTGATCCCCGGGACCCAGTGTGACGATCGCCTTGTTCCCGCCGGTGCGCGCGGCATCGACGCCGATCTGCTTCTCGTTGGAGTCGAGGAACGAGACGCCGGGGTAGCCGTACAACGTGCACGGCTTGTGCCCGACGTTGGTGAACACCAGGGGCAAGATCGTCGAACCGGCGGCTCCCTGCCCCTGCCCCAGGGTCAGCGACAGATGAGGCGTCGTGCAGGGTTGCGTCGCCGACACGGTGCTCGAGAACGACGGCGTCGGCTTCGGGGACTTGCTCGGCGTCCGTGACGGCGACGACGAGGTCGTCGGCGTGATCGTGGGCGGCGTCGTGTTGGCCGTGTTGTTGCCGGTGCCGCCCGAGCTGCTGCTGCAGCCGGCAGCGACCAGGGCGGCAAGAGCTAGCGACGCGAAGCGAGCGGAGGCCGTCATGATTTCGACCCTAAGCGGTAGCGGCCTCACTGTCGTCGATCGACTCGGTCCCCAGATACGGCCGCCACTGGGGTGCCATCCGACCGGTGCCGAGCACCCGCCAGGCCACGCCCGTGGGGGCGACCGGCTGCCGTGGCATCCGCCAGCCGAGCTCGGAGATCGCGCGGTCGGCCTTGGCGTGGTTGCAACGCCGGCAGCACGACACGACGTTCTCCCAGACGTGACCGCCGCCGCGGCTGCGCGGGATGACGTGGTCGATGCTGGTGGCGGGCGCGAGACAGTAGACGCATCGGCCGCCGTCGCGCGCGAACACGGCTCGCCGGGTCAGCGGCACCGCGCCGCGATACGGCACGCGGACGAAGCGGGCCAGTCTGACCACCAGCGGAATGCGGACCGAGAGCCGCTCGCTATGGAGCTCCTCGTCGCCGGACTCGATGGCGACGGCCTTGCCCGTGAGCACGAGGATCACGGCCCTGCGCTGCGGGACCACGCACAGCGGCTCGTACGTCGCGTTCAACACGAGCGCATGAGCCACTGCTGCCTCCTCGGTCTGGCTCAGCGTACCCAGCAAGTGGCCCGGCTGCGCCGTACTTTGGAGGCATGGAACGCCCCGGACCGCAACCGATCTCGATCGAGGGCGTCGACTCGGCGGCGACCTTCTACGACGCGGTCGGCGGTCACGAGACCTTCGAGCGGCTGGTCAGCGGCTTCTACGCCCGCGTCGCGAACGACCCGGTCCTGGCCGTCATCTACCCGGACCACGACTGGGCCGGCGCGGCCGAACGCCTGTTGCTGTTTCTCGAGCAGTACTGGGGCGGTCCGCGCACGTACTCCGAGACGCGCGGTCACCCCCGACTGCGGGCGCGGCACGCCCAGTTCCACATCGACGTCGATGCCCGCGACCGTTGGCTCGCGCACATGCGCGCCGCGCTCGACGACCTCGAGCTGCCCGCCGCCGCGGACGAGACGCTGTGGTCCTACCTGACCCTCGGCGCCGACGTGCTCGTCAACTCGTAGGTGCCGGGACCGAGCCGGGCTTCCCCGTGATGAGCGTCAGGTGGAGCGCCTTCAGCGCGACGGTGACCGGCGTGAAGTAGAACGGGCACTGGCCCGCTTTGACCTGGCCGCCGGAGAGGATCCCGACCGCGTAGGCCTCGCCGTTGTCGATCGTGTAGACGGGCGAGCCGGAGTCACCCCTGCGCGACGTGCAGCCGACGCCGGAGTCCGTCTTGGCCTCCCACTCGTTGCCGATCTGCACGTGAGAGCGGCCCGACTTGAAGGTCACGCTGTGGGGTCCGTCGCCGATGATCGTGAAGCCGCAGTGCTCCCCGGTGGCGGCGCCGGAGTAGCAGACGGGCATGTCCTGCGCCGGCGCCTTCACGCCTACGACAGGTATCGCGGAGCGCGAGGACTTGCCTCCGACGAAGACAAGCGCTCGAGCGCTGCGACCCGGCGCGAGCGCCACGAACGCGCTGTCACCGTCAGCGCCGACCACGTAGTTTCGGCCGCTGACCTTGCCCAGCAGGTCGCCGGGCTCGGTGCCGTCGTCAGGCAGGCTCTGGGTCTGGTGGACCAGGTACGTCGGCCCGCCGTCGAGCATCGCGACGCAGTGACCGGCGGTCAGCGCACCCCGCTTGCCGGTCCGCTTCGAGCGCACCGAGTAGGTCAGCGTGCAGCCGCTGCCCCTGGCCTCGCGGCCGTGGCTGCTCCACAGGAAGACGCTCGCGCCGGCGATCGCGGTGTCACTGGTCCGGCTCTGCCGGCTGGCCGCCTTGGCGAGGTGCGACCCGGCGGTCGCGGTCGCTGTCGCGGGCAGCACCGCGACGACCGCGACCATCGCGGTGAGGATCCGGGCCTTCACGCCGCGTTCCTCGCATGTGCGACAGCGAACGTGCGCCGGAACGGAAAGACCGTCACGCCGTCGGCACCGGGCGGGTACGCCGCACGAAGGCCGTCAGCACATTCCGCGAGGAACTCGCCGGTCGCGCCGGGGTCGTCGGCAAGAGCCGTGAGCACCGGACGCAGCGCGGTGCCCTTCACCCACTCGAGCACCGGGTCGTCGCCGGTGAGCCGGTGCAGGTAGGTCGTCTGCCACACGTCGGGCTCCAGACCGGCGGCGGCGAGCGCCTCGGCGTACCTCTCGGGCGTCTCGACGCCGGCCCGCCGGTCCGCGCCCTCGCCAAGGCGGTCGCGCCAGCGGGGCGACTCGCGGATCTCCCGGATCACGACGTGCGAGGGCGAGTCGAAGTTCGCCGGCACCTGGAAGGCGAAACTGCCGCCGGGCGCGAGCCAGCCGGAGATCTCTTGAATGAGGTCAAGGTGACCCGGTACCCACTGCAGCACGGCATTAGACACCACGACGTCAGGTGCGCCGGGCCGGGTCCCGTCGGCGCGCAGCCAGGACCGCAAATCCGCGCACATATACCTCAAACGAGCCGAAGCGCTCTCCGATTCGGCTCGATCGATCATCTCTTGCGAGCTGTCCACGCCAATGACATCGGCTCCCGGCCAGCGCCGCGCAAGCGTCCGAGTGAGCGTTCCGGGGCCGCACCCGAGGTCCACGACAAGCGAAGGCGCCCTCGCGGACACCCGGGCGAGCAGGTCGAAGAACGGTCGCGACCGCTCGTCGGCGTACTGGAGGTACTGAGTTGGATCCCAGCCCGCCTTCAATCGCGGCCCAGCTTTCGGTAGGTCACGCGATGCGGTCGCGCCGCCTCCTCGCCCAGCCGGTCGACCTTGTTGCGCTCGTAGTCGGAGAACCCGCCCTCGAACCAGTACCAGCGTCCCGGGCTCTCGTCGGTCCCCTCCCAGGCGAGGATGTGGGTGGCCACCTTGTCGAGGAACCACCTGTCGTGGCTGATGACGACGGCACAGCCCGGGAACTCCTCGAGCGCATCCTCGAGCGAGCGCAGCGTCTCGACGTCGAGATCGTTGGTCGGCTCGTCGAGCAGCAGGACGTTGCCGCCCGCCTTGAGCGTCAGCGCCAGGTTGAGCCGGTTGCGCTCACCGCCGGACAGCACCCCGGCGGGCTTCTGCTGGTCCGGACCCTTGAACCCGAACGACGCGACGTAGGCGCGGCTGTTGATGTCGGTCTTGCCGACGATGATGTGGTCGAGGCCGCCGGAGACGACCTCCCACAGCGTCAGCTTCGGGTCGAGCCCGCCGCGCCCCTGGTCGACGTAGGAGATCTCGACCGTGTCACCGATCGTGAGGTCGCCGCTGTCCGGCTTCTCCTCGCCGACCAGCATCTTGAACAGGGTCGTCTTGCCGACGCCGTTGGGGCCCATGATGCCGACGATGCCGCCACGAGGCATCGAGAACGACAGGTCGTCGATCAGGACGCGATCGCCGAAGCCCTTCGAGAGTGACGTCGCCTCGATGACCTGCGAGCCGAGCCGCGGACCGGGCGGGATCTGGATCCCGTCGTTGTCGGCCGGCCTGGCACGGTCCGCCTCGGCGACGAGCTCCTCGAACCGGGCGAGCCGCGCCTTGCTCTTCGCCTGCCGGGCCTTCGGGTTGGACCGCACCCACTCCAGCTCGCGCTCGATCTCCTTCTTTCGCTTCGCGTCCTTGGCGCCCTCGACCTTGATCCGGGCAGCCTTCGTGTCGAGGTACGTCGTGTAGTTGCCCTCATAGGGGTAGGCGCGACCCCGGTCGAGCTCGAGGATCCACTCGGCGACGTTGTCCAGGAAGTAACGGTCGTGGGTGACCGCGAGCACCGTGCCCGGATACGCGGCCAGGTGCTGCTCGAGCCAGGCCACGCTCTCCGCGTCGAGATGGTTGGTCGGCTCGTCGAGCAGCAGCAGGTCCGGCTGCTCGAGGAGGAGCTTGCAGAGTGCGACGCGGCGGCGCTCGCCACCGGACAGCACGGTCACGTCGGCGTCGCCGGGCGGGCAGCGAAGGGCGTCCATCGCCATCTCGATACGGCTGTCGAGGTCCCATCCGCCGGCGTGGTCGATCTGCTCCTGCAGCACGCCCATCTCGGTGCCCAGCTCGTCGGTGTACTCGACGGCCATCTTCTCGGCGACTTCGTTGAAGCGGTCCACCAGCGCCTTCGTGGCAGCCACCGCCTCGTCGACGTTGCCGCGAACGTCCTTGGTCTCGTCCAGCGGCGGCTCCTGGAGCAGGATCCCCACCGAGTAGCCAGGCGTGAGGATCGCGTCGCCGTTCGACGCGGTGTCGAGGCCGGCCATGATCTTCAAGACGCTCGACTTGCCGGCGCCGTTCGGCCCGACCACGCCGATCTTCGCCCCCGGCAGGAACGACAGCGTGACGTTGTCGAGGATGACCTTGTCGCCGTGCGCCTTGCGAACGTTGCGCATCGAGTAGATGTACTGAGCCACGTCCACCTCCCGACCCGCCACCCAGAAACGGAGCCGGCGGAGCCGGCACTGACAAAGCCAGGCTACGGAAGCGGCGGAAATAGGTTGAACCTGTCCCCGAGACCCTTCATATGCTGACGCCGTGAGCGCACGGTCGCGCCTCAGCAGCGCCTTCGACGGCCTCGGCCCCTACGCCGGGATCGCGGCGGTCTTGTTCGTCTTGGCGTTGCTGATGTTCCTGCTGATCGTGCAGTCCCAGCAGGACATGCTCCTGTGGACCGGGGGGCGCACGGTCGGCACCGAGACCAACGGCCTGGTGCGCTTCCGCGTCGACGGGCAGAGCTACACGTTCGTCCCGGACCAGCAGTCGAGCGCCGACAAGCCCAGGGTCGAGGTGTACTACAAGAAGTCGGATCCGTTCGCTGCCCGCCTCGACTCCACCTCCGTGCGCGTCTTGGACCTTTCCTTCACCATCGCGCCACTCCTGGTCGCCGCCGGCGTCGTCGGGCTCGGCCTGCGCCGGCGCGCCCGAGGGCGCACCTCGCCGGCCCGCGCCGAGAGCGCGTTCGGCACGGGCCTGGATCCCGACTTCGTACAGCGACAGCTCGACCAGCTCAGGCGGCCGCAGTAACCGGTTCCGCCACCGGCTCGGAGTCCTCAGCGGCCGGCGCCACGTCCTGACGCTGTGGGCGGCGCAGGTCCGCCGGCCAGCGGCTGAGGTCGGGGCCGACCGACACCGCGTCGATCTCGTACACGGTGCGCTGACCGCCGTCCTTGGCCTCGTAGCTGCGCATCAGGAACTTGCCGAGAACGACCACGCTGTCGCCCTTGCGAAGGCTCGCGAGCACGTTGCCAGCCAGCCCACGCCAGCAGGTCACACCTATATACATAGGGTCGCCGTCCCGGAACTCGCCGCTCTCGCGGTCGAAACGTCGCGAGTTCGAAGCGACGCGGAAGTTGACCACGGCGACGCCGTTGGCGGTCGTCCGGCCGATCGGGTCGGACGTGAGGTTCCCCTGCACGGTGATGTAGGTGTCCATCCGCTTCCCTTCTCCTACGCCGGCACCCGCCGGCACGAACACGGTGCTGACGACGACCGACTCAGCCGGCGAAGCCGGCAAGACCCGGTGGATGACCAGACCCGCGCGCAGCGCGGTGGAAATCCATGTGGCAGCGTTCCGCGCATGGCGAATCAGGACTTCAACGGCAGGGTCGCGATCGTGACCGGCGGGACCCGAGGCATCGGCCTGGGCATCGCCGCGGAGCTGGTGGCTCGCGGCGCTTCGGTGTGCATCACGGCACGCAAGTCCGACGAGCTGGAAGCGGCGGCCCGAGAGCTCGACCCGGACGGCAACGGCCGCGCGATCACGGCTCAAGGCAGCGCCGACGACATCGAGCACCAACAGGCCGCCGTCGAGGCGACGGTTGCGACGTACGGGCGGGTCGACTACCTGGTCAACAACGCCGCGGTGAACCCCGTCTTCGGCCCGATGATCGACTACGAGCTTGCTGCGGTGCGCAAGATCTTCGAGGTCAACGTCGTAGCAGCCCTCGCCTGGACCCAGCTCGCGTGGAAGGCGTGGATGAAGGACAACGGTGGCGCGGTCGTCAATGTCGCGTCGATCGGCGGGCTGCGGGTCGGGCCGTTCCTCGGTGCCTACAACGCGAGCAAGGCGGCGCTGATCCACATGACGAAGCAGCTCGCCGGCGAGCTCAGCCCCGGGGTCAGGGTCAACGGCATCGCGCCGGCGGTGGTGAAGACGCAGTTCGCCCGCGCGCTGTACGAGAACGACGAAGCTGGCACTGCCGCGCGCTACCCGCTCAAGCGGCTCGGCGTCCCGACGGATACGGCGAAGCTCGCTGCCTTTCTGCTATCCGACGACGCATCCTGGATCACCGGACAGACCGTCGCGATCGATGGCGGCATCATGACGACAGGAGCCTTCTGATGGCGGAGCGCGTCGCGCTGGTGACCGGATCCACTTCCGGGATCGGCAAGGCCGTCGTCGAGCGATTCGTCGCCGACGGGCTGAAGGTGGTCATCAACTCCACGAAGTCGGTCGACGCCGGCAAGGCGATGGTCGCCGAGCTCGGCGAGGACAGAACGCACTACGTGCAGGGCGACATCGCCGAGGCCGGTGACGCGCAGCGCATCGTCGCGGAGACGATCGCGAGGTTCGGCCGGCTCGACGTACTGGTCAACAACGCCGGTACGACGGTCCGGATCGCTCACGACGACTTCGCCGCAGCGTCACCCGAGGTCTTCCGGCGGCTGTACGACGTGAACGTCGTCGGCACCTGGCAGATGAGCGTCGCCGCGGTGCCGCATCTGAAGGAGTCCGGCGCGGGCTGCATCGTCAATGTGACTTCGCTTGCCGGGGTGCGACCGGTTGGCTCGTCAATTCCCTATGCGGTCAGCAAGGCCGCAATGAACCATCTGACGGTGCTGCTCGCGAACACCCTCGCGCCGGCGGTTCGGGTCAACGCCGTCGCGCCCGGGCTGGTCGACACGCCGTGGACAGCGGAGTGGACCGATCTGCACGAGGCCATCAAGCTCATGGCCCCGATGCAGCGCGCTGCGCTTCCGGAGGACGTCGCCGAGGTGGTCGCGACCCAGGTGGCCTCGACGTACGTGACCGGTCAGATCTGGGTGATCGACGGGGGGCTCAGCCTGCGCTGACGCGGCAGCGGACACCGCAACTCCGACGCTTGCGCCGCGCAGCCGTCCCGAGGTTGCGGCCATGATCCCGTCCTGGAGCGACAAGGCGATGAAGCCGGCCATCGCCTGCAGCGCCTCGGTGTCCTCGAGCCGGCGGCACCGGGTCCTCGACTGCGTCACGCGGTCCTGATCGGCAGGGCCACCCAAGAGTTGACTACAGGCCGAGGCCGTCGGACAGCGCGGCGTTGCCGGCGTTGACCAGCGGCGCGATCCGCACCGCCATCTCGACGAAGCCGTCGCCGATCATCGCCCCGGCGAGGCCGCGCGCGGCGACGCCCGCAATGATTGCGGCGAGCTTGAAGCACGCGAAGGCGACGTACCAGGGCATGTCCGAAAGATCGCGCCCGCTGCTCTGCGCGTAGCGATCGAGCAGCTCGCGACGGGTCGGGAAGCCGGGCAGCGTCGTGACGGTCGGCAGCACGCCCGCCGTCAGCTCGCTGGTCTCGTCACCCGCATCCTGCCAGTAGATGTAGAACATGCCGAGATCGGCGAGCGGGTCGCCGAGGGTCGACAGCTCCCAGTCGAGAACGGCCGCGATGCGCCCCGGCTTTGCCGGGTCGAGCATCACGTTGTCCATGCGATAGTCGCCGTGCACGATCGGACCTGTGGGTGCAGCGGGAACCTTCGCCGTCAGCCGCTCCGCGAGCCGGTCGAGGTCACTGCCCTCACCCTGTAGTGCGTCGCGAGTCGCCTGCCACTGGGTCGTCCAGCGTCGGATCTGGCGCTCGAGGTAGCCGTCAGGCTTGCCGTAGTCGCCGAGGCCCACTGCCGCCGGCTCGACCGCGTGCAGGTCGGCCATGACGTCGATGAGCCCATGAGCGATCGCCAGCCGCTCATCGTAGGACTCGGCGTAGCCGTCGGGGAGGGTGTCGCGCACGATGTGCCCGGCGACCCGCTCCATCACGTAGAACGGCGCACCGATCACGCCCTCGTCGGTACACATCGCCAGCGTCGGCGGGACGGGGACCGGAGTCGGGCCGAGCGCGGTCATCACGCGGTGCTCGCGGCCCATGTCGTGTGCGGTCGGCAGCCGGTTCGACAGCGGCGGCCGGCGGAGCACCGCCTCGCCTGCGGCGGCCGTCACGCCGAAGGTCAGGTTCGACTTGCCACCGGAGATGAGCTCGAGCCGGCAGTCGCGCCAGCCGTCGTCGCCGAGCTGCTCGGCGAGGTAGCGGCCGACCGCGTCGTGCGGGACGGCCTGCTCGGTCAGCGCCGCGAGGTCGTTGGTCTCAGTGCTCACCGGCTCATCCTCGTGCATCGTCCGGCGGCGCGTCGCCGGCAGCCTCTGTCGCCTGCTGATATCGCCCCGCCCGGCCGTCGGCGGGCAGGACCACCTGGGTGCAGCGACTCGTCGCCAGGACGTCACCGTCGGCGCTCTCCCCGCGGTAGAGCTCGGCGGCGCAGAACACCACCCGACGAGTACGACGCACCACCCAGCCCTTCGCCGAGAGCGTGCCGACCTCCGCCGACCGCAGGAACTCCACCCGCAGGTCCGCGGTCAGGAACGCCTGCTCACGGTCGAGCACCGTCCAGCACGCGCCGCCCATCGCGGCGTCGAGCAGTGCGGTGACCAGCCCGCCCTGCACGATCGGCCCACCGGCGGTGCGGAAGCAGTAGTCAGGCGTCGCGTCCCAGGCGATCGTCGTACTGCCCGGCTCCCACGCCAGCCGCCGGTAGCCCAGCGTCGCCCAAAGGTGTGGCGGCGTCGCGCGCGCGTGGTCCCACTGGTCCGCGTCGGCGAACCGCTCCCCCGGCGCAATCAGTGGCCGGCCCGGAGATCCGGACCGGCCACTGTCTGCGTTGCTGTCGATCAACCCGTCGGAACACCGCTCGACGGCGCGGTGGCCTCAGCCGTGGTGTACGGCGTGATCGCGCCGCTGCCGTCGTCGGTGACGAGCGGCGTGCCTTGCAGCTTGATCGCGAGACCCTGGATCACACCCATCTGCACGCCGGTCATTCCGGAGTGGTCGCTGGACGAGTAGGCGTACGGCGTGAGGTTCGGGCCGCTGAACTTGTTGGCCTCCACCGCCGCGACGAGGCTCGCCCGCGTCGGGTTGTGGCCTGCCGCGGCGAGCGCCTCGGCGAACGTGTACGCCGACGCGATGCCGTACTCGATGTTGCCGTCGAAGACCGGGAACTGCTTCTTCGGCATCGTGTTGTAGACCTTCATGAACAGCTTGATCCAGCTGTTGCTCGGGTCCGCGGGCGAGGGCAGGTAGCCGTCGGTGATGATGCCCTGGATCAGGTCCTGCCCCTTGACGGTGGCGCCGCCCTGCTTCGCGAAGTTCGTGATCAGGCCGGCGAGCGTGGCCGGGTCGGACCCGACGCTGCTCACGACGAGCTGGGGGCTGAACCCGAGCTTGAGCGAGGTCAGCTTCAGCAGCGCGGTGAACGCCGGCACGGTGAAGGAGACGACCACCTGCGCGCCGGACTTCTGCAGCTTCTGCACCAGCGGGTCGATCTTGATGTTCGTCGGGTCGTACTGCTCGATGTCCGCGATGCCGCTGGCCGGGATCTCCTGCTCGAAGCCCTTGATCCCGTTCTGCCCGAAGTCATCACCCTGCGCGAAGATACCGATCTTCTTGCCCGGGAAGTTCTTCTTCACGTACTGGCCGAGGATCTTGCCCTCGCGGGTGTAGTCGGGGAGCCAGCCGAAGGTGTCGGGATGGCTGCTGGGGTCGTTCCAGCACAGGCAGCCCGAAGCGACGAACAGGTCGGGGACCTGCTGCTGGTTGAGGAAGTCGACGACGCGCTCGTGGGTCGGAGTGCCGAGACCCTCGAAGATCGCGAAGACCTTGTCCTGCTCGACGAGCTGGTGGGTCTTCGTGACCGTCGTCGTGGGGTCGTACATGTCGTCGAGGTACTTGAAGTTGATCTTTCGCCCGTTGATGCCGCCGTGGGCGTTGACGTAGTCGAAGTACGCCTTCGAGGCCGGCGCGATCTCGGAGTAGCCGGGCGCCGCGATGCCGGTGAGCGGCTGCGTGCTGCCGATCAGGACCGAGGTGGCCGTGACGCCCGGTGCCGAGCTGGCCGATCCGCCGCCACCTCCCCCGCTGCTGCTGCCCCCGCACGCTGCGACGGCAAGTGCGACGACAGCAGTCGTCGCAAGCAGTCGCACTGACCCCTTTGTCATGTGTCCTCCGTTCACTGACCGGATGCTGGCGGGAACCTATGCCGAATCCGGTTCGATGCCTAGTTACCCGCCGGTTTCGTTTTCAAGGCGTTACGACCGATCATGCCGAGGCGACGGACCAAACCCTGGATGCCGAGCGGGAAGAGCAGCATTCCGACGATCAAGCCGAGGCCGTAGACCGCCTGCGGCAGGTTGTTGACGATCTTGTCCGACAGGGACACATGGCTGGCGATGTCCCCCGACCAGGTCGGCAGCAACGTGACGATGATCGAACCGTAGACGGCGCCGGACAGCGTGCCGAGGCCGCCGAACACCGCGGCGGCCAGCAGCCCGAGAGAGATCGACAGCGAGAACGAGGCCGGGCCGACGCCGCCCGCGACAATCGCGAACAGCCCGCCCGCCAGCCCGGCACATGCAGCGCTCACGACGAAGGCGAGGATCTGCACGCGCGCGACCGGCAGCCCGGCGAGCGAGGCCGCGATCTCGTCGTCACGGACCGCGCGAAACGCCCGCCCGACCCGGCTGCTGGACAGGTTCGCGAGCAGGAACAGCGTGATGGCCGCGGCGATCAGACAGATCCACGCCTGCCATCTGAAGAAGTCCATGTGGTTCGGCGGTGACGGCGCGTTGACCGACAGGCCCGCATGTCCGCCGAGGGGACCCTGCAGATGCGAGTAGAGCGGAAGCACGGGAATCCCGACGGCTAACGCGAGCGTGATGCCCGCGAGGTACGGGCCGCGCAATCGTGCCGCGGCGATGCCGACCAGCCCGCCAGCGACGGCGGACACCGCAACCGCCGCCAGCAGGACGAGGACCAGCCAACCGTTGTGGGTGATCGGCTCGTGCTCGAGGATCAGGGCAACCGTGTAGGCACCGACGAACATGAAGGCGCCGTTGCCCAGTGAGATCTGCCCGGACAGCCCGGTGAGGATCGTGAGCCCGGCGACGGCACACACCTCGGTCGCGATGTTCGCGAGCTGCGTGTTGCGGTACGCCGGCAGACCCTCGGTGATGGCGAGCAGCACGCCGAGCCCCACGACGGCGGGAACGCCGTGCCGCAGCACCATCGGCACCCGCCGCCACCGCGCCCGGTCGATCGGGTTCCTCATACCCGTCGCACCGCCGCCCGGCTGAACAGCCCGTTGGGCCGGAGCATCAGGACGACGAGCAGCAGCACGAACGAGTAGAACGCATCGAGCTCGTTGCTGACGTAGTTGTCGAGCAGCGCCTGGATCACTCCCACCGACAGGCCGCCCGCGACCGCCCCCACGGGAGAGTCGAGGCCACCGATCACGGCCGCGGTGAAGCCGAGGATCAGCAGCGGGTCGAAGGCGTTGGGATTCATATAGTCCGGCGACGTCCCGGCAATCAACACACCCGCGAGCGCGCCGACCGCGGCCGCAAGTCCCCAACCGAGCGTGAGCATCCGCCCCACGCGCACGCCGAGCAGGCGGGCGACCTCGGGGTTGAACGCGCTGGCACGCATCCGCAAGCCGAGCGGCGAGCGCTGGAACAGCAGGTACAACGCGGCGAGCACTACCGCGACTGCGATGACGATGAACAGGTAGTCGGGCGAGAACAGGATCACCTGGTGACCCGCGTGGTAGTAGGTCAGCGAGAACTCCGGCGCGAACGAGCTGAGCCCATTGCCCCAGATCATCCCGGCCACTGCCTGCAGCACCAGCAGCAGCCCGAGCGTGACGATCACCGGGTTCAGCGGAGGGCCGTTCTCGACGGGTCTGACCAGCACCCGCTCCGCGACCGCGCCGAGCACGAACCCCGCGAGCAGGGCGACGACAAGACCGACCCAGTAGTTGGCGCCGTGCTTCGTGACCAGGTCCCATGCGATGAAGGTCGTGAACATCAGCATGCCGCCCTGGGCGAAGTTCACGATCCGCGTCGACCGCCAGATCAGCACCAGCGCCAGGGCGACCGCGGCGTACAGCACGCCGTTGGCGATGCCGTAGATCACGAGGTTCAGGAAGGTCATCGGCTCACAACGCTGCCATCTCAGAACCCCAGGTAGGCGTGTCGAAGCTGTTCGTCGGCCGCGAGCGCGTCGGCCGCACCGGATGCGACGACGCGGCCGAGGTTGAGGACGATGGCGGTGTCGGCGACGGACAGCGCACTTCGCGCGTTCTGCTCGACCAGCACGACGGTCAGCCCGTCCTCGGAGCTGAGCCGGCGAAGGGTCGCCATGATCTGCGCG
This sequence comes from Mycobacteriales bacterium, assembly GCA_035547035.1. GTDB lineage: Bacteria > Actinomycetota > Actinomycetes > JAFAQI01 > JAFAQI01 > DASZTV01. The sequence goes on along the minus strand of DASZVL010000086.1, from coordinate 28,616 downwards.
GTGATCCGGGGCGCGAGACCGAGCGACGGCTCGTCGAGCAGCAGCAGGGTGGGCCGGCTCATCAACGCGCGGCCGATCGCCAGCATCTGGCGCTCGCCGCCCGACAACGTGTCGGCGACCTTGTCGCGCCGTTCGGCAAGCGGCGGGAACATCTCGTACACCGACTCGAGGCCACCGGTGGTGGTGCTGCGACGGTCGTCGCGCCACAGCGCGCCGAGGCGAAGGTTCTCCTCCACGGTGAGCTCGGTGATGACCCCGCGACCTTCGGGAACGTGCGCGATGCCGAACGTCACAACCTGCTCGACCGGCGCGGCAACCAGGTCATGACCGGCAAACGTGATCGATCCGGCAGCCGGTCGGACCAGCCCGTTGACCGTCCGCAGCAACGTCGTCTTGCCGGCGCCGTTCGCGCCGAGCACGGCCGTGATCTGCCCGTCGGGCACGTCGAGCGAAACCCCGTCCAGCGCGCGCACCGCGCCGTACGTCGTCACCACACCGTCAAGAGTGAGCATCGCGCACCGCGTCCGTCTCGGCGTCGATCTGCTCACCCAGATAGGCCTCGAGGACCTTCGGGTTCGCGCGGATCTGCTCTGGCGTCCCGGTCGCGATGCAGCGTCCGAAGTCGAGTACGACGATCCGGTCGCACACCGCCATCACGAGATCCATGTGGTGCTCGACCAGAAGCACCGAGGTGTGCTGCTTGAGGTCTCGGACCAGCGCTGCGAGCTCGTCCATCTCGTCAGCCGCGAGACCGGACGCAGGCTCGTCCAGCAGCAGCAACGCCGGGTCCGCCACAAGTGCCCGCGCGAGCGCGACGCGCTTCTGCGCGCCGTACGGAAGCTGCCCGGGCAGCAAGCCGGCGGCATCCGCGACCTCCAGCCGCTCGAGTGCTGCCGTCGCGCGCTCCTTCAAGGCGCGGTCGTCGCGGTCACCCCGCGGCAACGCGAACAGGCCGGACCCGATCCACGCTCGCGAGTGCCGGTCAGCACCGACGAGCACGTTCTCGAGCACCGTGAGGTGCGGGAAGAGCCCCAGTCCCTGCAACGTCCGGGCGATGCCGAGGTCCGCAAGCTGATGCGGACGATGCCGACGCAGCGGCGCGCCGCGCCACCGCAGCTGTCCCTCAGCCGGCCGGACGAACCCGCACATGACGTTGAACAACGTGGTCTTGCCGGCGCCGTTGGGGCCGATGACGCCGACGACCTCGTTCTCGTCGACTGCGGCCGAGACCTCGGCGAGGGCGGTCAGTCCCCCGAACCGCACCGTCACGCGCTCGACCTCGAGCAGCAACCGTCCTCCTGTGACTACGCCGGCACGTAGAACGTAGTCGGGTCGGCCCGTCCGCGCAGCGTTATCGCGTCGGCAACCTCCCAACCGTCGGTCGGCGCGGCACCCACGACGGACGCGGATGCCGCGACCCGGCCGGGCAGACGCTTGGCGAGCTCGCCGAGCCGAGCCGCCTCGTTCACCGGGTCGCCGATGACCGTGTACTCGTAGCGGCTGGTCCCGCCGATGTTGCCGGCGACCGCCTCCCCGGATGCGACACCGACGCCGAAGTCGATCTCGGGGATCTCAGCCGCGACCCGCTGCGCCAGCTCCTTCGCGGCTCGCAGTGCGCGTGCCTCGCGGTCTGCCAGCGGCGCCGGCGCGCCGAAGATCGCCAGCGCCGCGTCACCGGCGAACTTGTTGATGAACCCGTCGGCGGACTCGACGACCTCGATGACGATGCCGAAGAAGCGGTTCAGCAGATCGACGACGTCATGCGCGGGCATCTGCGCCGCGATCCGGGTGGAGCCGACGATGTCGATGTAGAGCACGGCGACGTCACGAAGCTCGCCGCCGAGCTCGATGCCGTGTTCCAGCGCGAGCCGGGCGACGTCGACTCCGACGTGACGGCCGAACAGGTCACGCAGCTGCTCGCGCTCCCGCAGTCCTGCGGCCATGCGGTTGAACCCGGCTTGCAGCAGGCCGATGTCGGTGCCGTCGTACACCGGCACCGACACGTCGAGCTCGCCGCGCTCGATCCGGGCGAGCGCGCGACGCACCGAGACGATCGGGTCTGCCGTCGCGCGAGTGACGAAGACGGTGGTGATGAAGCCGGCGAGCAGGCAGTTCGCGCCGAGCACCGCAGTGGCGATCGCCAGGTCGCGTCGGGTGCCCACATGGTCGACGAGGCTCGCCACTCCGAGCAGTACGACGCCGAGGACGGGAGCGCCCGTCCCGGCGACCCAGGTCATGATCGAGCGCACGGCGACCGACTGCGCGATCTTCTGCGGATGCTCCGAAGCCGACAGAGCGCGGGCCGCCGCCTCGCGCAGCAGCAGCTCGGCGAGCCGGAACGCGACGGAGCTGGTGATGACGCCACTCAAGCCGACGATCGCCATCATCCGCAGGCTGCCGTCGACCGAATGGCGGATCGTCAGCGCTCCGAACAACAGCATGCCGAGGAACCAGAGCAGGCCGACTCCCCGCGCCAGCATTCGCGGGCCGCGAAGCACGATGAGCTGCTGCTCCGGCGTCGGCGGTCGTTCCGAGGGCAGCCAGTCGCGGAGGCTGGACAGCGAGCGGATCCCCATCGCCGTCCCCGCGATGACGGCAGCCGCGCCGTAGCTCGCCGCAACGATGATGTAGGTCGTAACCGATCCGGAGGCCGTGAGCGCGTCGGGCTCGGGAACCACGTAGAGCGCGACCAGCGCAGTCGCCGCCGCGCCCGCGATGTTCAGCAGGGTAAGCGCCCCGATGAGGCTCACCGTCGTGCGGAGCAGCACGGCCGTCCCCGACCGCCACCAGCGCCGGTGCGCCGCGACGCGTTCGGCGTGAGCCGTCGAGCTGACGCGGCCACCCACGCGCGCCCGGCAGGGATCGAACCTGCGACCAACTGCTTAGAAGGCAGTCGCTCTATCCGCTGAGCTACGGGCGCTCAGTAGAAAAATCGTAGGGGGTGAGAAGGTTGTCGGCATGACGGCTGGCTCGCGGACCGGCGACGCGCTGGTCTGGATCGACTGCGAGATGACCGGCCTCGATCCCACGACCAACGTGCTCGTCGAGATCGCCGTCGTCGTCACCGATGCCGAGCTCAACGTCCTCGACGACGGCATCGACATCGTGATCCATGCGACCGCGCAACAGCTGGTCGCGATGGACCCGGTCGTCCACGAGATGCACGCCGGGTCCGGACTGCTCGACGAGATCCGCCGCGCCTCGACAACGGTCGAGCAGGCCGAGGCGCAAGTGCTCGAATACCTCCAGCGCTTCGTGCCGGAGAAGCCGAAGGCGCCACTGTGCGGCAACACGATCGCCACCGACCGCAGCTTCATCGTCCGCTACATGCCGGCGCTCGACGCCTACCTGCACTACCGGATGATCGACGTCTCCTCGCTCAAGGAGCTGGCTCGCCGGTGGTATCCGCGGGCCTACTACAACGCGCCGGCGAAGAACGGCGGCCATCGCGCCCTCGCCGACATCAGGGAGAGCATCGACGAGCTGCGTTACTACCGCGCGACCGTCATGGTCCCGCCCCCGGGCCCGGACTCGGAGGCGGCGAAAGCCGCAGCGAGAGCGCTGGGGCTCGGAGCACCGGATTCTCTGGACGCAGCGCAGCCGGCGTCCGACTAGACTCTGCGCGGCGGGTCGGCTCGCCGAGCCGCAAATGGTGGGCGTAGCTCAGCTGGTAGAGCACCTGGTTGTGGTCCAGGTGGTCGCGGGTTCGAATCCCGTCGCTCACCCCATGAGCCGATATCTGCGCATGTCCGCGCTCGGCGCCGCCCTGACCGCCAACGGGCTTCGCCCGCTCCCGGCCAGCAACATCGCGGCGATCCCGAGCTTCTTCGCCAGCTGGCTGACCAGCGAGCTGGCAGCGCACAACCTGGCGATCACGACAGCAGGGACCGCAGCGCACCTCACCGGACAGCGGCGCCGCCGTACCTGGACCCGCGAGGACTCGATCGGGACCGCCCTCAATCTGGCGTCGCTCGCCGGGCTCGCCGTCCTGGTTCGCCGGAGTCTGGGCTCCGCGGCTCGCGTCGAGGCGGCCCTCGCCGAGGCGCTCGGCGATGACTACCGCAACACCCTCGGCGACCCGTCGACCGCCGACCTTGCGATGGCGTGGCAACGGGTGATGATGCCGTGGCTCATCACCGACCCGCAGGTCGAGCGCATCTCGGACATCGACTACGTCGGCGACGGCATCAAGCGGCACCGGCTGGACGTCTACCGCCCGCGCAGTGTCGATCCAGGAGCGAAGCTTCCGGTGGTCATCCAGGTGCACGGCGGCGCCTGGATCCTCAGCCAGAAGAACCAGCAGGGCATTCCGCTCATGACGCACCTCGCGGCACGCGGCTGGATCTGCGTGGCACCGAACTACCCGCTGTCGCCGAAGGCGAAGTGGCCGGAGCACCTCGTCGCCCTCAAGCAGGCGATCGCCTGGACCAAGGCCAACATCGCCGGGTACGGCGGCGATCCGACGTTCGTCTGCGTCACTGGCGGGTCAGCGGGTGGCCACCTCGCGGCGATGATGGCGCTCACGCCGAACGATCCGCGCTTCCAACCAGGGTTCGAGGAGGTCGACACCGCGCTCCAGGCGGCGGTCCCGTTCTACGGCGTCTACGACATCGCCGACACCCTGCAGACGAAGGCCGGCCGTGACCGGCTCGACCGCTTCCTGTCGCGCGTCATGTTCGATACCCACGAGCTGAGCACCTACGAGAGCGCGACGGCGCTGCTGCACGTTCGCGAAACCGCGCCGCCGTTCTTCGTCATCCACGGGACCAATGACTCGCTCGTGCCGGTCGCGGAAGCCCGCGCCCTCGTCGAGCTGCTCCGCGCGAGCAGCAAGGAAGTCGTTGCCTACGCCGAGCTACCGGGGACGCAGCACGGCTTCGACGTCTTCCACTCGATCCGCGGCGCGCACGTGATCCGCGGTGTCGAGCGGTTCCTGACGTGGGTGCACGCCGCACACGACCGCGGCGCAACCCAGGCATGCTGACCCCGCCCCGCCTCGAGGGAACCGTCGGGTTGCCCGACGGCAGGCTGCTGTCCTTCGCCGAGTACGGCGACCCGCACGGCCGGCCGGTGATCTGGCTGCACGGCACGCCCGGCGGCCGGCGCCAGATCCCGGAGGAGGCCCGCACCGCGGCGCAGGAGCTGGGGATCCGGTTGGTGGCGGTCGCTCGCCCTGGCTCGAGCAGGTCGACGCCATACCTCTACGACAACGTGCTCGGGTTCGTCCTCGACCTCGAGGTGCTCACCGACCGCCTCGGCATCGCCGACTTCGCGGTGATCGGGCTGTCCGGTGGCGGCCCTTACACGCTGGCCGCGGCGCACCTGCTCGCCCCCCGGGTCCCGGCCGTCACGGTGCTCGGCGGCGTCGCGCCCGCGGTAGGTCCCGACGCGGCTCCGGGCGGACTGGTTTCCTACGTCGCGCGGTTGCAAGCGCCACTGAGCCGGCTCCGAGTGCCGCTCGCCTTCACCGTCGGATCACTCGTCTCCGCCCTGCGCCCCCTCGGGCGCCCGGCGATCTCCACGTACGCCCGGCTCTCACCGCCCGGCGACCGGGCGCTGCTCAACCGCCCGGAGTTTCGGGCGATGTTCCTCGAGGACATCTTCGCCGGACACCGGCCCGGGCTGCATGCGCCGATCTACGACGCCGTGCTGTTCGGGCGCGACTGGGGCTTCGACGTACGAGACGTGACCGTGCCGGTGCGGTGGTGGCACGGCGACGCGGACCACATCGTGCCGTTCAGCCACGCGCAGCACATGATGTCGCTGCTGCCGGACGCCGAGCTGTTCGTCCTGGCCGGGGAGAGCCACCTCGGCAGCCTGGCGGAGGTGGTCGCCATCTTCACCGACCTGCTCGCGACCTGGGACCGCACCGACTCCTAGGAGTCGAGCAGCGCTCGCGCATGGTTGGCGAGGTCGGCGCGCACCTGCGCGCTGGACAGCACGACATCGACCATCGTCGTCGACGTGTGCGTGTGACCTCGCGCGACCACGTGCTGGACCGGCACCCCCGCGGCGGCGAGCGCCTCGACATAGGCAACGCCCTCGTCGCGAAGCGGATCGAACTCCGCCGTGACCACCACGGCGGGTGGCAACCCGCTGAGCGACCCGCGCAGCGGCGAGGCGACCGCAGACAGCCGATCCGAAGGATCGGCGTAGTGGTCCCAGAACCACCTCATGACCGCAGTCGAGAGGATGTCGACGTCGGCGTTCTCGGAGTACGACGGCCGGCCGAAGTCGCAGTCCGTGACCGGACTGATCAGCAGCTGACCCATGATCTGCGGCGCTCCCGCGTCACGCGCGCGCTGCGCAGCGACGGCGGCGAGGTTCCCGCCCGCACTCCACCCGGCGACCAGCAGGCGGCCCGGAATCCCGCCGAGCTCCGCGGCATGTGAGCCGATCCACTCGACAGCGGCGAACGCGTCGTCTCCAGCGGCCGGGAACCGGTCCTCGGGCGCGTGCCGGTAGTTCACCGACACCACCACCGCACCGATGCGGTCGCACAGGTCGCGGCACAGCGGGTCGTCGGAGTCGAGGTCGCCGAGCAGCCAGCCGCCACCGTGGAAGTAGGCGACGACGGGATGCGGCCCGGGTGTCACCGGCCGGTAGAGGCGGTAAGGCAACGGACCTGCGGCGCCCGGCAGCGTGCCGTCGAGCACTTCGCCGACGTTCGGGCCGGGCATTCGAGTGGCTTGCAACAACGCCATCAGCCCGCGCGCATCGGCGGGCGACAGCGTCTCGAATCCCGGCACGCCGGCCGCCTCGAAGATGTTGAGCACGATCGCGACGTCGGGCTGGACCCGTCGTACGACGCCGTCGTTGCACTCCGTGCCGCCGGGTCCTCCGGAGAGCGTGAAACCGAGGTAGCGGCGCGCGGTGACCTCGTCGCAGGCGGCGCGGTAGGCCTCGACGCCGCCGACGTACGGATAGAGCAGTCGTGGCTTGCCGGGAACGTTTGCGCCGACGTACCAGGAGTTCGCGAGATCGGTGAGCGTCAAGCCGGCGCAGTCCGCGACGTGCTGGTTCCAGCCGTCCTCGGCCTGCCGGGTCGGCTCGATCGACCCGTAGCCCTGCTCGCGGAGCCAGGTCAGGCAGTCCGCCACCCATTCGACGTGCTGCTCGATCGACACCGCCATGTTCGACAGCACAGAGGGGCTGCCCGGACCGGTGATCGTGAACAGGTTCGGGAACCCGGTGGTCGTCAGGCCGAGGTACGTCGACGGACCGTCAGCCCATTTCTCCTTGAGCGTCATGCCGCCGCGCCCGGTGATGTCGACGCTGACGAGCGGTCCGGTCATCGCATCGAACCCGGTCGCATAGACGATCGCGTCGAAGCTGAACGACTCCACGGAGGTGTCGATGCCGGTCTCGGTCACCGACATGATCGGGGTCTCGCGCACGTCGACGAGCCGCACGTGCGGCAGGTTGAAGGTCTCGTAGTAGTTGGTGTCGAGACACGGCCGCTTGGTCCCGAACGGGTAGTCCTTCGGGCACAGCGCCTCCGCCACCTTCGGATCCTCGACGCGGTCACGGATCTTCTCGCGAATCAGCTCCGACACGACGTCGTTGGCGGCGAGGCGCGCACCCTGGTCGTTGAAGACTCCGAGGATCGCGAACAGCTCGCCTTCCGCGTACCGCTTCTCGAAGCGCTCCCGCTGCTGCTCCGGCGTCATGAGCAGCGCGTAGTGCTCCGCGAACTCGCCAGGGATACCGCCCGGCGACCACCTGGCGTTGTCGCGGTAGGTCTCGCGGTCGGCGGCGATCTGCGCGAGCCGGTCGGCGGACGCCGGACCGTTGCGCGCCGGGATCGAGTACGCCGGCGTTCGTTGGAACACCGTCAGCGATGCGGCCTGCTCCGCGATGTGGGGAATCGCCTGGATCGCCGAGGAACCGGTGCCGATGACCGCTACCCGCTTGCCCGTGAAGTCAACCGGCTCGTGCGGCCACTTGCCGGTGAAGTATGCCTCGCCTGCGAACCGCTCGACGCCGTCGATGTCCGGCGTCTTCGGCAGCGACAGACACCCGCTCGCCATGACGTAGAACCGGCAGCTCACGTCAGCGCCCGCACTCGTGCGAAGCCGCCAGAGCCCGGCCGTCTCGTCCCAGACCGCGCGGTCGACGCGCGTCCCGAACTCGATGTCGCGGCGCAGGTCGTACCGGTCGGCGACGAAGCCGAGATAGGCCAGGATCTCCGGCTGCGTCGCGTACTTCTCCGACCACGTCCAGGCCTGCTCGAGCTCCGGGTCGAAGCTGTAGGTGTAGTCGGTCGTCGGGATGTCGCAGCGCGCACCGGGATACCGGTTCCAGTACCAGGTGCCGCCGACGTCTCCAGCCTGGTCGTAGCAGCGGACATCGAAGCCCAGCCCGCGAAGCTTGTGGATCAGATACAGGCCGGCAAAGCCCGCCCCGACGACAACGACATCGCGTTCGACCGACTCGGTGGCCACGGCCGCCACCCTCTCACCTAGCCCGCCACCTCGCGAATGACGTCGTAGACCCGCTCCGGGCAGCGCAGCTGCTCGGCATGTACGGCGCCCGGCCAGCTCGCAACGCGAGCGCCGATGGCAGCCGCCATCGCATCGTGAGCCCGCCGTACGGCGTGCGAGGGCGGACGATCCGCGGTGATCAGCACCGCGGGAAGCGCGAGCGGCCGAAGCCGTGGGGTCAGCGAGGCGCCGTCGGCGACAAGCGTGTCGAGGGCCCGCCGCGTCGTCACCAACGACGCCGACGACACCAGCGCCCGCTGACTGGCGCGAACCTCCTCGCCCTCGGCGAGGTGGGAGCGCATCGTCAGCAACCGCCACACGCCTCGGTCGAGCGAAGCGCCGACCCCGGGCACCCGGCCAGGCAATGCGAGCACGCCGAAGAGGCGCCGAGCCCACAGGCACACCGACGCGTCGTTGAACGGCGTCGGGTCGATGAGCACCAGGCCGGCAACCAGATCCGGGTGATCGACGGCGAGCTGAACCGCGACTGCTCCCCCGAGGCTCTGGCCGACCACGACCGCCGGCCCGAGCCCGGTGTCACGCAACACCTCGGCGTACGCCGCCGAGCCTGAGGCGAAGGTCGCCGGCCCGCCCGCGACGTTGCGGCCGGTGCCCGGGCGGTCGTAGAGGACGACGCGGTGACGGGGGAGCTCGCGCGCCACCCCGGGCAGGAAGTCGCGGCTGGTCGCGGCCCCGCCCGGCAGCACGAGGACGGCCGGGCCGCGGTCGCCGATCACGTCGACGTCGGGTCGCGTCATCGGATCGGGTACGTCGAGCCGTGGTAGGCGAAGCACTTGCAGGACGGGTTCCACGCAAGGTCGCGCGCGCCTCCCGGCAGTGCGAAGTTGGTCTGGGACAGCCCGCTGGTGAAGGCGCCGGCTGTCGGGTAGTGCGGTCCGAGTGCCACGATCCCGCTGCGGATGCTGGCCGGGTCGAGACCGTGACCAGCCTTGGCTCCGAGGACGCCCAGCTGCAGCCCGTCACACATCGCGAAGCCGACCGCCTCCGCGAACCGGTGGCCGGCGAAGTGCTGGCCCCCCGCGGCGAGTGCCGCGAGACACCGCCTGCCGTTCGGGCCAGCAGACGGCGACCGGGTCGCGTCGACGTCGAGCGACGGGTACCAGCCGAGCCCGACCGCGCCGGCGAGCTGACGGGCGTTGCCGTTCGACTGCAGCAGAGCCTGCGGCGCGTTGTACGTCGTCAAGCCGTAGCGCGGTAGGAAGCCCTGGGTGTTCGCCGCCACCATGAAGAAGTACTGGAAGCTGTCCACCCCGATCACATGGGTGACGCGATCGGCCTTGAACCGTAGGACTGCCGACAACGCCGCGGCCGTGTCCGACGCGGAGTCGTACTGGAAGTGGTCGGTGGCGACTCCGGCCGCGCGTAGGGCCTTGGTCAGCGCGGCGCCGATCCGGCTGCCGGTCGGATCCGCGCCGTACAGCAGACCGACCTTGACCGGTCCGGGGGCGGGCGTGCCGGTGAGGCTGTTCCACCCGGTGAAGTAGTGCTCGGCCGCCAACCGGCTGACGAGCACCGGGATCAACCGGGTCCAGCTGACCGAGAGCGCGTTGTAGAAGTACGGCGCGAGGCTCGCTTCGGTCCCGTCGTCGAACGGCGCCGTCGTCACCGTCACGAGCGGGACGTGGGCATGTGCGAAGCAGCTTCGGAAGCTGTCGAGCTCCAACGTCGCGTCGGTGTTGACGACGCTGATCACCGGGTGGTCCTGCGTGAAGTACACGCAATCGGCCTGGCCGGCGCCGGCGGGGTCCGACAGCACCCGCGCCGACGCGTCGTCCTTGTCGATCAGCACGATCTGCCGCCCGAACAGCCCGCCCTCCTTGTTGAGCCCGGCGACGATTGCCTTCGCGTCGGCGATCTCGTTGCCGGGGTCGAGGGAGATACCGAGCGCATGCAGCGCGCCGCTGGCGTCGCTTGCCGTCGTGATGCCGAGATAGACGTGATGCGCGTCCCACCCGGGGCCGGAGGTCGGGATGAGCGCAGCAGCCGATGCCGAAACACGAGGCCCGCCAGCCGTCGAGGCAGCAACCGGCGACGAAGCCGAGGGCCGGGAACCGGCACGAGGCGCGACAGCCGTCGGCGGCGCGGCCACACGTGCCGCCCCGCCGGAAGCCGCCGGCGCCGGTGCCGTCGCGAGGCTCAGGCCGTCACCCCCGACCGTCAAGGGCCCGGCGCCCGTGGTCGTGACCGAGTCCCGTTGCTGCTGGAGCGTGCTGGCGCAGGCGGTCAGCGACAGGACGCAGAGCGCGGCGACTCCGAGCCGACGGACGCGTGCCATGAACCGACGTTAGAGGCCCCGCCAGCGGGCGTACTTGTATCGCCGCACAATCCGGGCAGGACCGGGTTGGCCTCGCGTAGAACCCTCGATCCCGTGAGAAAGATCGCCACGACCGCCCTGCTCCTCCTGAGCCTGCTCACCCCGCTCCAGATCGCAAGCGCCAGTGGACACGCGCCGGCCAAGCCAAGCGCCCACGGCGGCGCGGAGCAGGCGTACGCGACGGGCCTGCGGCCAGGAGCTGCCACCAAGCTCGTCAACGGCAGGAGCCACGTAGTGGCGACGCACCGCGCCGACTCGCTGGGTGGCGTGGTCTTTCGCAACGTCAAGCCGGGCACCGGCTACCGCATCGAGCAGCCGAGCGGAGCGAAGTCTCCGAGCTTCACGGTCCACGCGGCGACCAACAAGCCCTGGGACCCGAAGGTCTACAACCAGTCGATCCCCGACCACGGGTACGGCTACCTCACGACCCGCGACGGCACCAAGCTCGCGTACTACGTGCACCCGCCGACGAGTCCGGCCGGCCTCGGGCTCCCCGATGTGACGCTGCCCGCAGGCATCCCGGACTACGCCCCGCCGTACCCGACCTTGATCGAGTACGCGGGCTACGGCTACGCCAATCCGGCCGGCCCGGAGAGCGGCATCGCGATCATCGCCAATGCGCTGGGCTTCGCGGTCGTCGACGTCAACATGCGCGGCACCGGCTGCTCCGGCGGGTCGTTCAACTTCTTCGAGCGGATGCAGTCGCTCGACGGGTATGACGTCATCGAGACCATCGCGCGGCAGCCTTGGGTCAAGAACCACAAGGTCGGCATGATGGGCATCTCTTACGGCGGCATCAGCCAGCTGTTCACCGCGCAGACCAACCCGCCGCACCTGGCCGCGATCGCGCCGCTGTCGGTGATCGACGCGACCGCGACGACACTCGAGCCGGGCGGCATCCTGAACGACGGCTTCGCCGTCGCTTGGGCCAACGAGCGGCAGCACGACGCGCTGCCGGCGAGTCCCAAGGGTGGGCAGCCGTGGGCCTACAAGCGGATCCAGCAGGGTGACAAGACCTGCAAGGCCGACCAGGTCCTGCACGGCGAGGCGCAGAACCTGCCGGCGACGATCGCGGCGAACACCCACTACCACCCGGCGTACGCCGACACCCTCGACCCGATCACCTTCGTCCACAAGATCCATGTGCCGGTCTACATGGCCTGCCAGTTCGAGGACGAGCAGACGGGTGGGCACTGCGCCGACCTCGCTGAGCACTTCACCGGCACCAAGCAGAAGTGGTTCACGTTCACCAACGGCGTGCACGTCGACTCGCTGGACCCGTACACATTCGTGCGCTGGTACGACTTCCTCGAGCTGTACGTCGCGAAGCAGGCACCGGCGATCAACGCCGCCGTGGCCAGCGCGGTCGCGCCGGTGGTCTACCAGATGGCGATGGGCCTGCCGGAAAGCGATGTCGTCACGCTGCCGCCGGACCCGATCCAGCTCCAGCCGACGTACGCCGGCGCCCTCGCGGCGTTCAAGCAGCTCCCGTCGATCCGCGTGCTGTTCGACAACGGCGCCGGCACCGACCCGCTCGGCCAGTACGTCGCCGGCAACCCGTACCCGGGCTTCGAGAAGTCGTTCTCGCGGTTCCCGATTCCCGCAACCGTCGCGCAACGGTGGTTCCTGGGCCCGCACGGCAAGCTGACTGCGCAACGGGCAGGCAGCGGTGCCGACACCTACACGTCTGACCCGAACGCCCTGCCGCTGAACGACTTCATCGGCAGCACCGGGGGCGGCGGCCTGTGGGGCAACGCCTCGGAATGGCACTGGAACTGGAAGCAGAACCCGGCCGGCACGGCGGTGTCTTACGTGACGGCGCCGCTGCGCCAGGACACGACTGTCATCGGCGCCGGCGCCATCCACCTCTGGGTGCGGTCATCCACGCCCGACGTCGACCTGCAGGCGACAGTCAGCGAGATCACGCCCGGGGGCCACGAGGTCTTCGTCCAGAACGGCTGGATGCGGGCGAGCGAGCGCAAGCTCGAGACCAGAAGGCACACGATCTTCGCGCAGCCGAGCACGCTGCTTGCTCCGGTGCCGAGCTTCCGCGCCCAGGACGCCCGCCCCATGCCGAAGGGCAAGTTCGTCAGGGTCGTGATCCCGCTGTACTACGAGGGCCACGTCTACCGCGCCGGCAGCCGGATCCGGATCACCATCGCCGGCCCGAACGGCACCCAGCCGATCTGGGGCTTCGAGCACCCGCGACCGAAGAAGGGCACGAGCAAGGTCTCGATCGCCTTCTCCAAGTCTCGGCCGTCGGCGCTCTACCTCCCGGTGATCCCGGGCCTGTCGATCCCGACCGGCGTCCCAGCGTGCGGCAGCCTGCGCAACGAGCCGTGCCGGCCTTACCAGAAGACGCCGAACCAGAAGGGCTGACCCGGCCTCACACCAACCGGCGCCGTACCCAGTAGACGGCGATGCCGAGCAGCGCGACCGCGAGGCCGACGAAGATGCCCGACTCGATCCACTGGAACGCCCAGAACCGGGAGCCGGGCTGGTACGACACGAGAAGGTGGTAGCGCGCAGACACGTTCTGCACACACGTCTGCATCGCCGCCATGACCTGAGCCGGTGGCACGCCGCCCCGGCCGGACAGCGCATGGCTCGGCGGCGGGATATGGAGCAGACCCGTACATGCATGGTTGAGGAAGGCGCTCGATGGCGGGTGCCCGCTCGCATCGGCCAGCGTCGTGCCCAAGGTCCACGCGTGTGGCAATGAGATGTCATGTCCCGGCAGCAGCTGCAGCCCGCCGCCCAGCGTCCGCTTGAAGGACAGCGGCATCCTCGGACCGAGCGCTACCACCTTGGTCAGCGGCGTCATCAGGTGCGGTCGGACCAGGTACTGCACGATCATCCGGATTCCGACGAAGCCGACCAGCGTCACCGCCATCGCCGCCAGGGTGCGGCGCACCAGCGCACCGGCCGCCACGCCCAGCCCGAAGGCGAACAGCGCGTACGCAACCGGCACGACGCCGCGCTGCGCGAAGTTCGTGGGATCGATCCGCGTAGTGCCGGTAAGGTCGAACGGCTTGGACCACCAGCTGAACGCGAATGCCAGCAGGCCGCTGGTGACGAGCACCGTCAGCGCCCCCACCAGAACCCGCGTAGATATCCAGCGGGTACGGCTGACACCCTGGGTCCAGGCCAGTCGATAGGTTCCACTCTCCATCTCGCGGCCAACGAGGGGTGCACCCCAGAAGATCCCGAGCACGGCAGGGCCGGCCAGCAGCAGGACGCCGATGAGCATGACGTGCGGGTAGCTCTGCTGCAGCTGAGCGAGCAGCCCGTCACAGCCGATGTCCCGGCAGGCGCGGTAAGCCGAGTATTCGTGGTTGAGGTGCACCCCCGTCACGGCCAAGGTGACCAGGAGCGCGACCAGCGCCAGCCCGACGACGGCCGCCGACGTGCGCAGCTGACGCCAAGCCATCCAGATCATCGGGCCACCCCCAGCATCGGGCGGGCAGGCGGCTCGGCCTCCGGGCCTCCGCCCATGTAGGCGAGGACGACGTCCTCGAGAGAGAGCTCCTCGACCTGCCATGCCGGATCGTGGATCGCGCCTTCGACGCGCACGACGGCGGTCGTCTGCTTGTCGGTGTGGCTTGACCACACGACGTGCAGGTCCGACGCAAGTCGCGCCAAGTCGCGACGCGGACCGACAATGCGTCGGTGGTCGGCCAGCAGGGTGTCGACGTCGGCGGCGAGCTGGACCCTCGCCGCCGAGAGCAGGACCAGGAAGTCGCAGACCCGCTCGAGGTCGGCGAGCAGGTGCGAGGACAGCACGACGCTGATGCCATGTTCCGCGACGTACGACGTCAGAGTCGCAAGGAAGTCGCGGCGCGCGAGCGGATCGAGGCTCGCCACGGGCTCGTCGAGCAGCAGCAGGTCCGGGCGCTTGGCCAGGGCGAGGGTCAATGCGAGCTGAGCCCGCTGACCGCCGGAGAGCCCTTCGGCGCGCTGCCGGTGGTCGAGGCCGAGGTCCGAGATCCGGCGCTGGGCGAAGGCGTCATCCCAGTCGGAGTTCATGTGCCGCCCGAACCGCAGATGGTCCGCAACCGACATCGATGCGTACAACGGTGCGTCCTGCGCCAGGAACCCGATCTTCCCGTCGACCTGCACCTGACCTTCGGTGGGCTCGAGCAGCCGCACCGCAAGCTGCAGCAGAGTCGACTTGCCGGCTCCGTTCGGTCCCACCAGACCGGCGACCCTTCCCTCGGGAATATCCAGATCGCAGTCGCGCAGCGCCCACTTGCTCCCGAAGCGCTTACCGAGACCGGTTGCCGTCAGCGCGCTAGTCATGCGATGTCCCGCGCCGATGCGCTGCGAAAGGAGTCACGAAACAACGCCTCGATGCTCTCGTCGTCGAGGCCGGCAGCTCGCGCTTTGACGAGCCACCGTTCCAGCTCCCGGCGCAGCGGGCCTTGGGCCGCCAGCGGCGCATCGGGAAGGGTCGCCGTCACGAACGTGCCGACACCGGGGCGACCCGCTGCCAGGCCCGCATGCTCGAGCTCGCGGTAGGCCTTGAGGACCGTGTTGGGGTTGATCGCGAGAGTCGCGACGACGTCCTTCACCGTCGGCAGCTGCTCCCCGGGCTCGAGCAGTCCCAGCCGCAGCGCGTGGCGCACCTGCTGCACGATCTGCTGGTACGGGGAGACACCGGATCGGCTGTCCAAGTGGAACTCGATCACCGCAACGCCTCTCGTGATTAGCCTATTTATCTAGTTGGCTAGATGAATAGCACCACTCAGCGAGGCGGGCGTCAAGTAGGTTCGGCTGGTGGTGACCCTCGATCAGGTCGCGAAGGCCTGCCTGACGCTGCCCGGCGTGGAGGAGGTCGACCGGCGCGGGCAACGGACCTGGAAGCTGGGCGAGAAGACGTTCGCGTGGGAGCGAACGTTCTCGAAGGCCGACATCCGCCGGTACGGCGATGCGCCCATCCCTTCCGACCCGATCGTCGCCGTCCGCGTAGCCGACGAGGCGGAGAAAGCCGCGGTATTGGCCCAAGGCCGGTCCGGCTTCTTCACGATCCCGCACTTCGACGGCTTCTCAGCCGTCCTGATCGAGCTCGGCCGGGCCAAGGCGGCCGAGGTGAGGGAGTCGCTGATCGACGGTTGGCTCGTTTACGCCGATGAGGCTGCCGCGCGGAAGGTCCTGGGTCAGAGGAAGCCCTAGGCCGCAGGAAGTCGTGAGGGGCCGTCGAAGTGGTTCGATGTCTATGACGCTGACGTCATAGATCGGCGTAGCACCCGCAGGAGGGCCCCGGATGCGCAGCAAGGTCAAGACCGTGTCCCTGACCGGCGTCGCCGCCGTACTGCTGTCGATGGCGAGCGCCACCGCCGCGGTCGCCGTGAGCGGGGGCGGGTACAGCTCGCCGCAGCAGGACTGCCCGTGGGATGCCAGCGAGTGGAACACACCTCAGTACAAGACCTATGCCGGCTGCCACAACGCCCAGCTCACGCTGGAGAGCGGTGGCGTCACCGACGGGATGCCGAACAACCGCTACAACAACTCGCCGCGACACGGCGAGCATGGCGCGGCCAACACCGACTGGGTGGAGTTCGGCATCGACCAGTCCCCCAACGACCAGAACTCCAAGGGCACCGGCACGCTCTACTCCCTCGGCTACCCGGGTCAGAGCTCCGCGACGCACTCCGGCTGCCTGTCGGTCAACACCGACGGCACCAACGGTGGGCCCGTCCCGCAGGGCACGACGCCGGGATCGGTCACGAAGTCGCACAACCAGTCCAAGTACGGCTGCGGCAACAACAAGAAGGGCGCCGGCTTCGCCCTCAACTGGGACTACTACCAGGTCTACTGCCCGATCGCGGCCGCGCTGCCGTCGTTCCCGTACAAGTGCGCGAAGATCCCCGGCGGCGACATCGGCCAGAACACGCTGACGCCGGACACCGGGACTGAGCAGAACCTCACCAAGATCCTGACCCAGGGATTCATCCTCTACTACGGGATGGACGACAACAGCGACAACGGCGAGCACGACGGCGAGGGTCCGCTCAGCTCACCGCAGACCCAGGGCTCGGAGGTCGGCCCGTCCGACGGCGGCGCGGTCATGCTCGCGTTCACGCCGTACCGCCTCGCTCAGTCCGGTTCGTTGAGCCAGCCGGAGGGCTTGCTCAACGCCTCGACCGGGTTCTGCGCCGACGGCATCTGCGCGGGAGCGACCTCTGAGAAGCAGATGATCTACCAGGGCTGCGATGCCAACACGGGCAACGCGAAGTCGCAGGACCGGTGCCCAGCAGGCCGCAAGGGCTCCCAGCGCGACTCCTTCGACTACTCCGGCAAGCAATGGGACCCCTACAGCTGCAACAGCGGCGGCGAGCAGGACCAGCCGAAGAACAAGCCTCAGCCGGACGCCCCGAAGCACTGCGACACGGCGCAGAACAACGCCTCGCCCAGCGGGACGCGCAACACCAAGGGCGGCATGGACTACTGGCGCAAGCACGAGGCGCACACGGTCAGCAACGAACCGGGCTTCCAGTTCTTCGAGGACCCGGACGCGATGGGCTCGCCGGCACTGCCGATCTACCCACTGCCCGCGATCTACGCCGGAACCTGCGGCGTGGCACTCGGCGGTGGGGCGGTGGCCATGCCCGCGTCGCCGATCACCAACAAGGCCCACCAGCTGCGGATCAGCACCGGCTGCTGAGCCAGTGGCTTTGAGACGCCCGAGCCTTCGGGCGATGGGCGTCATTGCGCTGATCGTGGCACTCGCGTTCACGACGACCATCGCCGTCCGTGAGTGGCGGCGGGCGGACCGCACCCAGTCGCAGTTCGCCGACGAGCTCACGCAGCGCCACAACGCCGGCGTCGACGCCGATGCGCTGGCCGTCGCGCTCTACACCTTCGACTACCGCGATCTGGGCGCAGCCCAGAAGCGCATCCAGATGCTGGCGACCGGCGGCTTCGCCGAACGCGAGGCGAGCCAGTCCGCCGCCGTACAGACGCAGCTCCGCAACGCAAAGGCTGTCGGCACGGCAGCCGTCGAGGAAACGAACGTCTCGGAGATCGACGGGGATCATGCGACCGCGTTCGTCGTGCTGCAGACCACCGCTTCGAGCAACGGCGGAAAGAAGGTGGCGAACGTCGTCTACCTTCACCTCGACCTGCGCCGGATAGGCGCGTTGTGGAAGGTCGACGACGTCCAGAACCTCGCTGCTCAGTCGAGCTGAGCGGCAAACCGCTCCGCAACCTCGAGGTAGCCCGCAACCATCTCTTCCACGACCTCGCGCGCCGGCTTGATGCGGTCCATGAGTCCGACCCCCTGGCCGACGAAGTAGGTCGCAAGCTGCTCGGCGCCGCTTCCAGCCGTCTTCGCGTCGCGCGCGATCCGCACCTGAGCGTTGGCGACGAGCATGCTCTGCAGCGGCATCGGGAGCGGGGCGGGCGCCTCGGGTGACTCCCACTCGTCCGTCCACGGCGTACGCAGCATGCGGGCCGGCTTCCCGGTCAGCGAGCGGGACCGCACGGTGTCACTCGACGTGGCGGTGAGGAACTTCTGCTTCACCACCGGGTCCGTCTCGGCCTCGGCCGTCGTCAGCCAGACCGAGCCGCACCACACGCCTTGCGCCCCGAGCGCCATCGCCGCCGCGACCTGCTCCCCCGTCACGATGCCGCCCGCGGCGAGCACCGGGGTCGGTGCGACGGCCTTCACCACCTCGGGCACCAGCACCATCGTCGAGACCTGGCCGGTGTGACCGCCTGCCTCGGTACCCTGCGCCACGATCACATCGACGCCCGCGTTGACCTGGCGCTGAGCGTGTGACTTCGCACCGACAAGCGCCGCAACGACGATGTCGCGCGCGTGCGCGCGATCGATCAGCTCGGGAGTCGGCGGTCCAAGGGCGCTCGCGAGCAGCCGGATGTCGTGGGCGAGGGCCACGTCGAGCAGCGTGGAGTTGGCCTCGGGCGACACGCTCATGATCCCGCGCCGTCCCGAAGGACCGCCTTGCGGAAGCTCCGGTACGCCGTGCCGAGACAAGATGTCGTCGACGAACGCGAGGCGGTCGGCAGGTAGAAGGTCCGCGGCGCCGCCGGAGGCAGCGCTCGGACCCTCCGTCGCGACGAAGTTCACGGGCAGCAGCAGGTCGACGCCGTAGGCCTTGCCGCCAACCTGCTCGTCGATCCACTTGAGATCGGTCTCCAGGCCCTCGGGACTGTGCGCGACGGCACCCAGCACGCCGATCCCGCCGGCGTTGGTCACGGCAGCGACGACGTCGCGGCAATGGCTGAAGGCGAAGATCGGGAACTCGATCCCGAGGCGGTCACAAATCGGAGTGCGCATGCCGCGCATTATCCGCCGCTAGCGGAGCGCGATGTTGTTGCAGGCCTCGCAGGTCTCCTGGGGGATCCAGCCGAATTGCATGAGCTTGGCGAAGATCTTGCATCCGATGCAGTAGGCGAAGATCGACTCGAGCGCGGCCGCCACGATCATCAGGCCGATGAGCACCTGCGTCCCTAGCGGATGTCCGATCGCGAGCAACAGCACGGCGGCTGACGTCACCGTCGCCCCGATGCCCTGCGCGAAGCGCTTGGGTGGGCCCGCCACCGGGCGGGGCTCGCCGAGCCGGGGGCCCACAACCGTCATCGCAAAGCGGCCGAGTGGACTCAGCGTCGGACCGGTCAGGACGCGCGCAATGAACCCGTAGGCGAGCGCTGCCGTGCCCCACAGCCAGACGTGTCCGGCGGCGACGCTCAGCGCCAAGATCGCGACGCTCGCGACCATGACGACGCCTGCAACGGTTCGCGCTGCGAGCTCGTTGACTGGATTCGGGAACCCGAAGATCTCAGCCCGCACCCGATCACGATAATCGCACCACCCTTGCCGCGCGTGACCTGCGCTTTTAGGGTCCAGCGCGTGGTGCACCATCGCGGCGGCCCGCTCCGCGGCGTTGCGACGCTCGCCGTCGCGGTGCTGACGGCTGCCGCCGGCGCGGCTCCAGCCGCGGCCGTGGCCTCCGGAACCACCACCACCTCGACGTTCGTGCCGGGAAGCGCCGTCGCAACGTCGCAGGCCTTCCAGATCGACCCGCGCGACGCCGGCCTGGCCGCCACGATCACGGTCGGACGCTCCGTCGCGCAGTACCGCAACGCGCTGGCCCAGGCGTCGAGCCAGGCGCTCGACCTCGGCCTGATCGGCAACTCGTTGACGGTGCAGTGCAGCTCGCTGCCGCCCGCGCTGACCCCGGGCCAGCTGCCGAAGGCGATCACCGCCGAGTCGAACAACGGCAGGTCGGAGAGCAGTACGAACGCCGGCGGCGCGGCCAACCAGTTCGCCACTGCCGTCGGCGGGAACTCGCACGTCAAGGCGACGCCCGCTCCGAACGAGAATGCGATCGCCAGCTTCGACAGCGGGCTCGTCGACATCCCCGGGGTCATCTCGCTGCACGGTTTGTCGAGCCAGGCACACGCGCACCTCTACCAAGGACACGCCCGCGAGTCCGACTCGTCCGCCGATGTCGCCACGCTCGATCTGGCCGGCGCCGTCCAGCTCGGGGGCCTGCACTGGGAGACCACGGTTCGGACCGGCAGCAAGCCTGCGTCCTCCTCGACGTTCACCATCTCCAGCGTCAGCATCGGAGGCACCAAGCTGCCGACCGTGCCATCCGACTCGCTTGCGACAGTGTTCAACGCCGTCAACAAGGCGCTCGGGCCGACCGGCTTGCACGTGACGCTCCCCGAGGTCAGTCACGCCGACGGCCAGCTCGCGATGACGCCGCTGACAGTCGGCATCGACCACTCGGCGCTCGGCAAGATGGTGCTCGTCCCGATCCTCAACATCGTTCACACGATCTTCGATCCGGTCGCAACCGCCATCAACAAGTCGTTCTGCACCTTCGGCAGCCTCTACGGTGCGGTGAACCTGCTGATCGCGGGTCTCGACGGCATCGGGCAGTTCGACCTCGACGTGGGCGGCACCACCGCGGCGACGAATGACGCGACGTACGCGAACCCGTTCGGCAACGGCAGCGCTCCTGGCGGCAACAGCCTGCTTCCGGGTGTGAGCGCCACGTCGTCGCCGCCCTCGATAGGCGGCAACAGCGGCGGCGGCATCCCGCCGCTTCCGACGGCAACCGGCCCTGCGGCGCCGGTGCCGACACCGCAAGTCGCGGGGGGAACCAGGACCGTGGCGTCCAGCTGCTCGACGACCAGCCCGGCAGGGCGGCCGTCGTGCGGCAACGGAGCCGGACTCGCGGTCGGACTCATCGCACTCGCGGCGCTGGGGGGCATCGCGAGTGCGGACTTCTTCGTCGTACGTCGGCGGAGGCGACTCGCAAGGATGGCGATCGAGACTTGAGCAGCAACCCCTTGCCGCCGGTACGCCCACTGCTGCGCGGCTACGGGCCACTAGCGTGCCTGCTGGTCGCCTTCGTGCTGATGGCGGCGTTCGTGCCCACCGAGGCTCCGCAGAAGGTCACCGTGACGACCGCCGGCGACAGCACCACGCCGGGCGTCTCCCAACCCGGTCCGGCGACCGCCGCAGGCGGGAGCACGGTCCCCGGCAAGGCAAGCGGCAGCCACGTCGGCGGCACGGTTCCCTCCGTGTCGGCCAGTGGCGCACCGATCACGGCGCCGACGGGGTGCAAAGGCCCGCAGGTGCAGGGTGACCCGTACTCGCCGCCATGCATCAAGTGGTCCGGCAACAACGGGGGCGCGACGACTCGCGGCGTGACGAAGTCGACGATCACGATCGCCTTCCGAATCACGTCGGACCCGACGTTCCAGCAGACCCTCGCCCGGATCGGCGGTGCGCAGTTCGACGACACGCAGGCCGACACGGACCGCACCATCGAGGGCCTCGCGGACTACTTCAACACGCACTTCCAGTTCTACGGCCGCAAGCTCGTCTTCAAGTTCTACAAAGGCCAGGGCTCGCAGAGCAACGAGCTGCTCGGCGGCGGCCAGGCCGCAGCCGCCGCAGACGCGCTGCATGTCGCCACCGGGATCAAGGCATTCGGTGACATGAGCGCCGGCACCGAGCCGTACGCCGACTCGCTGTCACGCGACAAGGTGATGAACTTCGGCGTCCCGTACATGTCCCAAGGGTGGTTCGAGCAGCGCGCGCCGTACGCGTGGAGCATCGCCACCGACTGCACCGGCGTGAGCGACGCCGTCGCGGAGGTCGGGACGCGTGAGCTCGCCGGGAAGAAGGCGATCTTCGCGGGTCCGGCACTCGCGGGACAGACCCGCAAGTTCGCCACCATCGCGCCCGACAACCCGTGGTACCAGGAGTGCGTCCAGAACGGCGCCAACGTCTACAAGCGCGCCGGCCAGCCGGTGCCGATGAACGTGCCCTACCAGCTCAACCTGGCGACGCTGGCCAACCAAGCGGCGAGCATCGTGTCGAAGCTGAAGGCGAACCACATCACGACGGTCGTCTGCGGTTGTGACCCGATCCTCCCCGTGTACCTGACGCAGCGGGCGGACGAGCAGAACTACTTCCCGGAGTGGGCGGTCGTGGGTGTCGCACTCACCGACGAGGACATCGTCGGCCAGCTGTTCGACCAGGCCGAGTGGGCGCACGCATTCGGCGTCACCTACCAGGGTCCCACCCTTCCGTTCCCGGCAAGCCTCGGCTACGCGGCGTACAAGACCGTTCGAAGCGACGAGCCCGCGCAGTTCGTGAACCTGATCTACGCGCAGATGTACATGATCGCGCTCGGCGTCGACCTGGCCGGCCCGGATCTCACGCCGGCGAACTTCGAGAAGGGGATGCGGTCGTATCCGACCAGCCAGACCAGTGAGTTCGGCACGTGGGGCTTCCCCGCCAACCACTTCTCGCCGACGCTGGACGGCGCGGAGATCTACTGGGACCCGAAGGCGACCTCGGTCTACAACAACAAGCCGGGCGCGTACATCTTCTCGAGCAAGCGCTACACCCTGTACAACTGGCCGCGCGGGAACTTCCCGCACACGCCGTACAAGGGCAAGCCGTAACCCGGATGGCTGCCGTACCGGAGGTCGTCAGCCGCCACCGGGCGGTCAGCAGCGGCGCCGCTGTGGTCGTCGCGATCATCGCCACGTGCGTGATCTCGCCGTCGCATGCGCCGCTCGGCATCGTCATGCAAGGCGCGTTGTTCGGCTCGATCATCGGGCTGCAGGCGCTGGGTCTGGTCCTGACGTACCGCTCGGACCGGATCATCAACTTCGCGTACGGATCGATGGGCGGCGTCGGCGGCACCATCGCGACGATGCTCTACCTCGGCCACCACTGGGACTGGCCGGCAGCGGTCGCAGTGGGCCTCGCAGCGGGCGCTGTTCTCGGCGGGCTCACCGAGGTGCTGGTCATCCGTCGGTTCGCCAAGTCATCGCGACTGATCCTCACGGTCGCGACCATCGGGCTGGCGCAGGTGCTCGGCGGCATCCAGCTGAAGCTGCCGGAGTGGATGGGCGGACCGTCCCTCGTGGGCGGCTTCTCTACCGCGCTGTCGCACCACACGTTGAACGTCGGGCCGGTGCTGTTCACCGGAAACGACCTGGCGACCGTCGTCGCGGTGCCGATCGTGATCGTCGCGCTCGGCTGGTACCTGCTGCGCACCGACTCCGGGATCGCGGTCCGCGCAATCGCCGACAACCGCGAGCGGGCACTGCTGCTCGGAGTGCCGGTACGCCGGATGGCGACCATCGTCTGGACCGTCGCCGGCCTGCTCGCCACGATCTCGACGATCCTGCCGGCGCCGTCGCAGGGCCTCACGATCGATGCCGCTGCAGGCCCCTCCCTGTTGTTGCCCGCACTCGCCGCCGCGGTGCTCGCCTACAAGGAGTCGCTGCCGATAGCGGTCTTCGCGGGAGTCGGGCTCGGCATCCTGCAACAGCTCGTCGCGTGGAACTTCACGAAGGCCTCGGCCCCCGACGTCGCCTTCCTCGTCGTGATCCTGCTCGCGCTGCTCGTGCTCCCGAGGCGGGCCGGGCGACGCGAGGGCGCGGACGAGACGCCGCTGTCCGTCGGCAGCCGTGCGCGCGAGATCCCGGAGCAGCTGCGGCGGCTGCCGGAGGTGGTTGCCGCTCAGGTCGGCGGCAAGGTCGCGCTGCTTGCAGTCGCGATCTTCGTGCCGCTGGCGTTCAGCGCATCGGGCCTGCTGATCCTCAACACCGCCGTCATCTATGCGGTCATCGCGGTCTCGCTCGTTCTGCTGACCGGCTGGGCCGGGCAGGTCAGCCTCGGCCAGTTCGCGTTCGTGGGCCTCGGCGGCGTGCTGGTCGGCGACCTGATGAACCACTTCAACCTCGACTTCTTCGTCTGCCTTGTCGCGGCCGCGGTAGCCGGCTCGCTGCTCGCCGTACTGGTCGGCCTCCCCGCGCTGCGGATCCAGGGGCTTGACCTTGCCGTGACGACGCTCGCGTTGGCCGTCGCCGCCGACGCCTTCTTCTTCAACCCGACGAACTTCTCGTCACTGATCCCGGGCAACATCACGCTGCCGGTCGTGTGGAAGCGGTTCAACCTCGACGTCAACACCGGGTCCGCGCTGACCGCTGAACGCACCCTGTTCTTCCTGTGCCTGGGCGTCTTGCTCGTCGTCATCGCGACAGTTCTCGGACTGCGTCACACCCGTCCCGGGCGGGCGATGATCGCGACGCGGGACAACCCCCGCGCCGCCGCCGCGATGGCGGTGCCGACGACTCGGATAAAGCTGGTCGGCTTCGTCGTTGCCGGCGCGATCGCTGGCATCGCGGGCGGACTCCACGCCACGCTGCTGGGCGGGATCGGCGCCGGCGCCTACAGCCCGTCCGAGAGCCTGAAGGTCTTCTCGATGGTGATCATCGGCGGGGTCGACTCGATCACCGGTGCGCTGCTCGGCGTCGCGGTGATCCAGGCGGCCGTGCACTTTTGGCCGCAGTACCAGCTGATCATCACCGGCGCCGCACTGCTCTGGATCTTGCAGGTCGTGCCCGGTGGGCTCGGCTCGGTGGTGTTCGGGCTTCGCGACCGGATGCTCAAGCAGGTGGCCAAGCGCCGGGGCATCGACCTGACCGCGTCGGCCGACGGCGCCGTCAGCGAGCCCACCGTGAGCGAATCGCCCGCCGCCGAGCAGGAGGCAGTGAGCGGCGCGCTGTTGCAGTGCACCGGCGTCGAGGTGAGCTACGGGCAGATGCAGGTGCTCTTCGGCGTCGACCTCGACGTCGCCGATGGCGAGATCGTTGCCCTGCTCGGCACGAACGGCGCCGGCAAGTCGACGATGCTCAAGGCCGTCGCCGGGCTGCTGTCCGCCGCTCCGGGAAAGGTGTGGTTCGACGGCAAGGACATCACGAAGCTCAGCACCGAGGCGCGCGCCGCAAGAGGCCTGTCACTTGTCCCGGCGAAGTCGATCTTCCCCTCGCTGAACGTCGCGGAGAACCTCCGCGTCGCGGCCTGGCTGGTCCGCAAGGACAAGGCGAGCGTGGCTGCCGGGCGGGCCCGCGCCTTCGAGCTGTTCGGCCAGCTTGCAGATCGTGAGCGCCAGCTCGCCGGCACGATGTCCGGTGGCCAGCAGCAGATGCTGTCCCTGGCGATGGCGCTGCAGTCGAAGCCGCGCATGCTGCTGATCGACGAGCTGTCACTCGGCCTTGCGCCGTCGATCGTCGCGCGGCTGCTCGACGTCGTCCGGCAGCTCTGCGCGGACGGTGTCACGATCGTCATCGTCGAGCAGTCCGTCAGCGTTGCGCTCGAGGTCGCTGAGCGCGCGGAGTTCCTCGAACGCGGGACGGTTCGGTTCGCGGGCAAGACGGCGGAGCTGCTCAAGCGCGGCGACGTGCTTCGGTCGGTGTTCATCGGGGGCGCGGCAGCAGCGACGAACGGTGCGAACGGCCACAGGCCACGCAAGAAGTCGAAGGCACAGACGACGAAGGACCTCGCGGAGCTGCTCGCTCAGCCGACGGTGCTCGAGTGCTTCGACGTCGGCAAGTCCTTCGGTGCCATCCGCGTCCTCAACGACATCGGCCTGCAGGTCCACAAGGGCGAGATCGTCGGGCTGATCGGGCACAACGGCGCCGGCAAGACCACGCTGTTCGATGTGATCTGCGGCTTCCTGTCGGCCGACGCCGGCCGCGTCGTACTGGGTGGGTCCGACGTCACCGCGTTCGGACCGTCCGACCGTGCGGTGATCGGACTCGGTCGTTCGTTCCAGGAGGCTCGGCTGTTCCCGGGACTCACCGTCGCGGAGACGGTCGCGGTTGCACTCGAGCGCCACCTCGACTCGCGCGACCTGGTCGCCGCCGCGTTGCGGCTGCCGGCATCGACGCTGTCCGAGGCTGCCGCCTCGGAGCGGGTCGGCGAGCTGCTGGCCCAGCTCGGGCTGACGAAGTACGCCGGGACGATGGTCGGCGAGCTGTCGACCGGCACACGGCGCATCGTCGAGCTCGCCTGCGTGCTCGCCCAGCGGCCTGCCGTCATCCTGCTCGACGAGCCAACTGCTGGTGTCGCCCAGAAGGAGACCGAGGCGCTCGCGCCGCTGCTTCGCCAGGTGCGCGAAGAGACCGGCGCGACGATGCTCGTCATCGACCACGACATGCCGCTGCTCACCTCTTTGTGCGACCGACTGGTCGCGCTCGAGCTGGGTCAGGTCATTGCCGAGGGCGCACCCGCTAGCGTGCTCGAGGACGAACGCGTCATCGAGTCGTATCTAGGGGTAGCGGGCTGACCGGCTCGCAAGGCTTTCGGTAGGGGGAAGCGTGCAGACCAACATTCACGGGACCACGTTGCAGGTCCTCGAGTGCGTCCTCGGGCCCAACGAGTCCGTCGTCGGCGAGTCCGGGCGGATGACCTGGATGTCCGACGGCATGGTGATGACGACGTCGACCGCCTTCACCGGTGGCAGCAAGGGCGTGTGGGGTGCCGTCAAGCGGATGGCCGGCGGCGCCACCGTGTTCGCCAGCAACTTCCAGGCCGGGGCCGCCGGCGGTCTCGCCGCGTTCGCGTCGAGCGTGCCGGGCCAGATCCTGCCGATCACGCTCAACGCGGGTGAGGAGTACATGGTCCACAGCCATGGCTTCGTCGCCGGTACGCCGGGCGTGCAGCTGACCACGGGCTTCCAGCAGACGCTCGGTGTCGGGATCTTCGGCGGCGAGGGCTTCACGCTGCAGAAGATCAGCGGTCCCGCGAACGCGTGGATCCAGCTGCACGGCGAGATCGTCACCTACGACCTTCAGCCTGGTCAGTCGCTGTTCGTCCACCCGGGCCACGTCGGCATGTTCACCGGCGGCATCCAGATGAGGATCACGACGATCAAGGGCCTGAAGAACAAGATCTTCGGCGGCGAGTTCTTCCTGTGCCAGCTCACCGGACCCGGGAAAGTCTGGCTGCAGTCCCTCTCCCTGCACGTGCTCGCGGCCGACATCGCGCCGTACCTGCCGGAACAGGCCGCGGCCGGCGGCGTGGCAGGCGGCGTGATCGGCGGCCTGCTCAAAGGCTGAGTGTCACCGAATGTCCTGATGCGAGAACCGTCACCGATGTTCCGGTCCAGAACTGTCGCCGATGCCCCTTAGAGATGACAGTTGATCTTGTCGTAGGCACGGACTATATTCGAACATATGTTCGATTCCCGGGGTGCGGTGCTGCTGACGCCTCCGGGCTGGGACGAACCCGACCCGCCCGACCTCGGGGACTGGGAACCGATCCCCCAGGAGGTCTGGGCGGAGCTCGCCGACACGGTCCCGTACTGGGCTGATCACGGTGACATCCCGTTCGCGGACAAGCCGATCGAGGACGCGATGCGGGCGCCGCTGGGGGCGCACACCTGGCGGCTGCTGCACCAGACCCCGGTCGCTGAGCTGTCGGATGAGGCGAAGGCGTGGGCGCTGCGCCGCGGCCGGGAGCTGATCAGCCATGTGGAAGGGTTCTGCGCGGAGCTCACCGCCGCGATCGCCGGCCCGACACCGGAGGACCCGCGCGAGGACTGGGGCTGCTTCGAGGTCTCGGTCGCGGACAAGTGCAGCGTGCCGGCAGCCGAGCGCAAGGTCGACTACGCCCGGGCGCTGGCCGGCCGGCTGTCCGCGACCCGCGACGCGCTGACCGCGGGGCGGATCACCGAACGGCAAGCCCGCGCGCTCAGCGAGCAGACCGCCCACCTGACCGATCCGATCGCCCGGCAGGTCGAGGCGCGGATGCTGAAGTACTCCCACCGTCAGGACTACCCGAAGTTCTGCGCCTCGCTATGCCGCTGGCTCGCCCGCCTCGACCCGGACTTCCTCACCCGCGCCGTCAACGCCCGCCGTGAGGTCACCGTCGAGCATTCAGCCAACGACGACGGCACCGGCAGCCTCTACATCTGCGGGCCGCTGGAGAAGACCGCGATCCTCGACACCGCGCTCCGCGCCTACGCCCGTGCCACGAAAGCCCGCAACGGCGGCACCGCGGACGCCCGCAAACTCAACGCGCTCACCGAATGGGCCGAGAGCTACCTCACCACACCCGCAGCGCCACGCCGCCACGGCCGCGCCTACAGCATCCAGATCGTCATGGACGCCCCCACCCTGTTCGGCCTCGCCCACCACCCCGCCGAAATCCCCGGCTACGGCATGATCCCCGCCGACGCCGCGATCGACCTACTCGCCGACGGCTCCCCGATCCGCCGCCTGATCATCGACGAACACGACGGACACCTGCTCCACTACGGCACCACCACCTACCTCGTCCCACCACCGCTGTCCGACCACCTCATCGCCCTGTGAACCGCCCCGGCATGTCTGGAGACTTCATTAGGTGGAAGGACAATGAAGTCTCATGGGACGTCCGTCGCAGTATCCGCGGGAGATGCGGGAGCGCGCTATCCGTCTGGTCGTTGAGACCAAGCACGAGTACGACAGCG
>DASZVL010000085.1:0-68254 GCA_035547035.1 Mycobacteriales bacterium | reverse complement strand
CGCGATCTCAACGCCGACATCCGCGGCTGGATCAAAACCTGGAACGACGACCCAAAGCCCTACGTCTGGACCAAGACTGCCGACCAGATCCTCGACAGCATCAGCAAATACTGCACGCGGATTAACGCCTCAGGACACTAGAGCTCCTTGTCGAGCACCTCGAAGACGAGGTCGGGCCGGCGTGGGATGCCGAACCGCTCGTCGCCGTACGGGAACGGTGCGGTCTTCCCGGTACGCCGGTAGCCGCGACGCTCGTACCAGGCGATGAGCTCGCCGCGCTGGCTGAGGACGGTCATCTCCATGCGGGTCGCGCGCCAGAGCATGCGGACCTGCCGCTCCGCCTCCGCGAGCACGGTCTTGCCGATGCCCGCGCCCTGAAGCGTCGGGCTGACCGCGAACATGCCGAAGTAGGCGACGCGCTGGGGGAGCCGACGTACCTCGCAGCACCCGCGCAGCACCTCGCCGTCGTACCCCAGCAAGAGGAGTCGGTCGACCGCTTCGACCGTCTCCTGGACGGCGGCGGCATCGGTGCGCTGGCCGTCGAGCAGATCGGCCTCGGTCGTCCAGCCGGCGCGACTGGCGTCGCCTCGGTACGCCGACTCGACCAGCGCGACGACGGCTGCCACGTCCCCGGGGGTTGCGGCGCGAAACGACAGCTCAGGCATCGAGTGGACGCTCCTTGTAACGAGATCGTTAGCAGGTCCGCTGTCGTCAGTGAACCCCTCCGACGAACAGGATGTGCCATGAACAAACCGGGTTTGCTTGTGCTCACAGCCTCGGCCGGCGCGGCGATCGTCACGGCGGTCGGCCCAGCGGCTGCCGTAACCCCGCACGACGCCTCACCGGTCGCCTCGAGCGACTACAGCCTGTCGATCGCCGTCGCGCAGCAGTCGATCGCCCCCGGTGCCTCCGACACCGTGTCGGGCGTCCTGACCAAGGCCGGGGCGCCTCAGCCGGGCGACACCGTTTACCTGCGGGCGCGTACCAATGGCCGTCACCACCGAGCGCACCGAGTGGGCTCAGCCACGACGGGCGCCGATGGGACCGTCAGCTTCACGGTCACCCCGAAGCGAACGACCCACTACCGGCTGGTCTTCCGCGAGTCGGCGTCGGTGACTCCTACCGGCTCGCCCACTCCGGTGCCGACCCCGGTGAGCCACGGTCCGGTTGTCGCGCGCAGCGGCGTGGCGACGATCCACGTCGTGCGCGAGACCACGCTGTCGATCCGGGCCCGCGAGGCTCGCCGCGGCGAGCTCCTTGCCGGCGAGCTCCGGACCGGCCGGCGCAGCCTGCCCGGTCGCAAGGTGACCCTCCAGGAGCGGGCCGCCGGTAGCGAGAGCTGGACGCCGGTGCGGACCGAGCGGACTCGTCGCCACGGCGTAGTCGTGTTCCGCGTCGCGTTGCCTTCTGCGCCTGAGGAGTACCAACTCTCCTTCGCCGGAGGGCCTAATCTCCACGCTTCCCAGAGTGCCGTCGTTACCATCGGCTGAGGTTTAGGAGTTGGCGCGATCCCAGCGCGCGTGTTTCAGATGAGATGGGGACGACACTCATCGGCAAGCAGCCGTCGCAACGAGCTCGTCGGCCAGACCCAGTCGCGGGTCCGGCCGACGAGCCGTTGGACGACGCGCTGCGACGAGCCCGGGCGGGCGACGAGTCGGGTTTCGTCGAGCTGTGGCGTGAGCTGCACCCTCGGCTGCTGCGCTACCTGCGAGTCCGCAGCGGCAAGAACTACGAGGACGTGGCGGCCGAGACCTGGCTGCACGTCATTCGCGACCTGCCCAGCTTCATCGGCAACGTCGACGGCTTCCGGGCCTGGCTGTTCACCTTGGCGCGGCACCGCGCCATCGACGCGGCCCGCGCCGCGGCGGCGCGACCGTCGATCCCCGTGCCCGACTTCAGTGCGGTCGGCCGGCATCCCACTGCTGCTGCCGCCGAGGCGGAGGCGCTCGATCGAATGTCGACCGATCACGCGATCGAGCTGGTCAAGCGACTGCCGCCGGACCAGGCCGACATGGTCATGCTGCGCGTGGTCGCCGGCCTCGACGTATCGGTCGTCGCCGACATCGTCGAGAAGTCACCGGGTGCGGTCCGGGTCAGCGTCCATCGCGGGCTGCGAGCGCTCGCCCGTGACCCGCAGGTCCGATCGGAGGCGGTCTGATGCGTCACCGCGATGACGACATCTCGCGGTTCCGTGAGGATCCCGTCGTAAAGGCTCTTACCGCCCCGGCCTCCGATGCCGAGCTGGCTGACGAGGCGCAAGCGCGAGCGGCCTTCTCAGCCGCTGTGCCGCAGAGGCCAAGACGGCGATCTGCCGCTCGCATCGCCACGACCAGCGTTGCCGCCGTGGTGACGCTTGGGGTGTCCGGCGGTGTCGCGGCGGCGTACACCGCGAGCCTGCCGGACTCGTGGCAGGCAAAGCTGCACAAGGACCTGTCCTCCTTGCACATCCCGGCCCCCAAGGCGAAGCCGACGCCGCGGATCGCCTCGCCGTCTCCGCCGCCGGTTTCGGTGATCGCGCCGCCAACGGCGGTGCAGACGTCTCCGAGCCACGCGCCGACTGTGCCGCCGCGGCCGCACTCCTCGCCGACGTCCGCGCCGACCAGCCCGCCGCCGACGCCGCAGATCTCCCCGACGCTTCCGGTGACCGTCCAGACCACGCCGCCGGCGACGACGCCGCCGCCGCCGCCCCCGACGTCACCGCCGACATCCCCACCAGCGACAGCGGTGCAGCTGACGATCACGGTTTCGCCCGGCAACCGGGTGCCGGTCGGGTCCCAGGTCACGGTCGAGGGCAGCCTCACGGCCGCTGACGGCTCGCCGGTCGCGAACCATCGCGTCGTGCTCACCGAGCGGCCGGCCGGCGAGCACTGGCAGCGCGTGGGGACGCCGGTCCGGACCTCCGCCTCCGGCGAGGCCGCGTTCACGATTCCGTCGCTGGAGCGAAACGCGCGGCTCACCTTGCGCGCCGGCAGGCACGTCCACAGCACGCCGGTGCGGGTTGTCGTCATCCCGGTCATCGCCCTCACGGTCGCGCCGACGGCACCGGGGGCGACGTCGACGACCGTCTCGTTGCAGGTACGCGGCGCCCAGCCCGGAGACGTCGTACTGGTCCGGCATCGCGGCGGTAGCCAGCAGGCGACCCTCGACGGTGCGCTCCGCGCGTCGTTCACCGTGCCGGTGTCGCAGACCCAGGTGATCCATTACCGAGCCGTCGTGTCCCGCACGAAGGCCCACGCCGCGCACGCACTCGCGTTCTATGTGCCGGCCAGCGGAGGTTAAGTAGGGTCCGCTCCATGAGTGAGCAGGCTGCGCCATATCTGGTCGGGCGCGGGATCTCGGATGTGACGGGCGAGCTGTCGGGCTGCGGGCTGCTCGGGTACGGCAAGGCCGACCAGGTGTCGAAGGGGCTGCACACCCGGCTGCGCACTCGAGCCTTCATCTTCGTCGACGCAGCCGCTGACGAGCGCGTGCTGATCTGCGTCAGCGATCTGCCGCTGATGTTCGACAGCGTCCATCGCGAGGTGTTGCGCCGGCTCGGTGGGACGTACGGCAGCCGGTACACCGATGTGAACACGATGCTCACCGTCACGCACACGCACTGCGGGCCGGGCGGATACTCGCATCACCGTCTCTACAACATGACGTCGCATGGGTTTCACCCCGTGACGTTCCAGGCGATTGTCGACGGCATCGTCGAGGCGGTCGATCGCGCGCATGCCGACGTCGCCCCGGCGACCCTGATCCTCTCCCGCGGCGAGCTCGACAACGCGAGCGTGAACCGCTCACCGCAGTCGTTCGCGCGCAACCCCGAGTCGGACAAGTCGCACTTCCCCAACGCGATCGATCCGCAGACCACGCTGCTGCGCGTCGAGCGTGACGGCCGGGTCGTCGGCGCGATCAACTGGTTCGCCACGCACGGCACGAGCATGACCAACCGCAACTGCTTGGTCAGCGGCGACAACAAGGGATATGCCGCGTATCACTGGGAGCGGGTGGTGTCCGGCATCGACTACCTGGCAAGCACGACGCCCGACTTCATCAGCGCGTTCGCGCAGACGAACACCGGCGACATGTCACCGAACCTCAACCGACGTCCGGGAAGCGGGCCGACGGAGGACGAGTTCGAGAACACAAGGATCATCGGGCAGCGCCAGGCCGACGCCGCTGCGGCGCTTGCGGCAGTCGAAGGCACGACGGTGAGCGGTGGCGTCGCCGCCCGCCTGACCTACATCGATCTCGGCAACGTGACAGTGGACCCCGAGTTCACCGGCGACGGTCGCGAGCACCGGACCAGCCCTGTCATGGGTGGTGCGGCCGCGCTGGCCGGCACCGATGAAGGCCCGGGATTCTTCGGTTTCAAGCAGGGCCGCAACCGGTTGATCGATGCGATCTCCCGCGCGACGTACTACCGATCGGCTCGGCTGCGCGACTCGCAGGCTCCGAAGGGGATCGTGCTGCCGGGGGGCGCGATGAACCGGCTCTCGGCGTTCGTTCAGGAACGGGTGCCGGTGCAGCTGCTGCGGATCGGGTCGCTGTACCTGATCGGGATCCCGGGCGAGGTGACGATCACCGCCGGCTTGCGGATGCGGCGTGAGGTCGCTGCGGTTGTCGGCTCGCCGCTCGACGACGTACTGGTCGCCGGATACAGCAACGCGTACATCCACTACGTCACGACGCCCGAGGAGTACGACGAGCAGCGGTACGAAGGCGGCAGCACGTTGTTCGGGCGATGGGAGGCGCCGGCTCTCACCCAAACCGTCGTGCGGCTCGCGACCGCGATGCGCGACGGCACCACCGTCGGCCGGGGCACCCCACCGCCGGATCTGTCCCACAGCACCCGGCGAGTCGTGCGGCCGAAGGCCGACAAGCGCGCCCTGGGCCGTGGCTTCGGCGACGTGCTGACCGCGCCGCGCGGCAGCTACTCACCCGGCGAGACCGTCGAGGTCGGCTTCGTCGGCGCGAACCCCAACCATGACCTGCATCGCGGCGGGACGTACCTGGAGGTGGAGCGCGACACCGACGGGTCGTGGCAGCGGGTCGCCGACGACGGCGACTGGTCGACGAAGCTGCACTGTCGCAAGGCCGACGGCGGCACCCGCATCACGATCACCTGGGACGTCCCTTCCGGCACAAATGCGGGGAGCTACCGCATCCGCTACCACGGTGAGTCGTGCGACTCGGCAGGTCGACTGACCGCCTTCACCGGGACCAGCCCGACCTTCGCGATCACCTGACGTGTAGAACAAGACAGTGCCGAGCGACGACTGGACCGCCCCTGGTGTCTACGAGGTCGTGCCGAGCGTGCATCGAATCCCGTTGCCCTTGCCGAACGACGGCCTGCGGTCCGTCAATGTCTACGCGGTCTCCGGTCCCGATGGCCCGGTCCTGATCGACTCGGGCTGGGCGGTTGCCGACGCACGCGAGCTCCTGCAGGCGGGGCTGCGCGAGATCGGTGCCGAGTTGGGCGACGTGCAGCGATTTCTCGTCACCCACATGCATCGCGATCACTACAGCCAGGCGATCCACCTGCGGCACGAGTTCGGCACCCGGGTCGCACTCGGCGCCGAGGAGCGGTGGTCGCTGGAGCTGGTGAGTCGACCGGGCCGCAAGGCCGCCGAGGAGCAGGTGTCGCTGCTGACGGCGCTCGGTGCGGCGGACATCGCCGAGAAGATGCACAGTGGCAAGCGGGGCCATCACGATCCCGCAGAGTGGGAGCTGCCGGACGAGTGGCTGACCGGCGACGAGGTCATCAACGCCAACGGCAGGAGCCTCGAGGTCGTCTCGACCCCTGGTCACACTCGCGGTCACGTGGTCTTCTACGACACCCCGGGCGGACTGCTCTTCGCGGGCGACCATGTGCTGCCGACCATCACGCCGTCCATCGGCTTCGAGCCGGCGATGACTCCCGATCCGCTGGGCGCATTCCTCAACTCGCTTGCGATCGTGCGCAATCGGCCGGACGCGATGCTGCTGCCCGCACACGGGCCGGTCGTTCCCAGCACGCACGCCCGAGTGGACGAGCTCGTCGAGCACCACCGGGTCCGCCTCGACCAGATGTTGGCGGTGCTCGCTGGGGGCGCTGAGACGGCCGCTGCGGTTGCTGCTGTCGTCACGTGGACGCGGCGCGAACGGAAGCTCTCCGAGCTGGACGTGTTCAACCAGTTCCTTGCCGTCTGCGAGACCGGGGCACACCTGCAGTTGCTGGTTGGGCAAGGTCGCGCAACGATGCACGAGCGTGACGGCGTCCGTTGCTACGCCGTCACATGAGCGATCTGGCCGGACAACGGGGAGGGACATCATGATCGGTCTGCAGACTTCTGGCGGACGTGTTCGCGCGTGGTTTGCCGTCGGGGCGGGTGCGGTGCTTGCCGGGACCGGGTTCGGTCTCGTGCCCGCGGCGACGGCGGCGACGGCGCACGACGCGCCTGCTGCCATCTCGACGGGGCTGAGCAGCAGCGCCACCGCGAAGACCTCCAGCACCGGCCACAAGCTCTACGTCAAGGTTGGCGCGACGCAGAGCAGCGTGACCGCGACGCCCGCGGCTACCGACAACCTCGACATCTCTCTCGCGGACAACAAGGCGATCTTCGGCGGTGAGAGCCACTCCTGGTCGTTCAAGATCCCGGCCACGGCGTTGACCTTCAACACCGACTCCACGGGAAGCCCGGACGGCAGCGGGACACTCGACGTACCGTCTTCGGCCCTGTCGCCCTTCGGCGTGGTCTCGCTGACCTTCGCACCGACCGGAAGCCCGACCACCCAGCAGTGCAACGGCCAGCCGTCGAGCCAGACTCAGCCGGTGACCTTGAGCGGGACCTTCTACTTCGACAGCCGCTCCAAGGGGTCTCACAAGTGGGGAGCTGTCGGCAGCAAGACCAAGAAGTTCACGTTCTCTGCCACGAACACCGTCGTCACGACGTATGCGAGCACGGACTTCTCGTGCGTCGGGCCGGCGCAGGCTCCCTGCGCGTCGGCGACCAGCTGGTTCGCGAGCCACGGCGGTGTCACCTTCGATGGTTCCGCCGCTGGCTCCGGTGACGGCCGCGTGTTCGGCGAGCGGTCGACGAACCTAAGCAAGCCAGCCGGGGCGATCCGCGAGGACGTGAACACCGGGCGCTCGAAGCCCCTGTCGCTGAAGACGAAGGGCGGCTCGACGTCGCTGTCCGTAGTCGGTGCGCACGGCACCAAGGGCTCGGCGACCTTGAAGGCATCCAAGAAGCAGGGGCCGTTCAACAACCCGTGCAAGAACGGCTCCGAGCAGGTCACCGCGTGGAACAACGCGTCGTACAAGAACGGCTCTACGCCGCTGAAGATCAAGATGCAGATCTACGGCACCCTCCACCTGGCGAACGGCTCGGGTCGGTCAGACGGCTTCGAGAAGACCTCGAAGTAGCGCGCTTCGGCCGACAGCAATGTGGCATCGCCTCCGGAAAACGGCTGATTGCGAGCCGATTTCGAGAGGCAATGCCACATTGCGTTCGCGGGGTGCTTGGCGGCGTAGCGTGACGTCGTGCCAATCGTCAGGCTGAACCACGCCGTCCTCTACGTCCGCGACCTGCAGCGCAGCCTCGACTTCTACGTCGGTGTCCTGGGCTTCGCGCGGATCGAGGAGATGACGCCGGCGGGCTTTGCCGGGGCGGCGTTCCTCCGAGCGCCGGGCTCGACCAACGACCACGACCTCGGCCTGTTTGCGCTGGGCGACGCGTTGGGTCCTTCACTCGCCGGCAAGGCCACGGTCGGCATGTACCACCTCGCGTGGGAGGTCGACACCCTCGACGAGCTCGAGCGCCTACAGGCTGCGCTCGCCGAGGCTGGCGCGCTGGTCGGAGCCTCGGATCACGGCACGACGAAGAGCCTCTACGCCCACGACCCCGACGGTCTTGAGTTCGAGGTCGCCTGGATCATTCCGGCGGACCTGCTGACGCAGGACGCCAAGGACGCCCGGACTCGGATCGGGCAGCTTGACCTCCGCGCCGCCAAGGAGCGTTACGGCGCTACCACGCGTGGCGGCGTCGGCATCTCCGTCGGGTAGACCTAGACGGCGCTCGGCTCGACGCGCAGCACGCGGGCGAGCGGTCGCGGCAGCCACCAGTTCCACTTGCCCAACAGCGACATCAGCGCGGGCACCAGCAGAGCTCGAACGAGTGTCGCGTCGAGCAGGATCCCGACGCCGAGGCCGGTACCCAGCACCTTGATGTCGGTCTCCGGCCCGGATGCCAGCGCCGCGAACGCCAGGAACAGGATCAGCGCAGCACTCGTGACCAGCCGGCCGGTGCGGCCGAGGCCGCGTACGACGGCCCCATTCGTTCCGACCTCGTGCGGCGACGCGTCGTACTCCTCGCGGATCCGGCTCAGGATGAAGACCTCGTAGTCCATCGAGAGGCCGAACAGGAACGCGAAGACCATCAGCGGGACCCAGAAGGTGATCGCCCCCGTTGCCGCCACTCCGAAGAGCGCGTTGGAACCGTGGCCGTTCTGCCAGAAGTACGTCAGCAGGCCGAAGGTCGCGCCCATCGAGACGACGTTGAGCAGCACCGCCTTGAACGCGAGAACGATCGAGCGGAAGGCGCGCGCGAGGAGGATCAACGTCAACAGCGCGATGATGGAGAACATCAGCGGGAAGTTGCCGTACACCGCGTGGATGTAGTCCTGCTGGGTCGGCCCGTCGCCGGCGACGCCGACGACGGATGGGAACTGCTTCACGGTGGCCTGCACCGCACGAACCGGCGCGAGGGTCTGACTGTTGGCGGTCACCTCGTTCGGCACGACGAGGATGTCTGAGTAGCCCTGCGTGTTGGCGACGGGTCCGTCGGGCAGCGTGGCGATGGAGACGCCGGCCGTCTTGTCGACAGCTTGCAGCACCGCGGGCGCATCCGAGGTCTTTGTCAGCACCTCGAGCGGGGTGAGTGCGCCGGGGCTGATGCCTTGCTGGGTCATCGTGGCGTACCAGCTGTGCGCATCGCCGCTCTTCGCGAGCGCCTGCACGCTGGTCTCGCCGACCTTCAGGCCGAAGACCGGAGCCAGCATCACGCCGAGGATGACGACCGCGACGCCTGCGCCAGCCCACCGCTGATTCACGACGCCCTTTGCCCAACCGGTCCATGCCTTGCTCGCGGAGGCCTCGTGCCGGATTCGAGGCCAGTCCACCCGCGGTCCGATGCCGCCGAGCAGCGCCGGCAGAAGGGTGAGCACGACGATCGTCGACACGACCGGGATGAGCACCCCACCGATGCCGACGCTTCGCAGGCCCGGTACCGGAAGCACGATCAGCGAGAACAGACCGATGGCGACAGTCAGACCGGAGACGGCAACCGTGCGCCCGGCGGTCTCAGCCGCTCGGATCACCGCCGAGTGGTTGTCACGGCCGTGTTCTCGTTCCTCGCGCCATCGAGTGACGAACAGCAGGCTGTAGTCGATGGCAAGCCCGAGGCCGACGAGTGAGACCAGGAACAACACGATGAACGAGACGTCGGTGATGGTCGTCAGCCCGAGCACGATGAGCAAAGTCGTCAGGATCGATACCGCAGCGATGACCATCGGCAGAAGCGCGAGGAACGAGGCGAAGACGAATGCGAGCACGATCAGCGCGCCGCCACCCCCGAGCAGCGTTTCAGCGAGGACGCCAGGTCCGCTTGAGTCGCCGCCTGAGGAGAGCTGTTGCTCGCCGGTGATGCCCGTCTTCCACGCGGGCAGCGCCGTCGCCATGGCCGCCTTGAGGTCATCGGTCGGGTTGTCGGAGAACGACTTCGGCTGCGGGGTGACGACGATCGCGATCGTCGTACGTCCGTCCTTGCCGATGAAGCGCTTGTCGTGGGTGTTGGCGTAGTCGAAGACGCGGGTTCCCGGAACTACCTTGTCGATCGCCGGCCCGACCTGAGACAGCGCACTGGTCTGGCCGGCGGCCGTCGTTCCGGCCGGCGCCTGCATCACCGCGATGCTGGTGATGCCGGTGCCGGTTGTCGGGCCGTAGAGCTTCGCCAGGTGCTGTGCGGTCACGTAACCGGGCTGGCCGGGCAGCGAGAAGTCGAGGGAGAGCCGATCCTTCACCTTGCCGGCCGCCATGCCGCCGGCAATGAAGATGACCAGCCAGCCGATCATCACCCACCGGCGGTGGTGCAGCACGAACGCCGCCACTCGTCCGAACAGGTTCCTCGGCTCGACAGTCGCCGCATCGCTCATCAGTACGTCCGCCCCTTGCGTCGTGTGCAGTGCCTGGGAAGTCCTGCAGCCTATGAATGTTTCAGGCCCAGAATGATTCTTCAAGTGTATTATTTGTCACATGGCCGGTGAGCCCGCCCCTGGATCAGGAGACTCGGCTGCCCGGGGGAAACGACGAGCCGGCCCACCCGAAGTCATCGGAACCGGATTTCTGCTCTCCGCGCTCGGCGCGCACTCTGCGATGAGCTTTGGGCGACGACTTGCTGCGCTCGACCTCACGCCGCCGCACGTCGGACTGCTGCGGGGGATCGGCCTGTCACCTGGCCGGAGCCAGCAGGCGATCGCTGAGGACTTCGGGATGCCGCCGAGCCGGCTTGTGGCGTTCATCGACGATCTCGAGTACGCCGGGCTGGTCGAGCGCCGCCGCGACCCCCGCGATCGTCGGGCTCACAACCTCTTCCTCACCGACAAGGGCGAAAAGATGATGGCGAAGATCGCGGGTATCGGGCGCGAGGCGGAGGCGGCACTACTGAAGCCGCTCAGCACCGCCGAGCGACTGCAGCTGCATCAGCTGCTCGAACGTCTGATGAGCGAGCACGAGATCACGGCGCATCCCGGCTACCGCACCATGAAGCCCCAAGACCCGCGTGATCTTGACCAAGAAGGCGCTAACCGGCCGTCTTGACGCCTCTTAGGTCAAGATCGCGCCGTCTTAACGCCTCTTAGGTCAAGATCACGGGGAAAGGACGGCGTCGTCGTAGCGGCTGATCGCGACGTCGGCGACTCGGGGGTCGGCGCCGATCGGCGCGCTGATGACGGACGCGCCGCAGCCTGCGATCGTGTCGGCGAAATGACCAGGGGCGAGCAGGTACGTCGCAACGGCCTTCGCGTCGACCTCCGACAGCGACGGCTGCCCCCCGCCCGCGAAGGCTGCCGTCACCTCGACGTCAAGCAGCTCGGCCAGCTGTACGGCAGCGGCGCGCACGTCGACGACGCCGCGTTCGTCACTCGAGCCGGCGGCGGCGAGGACGACCGGCGTACCCGGCGTCCACCCCGCCTCAGCCAGCCGGTCGGCGACGACCGCAGTCAGCCGAGGGTCGGGCCCGATCGGGTCCGCCACGGTCGCGTTGGGCGCTGCCGCAGGGATGTCCGTCTCGAGGTGATAGCCCGTCGCGAGCAACATAGGGACGACGACGGCACCGTCGGTGCCGAGCTCGGTTAGCCGCGGCTCACAGTGGTCGAGATAACCGACGACGACGTCCATGTCCGGCCGGTTGCCGACGATCCGGTCAGCGATCCAGTCGAAGACCGCGGTATAGCCGGGATGAGCACTGCCGTGGGCAGCGAGGACCAGTGTCCTCACTCGTGCGAACCGCGGATAGTCAGGTGTGCACTCGCGAGGCGGAACCGAGCGTCGCGTGCGGGCGCACGCAAGCGAGGGACAACGACGTGAGCGTGCAGCTGACTATTCGTGGAGGCCGCATTCAACCTTGGGCATGCCCAGCCACCTTCCACTGCGGCCTTCGCCCTTGCGGGTGCACGGCGCGCAGCCGATCGAGCCATAGCCCTCGGAGATGAGCGGGTTGACCAGGACGTTGTTGTCCCGCGTGTAGCGGTCGACGTCGTCCTGCGTCCACGCGGCGATCGGGTTGACCTTGACCATCTGGTGGCGGTCATCCCACTCGACGACGCGGACACCGGCGCGGGTCTCCGTCTCGTCGCGGCGGATGCCGGAGGCCCATGCGACGTACGGCGCCAGCGCCTTGGTCAGCGGGGCGACCTTGCGCATCGCGCAGCACAGGTCGGGGTCCCGGGCGAACAGGTCCGGACCGAACGCCGTGTCCTGCTCGCAGACCGAAAGGTGCGGCGTCACCCGCACCAGATCGATCGGCAGCGTGGCTTCGACGGCGTCGGCGGTGCCGATCGTCTCCGGGAAGTGGTAGCCCGTGTCGAGAAAGAGCACCCGGATTCCAGGTGCCACTGTCCCGGCCAGGTGCGCCATGACGCCGTCTGCCATCGACGCTGCGATCGCGAAGCGTTGACCGAAACGGTCATGGGCCCAGCGGATGATCTCCTGCGGCGTCGCGCCTTCGAGAGCCACGCCGGCGTGCTGCGCCAGGTGGACCATCCCGTCCGAGGCGTCGTACAGGTCTTCCAGCGACGTGTCGTCGTGATGCAGGAACGACAAACTGTCGCTTACAGGGGTCGTCATGAACATCCTCGAGAAAGGTAGAAGGGTCGCGGGCGCTTGAGATCAGCGCATGCGACACACGGCGCTAGAGACGCGCTGCAGGTCTACATGCAGCCGCGCCACCAGAAGCACCGGTGAGGACATGCAGGTAGTCTGGCACAAGACGGAGCCTGCGTCACCAGGCCTGTCCCAGCCTTCGAGACCCCGCTCCTTGGGACACCGAAGTCTCACACTTCCCACAACTCTCTTAACTCAGGAAGTCGATCGTTTATGCCACCCGCACGCCGCAGCGCCGGTCAAGGCCAGTGGGCCAAGGGTCATCTGGAGCCGCTCACCCCGCAGGAGCGGATGAAGAAGGACGACGACGGCCTGAACGTCCGTGCTCGGATCGAGAACATCTACTCGAAGGCCGGATTCGATTCGATCGATGCCGGTGACCTCCGCGGCCGGATGCGCTGGTGGGGGCTTTACACGCAGCGCCGCCCCGGAATCGACGGCGGCAAGACCGCGATCCTCGAGGCGGAAGAGCTCGACGACAAGTACTTCATGATGCGCGTTCGCATCCCAGGCGGCTTGCTGTCCAACCAGCAGCTGCGGGTGATCGCACAGATCGCGACGGAGTTCGGCCGCGACCTCGCCGACATCACCGACCGGCAGAACATCCAGCTGCACTGGATCCGGATCGAGGACGTGCCGGAGATCTGGCGGCGGCTGGAAGAGGTCGGGCTGTCCTCCGGCGAGGCCTGCGGTGACACTCCGCGCAACATGCTCGGCTGCCCGGTCGCCGGCGTCGAGGCCGACGAGATCTTCGACGCGACCGAGTACCTGCTCGCGGTCAACAAGTTCGGGTTGCTCAATCCCGAGTTCTCCAATCTGCCGCGCAAGTACAAGACGGCGGTCAGCGCCTGCTCGAAACACTGCACGCTGCACGAGATCAACGACGTGTCCTTCGTCGGCGTGCGTCACGACGACGGCCGCGTCGGCTTCGACCTGTGGGTCGGCGGCGGGCTGTCGACCAACCCGAAGCTCGCGCAGCGGCTGGGCGTCTTCGTCCCGCCGGAGGATGCCGTCGAGGTGTGGGCGGCTGTCACCAAGGTCTTCCGCGAGTGGGGCTACCGCCGCTCCCGCAATCGCGCCCGGCTGAAGTTCCTCGTCGACGACTGGGGGGTCGAGAAGTTCCGCGAGGTGCTCGAAGGCGAGGAGTTCTTCGGCCGAAAGCTCGAGGACGGTCCCGAGGCCAAGCCGGGTCCGGGCGCCCGCGACCACGTTGGCGTCAACAAGCAGAAGGACGGCAACAACTACGTCGGGTTCGCGTTCCGGACCGGACGCAGCAACGGGACGGAGCTCGCTGCACTCGCCGACCTTGCCGAGAAGTACGGCAGCGGTCGGGTTGCGCTGACCGTCGAGCAGAAGATGATCATCTTCGACGTACCGGACGCCGAGGTTGACGCCCTGGTCGGCGAGCTCGAAGCGCGTGACCTTCCGGTCAACCCGAGCGCGTTCCGCCGCGGCGCGCTCGCGTGCACGGGGCTCGAGTTCTGCAAGCTCGCCATCGTCGAGACCAAGGCCCGCGCGATCGACCTCTACGACGAGCTCGAGAAGCGACTGCCGGAGTTCGACACTCCGATCCAGATCGCGCTCAACGGCTGCCCCAATGCCTGCGCGCGGTTCCAGGTCGCCGACATCGGCCTCAAAGGCATGATCGTCGACGAGGGGGAGGGCTTCCAGGTCCACCTCGGCGGTGCCCTCGGGTACGACGCCGGCGT
The DNA here is from genome assembly GCA_035547035.1 of Mycobacteriales bacterium. Lineage (GTDB taxonomy): Bacteria > Actinomycetota > Actinomycetes > JAFAQI01 > JAFAQI01 > DASZTV01. Next base: position 54,139 of record DASZVL010000085.1, on the reverse strand, counting down.
CGGCCGGAAGCTGCGTGGGTTGAAGGTCACCGCGGACGAGCTGCCGGATTACATCGAGCGCGTGCTCCGCAACTACCTGAAGGACCGCGAGGAGGGCGAGCGCTTCGCCACCTGGGTGCGGCGCGCCGACGAAGAGCTCGTGCAGTAGGAAGGTCTGCATGACCGAGCGGGCGGTGCCGTTCTACTGCCCGTACTGCGGCGACGAAGACCTGCAGCCCTACGCCGACAAGCACGGCGCGTGGTGGTGCCAGTCGTGCCGCCGCGCTTGGTCGCTCTCCTACCTCGGCATGGGGACCCCTCGCCGCATGGGTGGCACGCCGACCGAGGAACCCGAGCCGGATTCGGGGTCACCCGCGCCGTAGTCGTTGCGTCGTGCAACGTCCGCCCGGAGATCCGTCGCCGTCGCTTCGCTCTTGGCGGGGCCCGCGTGATCTGCAACTATGCGGGCACAGGCCGAGGAGGCGACGCGATGGGCGGTCAGGCGCGAGACGGCGTTGCCATCGTCGTGTATCGCGAGGACGGCGCGTGGCGGGGTGACGTCTTGCCCGACCGGATCGCCGACGATCTCGATTCGCTGATCAAGGTGCTTCGACAGCAGCCGGCGGACAACGGCGCCATCGGGCTCGTCAACGTCGCCGACGAGTTCTTTGTGGCCCTGCGGGTACGCGGTGACGATGTGCGGATGATGCTCTCGGACGCGTCGGCCGCGGTGGCATGGGATCTCGCGCGCCAGGTGACCGATCGGCTCGGTCTGGACACGCCTGACGACGCCGAAGGCGAGGACATCTGGCCGGCCGGTGACATAGGGATCTTCGCCGACCTCGGCCTGGATGAGATGAGCCTCGGCGTCCTGCTCGACGACATCGACGCCTACGCCGACGAGATGCTGGTGAGCGTCGCGGATCGACTCGGGTTCGCGGACGTTTACGATCGCGCACTGGAAGCAGCTATTCATTGACCTCCGTCTCCGTCGTACCGATGGAAGGGTGCACGCCTTGACGTATGTGGCCTCGGCGCTAGCGCGCGTCGACTCCGCCTGGTTCGGCGACGATGTCTCGCTCGACGAGCTCGAGGATCTCGACAGCGTGGTCGAGATGGTGCGCGAGGTGATCGGCGACGACGCGGACACCGGGATCCTGTTCGTCGAAGAGGACGACGAGTGGTTTGCGATCCTCCGGATCGATGCTGATGGCGATCCCCGCGTCTTCGTCTCCGATGCCCGAGTGGTCGGGTCGAGCGAGATCGCTGCCCTGCTCGCTGAAGGCGCCATCGAGGTACCGGCCGCCGACGACGTAGACGAAGATGACGAAGCGGAAGACGGCGACGAGGAGGGCGACGACGACGCTGTCCTCGCCGACGGCGATCCGGCCGGGGACTCAGGGCTGATGAGTGATCTCGGTACGTCGTCGTCGCGGCTTCTTGCGCTGTGCGCCGAAGAAGGAGCGCTTCCGGCAGATGTGATCGCGTCGCTGTGCGAGGCCGCGGGATGCCTCGACGTGCTGGAGAAGCTGCGCGGCGAGTAAGAGTCGCGCCAACTTGCCGGACGTCTCCTTTGCCGCGGCGATGCGGTATGCCCTCGAGGAGGCGAAGCTCGCCGATGCGGCGGGTGACGTGCCGATCGGCGCCGTCGTCATCGATGCCCAAGGCGCCGTGCTCGGCCGCGGGCACAACCAACGCGTGGTGACGGCAGACCCGACCGCTCACGCCGAGGTCGTCGCCATCCGCCAGGCAGCGGGCGCCCGCGGGTCGTGGCGTCTCGATGGCCTGTCCCTCGTCGTGACGCTCGAGCCGTGCACGATGTGCGCGGGTGCGGCAGTCCTCGCGCGACTCGATCGTGTGGTCTACGGCGCGGCGGACCCGAAGGCCGGTGCGGCCGGCTCGTTGTGGGACGTCGTACGCGACCGCCGGCTCAACCACCGACCGGAGGTGGTGGCGGGGGTGCTGGCTGACGAGTGCGCCGCGACGCTGGCCGACTGGTTCGCAAGCCGCCGCGCGTAGCCCTGTCCGCCGACGCCGACCTTCCCCAGCCCAGGACGTTGGCGGCGACGCTGAACCTGGTCGCCGGTGAGGCGGGGGCTCCGCCGGACCAGAAGAGCCCGCGCTCAGCGCGGGCGGGTTGTCTTCCGCTGGTGGGCCTTCGCTTCGGGCTAGGCTCTTCGCCGGTGGAGTGTCCGAGCGGTCGAAGGAGCACGCCTCGAAAGCGTGTGAGGGGGCAACTCCTCCGTGGGTTCAAATCCCACCTCCACCGCCACGTGATTTAGGCCAGAAGCAATGTGGCATTGCATCCGGTAATCGCTCGGATTTCGGGCGATCCGCGGATGCGATGGCGCATTGCTCTCTAGTTGTTTGCTGCTACCCGCAGCAGCCTCTGTCGTCGGTCGTGTCCGAGGCACAGCACGTCCGATCACCGGCGACTGCCGAGAGTGCGAGCTCCTTCTGTCCTTCGAGATCGGGCCGATCGTCAGACTTGACCGTGTAGACCTCCCAGGGCTCCTCGCCGGGTCCGGTCACCCACACCTTGTCCTGCACCGCGTAGCAGCACGTGGTGTCGTCCTGGACGTCGGTCGACAGTCCTGATTGCGCCAGACGCACGGCCGCCGCGCTGACCTCGTCGGTGGTTTCGACCTCGACGCCGAGGTGATCCATGCGGGTTGGCTCGCCGGCAGCGCCCTCGAGCAGGACGAGCTTCAGCGGTGGTTCGGCGATGGCGAAGTTTGCGTAGCCGGGGCGGCGCTTCGCGGGCGTTGCATCGAAGAGCTTGCTGTAGAACTCGATCGCGGCGTCGAGATCGGCGACGCGGAGTGCGAGCTGGACACGTGACATGAAGGGACTCCGTTCGACTAGGTGGTGCCAGGTTGCGCCCTGATTTGATATCTGTCAATATAGACACATGTCGAAACAACTTGCGGTGGCCGAGCAAGTCGCGTGCTGTGCGCCGCTCGGGATCGAGCCCTTGAGCCGCAAGGAGGCGGACCGGGTCGCTGGGCTCCTCAAGGCGCTGTCGGATCCGATTCGGCTGCGGCTGATGTCGATGATCGCCGCGGCCGACGAGGTCTGCGTCTGCGACCTGATGACGCCGTTCGACGTATCGCAGCCGACGATCAGCCATCACCTGAAGGTGCTGCGCTCCGCCGGCTTGGTCGACTCGGAGCGACGGGGAACCTGGGTCTACTACCGCGCCGACCGCGAGGCGCTCGATGCCATCGGCGGATTGTTCAGTCGTGCACTAGAAGCCAGCTGATGCCGCGGCTTGCACGCCGCGGTCTCGCGGAGCTCCTGGGCACTGGCCTGCTCGTCGCGGTTGTCGTGGGCTCGGGCATCGCGGCGCAGCGGCTCTCAACCGACACCGGCGTCCAGCTGTTCGAGAACGCGATCGTAACCGCGCTCGCTCTGCCGGTCCTGATCATGGTCTTCGGTCCGGTCAGCGGCGGTCACTTCAATCCTGTCGTGTCGATCGCGGACTGGCTGGTCGGCCGACGCAATCGGGCAGGTCTCACCAGCTGCGCGCTTGCGGCGTACGTCGTCGCCCAGGTCGTAGGCGCGATTGCGGGTGCGTTGCTTGCCAATGAGATGTTCAACCAGGCTGCAGGCCTGTCAACCCATCACCGCAGCGGCGGTCATCTGTGGCTCGGTGAGGTCGTTGCGACCGCAGGGCTGGTGCTCGTGATCTTCGGACTCGCTCGTGCCGGCAACACCCAACAGACGCCGTGGGCGGTCGGTGCCTACATCGGCGCCGCGTACTGGTTCACGTCGTCGACGTCCTTCGCGAATCCGGCGGTTGCGGTGGGCCGCATGTTCAGCAACAGCTTCGCCGGGATTGCTCCCGCTTCGGTGCCCGGATTCATCGGCGCACAGCTGGTTGGTGGTGGTGTCGGACTCGGTCTGCTCGTGGCGCTGTACCCACACGCCGAGACAGCAGCCGCAGACGTCGTCGTACCGCACGAGGCATTCGAGTCGCGCGCATGACGGACCGGCCCCAGGTTCTCTTTGGCTGTGTGCACAACGCAGGCCCGTCGCACATGGCAACGGCGGCGGGTCGTGGTCGGTGGGCGAGCCGAAGGACGCTTCCGCTGTAGTCCGCTCGACGCCGCCCACCCAGGATCGGTACGGCGTGGGCGACGGGCGTTCGCCCACCCGCAGCCGGCAGACCCGCTGCGGCTGCCTCACACCAGACGCGGCCACCTACGATGACCGGGATGCGCGCGAGCCTGGCGACTGTCGGCGTGCTGGTCGCGTGGTCGTTGCTGGCGTTCGGAAACGCGCGGGACGAGGGCTTCTACACGTCGGTCGGCTTCACGTGTGTCGCCGTCGGGTTCGTCGTGCTCGTCGTCGTGGCCGCTTCCGGCGCGGTCCTTCGGATCCCGAGTGGGGCCATGCTCGCGGTGCCGCTCTTGACTTGCTTGTTGATGTCGATCCTTCATCCCGTCGGCGCATACATGTACATCTCGGGCAACGGTGAGACGGCGGTCAAGGCGCTGGTCGTGGTAGGCGCCGCGGCCGCGATCGGGACGCTGCTCATCCGGAGGATTCGCAACGTCTGGGGACTTGCTGCAATCGCGGCGATCGCACTCGCCACCGCAATCGTCGTGGTTCGAGCCGCGCCGTCACCCGCGATCGATGTCTGGGTGTTCCTGCAGCAGTCCAGCACCGGTCTGCTGCACGGCGCGAACATGTACACGCAGCACTGGACCGGCTCGCCGCCCGGCGAGCTGTCCAACGTCTACCCGTATCTGCCCGGCACGACGTTGCTGCTCGCGCCGTTCAAGTGGCTGCTCGGCGACGTTCGGTATGGCACCGCGGTTGCAGCGCTGGCTGCCGTGTATCTGTTGTGGCGCCTCGCACCGAAGGCGGCGCCCCCGCTCGCTGCCTTGATCGTACTGATGCCGCACTGGGCATTCCTGATCGACCAGTCGTGGACCGAGCCGTTGCTCGTTGTCGAGCTCGCCGCGTGCATCCTGGCGTTGCGCACCGGGCACACCGGCTGGGCGGTCGCGGCCTTGGCCGCGGCCCTGGTGACGAAGCAGTTCGTGGCGCCCCTACTGCCGCTGTTCGCGATCTGGCGGTCGTTCGGCGTACGACGGGCCGCCATCGCGGGCGCGGTCGCGTTCGGCATCACGCTGCCGTGGCTCATCGCGAACCCCACCGCGATGTGGCATGACGCGGTGACGACTGAGATCAACGAGACGGTGTCGCCCTTCGCCGACAACCTGCCGGCCTTCTTGCTTCGTCACGGCGTGCACGCGGGCTTTGCCATAACCCTCGTCGTGGTCGGCATTGCCTACGCCGTCGCGGTCGCGCGACTCCCGCGGACGCCGTCCGGCTTGGCACTCGGCTGCGCGCTCGTCATGTTCGCCCTCGACATCGCAAACAAGCAGACATTCTTCAACCACTACACGTTCCCGCTGGGCCTCCTGGTCATCGCGATCGCGGCCGCAGACGCTCAGGAGTCAGATGACGGGACGCCGATCCAGGCCGCGCCAGCTAGCGTTGCGGCCTAGCCATGGCTACCCAGAAGAATCCACCGACCGTCGTCCTCGGGGCAGGGCCTGCAGGTCTTACTGCCGCCTACCTCCTCAGCAAGGGCGGTGCCCCCGTCACCGTTCTCGAGGCCGACACTGTGGTCGGCGGGATCAGCCGGACGGTGGAGCGCGACGGCTGGCGCTTCGACATCGGAGGCCACCGGTTCTTCACCAAGGTGCCAGATGTCGACAAGCTGTGGAGCGAGATCCTCCCCGACGAGGACTTTCTCCTCCGGCCACGGATGAGCCGCATCTACTACCAGGGCAAGCTCTTCGACTACCCGTTGCGCGCTTCGAACGCGCTGCGGAACCTCGGAATCCTCGAGGCGATCCGCTGCCTGCTGTCCTACATGTGGGTGCGGCTGCATCCACCGAAGGACCAGTCGACGCTCGAAGGGTGGGTGGCCGCGCGGTTCGGCTGGCGGCTCTACCAGATCTTCTTCAAGACCTACAACGAGAAGGTCTGGGGTGTGCCCGCCAGCCAGATCGAGGCCGACTGGGCGGCACAGCGGATCAAGAACCTGTCACTCGCGCAAGCGGTGCTTCATGCCGTCTTCCCCAAGCGAGGACAGACAGAGATCACGACGCTGATCGACGAGTTCCGCTACCCGAAGTACGGGCCCGGAATGATGTGGGAGCGGGCACGCGACCTTGCTGTCGAAGCTGGCGTCAAGATCCAGATGTCTACTCGTGTCGAGACCGTCAAGTGGGACAAGACCGGCGTCACCGCCGTCGTCGCTCGTCGGGGTGGCCGTCGGGTCACCGTTCCGGCGTCCGCGGTCATCAGCTCGATCCCGCTGCCCGAGCTCGCCCGAGCGATGGACCCGCCGGCACCCGACGACGTGCTTGCTGCTGCGAAGCGACTGCGGCATCGCGACTTTCTCACGGTCGCACTCGTCGTGCCGCAGTCCGCGAGCTTCCCGGACAACTGGATCTACATCCACTCTCCCGACGTGAAGGTCGGACGAGTGCAGAACTTCGGATCGTGGTCGCCGTACCTCGTCAAAGCCGGTCGGGCTTGCCTCGGTCTCGAGTACTTCGTCACCGAAGGCGAAGGGCTGTGGCAGCTGAGCGACGAAGAGCTCGGTGCCCTCGCCGCGAGTGAGCTCGCGCAGCTTGGTCTCGTCGAGGTCGGTGAGGTCGAGGCGGCGTACGTCGTCCGGATCCCGAAGGCCTACCCGGTGTACGACGAGGGGTACGCCGGGGCGGTGGATGTCATCCGGCACTGGCTGGCGGAGAACGCGCCGAATCTCTATCCGGTCGGTCGCAACGGAATGCACAAGTACAACAACCAGGACCACTCGATGATGACCGCGATGCTCGCGGTCGAGAACCTGATGCTCGGCACCGATCACGATGTCTGGGCCGTCAATGTCGAGGAGGACTACCACGAGTCCACGACCGATCCGGTGACTCGGCCAGGGCGCGGGACTGGCCGTGACGCGCCGATATTGCCGCGGCCTACCGATTGAGCCGGCACCCGTCTTGACTGCGCCGTACGGACGTCAAGGCGGTTGGCTTCCGGGCCGATAGGGCGGCGTGCGCACCTGCCCGCAGTGCGGCGCTGCTGAGCCTGACGAGGCGCAGTGGTGTGCGAGGTGCTACCTGCCCTTCGCCCCTGCACCGTCGGTACAGGCCGGGTTCGCACAGATCGTGCTGACTCCGCCCCCTGTGACGGCAGAGGCTCCCACAGCGCAGCACTGGGGACCGCCGTCCGCGCCACCGTGGACACCGCCAACGCCTGCGAACGGCGTCGGGTGGCAACCACCGACAGGGGCACCGGTCTGGGTGGCGCCTCCCGGCCCGCCGCCCGACCCGAGCGCCGAGGGGAGGCTGCTCAGCGGTCGGGCGCTCGCAATCGTCGTCATCTCAATTGCCCTTGGCGCCGCCTACCAGGGCGTCGTGAAGCTGATGGAACGCAACCAGCGCGTCAGTCTGGACTCGCTGATCCAGTGGAACATCTTCCTCAACATCGGGCTGTACGCGATCGTCGCGACCCTCCTGGTCAGCCAGATCACGCCGAAGGTGCGACTGCGCTGGGGCGAGGGATCGCGGCTGTTGCGCGTTGCATTCGGCGCCGCTCTCGGCCTCGGTGGAGGCGGCCTGCTGCTCGCGCTCGTCAGCGCAGCGTCGGGCCACCTCTCGCCGGATCCGCGGATCGTCCAGACGATGGGGTCGGGTGACCTGTCGCACGTCCTCGTGGTCACCGGGCTCGCATGCGTCGCAGCACCTCTCGTCGAGGAGACGCTGTTCCGTGGCCTCTTGCTCGAGTCGTTGCGGCAGCACAACACCGGCATGGCGATCGTCGTGTCGGCCATGCTCTTCGCGATCTGGCATCTGAACTCGCAGGCGCTGATCTACTACTCGCTCATGGGTGCCGCCTTCGGCGGCATCTACCTCAAACGAGGGTTGCTCGCGTCGATGTGCGCCCACGCCGGCTTCAACGGCGTCCTCACCGTCGCTGCCGTAGCGGTGGTGTTAGGCCCTTCCCACACCTACGACATCGGGGGCCTGCGCGTGACCGCACCGGGCGGCTGGTCTCAGTCCGCCACGTCGTCGGCCTCGGCGAACGATCCGTTCGGTGACGCCTCCGACGACGTCCTCGAGCTCGATGGCCCTGAGGGAACCAGTGCCGTGGTGTTCGACCTTGGACCCCAGGCAGCGACGCTGAGCCCGGACGAGGTCGCCTCCCGGCTGCAGCAGCTGACGGTGCCGCTTCCCGCAGGGTCGACGTACGACGCGAGCTCGGTCCGCGAAGCGACACTGCCGACCGTCGGTACGGCCGTCGAGGTCAACTTCACCGTCCACTCGAGCGACGGTGAACTCGTGTTCTTCAGATACGGCAGCGACGGTTACATGGCGTTGGCGGTCACCGGAGACAACACGAAGGCGCAACACGACGTCACCACGATGCTCGATACCTTGCAGCCCGCGCCAGCCGAAGCGTCGGTTTCCTGAACCTGCTACGGCTGAGCGCGGTCGCCGTCGTTGCCGCCTGCGTGAGCAGGACCAGCGTCCCGCCTTCTCTTCAAATCTTGAGGTGGGTCCCGACGCTGAGCTGGCTCGGGTTCGGTCCGATCGCCTCGCGGTTGTGGCGATAGATGACGCGCCAGCCACCCTTGACGTGGTGCTTGCGCGCGATCGCCGTGAGCGTGTCGCCTCGCTTGACCACATAGACCTCGGGGTTGCTGCTCTCGAGCTCGGGCGTCCGGCTCTTCGCCTGCTGCTGCGCCGCGGCCTTCCGCTGCGCCCTGTGGTGACGGACCTTTCGCTCGTGCGCGGTTGGACCAGCCGGACCGGCGTAGTGCGAGCACACCGGCCATGCGCCCCAACCCTGTCGGGCGAGGACGCGGTTGGCGACATCGATCTGCTGCTCGCGAGTAGCGAGATCGGCACGCGACGCGTAGTGGTTCGTGTCGAACGAGTCCCACGTGTGCGCCGCGAACTGCAGCCCGCCGTAGTAGCCGTTGCCGGTGTTGGTGTGCCAGTTGCCACCTGATTCGCACTGGGCGACCCGGTCCCACTGCGCATCTGTTGCAGCATTTGCAACTGTGGGCAGGAGGACGGTGGCTGCTGCGGTCCCGAAGCCGACGACACCGAAGGTGGTCAACCGTGCGGTGGTCGAAGGCTTGCGATGACGCCCGCGGTAGCGGCGCTTGGACATGCCGAAATCCCTTCCGCGCGCCTCCGAAGTGAGCTGACGGGTTCGGGCTGGAAGGTGCCCGGCCGGCTTCTGCCGGCTTCACCCCATGCGGTTCACACGTCGTACGACGAGTGCCGCGGGTGGGTCCCCCGGTCCTGCCAAGGTCCTCGTTTGCCCGGCCGGCTGGCAGGATTCGGCGCGCCGTACGGGGCTCCCAGGCGTTTGCTAGGAGCAAGCACTAGGTTAGCAAGTTTGCTTGGAAATCAACAAAACTGCAGGTCGCAAAGCAGGACATTCGCTTGCAATCCGCTAGCGCTGAAGGGCGCGCCGAGGCGCTTACTTCCCCAAGATCACGCGGATATTCCTGGCGGAGGATGCGAGATTCGAACTCGCGAGGGGTTGCCCCCAACACGCTTTCCAAGCGTGCGCCATAGGCCAACTAGGCGAATCCTCCGTCGATGATTCTAGTCGCGACCTCGGTTGGTGGATCGTCCCTCGCGGCGGGTCCGAGCTCGCCACTAGAGTTGGCCTCGACCCCTCGTGCGGCGTTACCCCGCCCAACCCCCCCAGGGCCGGAAGGCAGCAAGGGTAAGCGGGCTCTGGCGGGTGTGCGAGGGGTCCTCTCTTAGCAGGAGGCGGATCGAGGCATGTCACTCGCGCTCTACCGGAAGTACCGCCCGGGCAGCTTTGCCGAGGTGGTCGGCCAGGAGCATGTGACCGAGCCGATTTGTGCGGCGCTCGACTCGGGCCGGATCCACCACGCGTATCTGTTCAGCGGTCCGCGAGGCTGCGGCAAGACCTCGAGCGCGCGCATCCTGGCGCGGTCGTTGAACTGCGAGAAAGGGCCAACTTCCACGCCGTGCGGGACGTGTGACTCGTGCGTCGCGCTCGCTCCCAACGGTGCTGGCTCGCTCGACGTCATCGAGATCGATGCGGCGTCGCACGGACTGGTCGACGACGCCCGTGACCTGCGTGAGCGCGCGTTCTTCGCTCCGGTTTCGTCGCGCTTCAAGATCTACGTGATCGACGAGGCGCACATGATCACGTCAGCCGCCTTCAACGCGTTGCTGAAAGTGGTCGAGGAGCCACCGCCGCACGTGAAGTTCGTCTTTGCCACGACGGAGCCCGACAAGGTCCTCACCACGATCAAGTCACGCACCTTCCACTATCGGTTCCGGCTGATCCCGCCGCACGTCATGCGCGAGCACCTCGCCGACCTTGCGGCTCGCGAGGGCATCGACGTCGACCCGCTGGTGCTTCCCCTCGTCGTACGCGCCGGCGCGGGGTCGGCGCGCGACGCACAGTCGATTCTCGACCAGCTCGCGGCGGGATCTGGTGGCGAGCGGATCACCTACGAGCGCGCGCTTTCGCTGCTCGGCTACACCGACGCCGCGCTGCTCGACGACGCAGTCGACGCGTTCGCGAGCTCTGACGGCGCAGCCGTCTTCGCGTCGGTCGACCGCGTGATCGAGGCAGGTCTCGACCCGCGGCGATTCACCCAGGACCTGCTCGAGCGGTTCCGCGACCTGCTCGTCCTCGATGCCGTTCCTGACGCGATCGAGGCCGGCTTGATCGATGCCCCAACCGACGCGCTCGAGCGGATGCGCAACCAGGCGTCACAGCTAGGTCGCGCCTCGCTGTCACACGCCGCTGACGTGATGGCGACGGCGCTCGTCGACATGCGCGGTACGACGTCGCCGCGCCTCGTCCTCGAGCTCGCGTGCGCGCGGGTGCTGTTGCCTGCGGCGACCGATGACACGGCCGCGCTGTTGGCTCGGCTCGACCGTATGGAGAAGCGTCTGGCAGCCACGCTCCAGTCGCCGCTGCAGGCCTCGCCGACCGCGCAGCCGAAACCGCAACCGCAGCGGAAGCCGAATCCGGAACGGCGGCGGGAGCCGGAAGTGGAAGCGGAGCAGGAGGCCGCGAGCAGCTCTGTGGCGCCGGCGACGGGCGAGCCCGAACCCGCACAAGCAGCTGATGCCGGGTCTGCCTCACCTGCGACGCACGCGGTGTCGGGAGGCATCGATCTCCCGGCGCTTCGGCGGCTGTGGGAAAGCGTGCTCGACCTCGTCCGCGCGAAGAGCCGCACCGCGCATGCGCTGATGATGTCCTCGCAGCTGGAGTCGCTGGACGGCAACAACCTCGTGCTGAGCTTTTCGAGCACATCGCTCGCGAACCGATTTGCCGCCGACGTCGCCGGCACGTTGACCCAGGCGTTGAAGGAGGTGGTCGGCGTCGACCTGCGGGTCACCGCCACCTCAGGCGGCGGCCCGGCGCCGAGGGCGGCTGCGGGCGAGGCGGAACGGGTCTCCGCGCCTGTGCCGGCCGCCGAGATGACAGCGGACGACATCGATGAGTCCGATGATCTTGAAGGCTCGACCGACGCAGATCCCGAGGCCGCTGCGCTCGCACTGCTCCAGGACGGCCTCGGCGCACAGGTGATCGGCGAGATCGACCAGACCTAGGCGCGGTTCCTTCCGGGGATAGTCGTCGTGTCGCCGTACGCTTCCAGGCATGCCTCCACAGCCCAACATGCAGCAGCTCATGAAGCAGGCGCAGAAGATGCAGCGCGACCTCATGGCGGCCCAGGAAGAGCTTGCCAAAGCGACGGTCGAGGGCAGCGCGGGTGGCGGACTCGTCAAGGCGACCATGACGGGCGCCGGTGAGCTCGAGTCTCTGACGATCGACCCGTCGGCGATCGACCCGGCGGACGTCGAGACGTTGCAAGACCTCGTTGTCGCGGCGGTCCGCGACGCGAAGCGCGCCGCCGACGAGCTGACGGCGTCGACGATGGGCCCGCTTGCCGGCGGCATGGGCGGCGCTCTCGGCATTCCGGGTCTCTAGGCAGCGCAGTTGTACGAAGGGCCTGTTCAGGATCTGATCGACGAGCTCGGGCGACTGCCCGGCGTCGGTCCGAAGAGCGCGCAGCGGATCGCGTTCCACCTGCTTGCGGCGGACCCGGTCGACGTACGCCGCCTCGTCACCGCGCTAACCGAGGTCAAGGACAAGGTGCGGTTCTGCACGATCTGCGGCAACGTCGCCGAGGAAGAGCAGTGCCGGGTCTGCCGCGACCCTCGCCGCGACCTGTCAGTGATCTGCGTCGTCGAGGAGCCGAAGGACGTCGTCGCGATCGAGCGCACGCGCGAGTTCCGCGGCCGTTACCACGTGCTCGGCGGCGCGATCTCGCCGATCGAAGGCGTCGGACCGGACGACCTGCGAATCAAGGAGCTGATGACCCGCCTCGCCGACGGCTCCGTCACCGAGCTGATCCTCGCCACCGACCCGAACCTCGAGGGCGAGGCGACCGCGACCTACCTCGCCCGGTTCGTCAAGGAGATGGACATCAAGGTGACCCGCCTCGCCTCCGGCCTGCCGGTCGGTGGCGACCTCGAGTACGCCGACGAGGTGACGCTCGGCAGAGCCTTCGAAGGTCGTCGCGCCTACTCCTAGCGGGTCAGAAGCTGGTGGAGTTCCGCGCCTGGAAGTCGTTCACGATCTGCGTGCACAGCTTGGCGTAGGTGGGCGGCAAGGCGCAGGTCTCGCGCGCGGCCGAGGCTCCCGCGCTTCGAGTCCACTTGTAGAAGACGACGCCATGGCGCGGTGACGGTACGTAGAGATCCTCGAAGCGGAGCAGGTCGTCGGTGGGGTCCGCGGTTGCCGGACCCCGGACCCACGTCAGGCGTTCGACGACGTGAGGGGTCTCAGCGCAACGCGGGAAGCCGCTGCCGATCTGCTGCTTTGCCGCGGCGACGAAGTGGCAGACGAGCGCGTAGGCGCACCCTTGGCAAGCCGGCTCAGCCTGTGCGTCGACGCGGAGGTGGTAGCTCGGCGAGGTGCCCGGCGCGAACACCTCGATCCGGGTCCCGCCGTCTGCGCCCACTGCGGCCTTGCACTTCCAGCCGCGAGGCCCGAGGACGGGGCTGAGCTGGCGGCGGCTGTCGGTGTAGTAGCTGAGCTGTGAGACCGTCGCGGGACTGACGCCCGCGGCAAGTTGCGTCTCGTAGTGCGCAGCGCCGTGTGGATGCACGCCACGCGTCGTCGGGCAGCTGATGACCGGCACGATCTTGTCGATCGCTGTCGAGGGCGCCGGGGCTGGGGTGGAGCCCCCGCCGCAGGCTGCCGCGAGCAGCATCGTGGTCATGCCGAGGGCAGCGGAAATCCAGGTCCGATGACGGTGCACGATCCGTATCCTTTATCCCATGGCTCTCGTCGTCCAGAAGTACGGCGGGTCGTCGGTCGGTGACGCCGAGCGCATCAAGCGAGTGGCACAGCGGATCGTTGACGCGCGCCGTGCCGGCAATGACGTCGTCGTTGTCGTGTCCGCGATGGGCGACACCACGGATGAGCTGCTTGATCTGGCGCAGCAAGTCTCTCCTCTGCCGCCCCCGCGCGAGCTCGACATGCTCCTCACGTCAGGCGAGCGCATCTCGATGGCGTTGCTCGCCATGGCGATCGCCAACCTGGGTTTCGAGGCGCGGTCCTTCACCGGCTCGCAGGCAGGTGTGATCACCGACTCCAGTCACGGTCGGGCCAGGATCATCGACGTCACGCCGGGCCGGATCACCGATGCTCTGGCGGGCGGGAACGTCTGCATCGTTGCCGGCTTCCAGGGCGTCTCCCAGGACACGAAGGACATCACCACGCTCGGTCGTGGCGGGTCGGACACGACCGCTGTCGCGCTGGCGGCCGCGATGAGTGCGGACGTCTGCGAGATCTACACCGATGTCGACGGCGTCTACTCCGCCGACCCGCGGATCGTCGGCACCGCCCGCAAGCTTGCGCGGATCTCCTACGAGGAGATGCTCGAGATGGCGGCCAGTGGCGCCAAGGTCCTGATGCTGCGTTGCGTCGAGTACGCCCGCCGTTACGGCGTACCGATCCATGTGCGGTCTTCTTTCTCTGATCAAGAGGGCACGTGGGTCGTCGGCATTCCCGAGGAGGAACTGGTGGAGCAGGCGATCATCTCCGGTGTCGCGCACGATCTGTCCGAGGCCCGAGTCACGGTCGTCGGGGTGCCGGACAAGCCGGGCGAGGCAGCCGGCATCTTCCGCGCGATCGCCGACGCCGGCGTGAACATCGACATGATCGTGCAGAACGTGTCCGGCTCGACCGGGCGCACCGACGTGTCGTTCACCCTGCCGAAAGCGGACCTGCAGACGGCGATGCAGGCGCTCGGCAAGGTCCAGGAGGCGATCGGCTTCGAGTCGCTGAACTCCGACGACCACGTCGGCAAGGTTTCGCTGGTCGGCGCGGGCATGCGCTCGCACCCGGGGGTGTCGGCGACCTTCTTCGAGGCGCTCGCCTCGGCCGGGGTCAACGTGCAGAACATCTCGACGTCGGAGATCCGGATCTCCGTCGTGTGTCAGGACACCGACGTGCCGGCTGCGGTGCGTGCCGTGCACGAAGCGTTCGGCCTCGACGACCAGGATGGCGCCCCCGCCGTCGTACACGCAGGGACGGGCAGATGAACACCCCACGGAGTGGCTCGCTGGGCTCACGGCTCGGTGGGGGCCTCAAATGAGGGTGGGTGTTGTCGGGGCTACTGGTCAGGTCGGCGGCGTCATGCGCAAGCTGCTCGCGGAGCGCGGCTTCCCGGTCGAGGAGGTCCGCTACTTCGCCTCGGCCCGATCGGCCGGTACGACGCTGCCGTGGCAGGGCGCGGACGTCGTTGTCGAGGACGCCGCACTCGCGGACCCGAGTGGTCTCGATGTCGCGCTCTTCTCCGCCGGTGCCGCGACGTCGCGCGCGCAGGCCGAGCGTTTCGCCGCTGCCGGCGTGACTGTCATCGACAACTCGTCGGCTTGGCGGATGGATCCGGACGTGCCGCTGGTCGTCAGCGAGGTGAACCCGCAGGCGGTGGACGAGGCCCGCAAGGGGATCATTGCCAATCCGAACTGCACCACGATGGTCGCGATGCCGCCGCTTCGGCCATTGCACGACGAGGCGGGTCTCAGCCGGCTCGTCGTCAGCACGTACCAGGCTGTGTCAGGAAGCGGCACTGCCGGCGTCGACGAGCTCGACAAGCAGGTGCGACAGGTCGTCGACCGCGCGAGCGAGCTCACCCACGACGGCGAGGCGGTGACGTTCCCGCAGCCGGAGAAGTACGTCGCGCCGATCGCGTTCAACGTGTTGCCGATGGCCGGCTCGATCGTCGATGACGGCGAGTTCGAGACCGACGAGGAGAAGAAGCTTCGCAACGAGAGCCGCAAGATCCTCGGCATCCCCGAGCTTGCGGTGTCCGGCACCTGCGTCCGGGTGCCGGTCTTCACGGGTCACTCGCTGTCGATCAACGCCGAGTTCGACAGGTCGCTGCCGGTCGAGCGGGCGCGGGAGCTCCTCGCGTCAGCACCTGGCGTGGTGCTGACCGACGTACCGCACCCGCTGATCGCCGCCGGCAAAGACCCGAGCTACGTCGGCCGGCTGCGCCAGGACTCGGGCGTCCCCGACAACCGGGGCCTGGTGTTGTTCGTGAGCGGGGACAATCTCCGCAAGGGCGCCGCCCTCAACGCCATCCAGATCGCCGAACTACTCGCCAACTCGCGGTGATCTTGACCAAGGGGGCGCTTTGGAGCGCTTTTGACGCCTCCTTCGTCAAGATCACGCAGGTTCTTTGCGCCAAGTGAGGAGCGGGCCGGACAGGGCGTCCAGCATGTCTTCCGGCTCGACCGCTTCCGACGGGGACATCGGGCCCTTGCCTTCTACCTTCAGGGCGAACTCGACGAGCGCGAGTGCGGTGAAGGCGTAGACGTCGTTGACATCGACCGACACCTTCGCGGTCTGGCTGCCGCGCGCCGCAGTCGCCGAGACCGTCGCTCTCGCGCCCGCCCGCATCTCGTCGGTCGGCCCTTCAGGCATCCGCTCGACCACGCGACGGAGCAGCGGTGCGCCGAGCTTCAACAGGGGTCCGGTCGCGGGGCCCATCACCGGCGCGATCGCGTGTACGACGTTGGACACGGCCACGTTGGCAGTCACGGTCGCGTTCCCGGCCCACCGCCCGGTGGTCAGCAGGTCGCCCAACGGTACCTGCAGCGCCGGCCGGCCGTCGACTGTCGACCGGCGGATCTGTGGCTTCCCTTGGGCGAGTACCGCTCCCAGGGCGCTGCGCGCCGTGCCTCGCGTCGGCTTCATGCCTTTGAGCGAGTACCCGATGTCGATCCGGTCCGGTTCGCCATCCAGCATCGAAGCCGCGATCGATGCAGCGCAGTCACTCGGCACGTAGTCGTACCCGCAGGCCGGTACGACGGCGGTGGCCGCGTCGCTGTGGGTGTCGTAGGCCCAGGTCATGAAGTCCGGTTCACCGGTGGAGTCGATGTAGTGCACGCCCGCCGCGACGGCCGCGTCGACCACCGGGCGGCCGAGCAGCTCGAACGGGCCGACCGTCGAGATCACGATGTCGAGGCCGGCCATGAAACGGTCAAGTGAGTCACGGTCGGTCGTGTCGACGACGACGCGCTCGGCGGCCTCCGCCGCATCGACTCGTGCCAACCGGTCTTCGGACCGGGCGCCGAGGCGTACCGGCATCTCGCGAAGCGCGAACTCCGTGGCGGTGAGCCGGCCCGTGTATCCGGTCGCTCCCAGCAGGCCGATCTTTCGCATGGCGGCCATCCTGCCGTAAGGGTGAATGCGGCGCGTGGGCCCATGGTTTGGGCTCAGACTGGGTAGGGCAGCATCGTGATTCATGACACGGGGGATCGTCGTACGTCGGCTGTGGTGAGCCGACGCGCCGAGCTTGCGGTTGGCCCGCACCCGGCCGCGGTCAGGGTGGCTCGAGCGTTCGTGGAACGAGCGACGATCGCGCGCGGCGCGGCGAACGTCGTGGACGACGTCGCGCTGATCGCGGCTGAGCTGATTGCCAATGCCCTCCAGCACGGCGGGCCGCCCGTGTCTGTCGTGGTCGAAGGAGACGCCGAGCGGATTCGGATCGAGGTCAGCGACGGCAACCCACGGCCACCGGTCCGACCGGCTCCCAACCCCACCAACATGACGGGCCGCGGGCTCGCGCTGATCGACGCGCTCGCGGTCGAGTGGGGCGTCGAGCCCGACAGCGGCATTGGAAAGGTCGTGTGGGCGGAGATCGCTGGGTCGCGGGAGGAGCGCGAGGAACGTCCGGGTGCGATCGACATCGACCAGCTGCTGGCGGACTGGCCCGACCCAGTGGCCGAAGCCGGAGAAGCCCGGTACACCGTCGTGCTCGGCGACGTGCCGACGGACCTGCTGATCGACGCCAAGTCGCACGTCGACAACCTCGTGCGCGAGTTCACCCTTGCAGCGTCGGGCGCCGAGCTTGGCGGTAATGCTCCGGAGCATCTCGCTCGCCTGGTCCAGACCGTCGTGCACGGATTCGCTGAGGCGCGGGACGCGATCAAGCGGCAGGCACTTGCCGCGGCGCGGCGAGGTGAGGCGCGCACCAGACTGGTGCTCGATCTGCCCGCCGGCGCCGCCAGTGCAGGCGAGGCCTACCTCGCGGCACTGGACGAGGCGGATGCATATGCCCGGGCAGCTCGCCTGCTCACGTTGGAGACTCCCCATGTCCACCGCCTCTTCCGGCGCTGGTACGTCGAGGCGGTGATCCGCCAGCTACGAGAGCTGTCGGCGGGCCAGGCGTCCAAGCCGGTCGTCGCGTTCGAGGTCCGGATGCTTGACGAGATCCAGCGGCTCGCGACGCTGCAGCGCATCACCGACCGTGCGGCGCGGTTGCAGCGGGTCACCGCCGCGCTCGCCCGCTCCCGCACTCCGGAAGACGTCGCCGATGTCGTCGTCTCTGAAGGCGTGAGGACGCTCGGTGCCGCCGGTGGCGGTCTCCTCGTCCCGGCAGAGGATGGCCTGCATCTCGCCGTACCGGGGGTTGTCGGCTACGGCGAGGAGCTGGTCGGCGCACTGCGCGAAGAGCGCCTGGATGCGCCGCTGCCTGCTGCGACGACGCTTCGTACCGGCGAGCCGGTATGGGTCGAGTCGCGCGCTGAGCGCGACCGCCGGTTTCCCGCCCTACGCGGCTTCGAGGCTGCGACCGTGTCGATGTGTGCCGTGCCGCTACGCGTCGGCGGGCGAATCCTCGGGGCACTGCGGTTCAGCTTCGCCTCCCGCCGGCTCTTCGACGACGACGAACGAGAGTTCGTGCTCGCGCTTGCGGCGCAGACCGCTCAGACATTGCTTCGCACCGAGATGTACGCCGCGGAGCGGCAGGCCGCGCTGAACCTGCAGCGTGCGCTGCTGCCCGAGCAGACCGCGCCGATACCAGGGTGGAGTGTTGCGGCGCACTACAGCCCTGCCGGCGACCAGGAGGCGGGCGGTGACTTCTATGACGTCATCCCGCTCGGTGACGGACGAGTCGCGGCGATCGTCGGTGACGTCATGGGCCGCGGCGTCGAGGCCGCCGCGGCGATGGCGCAGACCCGCGCGATGATTCGCGCTTACGCGGTCGACAATCCCGATCCAGCCTCGGTCTTGTCGAAGGTCGACCATTACTTCCAGGTGCTCGAGGGCGTACAGCTCGTCACCGCCTTGTACCTGCTGGTCGAGACCGCAACCGGCGAGGTGTCGATGGCCACGGCAGGTCACCTGCCACCCATCATCGTGCGCGAAGGCGGCGGTGCCGAGTGCGCGTCTCTGGATGTGGGCACCCCGTTCGGGCTGGACGCCGGGCCGCGGATCTCGACGTCGTTGTGCCTCCCGCCCGGTACTGGTCTCGTCGTCTTCACAGACGGCCTGGTCGAGCGACGCGGTGAGGACATCGACATCGGGACCGGACGGATCCTCACGACGGTGCGCAACGCCGAGAAGGTCGGCGATGCCTGGAACCTGCTGTCGCGAGTCGTCAATGCGGCGCCGAAAGGTGGACAGGACGACGACGTCACCGTCCTGGCGTTGTACCGCCATTAGGAGTCGGCCAGCGCTGAGCGAGCAGGGACCGGACGTCGGCGAGCGCCTCGATGTGCGTGCGTGCCTCGATTGGCGCCATGCCTGCCGAGTGGATGCGAAGGTTGAGGCAGTCGGCTCCCACCGCGTTGGCTTGCGCGGCGAGCATCTCGGCGATCTGCGCAGCATCGCCGCTCGCGAGCTGGTCTTCGCCCCAGTGCTCGATCGCGTTGGACGAGGCGTAGCTGCGATAGAGCCGTAGCTGGTCATCCTGTCGCTGCACAGGCGGCGTGCCAGGTGCGACTCGACGGATCAGCACGACCGGGCCCGAACCACCGGCCCCGCGGTAGACGTCGACAAGGTCGCGACACCGGGCGACCGTCGTCAGCGAGTCGAACAGCAGACCGATACCGGCGGCGGCGGCGCGCCGACAGGCGGCTGGGCTCATCGCTGCGCTGACCACGGGGATCGGGTCCGTTGTGCATCGCGTGATCGCGGGATCGTCAGGCAGCAATCCCGGATCGCGACCGCCCAGCATGTCCGCGAGGGTCCTCATCGCGTCGGCGAAGCGAGCCGTCAGGTCGTCCTTCGTCGTACCCGCGATCGTGAAGTCCGCTTCGAGCGAGCCGGCCGCGACACCGACCCCGACGCGGCCGGGGAAGCGCGCGGCGAGCCAGGCGATCTCCTCGGCCACCATCGCGGTGGGCCGAAGCGGCAACAGCAGCGGGCACGGCGCCGCCCAGGCCTCCTGCGTGACGTCCAGCAGCCAGCCGGCGGCCTGGATCGGGTTGGGCAGGTAGCCGGCGAACGCATTGTGGTGCTCGCTCACCATGACCCCGTCGAAGCCGGACTGCTCTGCGAGCCGGCCTTGGGTGAGCAGCTCCTGGACGATGTCCGTGGGCGGTAGCTGCAGATGCGGATACAGCCGTAGCGAAACGCTGCCGCGCCGCATCGCCCGCGATGGTTCAGTCACAGTGTCGTGAATCTTCCGCCGTCGACGACGATGGTCTGGCCGGTGACGTAACGCGATCCGTCCTCGAGCAAGAAACGTACGACGGGCGCCACGTCGGTGTCCGGATCGCCGACTCGCCCCATCGGCACCAGGCGGCTCAGACGCCGTTCGAGCTGAGGGTCCGCGACATACGCGTCCGCCATCGCCGGCGTCATCGCGAGTGGTGAGACGGCGACGACTGTCACACCGTGCGGTCCCCATTCGAGGGCCAGGCTCTTCACCAGTCCGCGTACCGCGCCCTTCACCGCGGAGTACGCCGGGCGTCCGCCGCTTCCTTCGATACCTGCGGGTGACGTCATCAGGATGAAGCGGCCGCGGCTCTCCTGCAGCGCGGCAAAGCCAGCGGTTGCGCAGTGGAACGCGCCGCGCAGTGATACCGCCACATGGTCATCCCACACGTCGTCGGAGATGTCGTCGATTGCCTCCACGCCGCTCGAGTGCCGGCTGGTCGCGTTGTGAACGATCGCGTCGAGTCGGCCGAAGGTGTCGACCGCGCTGTCGACGGCACGCTGGACGTCGGCCGCGACCGTCACATCGGCCGTGACGTGCCGGCCGACGCCGATCTTCGAGACCAGATCAGCCGTGTCCGCGCCGTTTCGACCGGGAGCCGCGATGACGACCGATGCACCGGCACGCGCGAGGTCGAGGCAGATCGCACGGCCAAGGCCGGCACCACCACCGGTCACGAGCACGACCTTGCCCTCGAGGGTGGGTGAGCTCACGGCGTCATCCAGACACCGCCGTCGATGGCGAGCGTCAGCCCTGTGACCAGGTCGAGCCGAGCGTCGAGGAGGGCCGCGATGGCTGCTGCGATGTCCGTCGAGTCGGGTGCGCGACTGAGAGCCGGCGGCTGCAGTCCGGGCCTGTCGCCGCCGGCGGCGACGAGGACGCACTGGATCGCGATTCCTTCGCTGCCCCACGCGCGGGCTGCGGCCTTGGCCAGGGAGCGGTAGCCCTCAGCCGCGGCCGCCCAGGCCGCGGCGCCGGGCGCGCCGGTCATCACGACCGACGGAAGGAGCACGACGATTCTCCCGCCCTCATCGCGAAGGCTGAGATGTGCGCGTTGCAGGACATGCAGGGCGCGCCCAAGCGGATCTTCCGCCGACTGCCTCCACCCGTCGGCGCTGAGGGAGATGAGGTCGCCGAGAATTGGCGGCTGACGAAGTGGCCCCGCGTCGATGACTGCGGTCGTACCAGTTGGAATCGGGTCCTCGTCGCGAGCTGCGACGGCACTGAACTCGGGGCCGATGCGGGTGAGGATCGCTTCGCCGACTGCGGTCTCGGCGCCGAGCACCGTGACGACTCGGCCGCCGGTCCCATTGGTCGGGATGGCGGGATTTGAACCCACGACCCCCTCGTCCCGAACGAGGTGCGCTACCAAGCTGCGCTACATCCCGAAAGCGTCAGGCAGTCTACCTGTGGTTGCTCAGCTGGGTCGCGCGGTCAGCGTGAGCAGCGTCGCTTCCGGGTGGCAGGCGAAGCGCACCGGCGCGTATCTGGAGGTTCCGAGCCCGGCCGAGACGTGGAGATAACCGCCGCTCGGCCACTTGGAAAGACCGCGCGCGCGCCTGCGCTCGAGCCCGCAGTTCGTCACGAGCGCGCCGTAGAGCGGCACCCGCAGCTGGCCTCCGTGGGTGTGGCCTGACAGCACGAGCGAGAACCCGTCCGCGGCGAATGCGTCGACCACGCGCGGTTCAGGGCTGTGGGACAGGCCGATCGCGACGTCAGCGCTGGTCGGCCCGGCGATCCGCTCGTAGTGATCGGCGAACAGGTGGGCGTCGCTGACCCCCGCGAGCTCGACCGTCAGGCCCCGCAGCCGGATCGTCGTACGGCGGTGGGTCAGGTCCGCCCACCCAGCGCGCGTCAGGTGTGATCGGACCTCCCCCCACGGAAGTCGCTCGCCGTAGTGGCGGCGATTGCCCTCGGGCTTGCGCAGGTACCGCGCGGGGTTCTTCGGCGTCGGGCCGAACCAGTCGTTGGACCCCGGAACGAACGCTCCTGGCCGCTCGAGCAACGGGCCGAGTGCCTCGAAGGTCGGCTCGACCCCGTCCGCGCCGCCGAGGTTGTCGCCCGTGTCGATGACGAGGTCCGGCTCAAGGGTCGCCAGCTTGCGCACCCAGCGGACCTTCCAGGGCTGGCCTGACGTCAGGTGCAGGTCGGACACGTGAAGCACCTTGAGATCGGGGCTGCCGGGCGGCAGCACCGGAACGGACACCCGCCGAAGTCGGAACGCCTTGCGCTCGTACAGCCACGCGTAGGCGACGCAGAGTGGGCCGGCAAGTACCACCGCGAGCGGGATCCACACCGCTGTCGGCATGCCTCAAGGGTAAAGAAGGCGCCGGACAACGCCGGTTTTCCTACCCTGGAGTCCATGTCCTTGAAGGAACGGCTCCGTAGCGACATGACCACCGCGATGAAGGCGCGCGACGAGCTCCGCACGGCGACGCTGCGCATGGTCATCACCGCGATCACCAACGAAGAGGTCGCGGGCAAGGCGGCGCGTGAGCTGTCGGACGACGAGGTGCTGAAGGTGGTCGCGCGTGAGGCCAAGAAGCGCCGGGAGGCCGCCGAGGCGTTCGACGGTGGCGGCCGTCCTGAGCTGGCGGAGCGGGAGCGCGCTGAGGGCGAAGTCCTCGACGCCTATCTGCCGGCGCAGCTGTCGGATGCAGAGCTCGCCGATCTCGTCCGCGCCGCGATCGAGAGCACTGGCGCCGCGGGACCACAGGCGATGGGCCAGGTCATGAAGGTCGTGCAGCCCCAGGTCGCGGGTCGCGCCGAGGGTGGCCGGATCGCCGCTGAGGTCCGCCGGCAGCTCGGCAGCTAGCCGGCTGACCTGGCGTCTACCGGGTCGACCGTCACCGGCCCGACCGGTCGCTGCTGGCCGATGACGCCGCCGCCGTCCGTCGGTGAGTCCGTTGGGGTCGGCTCGGTGCTTGGCGTCTCCGACGACGTCGCCGTCGGTGTCGGCGTCGTGTCGGGCGGCTTCTGCGTGGGACGTGCCGTCGTCGTCGGGTGTTCCCCCGGGCCGGCGGGAGCGTGCGCCCCGCCACTGAGGTAGATCGTCACCGTCGCACCGGTGCCGACCTGCGATCCCGCGGCGGGATAGGTCCGTGCGACCTCGCCGAGCGGGACGCTGCTCTGCACCGGACTCGACGACAGCACGGGACTGAACCCTGAGCTGCGGAGCTCGGATTCGGCGAGGCCGACCGGAAGCCCGCTCACGTCCGGCACTGCCTTCTTCACTCCGACCGTGTAGTACTGGTCCGCGCCGCTGAACGGTGCCGCAGGTACGCCGGCAAGCGCACCGTTCATCGTCGACTGCCAGATCCTGCCGGCGAGTGTGGCACCGAAGACCTCGCCGTAGTAGCGACCGCCGATCGTGAGGCCGCCGAGGGACTTGTTCGGGCTGGACGGAATCCCCGCCCACACCGCCGACGCGAGCTGCGGCGTGTACCCGGCGAACCACGAGCCGTCGTAGTTGTCGACCGTTCCGGTCTTCGCGGCCGCGGGACGACCCGACAGCGCGTCTTCGGTTCCGGTGGCACCGGGCACGGTCAGGACGCCCTGCAGGATCGAGGTCACAGTGTTGGCCAGCCCCGGTTGCACCACCTGCGTGCACTGCGAGCTCGGGACGGGGTACTCGTGGCCTTGCCGGTCGACGATCGACGTGATCGCGACCGGGCTGCAGTACCTGCCGTGCGCCGCCATCGTGGCGTAGGCGCCAGCGAGGTCGAGCGGCGTGAAACCAGCCGCCGAGCCGAGGACGAACGACGGCACCTGCGGGATGTGCCCGCCGTTTGATGGCTGCATCCCCATCTGCTCGGCGAGCTTCACCGGCTGACATAGCCCGGTCCGTTGCTCGAGCTGGGCGTAGAAGGTGTTGACCGAGAACCAGGTGCCGGACTCGAGGTTGAACGTGCCGGACTCGCTGTCACCGGCGTTGTGGAGGTTGTAGACGCCGGCGTCCGCGCCGGAGCAGGTCGTGTAGCCGCTGACCGTGATGCCGGCGGGGGCGTGGATCGCCGTGCTGAGCGGGATGCCTTCCTTCAACGCGGCTGTCAGGACGAACAGCTTGAACGTCGACCCGGCATGGAAGCCGTACGTGCTGCCGCCGTAGTCCTCGTCGACGGCGTAGTCGATGCTGTTCTCGCCGAGCTTGGCGTTGTCGCCGTACTTCGTGCTGACCGCGATCGCCTTGACTTCGCCGGTTCCCGGCTGGACCACCGCCTCCGCCGAGGCCACCTTGGTCGGCTCGTGCGCGTGGACGTAGTCGTGGATTCCTCGATCAGCGGCCTTCTGGATCTTCGGGCTGAGGGTTGTCGTGACGGTGAGGCCGCCGCGACGCAGGAGCGACAAGCCGAGGCTCGGCGTGTTCTCGAAGACGTGCTTCACGTAGTCGCAGAAGTACGGGTACTTCGAGGACACGCAGTCGTTGGGCTGCTGATGGATGTCGAGCTGGATCGGAGTCGCGATCGCATCGTCGTACTGGCTCTGCGTGATCGAGTGGTACTTCAACATCTGCGCAAGGACGGTGTTGCGGCGGTCCGTCGCGGTCGCTGGGTAGTAGCGCGGGTTGTAGGCCTCGGGGGACTGCACGAGTCCGGCGAGCAGGGCGCTCTGCGGCAGCGTGAGCTTCGTCACCGACTCGTTGAAGAAGTGGCGGGCTGCGGCGCCGACGCCGTACGCGCCGTCACCGAAGTAGACGATGTTGAGGTAGCGCTGCAAGATCTCGTTCTTGGTGAGCTTGTGCTCCAGCTCGATCGCGTAGCGCGCCTCCCGCACCTTGCGCGCGAGCGTGTCCTCCGTCGCGGCGAGCCGCTGCGCCTTGGTGCGCGCGTTCTCCAGCAGGACGTTCTTGACGTATTGCTGCGTCAAGGTCGACCCACCCTGCGTGACCGTGCCGGTCGCGCCGTTGCGCAGCAGCGCGCGAAGGGTGCCCTTGAAGTCGAGTCCGCCGTGCTCGTAGAAGCGCACGTCTTCGATATCGATGATTGCGCGCTGCATCTGCACCGGGATCGAGGACAGCGGCACGTTGAAGCGGTCCTGGGAGTAGAACGTCGCGATCGTCTGTCCATTGGCGGCGACGACGCGTGACACCTGCGGTGCCGGCTTGACGATGAGGTCGGCCGGCAGCTTGTCGAACGCGTTCGTCACGCTTCGCGCAGCGAGGCCCGCGCCACCGACGATCGGCAGCAGTGCGATCGCCATGATCACGCCCGCCACGATGCTCGCGGCACCGAGCAGCGTCATGCTCTGGCGGAACCCTGGGCGCCTCACGGACAAAGGGTAAGAGGTAGCAGCCGGTTAAGCGGCATTCTCGGACCCGCCGGCGAGCTCCGCGCCGATCGCACGCAGCCCGTCGAGATCATGGACGTCGCTCGCTTGGGCCGCGACCTGGGCGATCCGGACGCGGGGGTGAGCGGCGTGGAACTGTGAGGCCCGCCGCGCGTCGCGCATGGCAGCGGTCAGGCGATCCGCGTGGACCCGGAGCGCGGCCGCCGCGAACTCCTCACCGCCAGCGGTTTCGAGCGTCTCGGCCGCGGCGACGGAGCGCTCGACCGACAGGTTGGGCGCGTCGGAGAGGTGCATCCGGTTGAGCACCAGTCCCGCTAGCGGCATCTGCTCGGTTTCGAGCCGCTCGACGAAGTACGCCGCCTCGCGCAGCGCGTCCCGCTCCGGTACGGCGACCACGACGAACGACGTACCGCGTTCCTTGAGCAGCTTGTAGGTCTGGTCGGCGCGCTCGCGGAACCCGCCGAACATCGTCTCGAGCGAGGACACGAAGAGGCTGAGGTCCTTCAGCGCTTGCGCGCCGAGCATGCGGTTGAGGACATCGGTGAACATCTTCACGCCGACCGTGAACACCTTCAGGTACGCCCGTCCACCGGCCCGTGCCGGCGCGGTGAGCAGCCGGATCATCCGGCCGTCGAGGAATCGGCCGAGGCGTTGTGGTGCGTCGAGGAAGTCGAGTGCGGACCGGCTCGGCGGGGTGTCCACCACGATGAGGTCCCAGTTGCCGGTCGCCTTGAGCTGGCCCAGCTTCTCCATCGCCATGTACTCCTGCGTCCCGGCGAAGCTGGACGACAAGGAGACGTAGAACGGGTTCGCGAGGATCGCCTTCGCACGCGACTCGTCGGAGTGCGCGAGGACGATGTCGTCGAAGGTCCGCTTCATGTCGAGCATCATCGCGTCGAGCCGTCCACCCGAGCTGGTGTCGATTCCGACGACCTCGCGAGGGGTGTTGTCGAGCTCGGTGAGACCCATCGACTGCGCCAGCCGTCGAGCCGGGTCGATGGTGAGCACACACACCGAGCGGCCTTGCTCTGCGGCGCGGACCGCGAGCGCTGCCGCGGACGTCGTCTTGCCGACGCCGCCGGCGCCGCAGCAGACGATGATCCTCGCGTCGCGCAACAGGGCGTCGACATCAAGCGATGCGTTCGGAGCGGTCATCGCCTAGACCACCCCCGC
This sequence comes from Mycobacteriales bacterium, assembly GCA_035547035.1. GTDB lineage: Bacteria > Actinomycetota > Actinomycetes > JAFAQI01 > JAFAQI01 > DASZTV01. Next base: position 27,642 of record DASZVL010000085.1, on the reverse strand, counting down.
CGCTTGCAGCCGGTCGGCGATCTCCTGCAAGCCGGACATCTCGGTCGCATCGGCGATGTAGGGCACCTGGTAGGTAGGCCGGTCCAAGGCCGACAGCGTCGCGAGCTCCTGCCGTTCGAGGAGAACGCGGCGCGCGTGGTCGGTCATCTCACCGGCTAACGCTGCCAGCGTCGTACCGTCATCCTCGACTCCGGCGGCCTTCAGGCCGCGTGCGATGTCGTCGGTGTCGATGTGGCCATCGGCGGCCGGCTCGATGCGGTCGGCGGGGATCAGCGGGTCGCGGACCATGTTGACGATCACCGCGCCCGGCCGCAGATCGGTCGCCACCAGCTCTTCGATGCCGTCGACGGTCTCCTGGACAGGCATCTCCTCGAGGACCGTGACGAGGTGGACCGCGGTCTTGGCGGACCTCAGCAACGTCATGACGCTGTTGGCCTGGTTGCGGACCGGCCCCATCCGGGTGAGCGCCGCGACCTCGGTGTTGACGTTGAGGAACTTCGCGATCCGTCCGGTCGGTGGGGCGTCGAGCACGACTGCGTCGTAGATGCGCCCTCCGCCGCGGCGTTCGCGGGTCGCGGCCTCCATGACCTTCCCGGTCAGCAAGACGTCGCGCAGGCCCGGTGCGATCGTGGTGGCGAAGTCGATCGCGCCGAGCTTCTTGAGCATGGAGCCCGCCCGGCGCAAGTTGTAGAACTGCTCGAGGTACTCCAGGAGCGCCTGCTCCGGGTCGATCGCGAGCGCGTAGACCTCGCCGCCGCCTCGGGCGACCGCAACTCGCCGTTCCTCGTACGGCAGCGGCGGCGTGTCGAACAGCTGCGCGATGCCTTGGCGGGCTTCCACCTCGGTGAGGAGCACCTGGCGGCCGCCTGCGGCGAGCGCCAGCGCGAGGGCGGCCGCGATCGTGGTCTTGCCGGTCCCGCCCTTGCCGCTGACCACGTGCAGCTTCACCGCGGGGAAGTCGGCCACTCAACGAGGGTAAGAGGAAGCGCGGATTGGTCCGAATGGCCCGCAGGAAAGCCCATCAGGGTGTCGAACCACAGATTCAGCGAGCCTAGCCAGCCGAAGGTGAGGACCAGCCGTGTACGACGAACTCTCGTGGCGGGCCGGTGCCGAGTGCCAGGCGGACAACGCGACGTACTTCTACGCACCCAGCCACTTCGAGCGCAAGCCTGAGAAGGACCTGCGCGAGGGCATCGCCCGGGCGCTCTGCCGCCGTTGCAAGGTCAAGGAGCAGTGCCTGAACTACTCCCTGACCGTTGCCGAGAACCACGGGATCTGGGGCGGCCTCAACGAGCTCGAGCGCAAGCGCCTCCTCAGGAGCCGCAAGGCCGCATCGGCCTGAGCCGAAGGCTCAAGGCGGAAGCAATGTGGCATTGCCTCCGGAAAGTGCCTCGAAACGCGGTGAAAACCGCATGCAATGCCACATCGCTTCCGGGTCGGAGCGGCGAGAGTTGCCCGGATCGGTGGCCGCCTCCTGTTTGCTGCGGGGTTTGCTCCTAGGCTCAGTCCTGTGACCAAGTGGGAGTACGCGACCGTTCCTTTGCTGGTGCACGCGACCAAGCAGATCCTCGACCAGTGGGGGGCTGACGGCTGGGAGCTGGTGCAGGTCGTCCCCGCTCCCGGTGGCGGTGAGCAGGTCGTCGCCTACCTGAAGCGCCCGTTGCTGGAGGCTGGACAGTAGTGCCCCGAACCAGAAGTTCGGGACGTTAGATGGGTGCGGTCGAGGCGCGCCTCGCCGAGCTCGGGCTGGAGGTCCCTCCTGTGGCGCCGCCGGTTGCGGCCTACGTGCCCGCCGTCCGCTCCGGCGACCTGGTCTGGATCTCGGGTCAGGTGCCGGTCGTCAACGGTGAGGTCCTCGCCACCGGCAAGGTCGGCGCCGAGATAGCGGCCGACAGAGCGGCCGAGCTCGCCAGAGTCTGCGCGCTCAACGCCATCGCCGCGCTCAAGGCCGAGCTCGGCGATCTCGACGCGGTCGAGCGCATCGTGAAAGTCGTCGGCTTCGTCGCGAGCGACCCGTCCTTCTTCGGCCAGCCGGCCGTCGTCAACGGCGCGAGCGAGCTGCTCGCCGCAGCGTTCGGGGACGCCGGCCGCCACGCGCGCAGTGCGGTGGGCGTCGCAGTGCTTCCCCTCGACGTACCCGTCGAGGTCGAGCTGGTGGCGAAGGTGAGGGCCTGATGGCCGGGGATCCCAGCGACCTGTTCGCGGGTCTCGTCGACACGTTGCGCAAGCTCAACGCGGGCGAGGTCGAGCCGGTCGAGCCGCGGCATGCCGCCACGGTCATCATGCTGCGCGACGACGCGGACGGACCCGAGGTGTACCTCCTGCGGCGTGCCGCCTCGATGGCGTTCGCCGCCGGCGCCTTCGTGTTCCCAGGTGGTTCGGTCGACGCCCGCGACGAGGACCTTGCCGACGAGGCATGGGTTGGTCGCACCCCCGGCGAGTGGGCGAAGGACCTTTCGTGCGACGAGCGGCTCGCGCGAGCGCTGGTGTGCGCCGCAGTGCGCGAGACCTTCGAGGAGTCGGGTGTCCTGCTTGCCGGTCCGGACGGTACGACGGTGGTCGCTGACACCAGCGGCGACGACTGGGAGACGGACCGCCTGGCGTTGATCGATCGCTCGCTGTCTCTTGTCGAGTTCCTGGGGCGACGTGGTCTGGTCCTGCGCGGCGACCTCTTGCAGCCGTGGACCCACTGGCTCACGCCGGAGGTCGAGTCGCGCCGGTTCGACACCAGGTTCTTCGTCGCCGCCCTCCCCGCCGGCCAGCGCACCCGTGACGTCGGCGGTGAAGCCGATCGGGTTGCGTGGATGCGCCCGCAAGCAGCGCTGGACGGCAACGAACGCGGCGAGATGATGCTCATGCCACCGACGCTTGCCTCGCTCCGCGACCTTTCGGCATACGCCTCGGTCGACGCGGTCCTCGCCGCAGCCCCCCAGCGCAACGTGACGCGGATCCTCCCCAAGCTGGTCTTCGACGAGAACGACCACCTGAAGTTCCTGCTGCCGCACGAGCCCGGCTACCCCCAGGACGCCGCGGTCCAATGACCGAGCTCGAAGCCGTCACAGCCAGCGCGTCCCGCTTGCTCGCACCGAATCCGGGACCGATGACTCTCGACGGCACCAACACCTGGGTGCTGCGCGCACCCGGGGGTGACCAGGGCGCGGTCATCGTCGATCCGGGCCCGATCGAGAACGGCCACATCGACAAGATCGAAGCGCTCGGCCCGGTCGCCGCGATCGTCCTCACTCACGGACACTTCGACCACGGCGAGTGCGCACCCGAGCTGCATGCCAGGACGGGCGCACCAGTCGTGGCTCGCGACCCGGAGCTCTGCCTCGGCGTCGATCCCATCCCGGACCAACCCGGCCGCACCGCGCTCGCCGGACTGGAATGGCTGACCGTGTTGACCCCCGGGCACTCCAGCGACTCCGTGAGCTTCGTCCTCGAGTCCGATCGCGCGCTGCTCACCGGCGATTCGGTGCTCGGTCGCGGGACCGCGGTCGTCGCGCATCCGGATGGGGTGCTCGGCGACTACCTCGACTCGCTGCAGCGACTCCGCGACATCGCAGCCGGTGACATCGACGTGATCCTGCCCGGCCACGGGCCGGTCGTGGAGCGCCCGCTCGACGTCATGGAGTTCTACCTCGCGCATCGCGCGGAGCGACTCGACCAGGTTCGCGAAGCGCTCGCTGCGGGTGACGAAGACGAGGACGCCGTCGTACGACGGGTCTATGCCGACATCGATGAGTCGCTGTGGCCGCACGCCCTGCTGTCGGTGCGCGCGCAGCTCGACTACCTCCGTGATCACGGCTGAGGCCACCCATGACGCCGGCCCCCCTCCGACCGTGACCGCTCCGCTCACCTGCCCGGTCTGCGGGACGCCGACCGTCCCGTCGGCGCGGTTCTGCTACTCCTGCGGGGCGTTGCTCGACACCTCCGAGCACGCGGCCGAGTCGACCGCGGAACGGCGAATCGTCACTGTCCTGTTCGGCGACCTGTCCGACTTCACCGCTTGGGCCGAAGGCGTCGACCCGGAGCGCGTCGGCATCGTCACCGACCACGTGCTGGCCGTGCTGGGTCGCTCGGTCACCGACCACGGCGGCACGATCGACAAGCTGACCGGTGACGGAATCATGGCCGTCTTCGGTGCGCCGACCGCCCACGAGGACGACACCGAGCGAGCGGTCCGCGCGGCGTCACAGATGCAGGCAGCGGTGCGCCGGGTCATGGAAGACGAGTCCGGCGGCGGCCGGCGCATGGGTCTGCGGGTCGGTCTCAACACGGGCGAGGTTCTTGCCGGTGTGCAGGCATCGCTGTCCTACACCGTCGTCGGCGACACCGTGAACACCGCGTCGCGACTGTCGGACGCGGCGGGCATCGGCGCGGTGTACGCCGGGCGGTCGACAGCGCTCGCGACGATGTCCATCGCGTCATGGCGCTCACTGCCGCCGCTTCGGCTCAAGGGCAAGCGCGAGCCGGTCGCTGCGTACGAGCTCGTCGGGCTGCGCCCTCCCGGCGCTGCGCGGATCGGGCTCGGCGAGGAGGCGCCCTTCATCGGTCGCGACGCCGAGTACGGACGCCTGGTGGGCCGGGTCCTCGACGTGGTCGAGCGCGGCCGGCCAGGTTCGGTCGTCGTCACCGGCGACGCGGGTGTCGGCAAGACGCGGCTCGCGATGGAGCTCGCCGAGTTCGCCGGTGAGCTGCCGGGCGTACGCGTGCTGTGGGGGAGGTGTGCGCCGTACGGCGAGAGCCGCGAGCTGTCCGCGCTCGCCGACTGGATGCGCACGGCGTTCGGCATCACCGAGGACGACGACGTCGACACCGCCATCGCTCGGGTACGACGCACCGTCACCCGGCTGTCGGCACTCGGTCGTCCGATCGGCGCGCCGACGACCGACCGTCTGTTGGGCCTGCTCGGCCTGGTGGAGTGGGCACCGATCGGGCCGCGTGACGCGACGACACCCGGCACCGTCGAGCTGACCCGGGACCCGATGGTCGAGGCGGTCGCCGCGGTGCTCACGGCGCTGGTCACCGAGGGCCCGCTGGTGCTCGTCGTCGACGACGCCCAGTGGGCAACTGCTGACCTGCTCGATGCCATGTCGCGGTTGTCGAACGAGGTGGGCGGAGCCGTCATGTTCATGGCGGTCGGCCGGCCGGATCTCGTCACCACGGCGTGGTGGGAGGACATGCCCGACATCGAGCTGTTGCCGGTGTCACCACTCGACGAGGCGGCGAGCGAGCGGTTGCTGCGCGCCTATCTCGACGGCGCTGAGCTCGACCCCGAGACCCGCGAGCAGTTGCTTGACCGCGCCCAGGGCAACCCGTTCTTCCTGGCCGAGCTGCTGCACCTTCTCGTCGACCGCGGCCTGCTGCGCCGCGACGGTGACGGCTGGCATCTTGCCGGTGACCTGCCACGGGAAGTGCTGCCCGCCGGTGTCCAGGCGGTGCTCGCCGCGCGTATCGACGGCCTGTCGCCGGCAGCACGCGCGTTGGCGCGCGACGCGTCGGTGATCGGCAACCGCTTCTCCCAGGAGATGGTGCGGGCGTTGTCACCCGCCGGGGACGACGCCGGTTCGCAGCTCGACTCCGCGATCGACGAGCTGGTCTCCCGCGGAATCGTGCGGCCGACAGGTGACGGGGCGGAGTCCATGCAGCACTACGTCTTCACGCACGCGCTGGCCCGTGACGTCGCCTACGCCGGCATCCCGAAGGGCGAGCGCGCGCGTCGGCACGCAACCGTCGCGCGCTGGGCGATCGACGGTCTGCAGTGGTCACCGGTGGACACCGACGCCTTCGTCGCCGCGCAGTCCGAGCAGGCCGTCCTGCTCGCGACGGAGATGAACCTGCCGGCGACCGACCCGGCGTGGCTGGCTCGCGAGATCGGCTTCGGAGCGCTCGACCGGCTAGGCGAGTCGGCACTCGCTCGCGACGACAACGCGCGGGCCGAGACGCTGCTCAGCCGCGGGTTGGCGCTTGCCGACGAGAAGCTGCCGGCCGCCGTGGTTGCAAGATCGCTGGTACGCCGTGCGGCCGCCCGGGTTGCTTTGCACCGGCTCGATGACGCCGAGGTCGATCTCGCCGGTCCGCTGGAATCCTCAGACCTCCGCACCCGAGCAACTGCGCTCGTCGTTCACGGTGACCTGTTGCGCCGCCGCGGTGACGAGGTACGGGCGCGCCAGGCGCTGGTCACCGCTCTCGCTGCCGCAAGCGACTCCGGCCACGACCGAGTCACGGGCGAGGCGTTGCGGCAGCTGGGAATGATCGACTTCCTCGGCGGCCGGCTGTCCTCCGCGGAGGAACGGTTCGAGCAGGCGCTTGCGCTCGCCGAACGCGTCGGTGACCGGCGAGGTGCCGGGTGGGCCTTGCAGCACCTCGCCTGGAACGCGACGACGCGAGGCGACTACGGGCAGGCGGAGGGACGCCTGGCTGCCGCCGCTGACGTGTTCGCCGGTCTCGACGACGACGACGGTTTGTCCTGGTGCGCCGGCACCGAGGCGTTCGTCCGTCTCCTGCAGGGCCGCCTGGCCGAGGCGCGCGAGCTGGCCCAGAGCCTGCTGCCGATGGGGCAGGTGCTCGGCGATACCTGGGGCAGCGCCGCATGCATGATCATCGACGGCTTCGCGGCCGCCGAGCTCGGCTTCATCACCACGGCGCTGGAGGAAGCATCCACCGCGTACGACGAGTTCGAGGCGCTCGGCGACACCTGGGGCCAGTGCATGGCGTCGCTCGCGTCGGCGGCGGCGTTGCGCGGGCAGGGGCGCCCGCGAAAGGCCATCCGGCGGCTCGAGCACGCGATCGAGCTCGCCGTGAAGGCGCGCCATCCGCTGCCGGCTGCCCTTGCGACCGTGAACATCGGCTACTGCCGGCTCGACCTCGGCGACGCCGCCGCGGCGGAGGCTGCCGCACGCGCAGCGCTTGCCCGCGCTGAGGGGCTGGATCTGCGCGCGGGCGCCCTGGTCAGCCTGCGAGTGTTGCTCGCCCAGGCGCTTCGCGCGCGGGGGGAGACCAAGGAAGCCGTCGGGCTGCTCCGTGAGGCGCAGGTCGTCAGCGACGCATCGCTCGCCTTCCCGCGCCGACAGGCGCTCGCACACCTGGCCGGCGGCTTGCTCGAGCTGGGGGAGACGGCCGAAGCGCTGCGGGTCGCGCACGAGGCACTGGCGCAGCCCGCGCAGGACGTCCGCTCGCGGGTGGTTGCGCTGCGGGTGCTCGGCAACTGCCTTCGGGCGGTCGGCGACCTGCCGGCCGCGCGGTTCGCGGTCAGGCAGGCAATCGCGCTGTCAGGTGCGACGGAGATGCGCGGCGAGCTCTCGCCGTCTCAGAAGGCGCTATCCGCGCTGCCGTCTCGTTAGAAGACTATTTGGCCCGGCGGGTCAGTCGCTCCTCGTCGATCAGCAGGACGCTTCGGCCTTCGATCCGCAGCCAGCCGCGGTGCGCGAACTCCGACAGCGCCTTGTTCACCGTCTCCCGGCTCGCGCCGACCAGCTGCGCCAGCTCTTCCTGGGTGAGGTCGTGGCGCACCCGGGTTCCTTCGGCCTCGCCCACGCCGAACTTCGCGGCGAGCTCGATCAGCGCCTTGGCGACCCGCCCGGGAACGTCGGTGAAGACGAGGTCCGCCATCGCGTCGTTGGTGCGCCGGAGTCGTTGCGCGAGCGCGCGAAGCAGTTCCACGCCGACGCCCGGACGCTCGAGCAGCAGCGGCCGCAGGTCGTCGTGATCGAGCGAGGCGAGGGTGCTGTCGGTGACCGCCGAGACGCTCGCGGTGCGCGGGCCGGGGTCGAACAGCGACAGCTCGCCGAACATCTCGCCCGGGCCGAGCAGGGCGATCAGGTTCTCGCGGCCGTCGGCGGAGGCGCGGTAGATCTTGACCTTGCCCTCGAGCACGATGAACAGCCGGTCACCGGGATCACCCTCGGCAAATACGACGTGCCCGCGGTTGACGGTTCGAGAGGTGAGCACCTTCTCGAGCGTGTCGGCAGAGTCAGGGTCGAGCGCGGCAAACAGCGGTGCCGACGCCAGCACACCTTCCACGCGTGCAGTCTGCCCTACAACTGCCGATCAGACGGTGATGGTGCCTGCGGTCCGAGGCGAGGGCAGCGCGGTGAGGCAGAGATCGGGCTGTTCGCGGTAGCGCGCTATCAGCTCCGCCGTCGCTGCGGCCAGCTGGCGATGAACCGCCGTCCGGTAGGTCGAGAGCTGCGTCTCGGCCTTCGACAGCTCGTGCATGAGCTCCGCGGTCGCGTTCGGGTTGTTGGCGTCCGGCTCTCGCGACCACAGGCTCGCCAGGTCGGGCAGCGGCGGCATGTCGTCGATCGGCAGGACGCTCAGAACGGCGGTCCGAGTCCCGTTGCCGCCGCGCTCGGCGAAGAGGCTGCGCAGGTCGTCCACGCCGGTGTTCCCGCTGCGGGCCGCGTTGCTGACGACATCGAGGCGAGCCTGGATGATCCGACGCCAGTACGACACCCGGCTCTCTTCCTGAGTCAGGGCGCTGCGGTACTCCCGGAGTCCGTCCAATGAGAGATGGGCGAACTGCGGGTCCCGTTCGGGCGGCGTCTGACGGTCCGCCGTGGGCCGATTCGGCATTTCCTCACTCTCCGCGCTGTCCTTCGCGGCATCGGCGTGATCTTGGACTTGCTTGAGGGTGGCGAACCTCACGTCACCCCTACGGCCTAGGGGCGGTAGGTCGTGGTGCAACGAGGCTCGTCCGAACGGCCTCGTAGGCTCAGTCACGTGGCGCAGCCCGAAACCCGAACCGGACTGGTCCGGCGGGCCAGGCGGATGGATCGGATCCTCCAGCAGACCTATCCCGACGCCCACTGCGAGCTGAACTTCGACTCGCCGCTTCAGCTGCTCGTCGCGACGGTGCTGTCCGCGCAGTGCACGGACAAAATGGTCAACTCGGTCACCCCCGCTCTTTTCCGGAAGTACCCGACGCCGGCCGACTACGCCGGCGCAGACCGGGCCGAGATGGAGACGATGATCAAGTCCACCGGCTTCTTCCGGGCGAAGACCGACAGCCTGATGAAGCTGGGCCAGGCCCTCGACGAGCGGTACGACGGGGAGGTGCCGGGCAAGCTCAAGGATCTGGTGACGTTGCCCGGGGTCGGGCGCAAGACCGCCAACGTCGTGCTCGGCAACGCTTTCGGCGTCCCCGGCATCACGGTCGACACCCACTTCGGCCGGCTCTCGCGGCGGTTCGGCTGGACCACCGAGGACGACCCCGTCAAGGTGGAGCACGAGGTCGGTGCCCTGTTCGGGAAGCGAGACTGGACCGGCCTGTCGCACCGGATGATCTGGCATGGCCGCCGCGCCTGCCATGCCCGACGTCCGGCGTGCGGCGCCTGCCCGCTCGCCAAGCTCTGCCCGTCGTACGGCGAGGGTCCGACCGACCCGGGGGTCGCCGAGAAGCTGCTCCGGCCGGCCTCGCAGATGGCGGCGTCTGCGTGAGCCCACGCCCGGCGCGCATCGCACTCCTCGTTCTCGTAGTGCTCGTCACGGGCTGCACGTCGACGTCGCGGGGAGGCGGCGACGTGTCGCCGACCGGACAAGCCGGTGTTCAGCACGCTCGGCTCGTCGCGAAGGCCCACCTCGCGCCCTGTCCGCCGTCGTCGGCGACTGCCGCGGCGGGCGGCCTCCCTCAGGTCACCCTCAGTTGTCTTGGGAAGGGTCCGTCCGTGCATCTGGCCGGGCTGACGGGCACACCGACCGTCGTCAACGTGTGGGGCTCATGGTGTGGCCCGTGCCAGGAGGAGGCAGCGGTGTTGTCGTCGGTGTACGACGCCGACCGCGGCAAGGTTCGCTTCCTCGGAGTCGACACCGAGGACGACGCTGACAGCGCGCTGGACTTCGGTGCACACGTGAAGCCCCCCGTGCGATATCCGTCCGTGGTCGACCCGGACCGCAAGGTGTTACTCGGGCTCGCCAGGGCGCCCGGACCGCCCGAGACGGCGTTCGTGGACGCGCACGGCGTCGTCGTGCACGTTCACACCGGCCCGTACACCGACGCCGCCGCGCTGCGCGCCGACCTCGCGACGTACCTTCACATCCAATGACGGACGGAGTCGCCGCCGCGGCACACGGCGGGTCCGCCGCGCCGGAGTGGCTGATGAGCCTCGTGGCAGCGCTGCGCGACGCCGACCCGGACTCGTTCGCTCCGCTGCCCGCCGAAGGCGTCGAGGGCCTGCGGGAGGCTGCGGTGCTCGTCCTCTTCGGCGAAGGCGTTTCGGGTCCCGACGTGCTGCTGCTCCAGCGCAGTGATGACCTGCGCCACCACGCCGGCCAGCCGGCGTTCCCGGGCGGCGGCATCGACCCCACCGACGACGGTCCGATCGCGGCGGCGTTGCGTGAGGCCGTCGAAGAAACCGGTGTCGACGCGGCCGGCATCGACGTCCTCGCGACGATGCCCCAGCTCTGGCTCCCGCCGAGTGGCAACCTCGTCACGCCGGTGATCGCCTGGTGGCGGGAGCCGAGTGATGTCGGGCCGGTCGACCCGATCGAGGTCGCGGCAGTGTCGCGGGTGTCGCTCGCCGACCTCGCCGACCCGGCGAACCGCCTCATGGTCAGGCACCGGCTCGGCTATGCCTCGCCCGGCTTTCGGGTCGCCGGAATGCTCGTGTGGGGCTTCACCGCCGGCATCCTCGACCGGCTGCTGCGACTCGGCGGCTGGGAACGCGACTGGGATCACGACGTCGTGGCCCCGATGCCGGTCCCGGACCGCCGCGACTAGGCCCCACCCATGGACCTCCTCGACCTGATCCTTCTGGTGATCTGCGTGCTGTTCGCGTGGAGCGGTTACCGGCAGGGCTTCGTCATCGGCGTGCTGTCGTTCGCCGGCTTCCTCGGCGGTGGCGCGCTCGGCGCGAAGTACGCGAGCTCGCTGCACGCCGACATCCGGATCGGGATCGGTCCGGCGATGTTCGGCCTGCTCGCGGTCGTGCTCTGCGCGATGATCGGGCAGCTGATCGCGACGTTGATCGGAGTCGCGATCCGTCGCGAGTTCACCTGGCGCCCACTGCGCACCGCTGACTCGGTGGCCGGTGGCGCGGTCAGCGTGGTGTCTGTGCTGCTCGTGGCCTGGCTGGTCGGTACCGCACTGGCACAAAGCGCCGCCTCCGGCGTCTCGAGCGAGGTCAGGCACTCCAGGATCCTTCGCACCGTCGACAAGGTGATGCCGGATACCGCGCACACGTGGTTCGCGTCGTTTCGCCGGCTGCTCGACCGCGACGGGTTGCCAGAAGTGTTCGGAGCGATCGCGCCGGACCGCATCAAGGACGTGCCGCCGCCACCGGCGCGGATCGCCCACAGCAAGGCGGTACGACGGGCCGAGCCCGACGTCGTGAAGGTCACCGGCATCGCCGCGTCCTGCTCCCGCCAGCTCGAGGGCAGCGGCTTCGTCTTCGCGCCGGATCGCGTGATGACCAACGCGCACGTCGTGGCCGGGGTCAGCTCACCAACCGTTCGTACCGTCGACGGGCGTTCCCTGCCCGCGCGGGTGGTCCTGTACGACCCGGAGCGAGATGTCGCCGTACTGGACGTCGACAACCTCGGCCTGTCGCCGTTGCCGTTCGGTGGTCCGATGCGCAGCGGTGAGAACGCGATCGTCGCCGGCTATCCGGAGAACGGCGGCTTCACGCCTCGCGCGGCTCGGATCCGCAACGTGCAGAACGCCCGCGGACCGGACATCTACCAGGACAGACAAGTGACGCGTCAGATCTACGCGTTGTACGCGAAGGTGCAGCCGGGCAACTCAGGAGGCCCGCTTCTCACGACATCGGGCGCGGTCGGCGGTGTCGTGTTCGCTGCTGCCGTCGACGACTCGCACACGGGTTATGCGCTGACCGCGCACGAGGTCGCGCACGACGCGCAGCTCGGCACCAACGCAACGCGGCAAGTCTCAACGATGGGCTGCGACTAACGGGTTTGTGAAGGCCTAGAGGGGTCAGGGCACCGCTGGCCCTTCACAAACCGATCAGCCAGGTCAGCAGCTCTTTGGTCACGAGCTCTGGGTCCTCCTGGTGGGGGAAGTGCCAGAGGCCTGGTAGCTCTCGCCACGTGTACTCGCCGCTGACGTAACGATCGGACCCGCGAGCGGTCGACGGCAGGACGCAGGGGTCGAGCTCGCCGTGCAGCTGCAACGTCGGTGCGGTGATCGGTCGTTGCATCAGCGCGCGGTAGCGACGCCCGTCGGTACGTGCCATCGAGCGCACCGTCCACCGGTAGTACTCCAGTGCGCGGTTCGCCACGTAGAGCACCTGCATGGCCTCGCGACACAGCGCCTCGGTCTCGGCATCCGGGAAGCTCGGCCCGCCCCACCGGTGCAGGATCGCGGCCACGTTCGCGGAGTCGTCGGCGACGAGCCATCGCTCGGGTGTCCAGGGTGCTTGAAACCTTGCGATATAGGAGCTTGCGCGTCGTTGGGCGTTGTCGCGCCGCAACGCTTCCTGCATCCGCAGCGGGTGCGCGATGTCGAGCACGGCGAGCTTGCGCACCACATTCGGGTGGATGGCCGCAACCGACCATGCAAGGTGCCCACCCCAGTCATGCCCGACGAAGACGGCGTCGCGCTCACCGAGCGCGCGCACCAGCCCGGCGAGGTCGGCGGCAAGCGTCGGCACGTCGTACCCGCGGGGTGGCTTGTCGCTCGCGCCGTACCCGCGAAGGTCCGGTGCCACCACGCGGAAGCCAGCCTCGGACAGCGCGACGAGCTGGTGCCGCCAGCTCCACCAGAACTCCGGGAAGCCATGCAGCAGAAGGACCAGCGGACCGGTGCCCGCTTCGGCGACGTGCAGTCGGATGCCGTTGGCGCTGACGTGGCGATGCGTCCACGGTCCGTCGATGAGGACCGCGGACTGCTCGACCACCCGCGGCGCCGCCACGGGCCAAGCGTGTCACGCCTACTAGGAGTTGTGACCCGCCAGGTTGTTGACACCTCGTGGTTCGGTGATCGCATGTCACATGGGTGTTGTGATCTACGACCCGCATGTCACACAGAGGTCGCATCTCACGACACACATGTGACATACGGAGGCGATGACAACGTGTCCGGTAACAACGACATTGCTGAAAAGTGCACCGGCTGTCGCGGCGGCGCGCGCTAGTCGGCAACCTCCGCGGGCTTCGACCCGTTCCGGTGGCGAAGCGAGGCGAGGCTCGACTTGACGGTGCTGACCGTCTGGTCCGGCCCGCTCACCGCGGCGAAGGCCCGCACGCCGATGAAACCGAGTACGCCGCCGACGACGATGAAAAGACCGGCGATGCAGAGGAAGCCCGCCCAGACCGGTACGCCGCCGCCCTCGGCAATCCCGAACGCCGCGGCGAAGCAGCCTAGGAAGAAGCCGAGCAGCGCCAGTACCCCGGCACCGGCCAGCAGGCCGGCGCCTATCGCGCCTCGCTTGACTTGCTCGGCCAGCTCGCTCTTGGCGAGCTCGATCTCCTGGTGCACGAGCACCGAGAGGTCGCGGGTTGCGGTCGCGACGAGCTCGCCGAGGGACTGCTCGTCGACGGGAGTTCCTTCACCGCCGTAGCTACGGGTCGAGGCCATGTGAGACATGTTGCCGCAGAAGAAGGTGTTCTATCCCGCCCGTCTCTGATGTGCGAGGGCCCGCCAGCCCGCGGCAGCGACGACGGCCGCGCCGGCGATGCCCACCGCGAGTGGCCGGTGGGGCACCGGGATCCGTCCGAAGCGCTGGCGAAGTGGGACCGGGTGCCGGAAGCTGAGCACCTCCCAGCCGCGGGCGACTGCCTCGCGACGCAGGTTGCGGTCGGGGTTGACGGCGTACGGGTGTCCGACGGCCTCGAGCATCGGGACGTCGGTGAAGGAGTCGGTGTAGGCGTAGCAGTCGGCGAGGTCCCAGCCTTCCTGGGCGGCCATCTCGCGCATTGCCTCGGCTTTGAACGGACCGAACGCGTAGAACTCGACCTCGCCCGTGTACAGACCGTTCTCGACGACCATTCGGCTGGCGACGATCCGGTCCGCGCCGAGCAGCTCGCCGATCGGGCCGACGAGCTCGTCACCGCTGCTGGAGACGATGACGACCTCGCGACCGGCGGCATGGTGCGCCTCGATGAGGGCGGCCGCCTCGTCGTAGATGAGTGGGTCGATCAGACCGAGCAGGTCCTCGGCGACGACGTCGGAGACCTTCTGCGCCTCCCAGCCGGTGACCGCACGCGCGAGGTCGTCGCGCATCCGCTCCATCTTCTGCTCGTCGGCGTGGCCCAAGTGGTAGATGAGGCGGGCATAGGCGCCCTTCACGACCGCGCGCCGGCCGATCATTCCGGCGGCGTAGAACGACCGGCCCATGGCGAGAGTGCTCGACGTGGCGATGATCGTCTTGTCGAGGTCGAAGAATGCCGCCGACTCGGACATGCGGCCAAGAATAGTCAGCAAAATCGGGCGTCGGGCGACGCCTGACACACCCGCCACAGGATGTTCACCAGAGATTCGTGATTGGGCAGGTTTGCAGGTTTGCAGGTTTGTGACAGGGGCATTCCACATGCATCACCGGCTCGATGACAGGTGAAGCTGGTCCGGCTCAACCCCCCCGGAGCCGGACCTTGAGACGGCCCCCGCTACCCCCCCGGCGGGGGCCGTCCTATGTCCTGCCGCAGATATCCACACCGTCGCTCGCGGAGACAACGGTCCACAGGCCGGGCGGGGCAGCTCAGCCCGCTCTCGGCAACAGCCGAGGCTGCGAGTCATGTCGGCCGGCGTCCTCCTGGTCACGGCGGACCCGTCGCTCGTCGCCGCGGTCCCGCGCCTGTGCGCGTTAGCCGGCACGACGTGCGGCGTCGAGCGAGACAGCCGCGCGGCATCCGCCGCTTGGCGCTCGTCGAAGGCGGTGCTGGTCGGAGCCGACGTCGCGCCCGCCCTCGCCATGGCCGGACTGCCCCGCCGCGACCGCGTGGTGGTGCTGACTTCCGATCCTGATGACCTGAGTGTCTGGCAGGCCGCCGTAGCGCTCGGCGCAAGCACCGTGTTTCGGCTGCCCAGCCAGGAGGCCGAGCTGGTTGACAGCTTGCGGGCGAGCAGCGGGACGGCGGCGCGCTCGGCAAGCACCTTGGTCGTCATCGGCGGATGCGGTGGGGCCGGCGCCTCGACGTTCGCCGCCGCCCTCGCGATCACCGCATCGGCCTCCGAACGGACGCTGCTTCTCGACGGCGATCCGCTCGGCGGCGGCATCGACGTGCTGATGGGCGCCGAGTCCGTGCCGGGGTTGCGCTGGAACGAGCTCGCGGCAACTCGTGGCGGCCTGGATCCCAACGCTCTCGCTACCGCGATATGTGACGTCCAGGGCATGGCGATGCTGTCGTGGGGTCGGTCCGGCAACGGGACGGTCGAGACCGACGCGGTGCGCGCGGTGGTAGCCGCGGCAATGCGCGCCTTCGAGACCGTGGTGATCGACCTCGCGCGCGTCCCGAGTCGACTGACGCACTGCTTGCTCGACGTCGCCGATGCCTCGGTGGTGATCGTTCCGGCCGATGTTCGCGCGGTGGCCGCCACCGCCGTCCTGATGACGACGCTCGGTCGCGAGCTTGCGGACCCGCATCTCGTGGTTCGTGATCCCGGCGCGGGCCGCCTCGCCGCCAGGGATGTCGCTGCGAGCCTCGGGTTACCGCTGACCGCGACGCTGCGCAGTGAACCATCGGTGCAGGCCGCGGCGCAGCGCGGGGAGCCGCCAACCCGACGCGGGAGGTGCGCGCTGAGCGCCGCCGCGGAAGTGACCCTGACGGCGATCGCGACGAGCAGCGAAGCTGCATGACTCACGGCGACGATCCCGAGCTGACGGGCCGGGTGCGACGGCGGCTGGCTGCCACCGCCGGCCGTTTCGATCCGGCGGCGGTTGCCGCCGCGGTCCGGAACGAGGCACCGACCGCCGGAATCGCGACGTTGCTCGACGTGTCCGATCGGCTGAGTGCAGAGCTCTCAGGTGCCGGGATCCTTGCCCCGCTGCTCGCCGAGCCGGGCGTGACCGACGTGCTCGTGAACGGCCCCGGACCGGTGTGGATCGACTCCGGACACGGGTTGCGCCCGTCGGGACTCGTGATCGACGACGAGGCGTCGGCGCGGCGGCTGGCCGTTCGTCTCGTCGCGGCGGGAGGACGTCGGCTCGACGACGCTGCGCCGTACGCCGATGCGCGGCTGGCGGACGGGACCCGAGTGCACGCCGTCGTACCGCCGCTTGCTCCGGAAGGCACCTGCATCTCGCTTCGGGTGCCGCCACGACGGGTGTTCACCCTCGATCAGCTGGTCGCGGTCGGCTCGGTCCCGGACGGCGGCGCCGAGCTGGTGCATCGCCTCGTGAAGCGCAGACTCGCCTTTCTCGTGACCGGGGGCACCGGCTGCGGCAAGACGACTGTGCTGTCGAGCCTGCTGTCGCTCGTCGCTCCCGAGGAGCGCATCGTTCTCGTCGAGGACGCCGCGGAGCTGCGTCCTGACCATCCGCACGTCGTCCGACTGGAGTCCCGTCCGGCGAACGCCGAGGGGGCCGGGCAGGTGTCCCTCGATGTGCTGGTCCGCCAGGCGCTGCGGATGCGCCCGGACCGGCTGGTGGTAGGTGAGGTGCGGGGTGGAGAAGTGCTCGACCTGCTCGCGGCGCTCAACACCGGACACGAGGGCGGATGCAGCACGGTGCATGCGAACCGCGCCGAGCATCTCCCCGCGCGCATCGAGTCGTTGTGCGGGCAGGCTGGTGTCGCCCGCGCCGCGGCGCACAGCCTCCTCGCGGCCGCAGTCGATGTGGTGCTGCACCTCGCACGGGGTCACGACGGCACGCGCCGGCTGGCGGGCCTCGGTGTGCTCGTCAGCAGCGCCGACGGCATGGCCAAGGTCACGCCGGCATACCGCTTCGATGACCACGAGGTGCGGCGCGGGCCAGGGGCGGATCTTCTCGACGAGCGGATGTCGCTGCGGTGACGCTCTGGCTCGCCGCTGCGGCGGTTGCGCTCGTGCTGGCGATCGTCACGCCGCGACCTGAGGGAGGACGGCTCGCCTCGGTAGGGGTCGCCCCGCCGTCTAAGCCGCGCGGTCGCTCGATCTCGTTGGCGGACCTCGCTGTCGCGGCTGCCCTCGGCTCTGGGCTCGTCGCGTTGCGGCTGCCGATCGTCTTGGCGATGGCGGGCGGCGTCGTGCCGCTCGGATGGAATCGGTGGCGGGCAATCCGACAGCGCAACCGCGTACGCGACGCGCGCGAGGCGGCCGTCGCCGAAGCAACATTCGCACTGGCCGGCGAGCTGCGCGCCGGTCGCACGGCGAGCGAGGCGTTGCGTGCCGCGGCCGCTACCGTCAGCCCACTTGCGGACGTCCTGCGAGCGGCCGCCGACTCGGTGTCCGTTGGCGGTAGCGCGGCGGTCGAGCTCGACGCGGCGAGCCGGCTACCGGGTGCCGGCCGGCTCCGGGCGGTCGCGGCGGCTTGGCGGGTCACCGAGTCCGCCGGCGGTCGCATCGCCGTCGTCCTCGAGCGGCTCGGTGAGGCTATGGACCGTGAGGACCAGCTGCGACGGGAGATGGAAGCCGCTCTCGCGTCGCCGAAGGCGACGATGATGCTGCTCGCCGGACTGCCGCTGTTCGGGTTGCTTCTCGGTGAGGCGATCGGTGCGCACCCGGTTCACCTCCTGCTCTACCGGCCGCTGGGTTGGGGCTTGCTCGTCGGTGCGGGTGTGCTCGACGCACTCGGCATCGTGGCCACGCAGCGGATCTCGCAGTGGGCGCTCAGGTGCTGACTCGAGGGCAGGCAAGGCTGCGAGGGCTTGCCGTCGTGCCCCAAGCAGATGCCGCCGGTCCGCGCATGGCGCTGCGATGGACGCTCGCGGTGATGACTGTGCTCGCCGGGTGGTTCGGCCTCGGCGGTGTGATCGGCCTGGTGGTTGGGGTTGGCGCCGCTGCCGGGATCGTCTTCACGGCGCGGCTGGCGCCGCCGACGCCGACGGCATCACCTGACGCAGTGCCAGTCGTCATCGAGCTGCTCGCGGGATGTCTCTCCGCCGGACTGACGATGGCGGACTCGCTGGAGGCAGCGAGTGTCGCGGGTGATCCGGTCACGACGGCGGCTTGTCTCGCGGCGGCCGCCGCCTTGCGCCGTGGCGCCCCTGCGGCTGAGGCGTGGCAGAGCTGGATGTCGGACCCGTGGCTGGAGCCCGTAGCTCGGTCGACTGCTCGGACAACTCAGACCGGCGCGAGCGTCGCCGATGAGCTGCAACGCGTCGCGGCACGGATTCGCAGTCGTCGACATGCCCGGCTACAGCAACGTGTCCAGCAGGCGTCGATCTGGGTCGTCATCCCGCTCGGCCTGTTCTTCCTGCCGGCCTTCGTCCTCGTCGCCGTCGTACCGATCGTCATCGGACTCTTCGGCGGCTTGCACTTCTGAGCGATTCGGGTTCGTTCCACATCGGCCCGACCCTTCCAGGACATCCACAGCAACCCGCCGACCGGTCGCCATCTGCCGGACGGTTGCGCACTCTGCGCCCGTTGCGGTGGTTGCCGCGACCCGCGCCGGCCGGTGGCCCGGCAGCGAAGGGAGATCTCTATGAGTCGACTGCTGCAGGCGCTGCGCACCAAGGTCGCGATCGCTACGAAGGACGCCGGGATGTCGACCGCCGAGTACGCCATCGGAATCGTCGCAGCCTGCGCCTTCGCGGCGTTCCTCTACAAGCTGCTCACCGGGAGCTTCATCGACGACATCATCAAGGGCCTGATCTCGCACGCGCTTCACCTCATCCCGGGCTTTTGATCCCGCGGCGCGGCCGGGCCCGTTCAGTCGGGCCCGGCTCAGCCGACGACGGCATGGTCACTGCCGAGTTCGCGGTGGTCCTGCCGTCGTTGGTGTTCGTGGTGGCCGCCGCCATCGGCGGCGTGATCGCGGTCACCGACGAGCTGCGTTGCACCGACACCGTGACGACCGCAGCCCGGATGGCGGCGCGCGGCGAGCCGATGTCGACTGTGCGTGCCGCTGCGCTTCGTGACGCGCCGCACGGTGCGGTGCTGCAAGTGACGTCGACTGCGACAACTGTCACCGCAACAGTCGTCGTTCGAGTCGGAGCCTCGGGCTGGCTCGGCCGGCTTCCACACCTCACCATCCGTCAGCGCGCTGTCGCGCCGCGCGAGGGGGGTGTCACGGAACCGTGACCGGACGCCAAGCGTCAGAAGGAAGTGCCACTGTCGCGATGCTCGGCGGGATCGCTGTTGTGCTCGCGGGCACCGGCGTCGCGCTCGCGCTCGGCGTCGGCATCGACGTGCGCCATCGCGCGCAGGCCGCGGCAGATGCGGCCGCTCTTGCCGCCGCTTCCGATGCGCTCGCGGGTCAGGCGGGTGCGTGCGAGCGTGCACGTGAGCTCGCAGTCGCAAATGGCGCGCGACTGCGCAGTTGTTCGGTCGTCGACTCGATCGCCGACCTCACGGTGTCGATCGATCTTCCCGGAGCGCTGCGGCCGCTCGGTCCAGCGACGGCTCGGGCCAGAGCCGGTCCGGCGAGCGCCGGCACCGGTTCCGGAGGCTGATTTTGGCCGGCACGCCTCAGGGAATCGATACGGGTGGAAATGCTTTGGTTTTGCCCGGTTTGGGCCGAAACTTGAGCGTAGTGAGGGTTGTGACCCCGACGTAACCTGGAGTGTCCGGGAGTCGTTGGGCTTGCAGCGACGTCCTTGCGACACCCAGCCGATCCGGAGGATCTGACCGCCGATGTCCCACCCAACGCCTGACGGCGAGTCGTTCCTGCCTGGCGCAGCAACGTCTGCGGCGCGTCCGGTCGGCGGCCTCATGGGCTACGCGCTGCGCCGCCGCGGCGGTCGTCGCGCGGTCCAGGGACTGATCGGCTTGCTCTGTGTCTCCGCTGCCGGCGTGTTCGCCTTCCCGGCGGTCACCGACTTCATCGGCGCGCAGCACCAGCGTCACGTGACACTTAACCTGAACAGCTCGAAGTTCCGAACCGACTTCCGCAACAACGACGTGCCGATCGGCCAAGGCCTGACCAGGCTCGAGATCCACAACGACCGCGTCCAGGTCAGTGTCGTCGTTGTCGAAGGTACGTCGGTTGCGGCCTTGCAGGCCGGCGCCGGCCACTACCCGGAGACGCCCTACCCCTGCGCCCAGGGCAACGTCGGCATCGCTGGGCATCGCACGACGTACGGCCGTCCCTTCAACCGGCTCAACGAGATGCGGGCCGGAGACACGGTGACGCTGGTCACCCCGATCGGCACCTGCACGTACGAGGTCGTGCCACCGTTCGGCGGGCACACCAACCCGTTCATCGTGTCGCCGAGCGACACCCTCGTCGTCAGCCAGATCGGCAACCTCGCGACCGGTCACTGGCTCACTCTGACCAGCTGCAACCCGCCCGGTTCGGACGCGCAGCGGATCGTGTTGCGTCTGAAGATGATTAGTTCGACAGTGAGGGTGGCGCAGCCGGGACCCAGGCCAGGCACCACTGGGCCCTCGAGCGTCGAGGGAGGGGACTGATGCCTACCCGGAGACTGACGCAGGCACTGGTCGCGGGCGGCATCGCCGCCCTCGGAGTCGGCGGCTTCGCCCCGACCATCGCGAGCGCTGCCTCGAACAACGACGCCATCACGGTGGCCGGCGGCAGCAGCTACACCTACACGTTCAACCAGTCGCCCTCGATCCAGGCAACAGCTCAGCCGAACTGTGCGGTCTTCTCCAACCCCGCGCCGGTCACTCTCACCATCTCGGGTCCGGGTGTCGTGTCGTCGACGCTTGTCTCGCACAAGGCCGACTGCAACAACGCGCTCACGCTGAGCCCGTCCGCCAGCTCGGTGAACACCCGCCATCCGGCGTGGGCCGGCGGGCCGATGGCGAGCAACGGTGTCTTCACCGTCACGTTGAACAACGAGGGCCGCACGAAGTCGGCCACCTTCGTCCTGCTCATCCCGCCGGCCAAGCCGTCCGGCCTGACGGTCACGCCGAACAGCGCGAGCACCGCGACCTTCAACTGGCCGGCCAACCCCGAGCCCGACATCACGGGTTACGAGATCACCAGCTCGACGGGCAGCGTCATCGCCGACCCGACGAGCGCGGACTGCTCCGGCGGCGCCTGCTCGGTCGGCCCGGTGGACCTCGGCAGCTCGGTGGCCGGCACGTCGGAGCACTACTCGATCACCGCCATCCGGTCTTGCGGCAACGCGACCTGCTCGGCCGGCCACATCGCGAGCACGTCGTCGGCGAGCGGGTCAGCGGACTTTCCTGCTGCGCCGACGCCGACGCCGACCCCCACCCCGTCGAAGTCCAGCGGTGGTAGCGGGAACACCGGTGGCGCTGGCAACACCGGCGGGGGTAGTGGCGGGAACGGCAGTGGAGGCGGCAGTACGTCGCTCGGCACCGTGACCACGGGCAGCGGCGGCGGCCGCGGCGGTGGGCACTCGGGGTCGGTCAACCTCGGCAACGCGGACTCCGCGGGTCAGGTCAGCCACAACCTCCCGCCTGCCTCGGTCGGGTCGATCCCGTCGTTCGGCGATCCCGTCCTGCCGCCGGCGCAGACCTCTCTCGGCGCCCAGGACAACACGCCGCCCGGAAAGATCCACTACCCGAAGCCGCTGATCGCCCACAAGTCCGCGTCGGCTCCGCAGACGATCGAGAAGGCACTCAAGAACGGCCTGAGCCTGCCGCCGCTGTGGCGCGGGATCGCCGCCGCCGCGGTGCTGATCCTGATCGCGGTGCACCTTCGCGCGTGGGTCGCTCGCACCGAGGCCTTCTAGCTGCTGCGCTCACGCGGCCACTGGTCTGCGTTGTCCTCCTCGCGCGGATGCCTGATACGCGCTTCCTCGTCGGCGTTGCCAGCCACCGCATGAGTCGCGGCAGCTCTGTCCCAACACCGCTCGACCACGGCCGAGAGCAGGCGTACGGCGCCCGCTTTGTCGAGCGGTTCGTTTCCGTTGCCGCACTTGGGTGATTGCACGCACGACGGGCAGCCGGTCGTGCACTCGCACGCTGCGATCGCATCGCGGGTCGCGCTGAGCCACTCCTGCGCGCGGTCGTAGCCACGCTCCGCGAAGCCGGCGCCCCCGGCGTGCCCGTCGTAGACGAACACGGTGGGCGCAAGCGTGTCCGGGTGCAACGCGGTGGACATGCCGCCGATGTCCCATCGGTCGCACGTCGCGACGAGCGGCATCAGGCCGATCGACGCGTGCTCGGCGGCGTGCGCCGATCCGGGCAGGTCGCGGGGCTCGACCTGCGCCGCGGCGAGCAGCTCGTCGTCGATCACCCACCACGTCGCCTGCGTGCGGAGCTGACGGGGTGGCAGGTCGAGCGGCTCCTCGCCCAGCACCTCGCCCGACCCGAGCCGCCGACGGAGAAAGGACACGATCCGGCTCGTCACGTCGACCGTCCCGAAATGCAGATCGACTCCCTCGAAGCGTTGCGTTCGACGTGTCTCGACGATGCGAATGTCGGTGACGTCGCGAGCGTGGGTGGTCCAGTCCGGGTTGTGACGTTCGACGAGTGCCACGGACGCCTCGAGGTCGAGCTGCTCGACGACGTACGTCGCGCCCTGGTGGAGGTAGACGGCGCCCGGATGCACGGCTGCGTGCGATGCCGCCGCATCGACGGTGCCCAGCAGCCTTCCGGTGCCGACCTCGCAGATTCGCACTGGAGGGCCGCCGGTCCCGCGCAGATCGGCGAGGTCGGTCGCGCGCTCCTGCGCGGTCCAGTACCACCCGTTGGCCCGGCGGCGCAGCAGCCCCTCGGCGACCAGCTCGTCGAGCACGCCGGTCGCGGCCGGGCCGAATCCCGCCGTGTCGGCATCGGTGAGCGGGAGCTCGGCGGCGGCCGCCGCGAGATGGGGCCGCAGGACGTGCCGGTTGTCCGGATCGAGCACGGCAGCCTCGACCGGGCGTCCGAAGACCGCTGCGGGATGGTGGATGAGATAGGTGTCGAGCGGATCATCCCGGGCGATGAGAACGGCGAGCGCGTCACGGCCGGCGCGCCCGGCGCGGCCGGCTTGTTGCCACAGCGAGGCGTGGGTACCAGGCCAGCCCGCGATCAGTACGGCGTCGAGGCCACTGATGTCGACGCCGAGCTCGAGTGCATTGGTGCTGGCCAGACCCAGCAGCTCGCCGTCGTGCAGCTCGCGCTCCAGCGCCCGCCGATCCTCGGCGAGGTAGCCGCCGCGATACGCAGCCACCCGGTCGACCAGCTCCGGTGCTGCCTCGTCGAGCGCGCGCCTCGCGCCGAGCGACACCGACTCGGCGCCGCGGCGCGACCGCACGAACGCGACCGTCCGCACGCCCTCGGCAACCAGGTCGGCCAGCAGCGTCGCGGCCTCCGCCGTCGCCGGGCGGCGTACCGGCGCGCCGTTCTCTCCGGTTGCCTCGGTCAGTGGTGGCTCCCACAGCGCGACGTCGACCGCCCCGCGAGGCGAACCGTCCTCGGTGACCTCCGCGGCAGGCACGCCCACCAGTCGCAGCGCCGTGGTGCCCGGGTCGCTCACCGTCGCCGAGGCAAGGATGAAGACCGGGTCGGCGCCGTAGTGGCGTGCGATCCGGTGCACTCGTCGCAGCACCTGAGCGACGTGCGAGCCGAAGACGCCGCGGTAGTGGTGGCACTCGTCGACGACGACGAAGCGGAGCTTGCGCAGCTTGGTCGACCATCGCGAGTGGGCGGGGAGCAGGCCGTGGTGAAGCATGTCGGGGTTGGTGAGGATCAGGTCGGCGTGGCGTCGTGCCCAGTCGCGCTCCTCCAGCGGCGTGTCGCCGTCGTACGTCGCGGCTCTGACACCGTCGAGCCCGAGTCCGCCGATCGCGCGGAGCTGGTCGGCGGCGAGCGCCTTCGTCGGCGCGAGGTAGACGGTCGTGCCGGTCCCGGTGAGCGCGGCGGTCAGCGCGGGCAGCAGGTAACACAGCGACTTGCCGGAGGCGGTGCCGCTCGAGACGACGACCGACTGACCCGCCCAGGCGAGGTCTGCCGCAGCAGCCTGGTGAGTCCACGGTTCGGCGATCCCGGCCCGTTCGAGCGCGACGCGCAGGTCAGGGTCGACCCAGGTTGGCCACGGCGAGGTGTGACCGGGGCGAGCGTTCAGATGCTCCACATGGGTGATCCGCTCCCGCGGCCCCGCCGGGCCCGAGACGCCCGGCCCGTCACCCCTTTGGCGGAGCAGAAGATCAAGCGGGGCAACCACGTTCAGCGAGTCTGCCAGTGGGGTATGACCGGCCCGCGAGCCGCGGCGCCTGTGTCACCGCGGCCAGACGCTAGTGCTTGGGGTGATGGTTGGATGGTGGTGCACTGGAAGTTGCACCGTGATGGGCCGCTGGAGGCTGACGTGGATCCGGATCTGTCGGTAGCGATTCGCTCGGAGGGCAACCGGACGGTTGTCGCCGTGAGCGGCGAGATCGACGTCTACACGGCGCCGAAGCTGCGTGAGCACCTCATCGACCTGGTGGCCAGTGGTCAGTACCAGCTCATCGTGGATCTCGAGGCGGTCGACTTCCTCGACTCGACGGGCCTCGGCGTCCTGGTCGGCGGGCTCAAGCGCGTGCGCTCTCACGACGGCTCGCTCGACTTGGTCTGCAGCCAGGACCGTATCCTCAAGATCTTCCGGATAACGGGGCTGACGAAGGTCTTCGCGATCCACGCCAGCATTGGCGAGGCGCTCGCGGCCGGCAGCGACGCCTGAGCGCGTCTTCCCAGTCGCTGTACTGACGTGTCCACGATCGAGGTGCGGTTCTCGCCGCTGACCTCTCACGTCCGCACGGCCCGGCTCGTCGCGCTGTCCGTGGCGCGGCGGGCGGGGATGGACGAGGACCAGCTCGACGAGGTGCGCCTGGCGGTCGGCGAGACCTGCTCGCGCGCGGTCGGCGTGCACATCGCGCGTGGCACGGACGAGCCGGTGACGATGCGCATGGCGGACGACCGCGCGCAGTTCAGCATCGAGGTCATCAACGTGGGCACCCTCGCCGACGACCCGACCCAGTCGATGGACCTGGTCGAGGCGTCCAACCGGGCGCTCGCCGAAGGCGCGCCGGACGGCGATGCCATGCCGCCGGGCTTCGGGCTCGCTGTGGTCAGCGGGCTGGTCGAGGATCTGTTCGTCACGAGTGATGGCGGGGTCACGACGGTCCGGATGATCTGGCCGCTGCTGCCGGCTTCGATCGCCGAGTTCGTGGAGCCAACCGCCTCCTGAAACGGCTTCCTGACGGTGCGTCAGGTTCCCGGAGGGTCGGCCCGGGTTTGCTAGCACCGGGCTACTACACTTCCAGCCCGAGACCTTTGCGCCTCGAAACGTGCGCTGCCGTCTGTCTTCCTCGCAGCGGCACCAGGGGGCTCGCCGATTTCATCGACTGAAGGACGCTGATGTTGCCGTACGCCCTCTCGACCCGGGCAGCGATGCATGCCCCGGCTCTCACGAGTGACACCGGGCTGACCCACAAGGATCTCGGCATCGTCGCCGTGGTTGGCGTGGTCGCACTATTCGCCCTCGTCGTGTCCGCAGTGTTCGCGCGCGAGGTGCTCGCGTTCGACCAAGGAACACCGCGGATGCAGGAGATCTCCAAGGCCGTCCAGGAGGGCGCCGGCGCCTACCTGCGTCGCCAGTTCACGACACTGGCGCCGTTCGCGGTGATCATCTTCGCCCTGCTCTTCATCCTTCCGGCGGAGACCACGGGGGCGAAGATCGGTCGCTCGGTCTTCTTCCTCGTCGGCGCGCTCTTCTCGGCGTTCGTCGGCTTCGCCGGCATGACACTCGCGACCCGCGCCAACGTCCGTACGGCGGCGGCGGCTCAGCAGTCGGGCGCCAAGGCTGCGACGCGGGTTGCCTTCCGCTCCGGTGGCACCGTCGGCATGCTGACCGTCGGTCTCGGTCTGCTCGGTGCGAGCGTCGTCACGTTGATCTTCAACGAGCACGCGCCGCAGGTGCTCGAGGGGTTCGGCTTCGGTGCTGCGCTGCTCGCGATGTTCATGCGTGTCGGTGGCGGCATCTTCACGAAGGCGGCCGACGTCGGCGCCGACCTCGTCGGCAAGGTCGAGCAGGGCATCCCCGAAGACGACCCGCGCAACGCCGCGACGATCGCCGACAACGTCGGTGACAACGTCGGTGACTGCGCAGGCATGGCGGCGGACCTCTTCGAGTCCTACGCCGTCACCCTTGTCGCATCGCTCCTGCTCGGTCAGACGGCATTTGGCCGTGACGGCCTGGTGCTCCCGCTGCTGATCCCGGCGGTGGGAGTCATCACCGCGATCCTCGGCGTTCTCGTTACGGCGCCGCGCGACGGCGATCGCACGGGCCTGACTGCCATCAACCGCGGCTTCTTCATCTCCGCGTTCGTGTCGGCGGCGCTCGTCGCCCTCGTCACGTTCGTCTTCCTGCCGTCGAAGTTCTCGAAGCTCGTCGGCACGCACCTCACGGCCAGCGACTTGCACCATGTCGGGAACTCCGACCCGCGAGTAATGGCGTTCCTCGCCGTGCTCGTTGGCCTGGTGCTCGCAAGTGCCATCCAAGTCCTCACGGGTTACTTCACCGAGGTCGACCGCAAGCCGGTTCTCGAGATCGGCAAGGCGTCCCTGACCGGTCCTGCGACCGTCATCCTCGGCGGTATCTCGATCGGTCTCGAGTCGGCCGTCTACTCGGCGATCCTGATCGGCGCTGCCGTCTACGTCGCATTCCTGTTGGGGCACGGCGTTGTCGTGCTGTCGCTGTTCGCGGTCGCACTCGCCGGCACGGGCCTGCTGACCACGGTTGGCGTCATCGTCGCGATGGACACCTTCGGCCCGATCTCCGACAACGCTCAGGGTGTTGCCGAGATGTCCGGAGAGATCAGCCCCGAGGGCGCAGAGGTGCTCACCGCGCTCGACGCGGTCGGCAACACGACGAAGGCGATCACCAAGGGCATCGCGATTGCAACTGCCGTTCTCGCCGCGACTGCGCTGTTCGGTTCGTTTGCCACAGCCGTTGGTGGTGGCGGCAACGTCAGCATCAGCCTCAACGTGGCCAAGCCCAACGTGCTCTTCGGCCTGATCATCGGTGCATCGGTCGTGTTCCTCTTCTCCGGGCTCGCGATCAGCGCCGTCGCCCGTGCAGCGGGTCGAGTTGTGATCGAGGTGCGTGACCAGTTCCGCAACAACCCAGGTCTGATGGACGGCTCGGTGCGTCCCGACTACGCCCGCGTGGTCGACATCTGCACGCGTGACTCGCTTCGCGAGCTCGCGACGCCGGGTCTGCTTGCGGTGCTCGCGCCGATCGCGACGGGATTCTGGCTCGGCTGGGAACCGCTGGGCGCCTATCTCGCCGGTGCGATTGCGGCGGGTGTCCTCATGGCCATCTTCCTGGCCAACTCGGGTGGTGCATGGGACAACGCCAAGAAGCTGGTCGAGGATGGAAACCACGGTGGCAAGGGCTCTGAGGCGCACGCCGCGACGGTCATCGGTGACACCGTGGGCGACCCGTTCAAGGACACCGCCGGTCCAGCCCTCAACCCGCTCATCAAGGTGATGAACCTGGTTGCCCTGCTGATCGTCCCGACCGTCGTCAAGTACGGCGTGGGTGGTCCCCACCAGAACACGGCAGTTCGGGTGGTCGTTGGGGTCATCTCGGTCGGGTTGATCGTCGGTGCCGTGTTCATCAGCAAGCGCCGTCAGGTCGACATGGCGGGGGAGAAGATCGACGCCTGATACAGGCTTCAAGCAGAATCGCCGGCGGTCGATCGACCGCCGGC